>JBEKRO010000073.1:0-34493 GCA_049518655.1 Bryobacteraceae bacterium | reverse complement strand
TGAAGAGAAGTTACGTCGCTGGAGTTCCCCAGCATGACTTTGCGAAGATGGGTCACAGAGACCTCCTTTGTGACCCACAAAATACTGCTCGCGCTACCCGACTGCTCGTACTTTTATCCACGTGAAGCGTCCGCCACGCCAGCGGCTTCGTTCTAGTCGCCTATTGTGATCTGTGCCATTTGCGGTCCGGAAACGGCGTTCGCGGCAACCATTCAGACCGTCAGAACTCACATCTGTTCCGTCGACTTGGAATATGCGCCGGCAAACTCTCCCTCGGTCCGCGGATTGAGGTGTTGGTGAATCGCGTGGAACTACTTCGCTCGCCCGGTATAACCCTGCGCGATGGCCGGAATCGCGATGATACTGTTTCGCGCGCTTGGCGTCCCCCATCCGCCGTAAAACACGATGCCGAAGAGCGTCCTCTTGTCGCGGCCGCCGAAGAATGTGCCGTGCAGGCCTTCCGGGCCTGGGATGCTGCCGGCGAACTTGCCGTCTGGCGCGAAAACATCCACCGACTTACCCGTCGCAACATAGACACGGCCCTGCTGATCGACGGCCGAACCGTCGCCGCCCTCACCGCCCCGCAGTTTGCCGAACTCGCGCTGATTGGTGAGCGAGCCGTCAGGCTTCACGTCGAACGCGAACACCACTGCGCCGTTTGTGACGTAGAGGGTCTTTTCATCAGGACTTAAGATAATCCCGTTGGCGAGCGGAACATTGTTCCCATACTTCGAGACCACGCCTTTCGAGTCAGCGTAGAACACTCCGCTGCCGGTGGCGCCGGTGACCGAGAAATAGACGCCACCGCGCGCGTCGGCCATCAAATCGTTTATGACGCCACCGACGCATTCGAGCGGCTCGCCGTGGAATGAGTTCGCCAGCATCTTCCGTTGAGGCTCCAGCTGTTCGATGGCCGAGCCGAGCCCGCGTTCGGCGACGAACAGCGCGCCGTTCTTACTGCGCGAGACCGCGCCGCCGGTGTTCGTGTTGCGGTAGACGATCTTGGCGAGGCCCGTCGATGGGTCGAGTTGCATGACGTTGCTCGCGTCGTTGTTCGCGAATAACACCGTGCCGTTCTCGCCGGCGATGGGGCCGTCAACGTTATTGCCCTCCCAGGACCAGACGACCTTCCACGACTGCCCGGCGGCGAGAACGCCGGGAATTGCGGCCGTGGCTGGAAGAACGGGAGCCGGCGGCGCTGCGTTCGCGTTCGCCGACTGGCCGGCGCCGGGAATCGAGAACGGCGGCGGCGGATTCTTGCACTTCGCAAGCACGTTCTTCATTCCGGGATTCTGCCAGCTCTGCATGCTGCTGCCGCGTGGAAACGAAGACGAAGGAGACCAAGTGGAAGAACTCTGGGCGGAGACGACAGGTGCCGCGCAGCCAACGACTACCGCGAGAGCGATCTGCCATTTCATTCCTTGATCCCTTTCGATCGCACGTCCCAGTTCGGATTGGTGCAGAGGCCGCAGTTCTTGCCGACGAACATGGCGCCGGCCTTCTTGTCGCCTTTGAACGTCCACATGAGCCAGTTCGACGCGACATTGGCGAACTCGCCGCCGCCAGGATGAAAGACGGTCGCGGTGTGGCCGGCGTTGTGCCGGGCGCCGTAGAACGCCGGCACGTGGTTGATCATGTCGAACGTCGCCGCCGACGTCGCCATCATGAAGTCGGGGTCGCTGCCATTGATGAGCAGCACTGGCCCGTGCAATTTGGGCAGGTCGTCCGAAGTAGGAAACGCCGACGGCTGAGCGCCGGGCGTCGCTTTCTGCACGCCTGAATTGAACACGCCGATCGTCTTGACGCGGGGATCGGCGCCGAGCGCGACCGAGAGAAATCCTCCGCACGACTGACCCATGACCGCGACTTTGTCCGTGGCGATCTTGCCTTTCAGCGGCGAGCCGGATCGGGCATTTTCTTTGTCCGCCCAGTCGATCGCGGCGCGCAAGTCATCGGCAGTTGCCTGTCGTCGCGGTGCGCCTTCCTGAGGGACTGTGCCCAGCACCAGGAAACCGTGCGAGGCGATCGTGGTTAGAAAGCCCGAGTAGCGCGTGCTGTCGATCGCACAACCGCCGTTGCCCCATACCATCACGGGCAAGGTGTCCTTCTTTGGAAACGCGTCAAGCGTCGCCGGGCGAAACACGAGATGGCCGGGCGAGCCGAACGCGCCTTCGGACGTGACCTTGTACGGTCCAGGCTCAGCGAGCGGCGCGCCTTCGAGAGGCAACGCCCGCTCGATCATCTCGCGAGTGATGCCGGGCGGTTGTGCGAGGCACACGCCCTGAACTGTGAGAAGCACTGCGGCAGCAGCAACGATCGTCTTATGCATAGTCCGTCTCCTCCGGGATCGGGATTCAAATCGAGATCAACGACGCACGGGCAAAACTTCCGAGCATGTGTGCTCGATCGAGTTGTCGTTTTGTCAAGTATGACACTCCGCGCATTACTTCGGTTTAGGCCGGCCCGGAGAAGCCGCGCCGTGTGCGCCCAGCCTATGAAGTAAAATCAACGAAGGAAAAAACACATATGACCCCGTCCCCATCCTTGCGCTGGTGGGCCGCGCTCCTGCTAGCAGCGTCGGCGGCCTTCATCGCGTATGCGCAATCGAAGCTCTCTGCCGACCTTGATCCCCAATCGCGGGCCCGCCTGCCGTATCTGAAGAAGTCCGATATGGACGCGAAGGGCCAGAAGATTTTCGACACCTTACCGGGCGCCGGCAAGGATGGCATCCTGCGCGGTCCTCTCGCCTTCGCTGCCTATAATGTTGCCGTCGCGCAGGCGTTGCATGATTTGCATGACGCCGCCGTGCCAGGCGGAACGCTGGATCCGCGCACACGTGAACTCGCGATTTTGGTGGCCTGCCGCGAAACCAACTACAACCTGGAGTGGAATGGGCACGAGGCCATCGGCCTCAAGGCCGGACTCGACGCCCAGTTGATCGACGTCGTTCGACACAAACGATCGCTCGCCGGTTTGAATGAAAAAGACGCCACCGTCATCCGTTTCGGCCGCCAGATGTTCCAGGACAAGAAAATCGATTCCGTGACCTTCGCGAAGGCCGTCGAATTGTGGGGTAAGCGCGGCACGATGGACATGGTGGCCGTCATGAGCACCTACGCAGTGAGCGGCTATTTTGCTATTGCCGTCGATGAGCGCTCTCCAGAAGGCAAGCCTGAATTACCCGCGCTGAAGTAACTTGCCGGTCCTAATCCGGCCACACTTCTTCGAACGCTGTTTCGAGGGCGTTACTGCGCTCTTAACGTCTCTACGGGGTCGACGGCCCCGCGCGGCGGGCCGGGGATGTAGCTTGCTACTTGTGGGCCGCAACCCGGCGTTCAACCTCGTCGAAGAAATTGAGAAGCACGGTCGCATGGTTGGGTGATTGCTGCTGACCTGGTGGATCGGCCGGCATCAGCGCGGCGAAGCGTTTACCATCCGGATCGAGATCCAGTGCCGGGACGACGCCCGTGTCGGCAAATCGGGTTTCCGTCCACGCGACCGGTGGTGAAGGGACGAATGCGCCATCCCGAATAGCGTAGGACACTTTCATGATCCGCTGCCGTTCGGTTGCGTAAAATAGCTCTTGTTTAGTTGCGGACCACATCGGAATCCGGCCGCTGCCGACTGAAACCCGCACCGGACGGCCGCGCGGCGGGAATCTCTGCACATAAATTTCCCATGACCCCGACGCCGTGGAGTTGTATGCGATCCATTGCCCATCGGTCGAAAAACGAGCCTGGCTCTCAAACGCCGACGTGGCCTGAAATGCTTCAGGCATTCCAGCGCGAAGCACGTCCTTCGTGTTTTCTACCGGCACGGTCCAGAGGTCCGGCCCCGTGACCGCGCCGAATCTCAGATAGACGAGCGTTCGCCCATCCGGAGTCATGGAAAGAGGGATTTGCCGAACCTGCCCGTCGAACAGCGGCTTTGGTTCCCCGGCTCCGTCACCGGGCAGCCAGGATATCTGACGTAGGCCGCCGAACAAAAGGAACCGTCCGTCGGGAGTCCACATGGGCTGGCTCAGGGAGCCATCGCCCGGCGGGAGGCGCGTTAAAGTTCCCTTGCGAATGTCGAAAATCCACGAGCTCAGACCGGAGGCTTCGGCGATGCCAAAAGCCAGCCGGAGCCCGTCCGGCGACAGCCGGGGACGAACATATCGTGCGGGCGCGGATACCAGTGGCTCGGTCTTGCCGGAAGCGTCCAGCCATTCAATCGATAAAAGGTTACTGCTACGGCGATAGACGGCTGTTGCGCTTTCCGAGAAGCTAATCTGGGCAAAGCCCTGCGTTGCCGAGTACGCCACGTCGTTCAGGATCGCAACAGGAGCGCCCCGCGTCTCACGGCGGACCGCATCGAAGGCCACGGCGAATAGGGTACCGCCGCTCACGTAGACAGGGTATCCGTTCGGGAGATAGCGGGCGGCTGTGCCGCCGTGCCCTACTACCTTGCGACTTCCGTCTTTCAGCGAAAGAACCTCGATGGTGGTTTCATCCGCGCCTCCAAGCGCGCTGGTCAGTAACAGAGCGCTCGCACCAGGAAGGACCTGTGGGTAGGCGAGCAGGGAGGGAGAAAGATTGGCCACCGCCATGGGGCCGCCTCCATTAGCCGGAATCCGCCAGATTTTGCCGGTGGTATCCAGCACAGCATAAATATTGCCGTCCGTGCTCCAGGTTCCGCCGTGAGAATCGCCGGCGTTGCACAAAACGACCGGCGGTCCGCCGGTTGCAGGAATTTTCCTGAGCTTGCCGTTTCCCTGGAACGCGATCCATTGTCCGTCGGGAGAAAAGAACGGATCGCGTGCTCCTTCGGTTCCTTCCAGGACCACGGCGTTTCCCTGGTCGAGCCGCATCGCATACAGGTGCGCGACTGCGTGGGTGTCCTGCGCGATGAATACCAGCCGGGCGCCATCGGGTGAGATCGCTACGTCGGAGCTGACCGATCCGCCCAGCGATCCGCCGGATCGGAGTTCGATTTCGAAACGCCGCAGCGGCGCCAAGCGACGATCTTTGGCGCGCAAGGACCACCACACGGCGATAACGGCCACGGCGGCGCATACCAGCGCTGCAATTTTCCATCGTCGGTCCGAATGAACGGGCGCAGCTGCCTGATTCAGCGAGCGACTCTCAAACACCGGCACATAACTGCCCCTGGGCAGAGAGATCGCCACCGCATCCTCCAGGCCCTCGGTTGCATAATAGAGTGCCAGCCGGGTCCGCAACCGCGAGGCCTCCGCCCTGACAATCGGGTCGGTACGAGGGTCGAATGAATCGCGCCGCGCCAGGGCCTTCACCCCGAGCGTGTATTCCTTCAATTCGCCGGCGTTGCCGTTGAGCGTTTCTTCCACGAGAAAGCGAAGGAGTTTGCCGGATCGCGCGGAGGATGCAAATGCCTTGCTATTGATCACCTGCTCAAGCTGGCGCCGCACGTTCGCTGGATTGACGCCCGAAGCCATGCGGCGATTATAGGGGATCGCCGGAGAAAGTGAAAATTCGCAAATCCTTGATTACAAAACGTACGTGCCGTTCCGGTCGCGCACGTTCTCACGTTCAGGCCACCTGAGGCCACACAATGGCTTTCAACGGAGAACACCATGCGTGATTTCATTCTTGCCACCGTCCTGAGCGCGATGTGCGCACACGGCCAAGGCTCAAGCCCGGCAGGGGTCCTCGCGTCGAAAGCCGCGCCGCTTACGCCCGATCTGTCAGGAACGTGGCAGTTGGATTTTGGCCCCTACTTCTTCAACGTTCGCGAAGGATTGGACCCTGCCACAGCCCAATCCTGGACCGAGAAAGTCCGTCAACAACGCCTGGAGAATTTGACCAGGGATCGCTGGACGATCACGTGCCTTCCCGGAGGTCCGGCACTCGGTTTCGACCGGCAGATCGCTAAAATCGTGCAAACGCCCACCCTGATTGTCATCCTTTACGAGGATCTAACCTACCGGCAGATCTTCCTCGATGTTCGCCAGCCGCCATCCGACCCGAACCCCTCCTGGATGGGATACTCAACCGGCCGGTGGGAGGGCGATACGCTGGTGGTAGAAAGTCTGGGATTCAACGACCGCACCTGGCTGGACTACTCCGGAAATCCCCACACCGAGGCCCTTCGGATGGAGGAGCGTTACCGTCGCGTTGATCACAGCCATATCAGCCTTGATCTGACTTACAACGACCCGGGCGCCTACGCGGAGCCATGGACGCTCCACACCAACTTGATTCTGGCCCCCGGGGTCGAGTTGATCGAATACGTCTGCGCCGAGAACGAAAAGGATCGGGTTCACATTGTCGGCAAGTTATCGGACGGAGCTGTTACCGTGCCTGCCGCCGTACTCGCCAAATACGTCGGGGCCTATACGATCCGCGGAAAGGGGCCCGTGCGGATTCGGCTCGAGGATGACCACCTGATTGCGGATTACGGAGGCAAGGTACGCTTGATGGCGCAAACTGAAACCACGTTCGTCAGCCCTAAGTCTACGTTCCATTTCGTAACGGACCCGCAGGGAGCAGTAATGCGCCTGCTGGTGGAGACCGTCGAAGGCGAAATGATCGCGGAGCGGCAACAATAGCTACTGGCGACTAACTGCCCATCTTCGACTTGCGCCGGTCTCGGCTAGATTGCTCCTGTGACCGCCGAGATAGTCATCCAACTTTGGGCGGTATCCACTACGAGTTAGCTGCCGGCAGCCTTCGCTATCGATCCCAGACCCTGAGGAAAGGTGAAGAAATTATCCGGATCGTAGGTTTCCTTGACCTGCAGCAGGCGGGGAAGATTGCCGCCAAAATAAACGTTGCCAAAATCTTGGATCTGGCGGTTGGGATAGTTCTGATAGGAGCAGCCGTTGGACAACGGTTGAACTACACGGTCGAAATCGCTCACGTAGGCCAAAGCTGCGCCGCGATCGGCTTCATGCAACCAGAACGAGAACAGGAACACATCCATCGCCGCCCTGCGATGCCAAAACGCATTGGCATCCGGAGCGACGGCGTTAATAGCACCACCATAGGGCTCGAAGCCAATAAAATTGTCCTCGTTCCCCGATGAGCCGAAAAGCTCCAGAATGGACGCGAATTCGGCGACAGCCAATTGGCGGCCGACGATATGGGATTTGGCAACCGATCGCGCGGAATTGGGTATGTCGGCTGGAAGCTCCGTTGGATAAGTGAGCAGATACACGTTCAAATCGCGGTACGTTCCCGCGCGCCAGATATCGCGATACTGTTCCACATTCGGCATCAGCTTGAGCAATGGTTCCAGCACGTTTTCGCATCCGGCTTCCGTGCCATTGAACATACCTCGAATCAAGAAAAATGGCGCCAAGGCATCCTGGTCCGGGCCTTGGGTGTACGCCAGCATGGCCTGAAGGCCGAGATTCTGCGGGACCGCTTTACCGGTGAAATTCGCCTGCCAAACCTGCAGAGCTATGCTGGCAGCCGCGGATTGCTCGGCGGTCCCTAGCGGCCACTTGAACCCGAATCCCCATAACTGGCCGAGCTGGTGCACACGATATTGGATTTCCAGCAGCACGCCGAAATTGTTGCCGGTGCCGCCGAGAACGGCCCAAAACAGGTCCGGATTCTCCTTCGCATCGGCCTTCACAATGCGACCGTCGGCCAGGGCCATTTGGAAACCCAGCACCTGATCGCAATTCATTCCGAACATCAGAGACGTGAAGCCGTATCCGCCGCCTTGCATGTAGCCCGCTGCGCACACGGTTTCGCAGCCACCTCCCGGCATATGAAGTCCGTACAATTCCAGCGCGGCGTTGATCTGGGCAAAATTGGCGCCCGCTCCCACCCATGCGACGCGAGCGTCCGGATCCACGCGCACGTAGTTGATCCCGCTCACGTCGATGACCATTTCGTCATTGACCGAATAACCCGCCGTGTTGTGGCCGCCCGATCGGCAGACCGGCTTCAGACCAACTTCCTTCGCGAAGGCGATGGATCGCACCACGTCGGCGAATCCCTGGCAATAGACGATGAGCTGCGGAAAGTTCTGAAAAGCGTTCATGAACGTGGTGCGGCCTACCGGATAAGCCGGATCCTGCGGCAACGTAATATGGCCCACCAGTTGTTCACTGAGCTGGTTCACTTGTGCGGCCGTAAACTTTAATTTGCCGGAACGCACCTGAGAAAAATTGGTCACTTCGTGCCATCGAAGCATCCGTCGCATCGGTCTTCCTCCGCTTGTCGTGATATTCGAGACGAGTATACGCTGTCTGGTTTTGGCTCTGCCGTGCTGGATTGCGCCTGCGCGCTGGCGCTCAAGATTCCACGGCCTGCAGCAAGAAGAAAAACGTCGCACCGACGCCCGGAATTCCCTCCGCCCAGATGCGCCCGCCGTAGCGTTCCACGATGCGCTTGCAAATGGCCAGCCCCAACCCCGTGCCTGGGTATTCCTCTTTGTGCAGGCGCTTGAAGAGCCCGAAGATGCGGTCGGCGTATTTTGATTCAAACCCGATGCCGTTGTCCTGCACCGACACAATCCAATTCGCGCCGTCTTGCTTCGCCGAGATGCGAATTTGAGGCGGCGTGTCTTTCTTGCGGTACTTTAACGCGTTCGAGAGCAGGTTTTGAAACACATGAGCCAACTGCGACGCGTCGCCGCGCACGGTGGGCAGCGGCTCAACAGTGATCACAGAGCCACTCTCTTCGATGCGATTCTTCAGTACCGATATGGCCTCCCGCAACGACGCCCCCAGATCCGCCGTCCCAACCGGCAGTTCATCGGCGTGAACGGCGCGCGAGAACGTCAGCAGATCGTGAATGAGCGCATCCATGCGTGTGACGCCTTGCTGCACGAAACTGGCAAACTGGGCGAGCGCGGCTTTATCCGCGCCCAGGTTTTTGAGAATGAGCTGCGTGTATATATTGACGATGCGCAGCGGTTCTTGAAGATCATGGCTCGCGACATAAGCGAACTCCTCCAACTCACGATTCACCCGCGTCAACTGCTCGTTGGAGCGCGTCAATTGTTCATCGGTCCGTTTCCGGTCTGTGATGTCGCGTCCTTCCGGCACGATGAGCACCACCTCGCCCAACTCATTTCGAACCGGATGGAAGGAGATATCGAACGTGGGGCACTCTCCCGAAGGCCGGCGCACCGTGGCTTCAAAACGAATGAACTCGCCCTGCGCCGCGCGTGCCACACTCTCTCGAATGAGCTCTGGCGCCCCAGGCGTGCCGGTAAACCACGGCCCGTCCCAAAAGGGCCGTCCGACCACGTCAGCGCGCGTGTTGTTGGCGAATTCCAGCGATGCACGGTTGGCCTCGAGCAACGTTCCATCCGGCGCGAGGAGACCGATATAGGTATACGTGCCGTCGTAGATGGCGCGCAGGCGGTCCTGGCTTTCCTGCAACGCCTCTAGGGCACGCTTCTGCGCCGTTATGTCGCAGAAATAGACGGAGAGTCCACCCTGCTCGGTCGGGTATGCCTTGACGGCGAACCATCGCTGCCAAGGTTCGTAGAAGTTCTCAAATTCCACCGGTACGCGATCGCGGACGGCGCGCCTATATTCATCGTCCACCCGCGTGGCCACGGTCTCCGGGTAGCGTTCCCAAAGGCTCTTGCCGAGTAATTCCTCACGATTGGCGCCCAAAGTGCGCTCGCCCGCTGCATTGACATAAGTGAATCGCCAATCCTTATCGAGACTGAAAAAACCGTCCTGAATGCTTTCCAGGACCCCAATTGCGCGGTCTCGCGCGGCTTCCGCTTCGGCCCGCAGTCCTTCCTCCCGCTGAGCGGCTTCCTCGCGGATGCGCGCCATTTCCAAGTGAGCGCCCACACGCGCGAGCAGCTCACGTGCGGTGAAGGGCTTCACCAGGTAATCGCTGGCGCCCGCGCCCAGTCCCTCAACGCGCGCCTCCTCGCCCGCTCGGGCCGACAACAAAATCACAGGCAGCGTACGAGTCTCCGGATTTTCGCGGAGCGCTTCCAGCAGGCCGAACCCATCCAGCCCGGGCATCATGACGTCGCTCAGTACCAAGTCGGGCGGATGGTCCAGCACAGAGGCCAAGGCTTGCTCGCCATTGGCAACTGTTTCCACCTGGTAACGGTCCGCAAGCAGTTTCGCGAGGTACTGGCGCATATCGGCGTTGTCATCGGCCACCAGCACCTTGCCGCTGGACACTCCGGGCGCGATCAGCGTCCTCTGCTCGACCGGCAGCCAGCGCGCCGCTTCTTCGACGTAGGACTCCGCATGAATCGGCCCAGCGCTCAGCACTTGCGCCGCCATCTGGCCCGCGGCGCCGAAAGGAATGGAAACCGTGAATGTGCTTCCCCGCCCTGCGATGCTGCTGGCCTCCACCGTTCCACCGTGCAGCTTGATCAATTCCGCCACCAACGCAAGGCCGATGCCGGTACCCTCCTGCGTTCTTCCACGTGCGCCCTCCACGCGGTGAAAGCGCTCGAACAGATGGGGCAACTCCTGCTCCGGAATGCCGGTACCGGTATCTTCGATCGAAAGCCTGGCTCGTCCATCCCGCGCATTCACGCGGACCGTGATAGTGCCTTCGAACGTGTATTTAAAGGCGTTCGAGAGAAGGTTCAACACCACCTTCTCCCACATTTCACGATCCACATAAACCGGATCGGGCAGCGGAGAACAATCGACAATGAGCGCCAGTCCGGCCTTTTCCACGGCGGCTCGGAAGGTGGAGGCAAGTTCCGCGGTGAAGGCAGCCAAGTCCGTGGGCTGGTACGACGCGCGCACGCGTCCGGCTTCGATGCGCGAAAATTCGAGGAGCGTGTTGACCAGCTTTTGGAGCCGCAGGCCGTTGCGATACGTGACTGATAGCAACTCCGTCACCCGCGGAGGAATGGCATCATTGGCGCCGAGCAATTCTTCCAACGGCCCCAGCATCAGGGTGAGCGGCGTTCTGAATTCGTGGCTCACGTTAGAGAAGAATGCCGTCTTCGCCTTATCCAGCTCCGCCAGAGCGTGAGCGCGCTTGCGCTCGTCTTCCAAAGCGCGGGCCTCGGCGATGGCTGTGGTAACGTGGCCGCCGACCAGCGAAAGAAAGCCGCTGTATTCCTCATCCAGCTGCTTGCGCGGATTGATGGCAAGCAGAGCGAAACCGATGTGCTGCCCCGCCGGCGAGATCGGGATTGCAAGCGCCGCCCGGGGTGGCACGGGCCAAGCTCCACAGGGGACGTTCTCAAGCTCCCCGGGAATCTGGATCACCTCTGTTTCCGTGCTTTGTAGGGCGCTGGCGAACGGCCACTGTGCGGCAGATTCATCCAACCGCACGAGTTCGGGAAGGAGCGCCGTTCTGGACGCGACCCCCGACGTCCCGGCTAGTCGAGCCTCCTTGCCATTCTCGGAAAAGAGATAGAAAGCGGCAAAAGGAATATCGTGGAGATTCTTCGACAGCGTCTGGCTTGCCAACCGGCACACTTCCTCGCTGCTTTGAGCATTCGCGGCGCGTGCTCCTTCCGCCAAATCGCGCAGCGTGCGCAAACGCCGCTCCCCGATCACCTGACTGGTGGTCTCCTGCACCGGTGTGAACACGCCCCCCACGCCACCCGATTCATCGCGAATCGGGCTATAGGAAAACGTGAAGTAGCACTCCTCCGGGTAGCCGCTGCGTTCCAGTTCTAGCAGCAGATTCTCAGACCAGGTAGCTTCGCTGCGCTGCATGACGCCTTCCAGCATCGGTCCGATAATGTGCCAGATTTCCGGCCATAGCTCGATCGCTCGCAAACCGAGCGCATGGGGATGCTTATTGCCGATAATCCGCATGTACCCGTCGTTGTAAAAAGTGACCAGCTCCGGGCCCCACCAAACGACGATCGCAAACTTCGAGTCCAGGCAGGTGGACACCGTGGTCTTGAGCGATTGCGGCCATGTTTCGGCTGGCCCCAACGGAGTGCGAGACCAATCGAGCAAGCGCATCTGCTCAGCCATGACGCTGCCGCCGACAAAAATGCCGCCGGTTGTCATTGCCTGCATTGTTGCGCTCTTACCTGGTTGCATTTGAGACCATCCGATGAGACTCAGCAGCCGAAAAACAGTTTCGGATTCCGATTCTGAACCGCGACCGAAGGAAGCGGTGTTATTGGATTCCCGCGAGAGACTAGGGCGCGGACCCGCCGTTTGAAACCGACTTCTGATAGAAGTCCGCCATCGCTCCGTGCAGACCGTCCAGACAGCTCTTCTTCGTGTAAAGCATATGCCCGGCGTCGCAGTAGGTCAAGCTGATGTGATTGCTCAACCCCGGCTCCAGCCCGATATGGTTCACCGTATATTCAGTCGCGAAAAACGGCGTCGCCAGATCGTAATAGCCATTCGCGATCATCACCCGGAGGCTGGGATTCTGGGTCATGGCCTCACGCAACATCTCGGCGACATTTACGTATCGGTTTTGGAAGCGGTCGTAATTCCACGGCTGCACTTTCCCGGTCAGCACTTGATAAGGCGCGTCGCTCTCATATTTCAATTCCGCGCGCACATAGTTGTTAAACATCGCCGTATAGACCCCTTGCACGGACGCATAACTGGGGTCATAGTCCGGCGTCTCGCCTGCTGTATCGATGTCCTCGCCCTCCAGCCGGCTGTCGTACCTACCCACCGTTTTGCGCTGCTCGCGCAGCAGTTCTTTGGTGAACCGAGTTTCTGAAACGCGCAGATTACAAGCTTCGATGAACTGTTCCGATAGTCCCGTCAAGCGAGCCATCTCACGCACCACATTCGTCCGCTCGGGCGTCGTCAGCTTGTCGCCTTTCATGAGCGCCACGCTGTATTCGTTGCCTGCAAAGCGGCGTGCTTCGCCGAGCGCTTTCTCCAGGTCTCCCTGCAGATCCTTGGGGAGCTTCTTGTGATACCAGGCAGCGGCGGTGTAAGTGGGCAAGAACAACGCGTAGGGAAGATCGTTGCCGCGCGTGAAAGAGATAGTCTCAAAATTCAGCACGGTCGAAATCAATGTGATGCCGTTTAAGTAAATCCCGTCGTTGTCCAGCAGGTACTGGGAAAGCGCCGCGGATCGCGTGGTGCCATAGCTTTCGCCGGCCAGATACTTCGGCGAACCCCATCGCTCAAAACGCGTCAGATAGAGCCGGATGAATTCAGCCACCGATTCCAGATCGCCGTCGAAACCGTGGAATTGCGTATCTTTTTCGCCGGGCGCGGCGCGGCTGAACCCCGTGGTCACTGGGTCGATAAACACCAAGTCGGTGAATTCGAGCGCGGTGTCGTCATTGTCCACCAGCCGATAAGGCGGTTTGGGCTGCTCGCCATCCGGACCCATTTCCACGCGCTTCGGTCCTAACGCCCCCATGTGCAACCACACCGACGACGATCCCGGGCCGCCATTGAAGGCGAATGTAATCGGCCGCCCGGCCGCGTCCTGCGCGTCATCGCGCGTGTAAGCGACATAGAACATGCTGGCCCAAGGCTTGTCGTCTTTCTTCAGAACTAAGGTACCGGCCGTCGCGGTGTAGGCCAACGTCTTTCCCTTGACCTGAATCGAATGGCTGGTCTTGGAAATAGTTTCCACGGGAGGTGTAGTTGGAGCGGGCGCCGGAGCGGGAGCTGTCTGGGCACCGGCTTCCTGTGTGGGACCAGCGGGCGGGCGCTGACGCTCCTGGGCGTAAAGGCTTGGAATGGTCAACACAACCGCAATAGCCGCGAGCCTCATGAATTCGATCCCTGTGCTCATGGTAACGTGAATCCAAAGCCTGCCATGCTCTTGCCGTTTCTTCACAAAATTGCCGCCAGCGAGGATCTGTCGGCCAGCGAAGCTCAGGAAGCCATGCTGACTATTTTGAGCGGATCGGCCAGCACGCCACAAATTTCCGCCTTCCTGATGGGCCTGCGAATGAAGGGCGAGACGCCTGACGAGTTGCTCGGTTTCGCGCGAGCCATGCGCGAGAAGACCATTCGAATCGATGCCTGCGTGGAGCCCGAGCCGCTGCTCGACACCTGCGGCACGGGCGGGGGCACGGGTTCCACGTTTAATATCTCCACCGTAGCTGCCTTCGTGGTGGCGGGCGCGGGAGCGCGCGTGGCCAAGCACGGCAATCGCTCGTTTTCCACGCAGTGCGGCAGCGCCGATATTCTGGAACATTTGGGTGTTGACGTGTCGCAGCCGCCGGAGCGAGTGGCCCAAGCTATCCGCGAAATCGGGATCGGATTCCTCTTCGCTCCCCTGCTTCATCCGGCCATGAAGCATGCGCAGCCCGCCCGCCTGGAGCTCAAAATGCGTACGGTGTTCAACCTGCTGGGCCCCCTCACCAATCCCGCGCGAGCCACCCGGCAACTGATCGGCGCGCCATCCGCCCACACCGCCGAACTGCTGGCCACGGCGCTGGCTGGGCTGGGATCGGAACGCGCATTCGTCGTCTTCGGTAGTGACGGGCTGGATGAAGTCACCACCACAGGTCCCACGCTGGTGTTCGAAATCATAGGCCACGACGTACGATCCTTCCAATGGACGCCCGCCGACTTTGGCGTTCCGCGGGCCGACCTCGGGGATCTCGGTGGCGGCGATCGCGCGCGCAACTCCGAAATCGCCACGGCGGTTTTGAAAGGCCGGCACGGCGCTCAGCGGGACATCGTGCTCGTCAATAGCGCCGCCGCGCTGATGGCCACCGGACTCGCCGATAGCCCGCTCGCCGCAATGAAACGGGCCGCCGAATCCATCGATTCCGGCGCCGCCTGGGCCAAGCTGCAGAGGCTCGCCGAATTCAACTCAGCGGCTAACCCAGGGGTTGTGAAGGGCTGAGGACGTAATCGGCCAACTGCACCATATTGTCCACCATCAGATCCGGCGGCTCGTCCACGAAAGTTTCCGGCTGAAACCCGTATGAAACGCCGCAAGCCACTACCCGGGCGTTGCGGGCGGTTCGAATGTCGACATAGCTGTCTCCCACCATGATGGTGCGCTCGCGCGTGGCGCCGCTCTCGCCCAGCAGCGTTTCAATTCCAATCGGATCTGGCTTCTTCTGGTCGAAGCTGTTGCCTCCGTAGACTTGGAAAAAATGCTGTGTGAGCCCCAATCCCTCCACGATGGAACGGCTGAACCGTACCGGTTTATTGGTGAGCACCGCCATCTTCGCGCCGCCTTCCAGCAACCGATCCAGCGCCTCGCGCACACCCGGATACAGTCGCGTGTTATCGAGCATGTGCGCGCGATAATACTTCAGGAAATATTCGAGCGACCGTGCCACGTCCGCTTCGCTGGCCTCGGGGCCGAGCGCGCGGCGCATCAACACCGGTGCACCGTTGCCGACATAGGAGGAAACCAGTTCCTCTGAAATCGGCTCCAGATTCATCAGCGCGCGGGCGGCGTTGACGGAATGCACCAGGTCCAGTTTGGAGTCGATCAGCGTGCCATCGAGATCGAAAATCAATAAGTTCATTCGTGCCGGAGCTCCCCGGGCTTGCGCGTGTTGTGCGCGGACCACACCGCCTTCACTTTGTCCTTTGTGGCGTAAAAGGAGTCTTTGATCTCGTGCGGCGTCACTGCCGCCAGCACGTCAGAAACATTGATCACGTAGGGCAAGAACCTGGAATCCACCACCGAGGGCGGCGGCGGGGAAGGCGAGAACGCCAGCAGAACCGTCACCATCACGGCGGCGATCAAGAAGCCTCGCACCACTCCAAAGGCTCCGCCCAGCAGCCGGTCCAGCCACGACAGCCCCACCCATTTGAAAAATTTCGCCAGAATGCGCCCGACGATCGCGCCCAGGATCAGAACTGCAATCAGAATCACGAAGAACCCGATCAGATTTGCGATCGCGCGCGAGGTGACGTAATCGATGACGTAAGCGGCCACGATTCCATAAAACCAGAAGCCGCAAAACATCCCGACGATCAGGGCGGCAAAACCCACGCCCACGCGCGCGAATCCAGCCGCGAAGCCGGTCAGCACCGAACTGGCGATCACCAGCGCCAACACCAGGTCGATCCAACTCATAATAACTTCTCCGGCCTCAAAACAACTTCTGGCCTCAAAGCGCTTTCCCTGTCAGGACACGATATGCTTCGCGATATTTTTCGCTGGTGCGCTCCATCACTTCGGGTGGCAACGAGGGCGCCGGGGGACGCTTGTCCCAATGGATGGATTCCAGATAGTCGCGCACGTATTGCTTGTCGAAAGACGGCTGCGGGCCGCCGGGCTGATAGCTGGCGCGTGGCCAGAAGCGCGAAGAATCCGGCGTAAGCACTTCATCCGCCAGTACCAATCGATCGCCCGCAAAGCCAAATTCGAACTTGGTATCGGCGATGATGATTCCGCGGGTTGCGGCATATTGCGCAGCATGCTTGTAGATCGCGAGCGTCAAATCGCGGAGTCTCGCGGCCAACGGTTCGCCAATCTGCCCCGCGACGGTTTCGAACGATATGTTCTCGTCGTGGCCGGATTGCGCTTTGGATGCGGGCGTGAAGATGGGTTCAGGAAGCGGATCGCTCTCGCGCAATCCCGAGGGTAACTCAATACCGCAGATGCACCCGTCGCGCCGGTAGTCCTTCCACCCCGATCCCGAAACATATCCCCGGGCCACGCATTCCACTTCCACCATCTTGGCGCGGTGAACCAGCATCGACCGTCCTTCCAGTTGATCCCGATAGGCATGGAACTCCCGAGGATAATCGGAGACATCCGCCGACACGAAGTGATTGGGAACGATGTCGCGCAATTGTTCCAGCCAGAACAGCGTCATTGCGGTAAGCACCCTGCCCTTGTCGCGAATGGGCGTTGGCAGCACGTAGTCGAATGCCGACAAGCGATCGGTCGCGACGATCACCAGGTGTTCGCCGGCGGAATAAACGTCACGAACTTTGCCGCGAGCATAAAGTTCCACGCCCGGCAGGTTGGTTTCAAAGATAGGGGCCAATCTCTACTGGTATCACGAGATCGGAAATTTTTCTATCCGCTCGTCGAGCGGCCCCACCGAGGCGCCCGTGAGTTTTTCAGCGTTACCTGTTAGTGATCTTGTTCCGAATCAGCCAGTTAAGCTGTCTCCCAAGTGGCTGCCCTCTTGCACCAGCAAGGCTGAAGGAGAAATAGACCCCTATGAATTGGGACAGAATTGAAGGTAACTGGAAACAGGTGAAGGGCAAGGCTCGCGAACAATGGGGCAAGCTCACGGACAGCGACTGGGACCAGATCGCCGGAAAGAAAGACCAGTTGGTCGGCCGCATCCAAGAACGCTACGGCATCTCCAAGGATGAAGCGCAGAAGCAAGCCGACGAATGGGCTCGGATGCAATCGGATGGTGCGCAGCACGAGCAGCACAAAGAAACTGTAAAACGATAACTTGCTCTGATCATTCCTCGGAAGAGAGCCGCCTTTCCGCACGCGTTTTGTGCGAGGGCGGCTCTTTCGCTGTACGGGCCGCTTATACTAGATAAGTTGCGCCTCTCCATCCTGATCCCTGTCTATAACGAACGCACCATGGTGGAGCGCAGCCTGGCTCAGGTTTTGAACGCGCCTCTACCTGAGAATATGGAGCGCGAACTCATCATCGTCGACGATTGCTCCACCGATGGCACGTCGGAAATCCTGGACCGCCTGGCCGCCCAGGAACCATCGATCCGGCTGTTCCGCAAGAAAGTGAACGAGGGCAAAGGCGCAGCCGTGCGCACCGCGATCCGAGAGGCCCAGGGCGACTTCTGTCTGGTTCAGGACGCCGACCTGGAATACGATCCATCCGAATACCCCACGCTGCTCCGTCCATTGCTCACCGGCCATGCCGACGCAGTCTTCGGTTCGCGTTATCTGGTGCGCGAGCAGACCCGCATCCTGCCCTTCTGGCATTCGATGATCAATAAGACTCTCACGCTGCTGTCGAACATGTTCTGCAACCTGAACCTGACCGACATGGAGACGTGCTACAAAGTTTTCCGCACGGATCTGCTCAAGAGCATTCCCATCCGGTCGGACCGCTTCGGGTTCGAACCGGAAATCACCATGAAGTGCGCCAAGCGCAAACTGCGCATTTACGAAGTGCCCATCAGCTATCACGGCCGCACCTACGAAGAGGGTAAAAAGATCGGTTGGAAGGATGGCGTGAAGGCCCTGGGAGTGATTTTTCGCTTTTGGCTGATCGACGATTTGTACACCGAGCCGTACGGCCGCGCTTTTCTCAACAACCTCACCGGTACGCCTCAGTACTTGAACTGGCTGGCTCGCGTGTTGCGCCCTCACCTCCGTGACACGGTGCTCGAACTCGGCGCCGGCATCGGAAATGTCGCCAGCCATCTGATGGGCCGCAGGGTGCACTACGTGGTGGCGGAAAAAGATCCTCTGTATCTGCATTCGCTCCGCAATCGATTTTTACGCACGCCCAATGTTTCGGTTTTGCAGCTCAATCCGGAATGCCCGGACGACTATCAACGCGTGGAAGGCCCGTTCGATACGGTCCTCTGCGTGAATGTTTTGGAATATGTCCAAGATCCCGCTGCGGTAATCCACTCCGCGGCTAGCATCCTAAAACCCGGTGGGTCATTCATCATCCTTGTGCCTCAAAGTCCAGCGCTCTTTAACAACCTCGACAAGGCGTTAGGACATCGCCGCCGCTTCTCCCAGCCTCAGCTTCGCGCGCTTTTGGAACAAAACGGCCTATCTGTTCAAGGCATGCAGCAAATGAACAAAATTGCTACCGTGGGCTGGTGGTTATCCGGAAATGTGCTGCGCAGAAAACGCATCAGCAAAGTAATGCTGAAGACCTTCGACAAAACCGTCTGGTTCTGGCGGCATTTCGATGGTGTGTTCCCCTGGCCTGGTTTGTCGCTGGTCGCCGTCGCCACCAAACAGCCCGACTGATCAGATGACACGTTACGTCGTGACCGGCGGCGCCGGCTTCATCGGCTCCTCCCTGGTGCGCGCTCTGCTCACGCCAGGCGACAGCCAGGTGCGCGTCATCGATAACTTGCTCACGGGCCATGAGGCGAACCTGGCGGAAGTACGTTCTGGCATCGAATGGGACCAATCCGACATCCGCGACGCTGCTGCTGTCACGTCCGCCATTCGCGGCGCCGATGTAGTGTTTCACCTGGCCGCCATTCCATCCGTTCCGCGTTCGATTCAGGACCCGGTTCCTTCGCATGAAGTGAACATCGATGGTACCTTCAACGTCTTGCGCGCTTGCGTCGACGCTAAAGTCCGGCGTGTGGTCTATGCCGCGTCCTCGTCGGCCTACGGCGACACCGATGTTTTGCCGAAGGTAGAGACCATGCTGCCGCGCCCCAAATCCCCATACGCGGCGCAAAAACTGATGGGCGAGCATTATGCCAGCGTCTTCCATTCGTGCTTCGGTTTGGAAACCGTGGCTCTGCGATTCTTCAATGTTTATGGCGAGCGGCAAGATCCCACCAGCCCTTACTCGGGCGTGCTGTCGCTATTTTTGAAAGCGTTGATCGAACGTACATCACCCACCATCTTCGGAGACGGGGAACAGACGCGCGACTTCACCTACGTCCAGGACGTTGCGGCGCTGTGTTTGAAAGCTGCTAGCGCCCCAGGCGTGGCCGGCCAAGTCTACAACGCCGGAAATGGGAACCGGTACTCGCTCAACTACATCTGGGATCTGCTGCAAAAGATCGAAGGGGTGAGCCTGCCGCCGAACTACGGACCGCCGCGCGAGGGCGACGTCCGCGATTCGCAAGCCGACACCACCGCCGCTCGCCGCGATCTGGGCCACCATCCGCAATATTCGCTCGAGGAGGGCCTGCGTCGCACGCTGAGCTGGTATCGTGCTTGAAATCATCCGCGACACCATTCGGAAGATACCGAAGGGCAAAGTCTCCACGTATGGCGAGGTCGCAGGCGCGGCGGGTTTTCCAGGTTGCGCCCGTCAAGTAGTCTGGGCGCTCCGAAACTCACGCGGGCTGCCGTGGCATCGCGTGGTGGGCGCCGGCGGCAAGATCTCGCTCCCGGGCGAAAACGGCTTCGAGCAACGTCTGCGGTTGCAATCGGAGGGCGTCGCTTTCCACGGAGCCCGTGTCTGGATGGAGAAGCACCAGCACGATTTCGGGAAGCCAAGCCGTAAGAAGCGCAAAACTGTATCCTGAAAACATGCCGCTTTCTGGTGCGCTACCTGGTGTGTTACCTGGTTTGTTACCTAGGATGCTCCCCGTCCGCCAACACTTTCCCGATCACTCCCTATCCGACATTCGCGGCGAGGTTTTGCGCCAGCTCGATGCGCGTCAATTCGCGTCGCGTGTGCCCCCAAAAGCGCGAGTAGCGCTCGGCGTAGGCAGCCGCGGCATTGCCAACATCGCCACCATCACTCGCGCGGCTGTGGACTACTGGAAATCGCAGGGCTGCCGGCCATTCATCTTTCCCTCCATGGGCAGCCACGGCAGCGCAACCGCCGAAGGCCAGGCCGATGTGCTCGCGCACTTTGGCATTGTGGAAGCCACCATGGGCTGTCCGGTGGTCAGCTCCCTGGAAGTGGTTTCCACCGGCCGCACGCCCGATGGCATCGAGACGTTTATGGACCGCAGCGCCTTTGAGAGCGACGGCGTCATGGTGATCGGCCGCGTCAAATGGCACACCGATTTCTCGGGCAAGCTCGAAAGCGGACTATTCAAAATGACCGCTATCGGGCTGGGCAAGTTCGCCGGCGCGCAGCGTTATCACACCTACGCCTACAAGCTCGGCCTGGAGCACGTCATCCGCACTGTCGGATGCCAGGTGGTGGCTTCAGGCAAGATACTCGGCGGCTTGGCCATCCTGGAGGACGCCAATCACAACACCGGACGTCTGCTCGCGGTGCTGGCCAACGAAATGGAGCGAACCGACGAAGAACTGCTGCTTGAGGCTCGGAGTTGGATGGGCCGCCTTCCCTTCCCGCTCGACGTTCTGATTGTGGATGAAATCGGCAAGAATATCAGCGGCTCCGGCATGGATTCCAAAATAGTCAACCGTAGTGTCCATGGCGAATCCAATCCCTGGGACGGTGAGCCGCGCATGGAGCGCATCTTCATCCGCGATCTGAGTCCCCACACCTATGGCAACGGGATGGGCCTGGGCATGGCGGACGTGGTGCATGACCGGCTGCTCGAGAAAATCGACTGGGAGGCCACGCTCATTAACTCGTTGACCGCGAACACTCCCACCGAGATCCGCACGCCGATTCATTTCCCAAGCGATCGGGAGTGTTTGGAGCGCATTTCCACGGTGGTTGGGCGCTTGGATCCGTCGGAAGTGACCTATGGTTGGATCAAAAATACGATGGAACTGGGATTTCTTAAGTTCAGCGAGAATCTGAAGGGCAAAATCGTCGAGAATTCGACACTGGAAATTGTGGGACCGGCGGAAGAAATAGAGGCGGATAAGGAAGGTAACTTCACCGGATTCGCGGCAATGGAGAATCCGGCCGGTGCGCTGGCGCATTAGATCCGCTTGGCGACGGAGTACTCAGTTCCAGCGGGGTTTAGATGAGTGGGTTATGGAGGATAGGCGAAGAAGAGGGTAATCTCCCCGCCTACCCACCAGAAGTTGAGTTTTAGCTCGCAGCAGCGGTCATCACACTGGAAACCTTGCTGAAAATGGTGCTGATGCTGGAAGAAACGCCAGGCATAATCGCGCCCGCGGCAACCGCGACGAAACCAGCCATCAACGCGTACTCGATCAGGTCCTGGCCTCGAGTATCCTTCAGCACCTGCAGTTTCAAAACAAAATTTTTAATCCGTGTCATAGTCTCTCTCCTCTCCCTTGCGATGGATTCGTCCTTCGCTATTGGTAAAGTATCACCCCAACCCGGTACGTTAAATCAGGGTAAGCCCCTAGAACGCACCTGAAATCGCCCCGTCACTCGCCCTTGTACAGGCCCTGTCATAGTACTTTCTTCCTGCCTGGGTTTAGAATGGGTCACACCAGCTTTTCCAGCTATTTCGCTGCGTTCTCCTGAAAGCCGCAACGCCCAAATTCCGAATCCTGCCAATCCCAGGGTCATCAATTGAAGGTGTAAGAACTCAGCGAATGATTGAGTTACCCACGGAATCATGTACAGCAGCAAGAGCCAAACCGCCGGCAACTGCGACGCAACCAATGCCAACGCCACTACCATCAGGATGGTGTCGTAAATCGGCGAGTAGGGGCTTACCACCAGCGTGAAACAAAGGGTAGCGGCCCACAGCGGCCTATCCTCGCCATCCGATCGCCACCACGCCCGTCCCAGCCAACCCACTGCGGCAACGGCCACTAAAATGGCGGCAACAGCCGCCAGCGCCTGATTACCGGGCAATAGCTCGAAGAACGCCAGTATGCCGGCATCTTTGGCCTGATTCCAAACTTCGCCCGTCTTCGCCACGACATTCCCGTTCATCGCCAACGCGGCAAACCAGGCGCGGCAACCCTCCAGGCCAACCGTGGCCGCGGAAAGCAGCGCCATGGCTATCCCGCCGGCAGTGAACCCACCCAGCACGCGCCAGCGGCGGCCCACCAGCAACATCAACACTGGAAGCGCCACCAGGGTCGGCTTGAACAGGCACAGCGCCAGGACACAACCAGCCAGGAATCGCCGATCATTCTCCAGGCACCAGAAGAACAGCACCCAGATCGCGAAAACCACCACCGACATTTGTCCGCCAATCCAGGTCTCAAACAGAAACGGCGTCGAGGACAGCGCCAGCAGAAAGCCGGTTTTGCGGTCTTGCGCATTCAGCTGCACCGTCCGAAACAAAACCGCGAGGCCCGCGATATAAAGACCCGCGGAGAATCCCAGCCACGCTATGTAGGCCCACACATAGGGCAGCAGCGCGAACGGCCGGAACAGCCATGCGATGAAAGGCGCCTGCCCAAACACCAGCATCTGAGTCTCCGGCATGGAGGGAAGCGTCGCGTGCTGCAGCCCCACAGCCAGCCGAAGATCGTAAATCCGGGCCGGCGCATAATTGTTGAGAATCTTTCCGATGGTGTAGAACTCGACGAAATCGCCACCCAGCGGCCGTCCCAGGAAGGTCCTGCCCTCAAAACCCAGCAGGAGCGAAACGCCGCACAAAACCACGCCGATCACCAGCGCCACCCAGGCCATGGCATGCGCCTCGCGCCGTCCCGGCATCGGCCCGAACCAGCGCTGCCATTTCTGTGCGGAGGGTCCCACAGTCCTATTTCGTCGGCTATCAGGGTGAACTATAGCGCCTATTCCGGTCCGAAGTCCCCGCCGATCAATCCATCAGATGCGATGGGACTTACGCCGAACCGGCGCGGTAATCGTGTTCCTCCTCAACTGCCTCTGGCTGTGGTGGATGATCGACCGCCGGTTCTCGTTCACTTTCGACGAAGGTATCTACGTCGACGGCTCCCGCAGGATCCTCAACGGGCAAGTCCCCTACCGTGATTTCTTCATTCTGATGGGGCCCGGCACGTTTTGGCTCCAAGCGCTGGCCTTGCGCCTATTCGGAATGACCCTGGCCGCGTCGCGCGCCATCCTGACGCTCGATCTCGCAATCTTGGCAACCTGCGTTTTCTGGCTGATATCGCGCCAACTCAGCGTGGCGTACGCGGCTTGGACCGCGGGTGTGCTGGTGATCCTGGAAACGGCCAGCCAAGGAATCACCATTCCTTCGCACCGTTGGGACAGCGCAGCGCTGGCTACGCTGGCGATCACGATTTGCGCTTCCGAGCCGCGACGCTACGCCGCTTTCGCCGCCGGTTGCTGCGCGGCGTTTGCCGCATGGACCACGCCGCCGGTCGCCCTAGTGGGCATCGTCATACTGATCTGGCTTTGGGTCGAAGACCGGGCGAATCTCGGAATGTACCTGGCAGGCTGCGCGGCGGTTTCCCTCTGTTGCGCTGGAGTTCTAACCATCCAAGGGGGACTGTTACCGATGTTTGGACAATTCCTCTGGAACAGTGCGCACTACTCAGGCGCCAACTACCTGCTTTACGGAACCCTGTTCGGCCGCGGCTACTCGCAATTCTTCCAGGGCGCCACGATTTACGACTTCCCTATCCGGGCGCTGGTGGTGTTTGGCATCATTGTGCCCATCCTGCTGCCTCCCATCGCGGCTCTGTGCTTCCCGGGGTGGCGCAGAACGCCGTTTCTCCGGCTCCTGTTCCTGGGCGGCATCGCTCTGGTGGTCTCTACATACCCGCGCATGGATCTCCCCCATCTTACCTACGCGGCCCCGATGTTCTATGCGCTGACGGCCATCCTGGCAGCCTCTATTCCCTGGCCGGAGCTTCGCAATACCCTGTTCGCCGCGGCTACTTTAGTGGTTGTCGTGTTCGCATGGAACGCCATGGCGCAGCATTCATCCGAGACATCGATTGCGACCAACGTGGGCGCCATCCGGGTGCCGCGGGAAGACGTCACCTTCGTGCGCGGCCTGCAGCGTGAAGTTCCCTCGGGTTCCACCCTCTTCGTGTTTCCCTACCTGCCGATGGCAAGCTTCTTGACGCTCAGCCAGAACCAGACTCGTTACTCTTACTTGCAGCCGGGCATGATGGGCGACCAAGACGAAGCCGCCGTTCTCGCTGAACTCCGAGAAAACCCGCCCGCCAGGGTCCTCTACTTCAATTTCGATGAGAAGGAGTTGCTGGAAATCTGGCCTTCAAGCGATCCCTCGCGCTTACGCTTCCACAATCTCGAGGCATACCTTCGGTCCAGCTATCACCAGGTGGGCGTCATCGATACGCCCAAGCGCACATTCGACATCCTGGAACCGAACGACTGATGGCTGAGAGTAACGCCGGAATCTTCGTCCACCACCCAAACCTCGCGATTCGGATAATGCCGGATCAATTCCGCGTCCTTGTCCGCACCGAGAGACCTTGCCCAGATCACTTTCGATCCGTCGATGTCGGCGTGGTTGTAGACCAGTTCTTCGTAAATCTGGTGGTTCTTCACCGCGGCCATCGCCGCCGGGCCATAATGCACCAGCACCAGGTGTTCGCCCGGCTGCTTTTGGAGCTGTGTCTCAATCACCGCGTGATGGGCTTCCAGATATTCCGGGATGCCGATCAGGCAGCGGTTAGCGGGAGCAAGCAGCCCTAATCCAGTGGGCAGCGCGAAGACCACCAGTGCGCCCCACATCAGATAGCGGCCTTCTACACCGGGCCAAGCATTTCTCAGGGCGCGCAGCGCGCATGCGGCGAGGATGTAGGCAAACACCGCTTCGGCGGCGGCATAGTGCGGCAACATGCGTGTATCGAGCGCGGGGCCCACGTAGCCCAATAGCGCCAGCACCAGCGCTCGCTTCGCAATCGGATCGCGCCACAACGGACGCGCCACCAGAAGCATGCAGACAGCCAGGGGCAATCCTACGAGGAAGCCCACCAACACCACAAGATCCAAGGCGTGCCCCTCCAGGATCTGATGGTGGGCGCGTAGCTTTGCATCGCGATCCGCTTGCCAAAAATCCCGCAAGAAGATATTGCTGTACGCGGGCGAGGGACGCACGCGAGTCTCCCACAAAACCGGCTCAACCAGTGCGTATTGATGATCGTGCACCACGTAGGGCAGCGCCAGCGCGTGCCCGGTCACTTGAACGTTGTAGTAGCCCATCCAGGCCGCCACCGGAATCAGCAGCAGCGCCATAGGCAAGACCGCGCGTCGCAACACTGTGCCGATGGGGGCCCTGCAATCCAGCCATTGGAGAACCAAGTATCCCACCGCAACGATGCCGAACACCAACCCCTCGAACGGCCGCGTATTCGCGAGGATGGCAAGTCCCAAGGCAAAGATGATCGCAATCGAGGCGCTCGGCCGCTGGATCAAGCGTGGAAGGGCGCCAATCAACAACGCTCCCCCAATGGCCGCCCAAGTGCCACCCCAATAGCTCTCGGTCCAGTAACTCACGATTCCGATATGCAGCACCGCGATCAAAGTCCCCGCCAGCGCCCACACGGGCGGAAGCCATCCCTGCAGCGCCCAGCACAGCACCGCGCATAGCACTCCCATGCTTAGCCACACGCCCACCCAAGGCTGACCCGTTAGCTTCTGGCCGGCCGCCATTGCCAGACCCGAAAGCGGCGGATACTTCGATGCGTACTTCGGCCGAATCATTTCTTGCATGGTCTCGAAATGTTCCGCGAACGGGGGCGTCGGATTGGCAAGCCGTCCTGAGGCGAAGGTATCGCTCGCTAGCAGATAGCTGAATTCATCTTGATTCGCGGGCTTTGGCACCGGCAGGATCGGAAGCAGGAGAGCTCGGGCCGCCAGAGGTAGCAAACCCGCGATCACGATCGCGAGTGTTTTCCTCTCAGCGAGACGTGCGAACGCGGCCTCCAGCGTCGACAGGGCGAGCATTACCCTAGCCGCAGGTCTTTGAAGTCGTGCGTCAGCTCAAAGTTGGTGCGAACCGATGCGATGGTCTCGCCGCGCTGGTCGATGCGCTCGGGACGCACATGACCCAGGTCCGCCGCCATGCGGAGGTAACTTACCTTCTCGGGGTCGATGCCCATGACGCGACAGCAGGTAGAATCCACGGCCACCAGGTCGCTGCCCATCACCAGTACGCCAGCCGGCTTGGGTGTGCCCTGGATGGGCCCGTTTCCTTCCATCCCGATCACGCCGTCCACGATCGCAAAAGCTTTTCGCCCGAACTGGCGATTCAGCGCCACGATCGATTCCGGAATCCCGTAATAGTGCAGCTTGTTCTTCGGCCATCCATACACGGATCCCGGCACTACTCCAAAGAAATTCTTCATCGAGAGTGTGGCACCCGCCCAATGATGCGTTTTCATCTTGGCGAGCGATACGATCAGGTCAGCGCCCAGCACGGTGTTGGGGAAGTAAAAATCTTCCTCGCCTCCGAAGCCCTTCACGGGCGATACGTCGTCGCGATTCAAATCGGTGAAGATGCTCTCGAACTTCGGTATCAGTGCGCGATAGCGCGCGTCGTCGGCCATGTCCAGCGTGTCGCGCCGATGCCCCGGCCCTTCCCCGATTTTCACTTCCGCCGCGCCTAACCGGTGAAATACTTCCACCGCCGCGGCGATTACCGTGGCATTCGTATTGATCACGGTAGCCGGGTCAAACTCGACCAAGTTGGGTTTCAGCAAGACGCGCTTGCCGCGAACATCGAGACCGCATTGCCGGATGCCTTCCAGCATGCGGCTGACCAAGTCATCGGAATAGGATCGCGCTCGGATAATCGCTACCGCCGAATTTCCCGCCGGCCCGTCCGGCAGCTTCGGCGGCTTCTGCAGCTTCTGAGCCTGGATGCCTCCGTAGCCTCCGACAATAGCCGCACCGGAGAGCAAAGCGAACTTGCGCCGGGTCATGCCCGTCCTCCCACATGGAACAATTTGTGGTTCCCTTCCGGATGTCCAAGCGTTTCGAGTGACGCCAGCATCACGTCGTGCGAGGTCAACGCGCTTTCCAAGGGCTCCGCGATGTCCTTGCCATGACAGCGCAGCGCGATCTGGAGCCAGGCTTTCCCCAACGAAGATTTGGTCTCGGCATGGAATTTCTTGGCAACGTCCAGTCCTTGACCTACCGCCGGGTCGCTGACGCCGTCCAGCCCCAATAGGGCCAGCGCCGTGGTCTCCGGATACGAAGGTAGATCGAAATACAGCATGTTGGGAGTCCCGTAATTCCAACCGCCATCGGTGCAGCGGCGGCTCAGGATCAGTTCCTCGCCATCCCGAACCCGTTGTTCCACTTCCCGAGTGCGGTAACGGCTGGCTACTTTTTTCAATGCCACTAGCGTATGCGCCGTCGGCTCAATCCACGTCGCATTCCCTTCGCGCCACGGCCAGCCTTCGTGCGAAACATCCAATCTGGCCTTGATCAGGTGGAGGAACGATCCGGTGCGCGTCCACATGTTGTGCTCCGCGCCCACCACGCGCAGCAACCAATCCACCGAGGCGCGAACACTCGCGTCATCGACGCCACGGACGCTCGCCAAAGTCACCGCGTGCGCCGTCACCCAGGTTCCGTCGTTTACTTCCCCGCTGGGCCGGAAACTACCGTCGGCCCGCTGCCACGAGCGCACCAGCTTCCACGCTCGATCTAAAGCTGGGTCCGATCCGGTCCCATGCAGGGCCAACATAGCGTAAGTGGTGGGTTCCAGCCAGGACCCCTTGCCCGGAAAGTAGCTCCACCCGCCATCCGGGTTCTGGCTCGCGCGAAGAAACTCCAGACGAGATTCAAGATACAGTCCGCCCACATCCATAAAATCGGCGGATTAGGGTAAAGCTTTAGAGAGCGCCTCAGGCTGGCGGAGCGTTTGGACTAACTAGACGCAATTTCAAATAGATCGCACCGGGAGTTGGAGTATTGGAATAGGCTTCCGCTCGCTCAAATCCAAGGCTGGCGTAAAGACTCAAGGCTTCCTTCATGCTTGGAAGAGTATCGGCATACAAGCACTCGTATTGAGCTGCTCTGGCACGCTCGATTACCGCTTCCAAAAGGCACTTCCCCAGTCCATGTCCGCGATAGTTGGGACGCAAGTACAGCCGCTTCACCTCGCCCGAGTTAGCGTCCAGACGCCGCAGAGCGATCGTCCCGGCCGGCTGATCCTTGTAGAGAGCGAGCAGCAACGCTCCGCCCGCGGCGCCATACACACCCGGCAGACCGTTCCGCTCTTCGCCGAAGCCCTGAAAATCCAGCGGCAGCCCAATCGATTCCCAATATTCGAGCCATAGGTCCCGCACTGCGGCAACCTCAGCGGAGGATTGCGCCAGCCGAACGATCACGCTTTACCTTAACGCAGAACCGCGAATCGGCTTACCGAATAACCCAACGCCGCGCCCAGAAACACGTCCGACGGAAAATGTGCCAGCGTGGTCACTCGCGAGAATCCGATGGTGGCCGCCAATCCATAAGCCGCATAGGGAACCCAGCGATGCGTCTTTCCATAGCGGCGCGAGATCACGGTCGCCACCGAAAACGCCGCGATAGCATGGCCCGAAGGAAAGCCTCCATGCCCCACTCCCACGCCTCCCGGGCCTTCAAACCAGGAATCTGCGAAATTGCCGGTGGACGGAATATATCCCGGACGCTCCCTGCGAGTCAAAGTCTTCAGAGCGGTGGCCACCACTTCACTATCGGCAACGGCCTCACCGGCGAGCAAAGCTGTATGGGCCGCGTAGGAATCCTTCCTCAGAAGCCCGACTGCGTAAAGAGATAGGGGCATAGCCGCGATCCCGGCGGATGTGGCGGTGGAGTTAAATACCGAGTTAAACCCATGAAATGCATTGGTTGTCGCAAAAGGCTTGTCCGTCCAGGGATCGGCCACCACCAATCCCGCCGTCAGGGCGATGACCGCCAGCGTCGGAATCCAATAGTGATCGTGGGTCAAGCGCGCCGGGAACGTCCAGATCTGCTTTTGGTCGTCCACCAGGTTCGGGATAATCTCCCGCAGGCTAACGCTTCGGTCACTGGCGGGCGCGGGCTGTTGGCTGTCCGGCGGTGCCGGTGGATTGTCTGTATCCACTTGCGCCCAGGCGCTCCAGGTCAAGCCAAGCGAGACCAATGCGGCAACAAGCCCTTTCTGCACTCCATGGGGAGACGCAAAAGGAGCTCTTTTCGTTGCCCCCGGGCGAGAAATTGCGGCGCACCTGCGCGTGATAATCACATTCCGGACGCCGTATCTGCCTATGGCTGCCGCACTTGACACTGGTATTCCGGTTGCAGCGGTTCGTTCTTGAGCAAGTGGGTGCATAGATCTCCGGTTATTTACGTCGTACTGCTGACGTTTCTCTCTAGCTGCGCGCCGCGGACGGCTCGCTTGCCCGTACCGCCTCTCAAGAACAGTGACTACATCGACATCCAGGGTGGATGGCGGTTGACGGCGGTCACACCCATTCTCAAATCTGGCGGGTACGTCCTCAAATCCCTCGCACAACAAACCAGCGGCAGTACCGTGACGCTATCCGCGGATACGGACTTCGTGGGCTATGAGGTCGCGCACTATGCCGCTGTCGATCAGAAGAGAGGGCGGGTGCGAGTGGAATTTCGTTCCGCCGAGGTTTTCAAAGACGGCAAAACGGAACCTCAGTTGCAACCGATTGTTCCTTTATTTCGCCGACCCAAATATCTGCGGCTGATTTACCTCATTCGCCTCAGCCACTCTGATCACAATATGGCTGTGGTGGCAGCCACACGTCTTGACGCGTTAGATGAGCTGACACGGCAACTGCTGGGAAATCCAGCCGACGGCTGCAAACCCGGCCGTTATGCAACCTGCTGGTGGATCCCGGAGGGAATAGCCGTGCGGCCGGAGGCGCTGCGGAACGTAAATGGAATGGAGAAATGGGTGGACGCGCCTCGTTAGCGTTTTGCTATTGGTGCCTTCGGGGCCCACCCAAGGCGGATGCGCTGCCTGACTCGCAAGCACCGGAGCGGACTCTCATCGTCGACACATCGGGAGGCCTTCGGAGAATTAGTACCTCATTCCAGCTCCGCCGCATTCCTCGTCTTCACTTGTATTCCTCGTATTCCCTGTATCCCTTGCATTTCCTGTGTTTCCCGCACTCCCTTAGTACCGCAATACTAGGCTGAAGTGAGCGATTGGTGGATCGTGATCTAGTCCCGCCGGCTCAAACCAGGATGGGCCTGCCGACACAACAAAATCAGTACATTCGGGCCTTTGATGGATCAGGGCCGGCTGCGAGAATCATGACGTGCTGAGGAGGAAAAGCTAAATGACCAAAATCATAGAGACTAGCTTGAAACTGAAGATCTGGAAAGACAACCATGGACAAGATCTCATGGAGTACGCGCTCATGGCCGGGTTCCTGGCTGCCGCTTCCGGCTTCACGCTGCCCCAGATAGCCACCAGCATCGCGAACGTGCTCACCGCGGTGACCGCGATTATGGCAGGCACACCCGCTCCCACTACCGCTCCCGGCGCTTAAACCTTCCATTCCCGGCCGCGGTCAGCAGGCGGACCTTGACCGCCGCTAGAATCATAACGTGCGGCTGAAGATCGTCCAGGTAGGCGAGCCCGTTTTGCGACAACGCGCCCGTCCTTTATTGCAGGAAGAGATCGCGCTCCCGGAAACGCAGCAACTCATCGTTTGGATGCATGAAACCATGCGCGACGCTCCCGGCGTTGGGCTGGCGGCGCCTCAAGTCGGTTTGCCGCTCCAACTCGCGGTTATTGAAGACCGCCCCGAATACTCCAAGGACATCGCGGCCGACCGTCTGGCGGAACGAGAGCGCCAAGCGGTATCTTTTCAAGTCCTCATCAACCCTCGCATCGTCCATCAATCGGAACAGCAGGTGGAATTCTTCGAAGGCTGCCTCAGCCTGGGCGGATTCAGCGCTCTGGTGAAACGTTCGCGGCAAGTGGCCGTCGAATATTGGGATGAGCGTGGCCAGCCGCAACGCGTGGAGGCGCAGGGTTGGTATGCGCGCATTCTGCAGCATGAGATCGATCACTTGCACGGCCATCTTTATATCGATCGAATGGAACCGCGATCCTTCATGAGCATAGACAATCTGAGCCGGCACTGGAAAGATATGCCGGTCCAAGCGGTGCGCCAAGCGCTGGCGGTCGATTAAATGCGCATCTTATGCATCCTGGCCGTCGCCGTTTCGGTTTACGCCCAGGTTTCATCCCGTGTGTCTCTGAGCAATGGCACCCAGGTTTCCATCGTCACCCGTTCCGATAACGGCACGCCGGTGGCCTTGAAAACCAGTTTAGCCCCCGCTTCCGGCGACAGCTTTTACCGGATCTTTCGCGATGAAAACAATCTGGCGGTCTTCGCCTATGAGCTGGAAGTAGCACGCACTCCAGACGGTGAGAACTTTCGGATCACCGCGAAACCCGCCACCACGGATTTCGCTACGCGCTTCCCGAATGCGGACGGCGGCAAGCCGACACCCACGCTGTCTGCCAAGCTGGAGTCGCCGTTGCTCAGCTCGGGCCAAGGGTTCCCTATTCCAATTCCCTCGGATCCCGGGTTAGGACAGACCCTCACTGATACAGTCCAGATTATTATCGGCCAACGGGGAGGCGTGAACGATGGCGTGGCCGCCTCGGCGCAGATTCGGTTTGCCGATCTCAGAGTCTTCATCAAGGGACAGCAGGCGACGCCATCCGGCGCGGGCGCAGATGTAGCTGGGCGATACGCCATGTTCTACATTCCCGGACGCGGCGGTTACTTCTTCTCCACCGATCCAGTGAACGAACGTCCGTTCGTGCAAGTGGGCGTCGTGGACGGCAAGCATCTGACGTTTACCGTAGACAACGAGATGTACGATTGCACTACCAGCGCCCCTATTCTGGTGCATGCCGATCGAGGACAACTGTGGGTTTACCACGATCCGAACTACAAGCCCGCGGGCAACTGGACCAAAGCCGACCTGGCGAGTTCCAGGGAAGAGTTTTTCACCGCGGCAGCCGACTCGTTGCAGTGGTGGGTGCAGTAGCGAATTCGCGATCCGTTCTTAAACTTCCCCGACTACTTGCTTGGGCGCAAATTCGATTACCGTGCGGCTCAATCTCCGACGCCAGTAGTTTTCGAACAGCCCTTTCATCGCTTCGCCCATGCCGCCGTGTTCGAACACGATGGCGGTCCACGTGGGGCGCGTGATCACAGGGTCCAGCAGCGCCACCAATCCGCGCGCCCCGTCGAATACCGCCAGCTTCATGGGCAGCGAATCGGTCTGCGCCACTTCGACGCCGGAAGACGCGTACTCCTCCAGGCGCTGCCGGTGAGCCAGGTCGAGCGTACCCGCTTCAATCAGCAGCCGGCACGTCACACCCCGCAGGCGCGCCTGCTTCACCCATTGTTCGTCGAGCGGATCCACCGCGTAGGGGGGCCGCGAAAACTCCAGATACTCATGCCGCACGTCGGAAAGCATGCGCCGGTATTGCTGCGCGATCTGTTCGGGATCGCTGACGATCCGCAGATACTCCAGCGTGCCGCGCTCTCCCTGCCCTTCCGAATACGAGGCTGCCAGATCCACCACTAAGCTGTCGGCCATGCGAGTCTGGTCGGTCAATTCGCGCTGCAGCATTTGGGAACGGCGCGCCAGGTAGCTGGGAACAGCCAGGCTCGGCTCGACGGCGGAAAACAGCTTGGTTTTTTCCTGCACCACTTGCGCGAAGCCCTTCTCCACCAGGCTGTCCAGGACTTCATAAATCTTCTGCCGCGGCACATGCGCGCGAGCCGCCAATTCGATGGCCTTAAAGCGCGGATGCCCGATCAAAACCAGGTACGAACGCGCCTCATAAGCGTTCAGGCCCAGTTGCTGCAGCCTGCGCCAAAAGCGTTGAAAATCTAACTCGGGCAGTTCCGTGGTCATCCCAAAAGGCTCAAGCGAAGTTAGAGCATATCAGATGGTGGCGCGCTGGTGGCTCCGCCATCGCTAGCTTTGGTACTAGGGTTTGGCGCGCGGTGCGAGGTCGCGATGGAACATATAGGAAATTTCGATCGGCATGCTATCCATGGATTGAACGCGCAACACCATTTGATAGAAACGTGGCACCGTCCCGTCGGGCGTTTTCAGCTTGGAAACCAGCGCGCGCGCCAGCGTGGGATCGGTGAGGGCCCGCACCGCGGCCAGAGTGCTCGAAGTCTGATTTCCCGATAAGTAGAGGATATCTCCGTTGCCATAGAGTCCTGGCAAATGGCTGATGAGCGCGTGCGTCTCTTCGGTATCCTTAGAGCCCGCCGGAGAGCCCGCCGGCTGGTCGGGAATGAAAGCAGGCTCGCCCGGTTGCGGGTTCAGGTTCCGAATTCCACCCGGAGCCAGCACCAAAGGCTGGCCTTTGGAAAGGGCTTCGATCTGGCGATTGCCTGAGACCGGCCCCAGAAAGACGACGTTGTCCATCAGCACTTCCGGCATCGCCAGCTGTTCGCTACGGGTGAGCAGCACGTTGTCCTTGCGGTGCGACAAAAATTGGCCCAGCAGGAATGCTCCGCTGGCGGTTCCAGCGCCCGTGGTTCCCACTTCGGATGACCCGTTCGATCCAGCCAGACAAATCATCAATGGGCGGTTGCTGCTCAGGATCGGCCCCCAGAGTTCTTGCAACTCGGGCGTGCCGAGATCGGCGCCAGAGGGCGTCGCGTGTGCCGTTTTCTCACGCCAAAGTTCTGTACCAAGAGCAGCCGCGCACAGCACAGCCCCCACCAGCAGCCCGATCAGGATCGTTTCCTTGCCACGTTTGGATGGCGGGCGCGACGGTTCCGCCACCACAACGGCCACCGGCTCGGGCGCTACCTCGCGCGTTTCGAACGTAACTCGAAAGCCACCCTTGGGAACGTCGACAATCACCGGATCGTCCACGCCTTCGGTGCGATAGTATTCCGCCAGCTTTTGCCGCAGACGCGCGACGTGCATCCGCACCACCGATTCCTGGCGAGGATCATATGACGCAGGCTTGGCGAAAACATCCAGGCCCACCGTGTATTCCTTCAGGCTGTCGGCCGTTCCCGAAAGCGACTTCTCAGCCAGATAGTGCAGCAGGTTGCGGTGTACTTCCGAAGTGCGGAAAGCTTTACTCTGGATGATTCGCTGGACCTGCGTTTGGTTCGCTTCCAGCTCGACCACCATCGCTATCTATCATAAGGCATCCCCGCCGGTTCATAGTACCCATTGAGCTTGAGGTGGATGGTCGTCGCGTTGCCGGTCTGGTTTCTCCA
>JBEKRO010000072.1:0-34506 GCA_049518655.1 Bryobacteraceae bacterium | reverse complement strand
CGGAACACCCATCCGCCGTGCGAAGGCTATCCTCAAACTCAGAAAATATCGCTGGAACAATTTCGGCCATGCTTTTCAGCAGCCTGCTAGCGGTTGAAGGCCTTCCCCTCATCGGCCAGCATCTTGAAGGTGAGATCGAACTTTCCGTCCGGCTCGGGACGCTGCCTCTGCGTCCCAAAGATACTGTAGTCCCAAGTGGTGTTTTTATTGCGGCTCGCCTTTGCGATCGGCGTATTCGACAACGACACCCATCCCAATGGCGCGATCGGGATCGCGCGCTGAACCCAGCACCCACACGCCCGGCTGATTCATTTCAACTATCGCGTCGATCCGCTCCGCTACCGCGATTTGCAAATACTCCACGCTGGTAGGCGTTGGCACAGGATTGCCATCCAGCGCGATCGCTTGAAAACGGTGGCCGGGGAGCACGAGCGTGAGTTGCCGCGTGGCATCCGCGTTGAGAATGTGAAACAGAACACGCTGACCCTGGCGGACACGAATCGGCTCGCCGTATCCCAGAGCTTTGTCGGTTAAGGTGCAGAGTTTGTAATCCACCGTCCAGTCGTTGTTTGGCTCGCCGCGATGCAGGATTACCGGATCCCAGTGGCGGCCGGCCAGGAAGATCTCTTGATCGTAATGGCCGGGCTCGCTCTTGGGTTCCACCATCAGAAATCCGTACTGCCCCGAATAAGCACCTCGAGTGAGGTCGGTCATCGCCATCACGTGTGTGTGGTACCAGCGCGTACCGGCCGGCTTCGGCGTGAAAGCGACTCGCAGATGGCCATGCGCGGGCACGAACGGGCTTGCCCTCCTCTTCGGCGCCGTCGGCCTTGGCCGGGATCATCTGGCCATGCCAGTGGACCAATTCTGGAACGTCCGTGTCGTTGAAAATGTCGATTGTTACTGGCTTGCCCTCCTTCATCCGGAGAATCGGGCCGGGGACGCTTCCGTCGTAGGCGACGGTCTGAATTGTCTTGCCTCGGGCCAAGTCGGCCGAGATGGACGCAATGCGAAGCGTGAAATCCGCCTTACCTGCAGCGTATAACGACGATTCCAGCGCGATTGCTCCGGCCGCGCGATCGGGAAATCTCTGCGTGTCTTCTCATCCTTCATGGGCGAACTGGCGCATGCGACACGAACACAGTTACAGATATCGTTATAATTTCCTTCGGAACTCTATCGGCCAGGAGGCGTCATACATTGTGGGTATGTTTTTGGGCCCGAAGGAGGCCGGAAGCATGAAGCTCTTCAGGCTGGTCGTCGCTTTTAGTTTGCCGGCAGTATCGGCGACCGCATTATTTGCACAGGAGCCGCCGCAGCAGCAGGCTCCGGACCAGGGCGCGCAGCAAGGACCGCCGCCGGCGCAACCCTTGAATCCTCAGCAGCTCCAGGACTTAGTAGCGCCCATCGCTCTTTATCCAGATACTTTGCTCAGCGAGATTCTGGCGGCCAGCACCTATCCGATCGAGGTGGTGGAGGCTCAACAGTGGCTGCAACAGAATCGTAACCTCCGCGGACAGCAGTTGTTGGACGCGGCGAAACAGCAAAACTGGGATCCCAGCGTGCAAGCATTGGTTGTTTTTCCGGATGTTTTAGCGCGCCTGAATCAAGATATTCGTTGGACCACAGACTTGGGCAACGCCTTCTTGGCCCAACAGCCCGACGTGATGAATGCGGTCCAGCAGTTGCGTGCCAAGGCCCAAGCGAACGGTAAGCTGCGGTCCACTCCTCAAGAAACCGTGACCACCCAAAACCAAAACGGACAAACGGCGATAGAGATCGCGCCTCCGAATCCGGAGGAAGTCTACGTCCCGAATTACAATCCAGAGTGGGTTTGGGGTCCGCCTGTTTACGGCTATTATCCGCCGCTGTTTTATCCCGGCCTCGACGTCGGCTTCTCATTTTTCCCGGGCATCGATCTTGGCTTTTACTTTGGGGGCGGGTGGGGGCTGTGGGGCGGCTTTGGATGGGGCTGGGGTCCCGATTGGTTCGGGGGCCGGATTCTCTTGAACGGCAATTTTTTCCATCGCTATGGATTTAACGATTTCCATCGCGGCCTGGGCGGCGTGTGGGCTCACAATCCTGCTCATCGGATGGGCGTGCCTTATGCCAACCGTGCTGTAGCTAACCGGTTCGGAGGCGCGGCCGGATTTCGTGGCACCGCCGGATTCCGCGGCGATCAAGGCGTTCGTGGGGCCGAAGGCGGTCGCGCCGAAGCTGGCCGCGCTGAAGGCGGACGCGCCGAAGGCGGTTTCGCCCCGAGATCGTCTGCCGCTGGGCATAGTGCCTTTGGCGGTATCCAAAACGGAGGTGCGACACGCATGCAGAGCGATCACGGATTCTCCAGCATGGGCCGTTCCGGTGGTTTCGGCGGTGGAGGCGGAGGTCGTGGTGGTGGCGGCGGATTCCATGGAGGCGGTGGAGGCGGAGGTCGTGGTGGTGGCGGAGGCCGGAGGTAACATGACTACAAAAATCTTGAGCATCTTTCTCATCGCAACTGCGAGTGTCGTCTACGCGCAGTCGCCTAAAGCGACTCCACAAAAACCACCGGAGCCACAAAAGACATTCGATACTCCCGAAGCGGCCACTCAGGCCTTGATCGACGCTGCGTCCAAGAACGATACAACCACTTTGCGGGCGGTCTTGGGATCGTCCGCTAAAGGCATATTGACCTCTGGTGATCCCAAGCAAGATGAAGCGGAGCGTCAGGAATTCGCGAAGATTGCCGCCGAGAAACATCATCTCGAAAAATCGTCGATGAATTCGCATGTGATGGTTCTCCTGATCGGCGATCAAGAATGGCCATTTCCAATTCCACTGCTGCACGCTGGCGATCATTGGCGTTTTGATCCTGCACGCGGCGCCGTGGAAGTACGCGCGCGCCAACTGGGCGCTAATGAATTGGACGCCATCCAGGCCTGCGCCGCATATGTTGGCGTGCAGCAATCCTACGCGGCGAAGAAGCGTTCCGCGGCCGGCACGCCCGAGTATGCTGAAACCGTCGCGAGTTCGGAAGTTCCGAAGGAATTCGCGGAAGCGGCCGGGCAGAACCCCACCCAGCCCTATCACGGCTATTTCTTCCGCGTATTGAAGGAACAAGGCCCGAATGCTCCGGGTGGACAGCATCCCTATTTGCTGGGGAAAGCCATGATTGGCGGTTTCGCGCTGGTCGCTTGGCCCGCCACGTATGGCGTTACCGGTATCCACACCTTCATCGTGAATCAGGAAGGTATCGTGTATGAGAAGGATCGCGGAGCGCACCCGGCCACCTCCGTTACAAGCTACGATCCTGATCGTTCGTGGGTCCCCGTGGACTAAAACAACTCGATTAGAATAGGCGAAGAATGTCGCTGCGTAAGCTTCTCCGCCTGGTGTTGAGCATCGTTGTTCTGACCTTGTTATGGGTGCGCATCTCGCGGCAATGGCGCTACGAATCGCATTGGTGGCTGGCGGGAAGTATGACGCTTTCAGCGTTGCTGCTTCTGCTGGTGATCTATCTTGTCGGCACTGTTTTTCGAAAGCCCCGCAATCCTCGCGATGAGGTTCCCAAGCACCCACTTGGGCTGGATTCCTAAGCGGGGAGTCTCATGAGGGGTTTCCTGCCCGCGATTTTTCTCCTGAGCCAAGCCGCCTTCGCCCAACCAGTTTCCATCGGCATCCGAGGCGGCGTTCCCTTTACTGGCGCTTTCTCCGACGTGACCACTTCCTCGTCGGGCAGCGAGTTCGTGCGGCAATTCTCCGCATCGGACGAATACCTGATCGGTCCCATGGTCGAGCTGCATTTGCCCCTGGGCTTTTCGGTGGAAGCGGACGCGCTCTATCATCCGCTGGACCTCACGCAGGAAATCAATAATGGAACATCCACCTTCCGCAATTCCACCCTCATCAGCTCGTGGGAGTTTCCGATCCTGGCAAAGTACCACTTTTTGCCGTTTCCGCTACTGAAGCCTTATGTCGAGGCCGGCCCAAGTTTCCGCGCAACCGGAGGGGCTGTCAGTAACTATTTGTCGAAGGCTGGTTTCACCGTGGGCGCTGGCGTGGAAATCAAATTCAGGAGACTGCACCTGGAGCCTGAGCTGCGTTACATCCGTTGGGGCGCCGATGCCAACCTCACTTACGGCCAAACGATCACCGGCGTCCCAGCGCCCGCCACTAACCTCGCGGCATCCAACCTCAATCAGGTTCAGTTTCTGGTCGGGATTGCTTTTTGAGCTAAGGCAGCGTCTCGATCACGCGATCGATCTCCTCCGGGCTGATATAAAAATGCGGCGAGAGCCGTATCCAGCCTTGGCGCGGCGCGGCCAGGATGCCCTTCTGCTTCAGCTCGTGCACCACTCTGCGGCTGTCTAATCCGGGCTTCTGAATGGCGATGATGCCCGCGCCGTTTTCAGATGTCCGATCACCCAGAAGCTGATAGCCCTTCGCCATGGCGCCGGCAGCCAGTTGATCGGCAAGAGCCCGCACGGCAGGAGCGATACGTTCCACCCCGGCTTCCAGCAATAGTTCAATCGATGCCCGCAGACCATAACAACCAATGGTGTTCAACGTTCCGCATTCGTAGCGTCCCGCATCCTGCCGCAATGCCATGTCGCGCGAGGCATAATCGTTGTAGCCCGCCACGTTGGTCCAGCCGAACTCCTCGGGAAAGATGGAGTCCTGGCGGGACTTCCGCACATACAAAATCCCGCATCCTTCCGGGCCCAGCAACCATTTGTGCCCATCGGCCGCTAAGGCGTCGATGTGCGCGGCGTCCACGTCCAGGGGAAACGCGCCCAGGCCTTGGATCGCATCCACGAAAAAGAAGCAGTTATGCCGCCGGCAGATCTCGCCCATCGCATTCAAATCCACCCGAAAGCCGCTGAGATATTGCACGAAACTGATGGCCAGCAAGGTGGCGCCTTCGCAGGCCATTTCGATCTTTTCCAGAGGATCATTTACGGAAAGCCAGTCCACCGAACAACGCCGGGTTTCCAGGCGTAGCCAAGGGTAGTAGTTGGCCGGAAACTCCTCGCGGAACGCGACGATGCGATTGCCGGGGTGCCACGCCAACCCTTGGGCAATGGTGGATATGCCTTCGGACGTATTCTTGATCAGAGCAATCTCGCCGCGATTGGCCCCAATCAGACGGGCGGCCACAACCCTAAGGCCCTCATAGGCATCCAACCATCGATCGTAATGGAGTGAGCCAAATTGGAGAGCGTCCTCCGCCAGCCCCTGCATCGCCGCAGCCGACCGCCGGGGCAATGGGGCTACGGCGGCATGGTTCAGATAAATCAGGTTTTGCGTCACCGGGAATTCGTCCCGGTACTGTCTCCAGAGTGGGTCGGCGGTGACTGCCTCTTGGTCGAAACCCATAAAGACCACTATACGTTTAAACAATGTCGGTTATACTCAGAGGTAGGAGTCTGTGGATGAAACGCCTGTTGTCCGCTAGCCTGAGTTTTTCGCTTGCTCTGGCGTTGGTAGCGCCGGGCAACGTTTTCGCAGAGAACCCTGAGAAAGACCCCGATCAAATAGGCAATCGGGATGTCGGCAAGGGTGTCAACTTCTACTCGCTCGAAAAAGAGATTGCGCTTGGCAAGCAGCTCGCTTCTGAAGTAGAACGTCAAGCCAAAATCATCAATGACCCAGTGATTGCCGAGTACGTCAATCGCGTGGGCCAGAACCTGGTGCGGAATTCCGACGCCAAGGTTCCCTTCACCATCAAAGTGATCGACAGCGAAGAAGTGAACGCTTTCGCATTGCCGGGCGGTTTCTTCTTTGTGAACTCCGGGCTCATTCTCAAGGCGGACAATGAAGCGGAGTTGGCCGGTGTGATGGCGCACGAAATCGGGCACGTGGCAGCGCGTCATGGAACACGGCAGGCCACGCGCGGTGAGATCGCGCAATTGGGTATGATCCCGCTGATCTTCATGGGCGGCTGGACTGGCTATGGAATCTATCAGGCCGCTAGCGTTCTGGTCCCGGTGGGCTTCCTGAAGTTTTCGCGCGCCATGGAGTCTGAAGCGGACTTGCTGGGCCTGGAATACATGTACAAGGCCGGGTATGATCCAACCGCGTTTGTTGATTTCTTCGAGAAGATCGAGACTTTGGAAAAGCGCAAGCCGGGAACCGTATCCAAGCTTTTCTCCACGCATCCACCGACTGATTCTCGCATTCAAGCGGCCCAGAAGAACATTCAGGAATATCTCAAGGCCAAGCCAGAGTACGTGCTGACGACGTCCGAGTTCAACGATGTAAAGGGACGCCTGTTGGCGATGCACAACAAGCGCAAGGTGGATAACCCGGCCGATGCCAACCGTCCCACGCTGCGGCGTGCTCCCGGATCGGGTGGCGGCACGGTGGGTACCGACGAAGATGGCAAAACACCGGCATCTTCATCGGATGACGACGACCGTCCAACTTTAAAGCGCCGACCAGCGTCTGAATAACAGATACCTTCTCCTCATCCTTAACAACCCTGCGGCGTGCAAGCTCCGCAGGGTTTTGTTTTTGGAATCCGTGTTTATCGGCGTTGATCGGCGGCCAAATCCTGCATGCTGTGCGTCTAAACTGGGGTATGCGTTCGACAGTCGTCCTCGCACTCTTCCTGATCGCTGCGGCGGCTTCGGCCGAAACCGACTGGACAGCGGCGGGGAAAGCTTGGTGGGCGCACGTCCGGTTCCTTGCCAGCGACCAATTGCAAGGCCGCCTGGTGGGTACAAAAGGTTACAACGCCGCCGCCGACTATGTAGTTAACCAGTTTGAGCGCGCTGGTCTCGCCCCCGGCGCGGGTTCCTCTTACTCCCAGTCCGTGGAGTTCGTCAAAGCAACGCTCGATGAACCCGCATCGAGCCTCGCGCTGGTTCGCGATGGAAAAGCGACTCCGGCCATCCTTGGTGACGAGGCTCTCTTGCGTTGGGCAAGCAAGCCCATCCCTGATCTAGAAGCTCCACTCGTGTTCGCCGGGTACGGTTTGAATATTCCTGAAGCCGGCTATAGCGATCTGAACGAATCGAACCTGCGCAGCGCGGTCGTGGTCTATTTGGCGGAGGTCCAGCCAATATACCGGGCAACCTTCGCTCCCACCACTCTTCCACCGAGGAGCGCGCCAAAGCCCTGAAGGCTGCGGGTGCCCTGGGTTCCATCAGCATTTCGAACCCGCGATCCATGGAAGTACCGTGGGCGCGCATGAGCGCCAACCGGCTGCAGGCGCGCATGTCGCTGGACGATCCCAGTTTTTCAGAAGGCAGAGGAAGTTTCGACGCCACTTGGAATCCCGCCAAGGCGGACGAGCTGTTCGAGGGCTCCGGCCATACGCTCGCCGAGATTCTGGAAGCCGCCGATCATGACCGCCCACTCCCGCACTTCGCGCTCACCGCCCAAGTGCGCGCCCATATTTCGACCAAGAACGAACAGGTTCGCTCCAGGAACGTGGCCGGTCTGCTACCTGGCAGTGATCCCCAGCTCAAGAACCAATACGTGATCCTCTCCGCTCACCTGGATCACTTGGGCGCCGGCGAACCAGTGAATGGCGACGCCATTTTCAACGGCGCCATGGATGACGCCTCCGGCATCGCCTCGCTCATCGAGATCGCGCGCGCGCTGCGAATTCGAAACAGTAAGACCAAGCGCTCCATTCTTTTTCTCGCGGTCACTGGCGAAGAGGAAGGCGAGCTCGGTTCCCAGTATTTCGCCGAACGGCCCACAGTGCGCGGCCGGATCGTGGCGGACATCAACATGGATATGTTTCTGCCGTTGTTTTCGCTGCATTACTTAGAAGTCCAAGGCCTGAACGAATCCACGCTGGGCGACGACATTCGCGCGGTAGCGGCGGCGGCCAACGTGGAGGTGCAAGCGGACAAGGAACCCAACGCCAATCGCTTTATTCGCAGCGACCAGTACAGCTTTATCAAGATGGGCGTGCCCGCTCTGGCCTTCAAATTCGGCTGGATTCCGGGCAGTCCGGAAGAAAAGACCTTCAAGGATTGGCTGAGCACCCGATATCATGGCGTGTCGGACGATGCCACCCAGCCGGTGGATTTGGAGGGAGCCGCGCAATTCAATGGCATTCTTATGGCGCTGCTCGAAAAGGTCGCCGATGCGCCGCAGGCGCCCGAGTGGAAGCCGGACAGTTTCTTCCGCCGCTTCGTCCCGGTGCGATAGTTATTGTTTCTTTGAATCCGTGTTCATCAGCGTTGATCGGCGGCCAAACGAATTTATCCGGCGCATTGCTGGAGCGTCCTGGCCATTTGCAAATCGTCGCCCGGTGAGTCAGGCGTGACGCCCCGCCATGCAAGCGGGGATCACCGATCATGTTTGGGATTTGGTAGAACTTCTGGCGTAGAATAAAGCGAGCGCCATTGATCCACCGGCTTCCATTCCTACTGATGGGGATATTGTATGTGTGGTTCACCATTCGCAGCTTTCGTAATCCAGAGGCCGTAAAGATACTGAACAAGCGCGCTCCTTGGGGGAGGTTTCCCGTTTCCTTCTTCAGGGGTCTTGGATTTTTATGGGGCCTTGTCGCAATCCTGTTTTTCTATTTGGCTGTCCATCCCCCATCGAAGTAAATTCAACCAACGCGCCTTTCAGGCACTACCCGCCCATTTGCAAATCGTCCCCCCGGTGGGTCAGGATAGTATCCTACGCCCCATTATCATCTGTGTAACCAGTGAGTCTGAACCCGTTCGTCGAACTCTCATGCCCAAAAGCGTAGCCAAAACTCAACGCAAGCGTCCGCCCTCGTCGGGGCTTCTGCTTCTTCTCAAGCCGTATCGATTGCTGATCGCCCTCTTGGTCGTATTAACCATCGCGGGAAACGCCCTGAACCTGGTGGTGCCGAAGCTGATCTCTCACGCCATCGACGCGTACACGCAAGGCCGCTTCGTTCTCAACACCGTGGTCGTGCAATTTTTGGTGGTCGGCTTCCTGGTGTTTCTGTTTACTTACGCGCAGAACGGCGTCCAGATCTGGGCGTCGGAACGCGTGGCCAAGGATCTGCGGACGCGCCTGGCGGCAAAAATCTCCGTCCAGTCTTTCGCCTGGGTGGAAAAGCTCACGCCTGCCAAGCTGCTGACGAATCTTACGTCCGACGTGGATGCGGTCAAGGTGTTTGTGTCCCAGGCCATCGCCTCCATCATTGCTTCGCTCTTCCTGATCGTTGGGGCCAGCGTGCTGTTGCTTTCTATTAACTGGCGGCTGGGACTCGCTATCCTGGGCGTCGTTCCGTTTATTGCCATCACATTTCAGCTAGTGCTGCGCAAAGTCCGCACTCTTTTCAAGAAGTCGCAGGAAGCTATCGACTGGCTGAATCGGGTAATCAACGAAAGCATCCTGGGAGCATCGCTCATCCGGCTTCTCAACACGCAGCAGATCGAATGCCAGAAGTTTCTGCAGGCGAACACCGAAGCGAGAGACCTCGGCTTGAGCATTCTGCGCCTCTTCGCCACCTTGATACCGGCCATCACCCTCGCCGTGAATGTGGCCACCGTCATCATCCTGGTGCTCGGAGGCCACTACGTGATCGCAGGCAGCATGAGTCTGGGCGATTTCACGGCTTTCAATTCTTACCTTGCCATCCTGATCTTCCCCATCATTCTCATCGGATTCATGAGTAATGTCATTGCGCAGGCATCCGCCTCTTATATGCGCATCGGCGCGATTTTAAACACTCCCGAAGAGGAGAAAGCCGGCCAGATTGTGGCCGATTTGCGCGGTGACGTGGGCATGGATCATGTTTCTCTGTCGTTCGGCGAAAAGATGGTTTTGAAAGATGTCTCGTTCAGCGTGCCCTGTGGAACGAAGACGGCCATCATCGGTCCCACCGCCGCAGGTAAGACGCAGCTTCTTTACTTGCTCATTGGACTTCTCAAGCCTTCCTCTGGTACCGTCACTTACGATGGCGAGCCCATTGACGCTTATGACAAGGAAGCCTTGCACCGCCGCGTCGGTTTTGTTTTTCAAGACAGCGTGATCTTCAACCTGACAGTCTTTGAAAACATCGCCTTCAGCACCAGCGTCGAGAAACCGGATATCGAGAAAGCGATTCGAACCGCGGAACTCAACGACTTTATCGCCGCGCTGCCCCAGGGACTGGAAACCGTCGTCTCAGAGCGGGGAACCAGCCTTTCCGGCGGACAAAAGCAACGCGTTATGCTGGCCCGCGCCCTGGCGTTGAATCCCAGGGTGCTGCTCCTCGACGACTTCACGGCCCGCGTGGATTCCTCTACCGAGCGAGCCATATTAGAGAATGTGCACAAGAACTATCCCGGAATCACGCTCATCTCGGTCACGCAGAAGATTGCATCCGTGGTCGACTACGACCGGATTATCCTCCTAATGGAGGGTGAAGTCCTGGCCAGCGGAACACACCAGGAATTGATGGAGACATCGCCCGAATATGTCCAACTCTACGACTCCCAGCGCAGCACGAGCCACTATGAAGTACAAGCTTGAAACGGCCGCAGGAGGTCCCCGTCCCAAGCGATCATTGCGGGAATCGAGCAAGAAATTCATTCCGCTGTTCGCCCAAGAGAAAAGCCATTTCATAGGCGCACTGCTGGCCATCGTGCTCAGCTCGTTGGCCACGTTGGTGGCGCCTGTTTTTATCGTGCGGATCATTGATACCGATATCCGGTTGAAGAACATGCATGGTTTGTGGATGGGGTCGCTGATCGTTTTTGCAATTTACGTCACAGGCGCTATCGCGAGTTACGTACAAGTCCTTACCATGGGCGGCGTCGGCAGAAGAGTCTTGTATCATCTGCGCAATGCTCTGTTTCTAAAGCTCCAGGATCTTCCGGTCGCCTTCTTCAACGAGAACAAGGCCGGCGATCTGATTTCGCGCTTGAATAACGATACCGACAAGTTGAATCAGTTTGTGTCCCAGGCGTTTATGCAGTTCGTAGGCAGCACCTTCCTCATCACGGGAGCGGCCATCTTCCTGGTCAGCCTGAATATCAAACTCGGCCTCGCCGCGTTGCTGCCCGCCTTAGGTGTCCTGATCTTTACCCGCGGAACCTCGTCCTGGATCAAGCGTAAGAACCTGCGCAGCTTGCAGTCACTGGGAGGAATGAGCTCGGAAGTCCAGGAAAGCCTGAATAACTTCAAGGTGATTGTTGCGTTTAATCGACTCGACTATTTTCGCTGGAAATTCAATTCAGCCAATGAGAAGAACTTCTCGGCCTCCGTCTCGGCGGGTTATGCCAACAACGTCTTCATGCCTCTGTATGGGTTGTCTTCCCATCTGGCGCAACTCATCGTGATCGCTTTTGGAATCTACCTGATCCAGGCTGGGCAAGTCACCATCGGATTGCTCATCGGCTTTTTGTTCTATGTAAACAACCTCTATGGTCCAATGCGCCAGTTGGCTACGGTATGGTCGTCGTTCCAGCTCGCCATGGCCGGGCTGGATCGCATTTCCGAAGTGTTGGCGCTGGAATCGAATTTGCCGGTGGTGGAGGCCGCGATGCCGGACTCCGAGTCGGTTCTCTCCTTCCGCCAAGTATGGTTCCAGTATCCCGACGGAAAAGAAGTTTTGCGCGACGTTAGCTTCGAGATGGAACAAGGCAAGGCCTATGCTTTGGTCGGTCCCACGGGCGGCGGAAAGACCACCACGGCCAGCTTGATGGCGCGCCTCTACGACCCCACGCAGGGATCGGTTCTGCTGCATGGGCGCGATATCCGTTCGTATACCCCGGAAGAGCGCGCCCAGAAGATTGGTTTCATCCTTCAGGACCCATTTCTCTTCAGCGGTACCGTGCTAGACAACATCGTCTATGGCAACGAGCCATATCGCGACTATTCAAGCCAACAACTCGCCGAGGTTCTGGAGCAGTCCAATCTTTCAACCCTGATTTCCCGCTTTTCCGAAGGTCTTGACACCGTGGTCACCACCAGTGGAAATAGCATCAGCCTGGGGCAAAAGCAACTCATCGCATTCATGAGAGCTGCGCTCAGAAGGCCGGAACTGTTGATCCTGGACGAAGCGACGGCCAACATCGATACCGTGACCGAAGAACTGCTTCAGGAAATTCTGCTCAAATTGCCGCCCTCGACGACGAGAGTTATCATCGCTCACCGCTTGAACACCATCGACAACGTGGATCAGATCTTTTTCGTAAATTCCGGAGAGATCACGCTGGCGGGATCCATGGAACATGCGGTAGACATGCTGTTGCACGAGAAACGCGCCAGCTAGCCCACAGAGGTGCGGGTGCACCTCATTGCACCGAAGTAAGCTCGCCCGCGCCTTCGTTGTGGGCGATTTGCTTAGAAGCCCCGGCCAGGGCTGGCCATTTCCGCCGGCCTGCCTGCCCCGAGCAACTCATATTCCCCTGGATCCAAACGCGCCGTTCGGGCCTTGTACGCCTCCACGTTGCCCCACCAGTTGGTCACGATGCGACCTTCTTTGGTGCGATACCAACTGTTGCATCCAGTTACGAAGGCGCTCTCCTGCAGTCCACGCTGGAGCTGTTCATTGAAGGCCGCCATCACTTCCGGACGCACGTCGATGGCCACGGCGCTGTCTTCAGCCAACCGCAGCGCTTGCAGAATGTATCCGTACTGGGCCTCGAACATCGCGATGATCGAATTGTGGTTCAGGTTCGTGTTAGGGCCATAGAGGATGAAGAAGTTCGGAAAGCCCGCCACCAGCATGCCGAGGTAAGCTTCGGGCGCCTCTCGCCACGCGTCCTGATGGAGCAACCGGCCACGCCGCCCGACGATGCGCAGGCCGTCCAAAAACTTCAGCGATTCAAAACCAGTGGCATAGACAATGGCGTCCACTTCATGCAGCGCCCCATCTGCTGTTCTCACGCCGTTCTTCTCGATCTGTTCCAGACGTTCGGTGATAAGGCTCACGTTCGGCCGGTTGAATGTCGCCAGGTAATCGTCGCTGATAATGGGCCGTTTGCAGCCGATGGTGTAGCGCGGCCTCAGCTTTTCGCGTAATTCGGGATCGTGTACCTGCGCCTCCAGGAAATCGCCGCACAGCTTTTCGGCCGCCCGCGCAACTTCCGATCCCGGCTTCAATGTCTCGAAACGATTCTCCAGGTCGCGATAAATTGCGTCCCGGCTCTCCTGGAGATAGGCCGCATCGGTCTGATAGAGCCGGCGCTCTTCCTCGGTAAACGGGTGGTCCTCGCGAGGAATCACGTAGGGCGGCGTGCGTTGGAACACCGTCAGACGATCCGCGATCTTCGCGACTTCGGGCACTAATTGAGCCGCGCTCGCCCCGCTTCCAATCACCGCTACGCGCTTACCGGTGAGATCCACGTCGTGCCGCCAGCGCGCGGAATGAAACGAAATGCCAACGAAATGTTCCCGGCCTTCGATCCCCCGAAAAGTAGGCTGGCTCAGCTGGCCGCAGGCGCATACGAAATGTTCGGCCACGATCTGTTCTCCCGATGCGGTCCGAATGCGCCAGACCTGGGCGGCCTCGTCCCACGCCGCCTCCACCACTCGAGCGCCGAAGCGGATATGCTCCCTGAGCCCGCGCCGTTCTACCATCTCTTCGATGTGCCCCAGAATTTCCGGTTGGAAAGCGAAGGCGCGAGTCCAATCCGGCTGCTTGTCGAAGGAGTACCAATAGAAGCGGGCAGCCACATCGCAACTGCAACCGGGATAACTGTTATCGCGCCACGTACCGCCCACCCGGTCCGACTTTTCCAGGATGACGAAGGCACGCTCGCCCTGTTGAAGCAGAAGGTGGGCCAATCCCAATCCACCCAGGCCCGCGCCCAGGATCGCGACTTTGTAGTCCGAGCTCACGCAACCGTCTCGTGATGTTTTTGCGATCGGTGCCTTTGGAATCGCGCCGCGACAAACGCGCCGGCAGCGCCGATGGCATCGCGCCCCTCGCTCAGTTGGAACGCAAAACCATGCCAAACATGCGGCATGTGCGGCCAAATCTCCAACTGCACTTCAACATCCGCCGCCCCTGCACGAGCAGCCAGCCGGGTGGCATCGTCCAGCAGAACCTCTGCCGACCCCACTTGGATGAGCAGCGGCGGAAGCCCGGTGAGGTCGGCGTAAAGCGGAGATGCCAGCGGGGTCCGAGGCGCCGCCCCATTCAAATAGTTCGCCGCCATCCCAATCAATCCTTCGCGGTTCAATGACGGATCGTCGGCGGCTTTGCTTACGATGGACGCTCCGGTGCACTCCAGATCCGCCCAGGGAGAAATCGCCACCGCTGCCGCCGGCATTGGCAAACCGGCATCGCGCGCGGCCACCAGCATCGCGACAGTCAACCCTCCGCCCGCGGAATCACCGGCGATTGCGATGGAGCCGGGCGCGATTCCCTGGCTGAGCAAGGCCCGGTAGCCCGCTATCGCGTCGTCCACGGCAGCGGGAAACGGATGCTCCGGCGCCAGACGATAATCGAGCGCCAATCCGCGCGCTCCAGCCGCGCGAGCCAACTCGCTAAACAGCGGCCGGTAACCCTGCGAGCTGCCCAACACGTAGCCGCCGCCATGAAGATACAGCAGCACGCGCTCCTGTGACGCGCCTGGCGTCGAGGACCACCGCGCCGGAATGCCGCCCAGCGATGTGGGCTCGAAGGCCACGTCTTCGGCGATCGGAATTCCCCCCAGCATCGCCTCAAAATTCTCACGCGCTTGCGGGGGCGGGGCAGCCAGGTCTGGACCTCCGGTCCGCAGCATGTTGATCAACGATTCCAATTCCTGCGTGCTCATTGAGTGAACTCCCTTGTAAAGATCGAGACTATCACCTTGTTAGCAGATGAAGCAGCGCCATTCCTCGAAGCTCAGGGTCTCCTTCGGAGAGAATCCTTCGGGAATATCCCACTCCGGGAAGCCGGAAAGAATCAGCGTAGAGCCGTGCTTGCGCACGCGCTCAAGTTCGGGTCCGATGCGCTCCAGCGTCGCGCCGTCGATGTTCGCGACAATCACGTCGGCCCATCGCGATCGAACAGCATCCGCTGAACCCACGAACATCGGAACGGTCACGCGCTCGCGCGCGATGCCCACCGCCTCGGGATCGATGTCGCAACCGATCACGCGATCCGCTCCCATGAGCTTTGCTGCATCCGAAAGTATGCCCGATCCGGAGCCCACGTCCAACACCCGCATGCCCGGCTGCACACACCGTTCAATGGCCCGCAAGCAAAGCTGCGTCGCCGGATGCCGGCCTGTTCCGCAAGCCATCCCCGGATAAATTTCCAGGCGCAGGCGGCCCGGCGGAGCAGGTTCAGAGGTATCCCAAGGCGCCACTAAAAAGAATCGCTCGCCAACACAAATCGGCGGCCACGCTTCGCGCGTGACGCGCTCCCAATCTGTGGTCTGTTCTTCACGAAACTCGGGTAACAATTCGGCGAAACGTTGCAGTAATGACACAACATCGTCATCTCTTTCGAAGAACGCGCGGACACCCGCCTCCTCCTCGGTAAGGCCCGCCGTGCCGCATTCCTGAAGTTCCGCGACAAGCATATCTTCGCGGCCGGGCGAGGGGTGAAGAAGAAGGGAAAACAACCCTTCAGTTTACGCAATTGTGATAATCCACAGTTGTGATAATCTAAGTTACATCCTTCCCTGTCGAAGCTAGGCCCAAGCTGGACAACCAAAGCTAGACAAACCATGGCTACTCCTGGATTTGACGAACCGCGCATCGCTTCCGGTCCGTTTGCAAACTACCATCTCGACAATGCGTTCGACGAAATGTTCGATGCCGATCGCCACCCGCGCAAGCACTATCGCGCGCTCTATGAGCTCTTGCTGGGGCTGCCTGCCGAAGAGATGCGGCGTAAGAAACAGGCCGCCGACGTGTCCTTTCTGCACCAGGGAATCACCTTCACTGTTTATGGCCGCGATGAGGGCACCGAACGTATCTTTCCGCACGACCTTTTACCGCGCATTATTACCAGCGCCGAGTGGCAGACTATCGAGCGCGGTCTCACGCAGCGAATCACCGCTCTGAATATGTTCCTGCGCGACATCTACCACGAAGGCCGCTGTCTCGCCGACGGTATTGTCCCGCGCGAGATGGTTTATAGCTGCAAACATTTCCGGCGTCAGATGCGTGGCGTCACGGCCTCCAGGAATATCTATGTCGCGGTGATGGGTACGGACCTGATCCGGCTTCCGAACGGCCAATTTGTCGTCTTGGAGGACAACCTCCGTGTCCCTAGCGGCGTGTCTTACATGCTGACGTCGCGCCAGGTCATGAGACGGATCTTCCCCGAATTGTTCCGCCACACCGACATCCGGCCCATCGATCATTATCCGGAAGCTCTGCTGACTACCCTGCGGTCGCTCGCGCCCGAAGGCCGCGGCGAGCCGAACATCGTGCTGCTCACGCCCGGCGTGTACAACTCGGCGTATTTCGAGCACACCTATCTGGCCCGCCAGATGGGCATCGAGCTGGTGGAAGGCCGCGATCTGGTGGTGCACGACAACGTGGTCTATATGCGCACCACTGGGGGGCTACGGCGCGTCGATGTGATTTACCGGCGCGTGGATGACGACTTCATCGATCCGCTGGCGTTTCGATCCGATTCGACGTTGGGTGTCGCCGGATTATTCAATGCCTATCGCGCGGGCAACGTGACGCTCTCCAATGCGCTGGGCACCGGCGTTGCGGACGACAAGGCGCTCTACGCGTATGTGCCCAAGCTCATCAAGTATTTCCTGGGTGAAGACCCGATTCTCGCCAACGTCGAGACTCATTTGCTGACCGAGCCCGCCGAGCGCCGGCACGTGCTCGCTCATCTGGAGAAGTACGTCGTCAAAGCAGTGGGCGAATCGGGCGGCTACGGGATGCTCATCGGGCCGCACTCCACGGCCGAACAACGCGCGGAATTTCGCGAGCGGATCGAAGCCGATCCCCGCAACTACATCGCACAGCCTACGCTGATGCTTTCTCGCGCGCCGTGCTTCTTCGATGGCCGCGTGGAGCCCCGGCACGTCGATCTGCGTCCGTATATTTTGTGTGGCGACAAAGTGACCATCGTGCCCGGCGCATTGACGCGCGTGGCGTTGCGCAGCGGATCGCTAGTGGTAAATTCATCGCAAGGAGGGGGGAGTAAGGACACGTGGGTGTTGCAGTGAGAAAAAGAAGTCAGAAGACAGAAGTCAGAATTCAGAATCCAGAATGTGGACTCCACAATTCTGAATTCTGACTTCTGTATTCTGGGTTCTTAGAAGGTCTTTTATGCTCTCTCGAGTCGCCGAAAGTCTCTATTGGATGAGCCGCTATCTGGAGCGCGCCGAACACACTGCGCGCGTGATCGGCGTTCAGCTCAATCTGATGCTGGAGCAGGACCCGCGCTCGTCTGATCGCCGCTGGCTGCGCGTCTTGAGTAGCTTGGGCCATCCCGGCTCGGTAACCGAAAACAGCGATCCGTTCACCCGCGCGCAGACCTATGCATTGCGCAACATCACCGGGGGCATTGCGATGGCGCGCGAAAATGCACGCCAGGTCCGCGAGCAAATCAGCTCCGAGATGTGGGAACAGTTCAACCGCCTGTTTCATGAGGTGAAGCGCATGGAATCGGCTGGCTTATGGACGTCGCAGCCGCTGGATTTCCTGGCCGTCATTCTCGAAAGCTCGCATCTGGTGCAGGGCGTCACCGACTCCACCATGAATCATGGCGAAGGCTGGCAATTCATCCAGGTGGGGCGGTTCATCGAGCGAGCGGCCGCCATCTCGCGCCTGCTCGATACCTATTTCCACCAGTTTCGGGCCGGGCAGCCGATGGACTCGGGCGAGCACATGGAATGGATTGGCCTGCTTCGAAGCTGCACTGCCTTTGAAGCCTACTGCAAGGTCTACACGGCCGACCTGCGCCCGGAGCGCGTCGCAGAGTTTCTCCTGCTGAATAACGAATTTCCGCATTCGGTGCGCTTCGCGGCCGACCATCTGCAGCGCTCGCTCGAAGCCATCAACCAGGCCGCGTCCAGCAAGCGTTCCCCTCGGGTGGCCAAGATCGCGGGCCGCTTGACCGCCGGTCTCATGTTCACGCCTCTGGAAGAAGTGGTCGCCACGCTGGCTGAGTTTTTTGCCGACATCCAACGGCAATGTGCTCGCATTCACACCGCCATCTACGAAGTCTATATCACCTATCCCGTCGAGGCCGCGATCGAAGCATGAAACTACCATTAATTCTGTCTTCTGTCTTCTGACTTCTGAATTCTGACTTCTCTATGTACTATTCCATTCGCCATCTGACAAAATTCCGCTATAGCGCGCACGTGAGCGAAAGCCTGATGGAGACGCGCATGCAGCCGCGCTCGGATGGCGCCCAGCGCTGTCTCTCGTTCCAGTTGGTGGTCCAGCCCAAGGCGCGGGTGCAATTCTATCGGGACTACCTGGGCAATACGGTGCATCACTTCGATGTCCCGGGACGGCATCGGCAGCTCTCTATTGTCGCCGACGCGCTGGTCGACGTGCAGCCGGCGCTATCGTTACCACCCTCGCTCGGCGGAAACGCGTGGGACGACTTGGACCAGACGATCGCCGCGGGCGACTATATCGAGATGTTGATGCCCAGCCATTTCGGCCAGTCCACGGAGTTGCTGGAGCAATTCGCACACGAGCTGGATGTGGAATCCCGCGAGAAAGCCCGCCGGCGCGATCCCCTGGAGTTTGTGCTGAATCTCAATGCGCTGCTCTACTCGAAGATCGCCTATGTTCCGAAGAGCACCCGGGTGGATTCACCCATCGATCACGCGCTCGAAAGCCGCCAAGGCGTTTGCCAGGACTTCGCCCATATCATGATCGGCCTGACGCGGCGCATCGGCATTCCATGCCGCTACGTCAGTGGCTATTTGTTTCACAAGGCCGGCGACAAGTCGCGCTCCGCCGAAGGTGCAACGCATGCCTGGGTCGAGACGCTGCTTCCGGGCTTAGGATGGGTGGGATTCGATCCCACGAACAATGTAATGGCGGGCGACCGGCATGTGCGCACGTCGGTAGGGCGCGACTACGCCGACGTCCCTCCTACCAAAGGCGTGTTCAAAGGATCGGCGGAGAGCCAGTTGCTGGTGGCCGTCCACGTTGCCCCGTCCGACGCGCCGCCCATCGATCCCGAACTGGGCGTCGAAGATTGGTCCCAGGCCTTGCGCGAAGAAGCCGCGGACGCGGAGTCCGCCCACCAGCAGCAACAGCAACAATAGTGAGCGCGTTCGCGCTCTTTCGGGGAATTAGTGAGTCCCGTTGGCGGGAGGCGCGGGAGCGGCAGGCGCCGCGGAATTAGCCGCTAGCGTCTGCTTGGGCTCTCCTTTGTCCTTCGGCTTTTCTTTATCCTGCAACTCGTCTTTTGCCTGTAACTCGTCTTTTGCCTGCAACTCGTCTTTTGCCTGCAACTCTTCGATCGTGATATAGACGGGCTGCTCCAACAGCAGAGGCTCTCTGCCCGTGGTCTTCACCAGAAGCTGCAAACGCCCCGGTTTGACGAAGGGCGGGACGCGGAACTCGATCGAGTCGTCGGTCTGCGCCAGAACCTTGACCTTCATGTCGAAGGTATGGTCGGTCAGATAGACTTCGTCCACTCTGGTTTTGCCGAGAAAGTCGCCCTGGATCTTCAGCACCGATCCGATCTTGCCGCTGTCGGGCAGCACTGTGTGCATGACGGGCACTTGAGCCGGGAGCGTAGCCGCTCCAGCGAGGCAAAGCAACGAAACTACAAGCGTAGTGCGCATTCTCTGGTATGCTCCGTACCAAGCACTTTAATCCCATAGGGCTATAGCCCTCAATGGGTGGAAAGTACCAAAAGGGACTGAGAAAACTGCTGAGGCGGAGCCGGTAGGGAAGGCTAGGGGATTAAGCGGGCTGACAAATGCGCCAGCCCGCGCGGGAGGAGAACGTGGACACTAGCGTTCAGCGGCCAAGTGGAGACCTTTGTGGATGGCATAGAGCGCCAGTTCCAAGCGATCTGAGACACCCAGCTTGTCGAAGATGTTGTGCAAGTGGTTCTTCACCGTCTGCTCGCTGATGAACATCTTCTCGGCCATTTCCTTGTTCTTGTAACCCTGCGCCACCAGTTGCACGATCTCGCGTTCACGCTGGCTGAGCGGGGACCGCTCGCGCGTTTTGCCTGACCCGCCGCTGCTGCCAACCTCTCCGGGCGCGGCGAACTGTCGCATCACGGCCGCCGTGGTGTGCGAGTCCAGCCAGATCTCGCCGCCGTGAACTTTGCGAATGCTCTTGACGATCAATTCGGGGGCGGTTTGCTTCAGCACGATCCCCGAGCATCCCAGTTTCATGGCCTGTACGAATTCGTTCTTATCTTCCGACGCCGTCAGCACGATCACGCGCGTGCGCTTGTTGGTTTGCTGCAGAGCTTGCAAAGCGGAAAGGCCGTCCAGATTGGGCATGCGCAGATCCAGCAGCAACACATCGGGATCCAGTTCCTGTACCCGGTCCAGCACCTCGCATCCGTCCGAAGCTTCGCCCACTACCGTGAAGTCCTCCTCCAGGCTGAGGAGTTTCTTCAGGCCGTCTCGGACAATAGGATGGTCATCGGCGATGAGTACTCGAATCATGCCCTTCCTCGGCTCCGCAGGAGTGTGACGAACTCCATTGTCTTCCACGGTCGTAAAGGTGTCGCTCATATATAGTGTATCGACCATCCGCATCTAGATTCTACAGGCGTACTGGTACGTATTCAATCTCAGGTAACGCTTAAACTAGCCCCGTGAAGCCACTTAGATATAAGAGAGGATTGACCTTAGAAGGCCTTCCCTAGTCCCCTGAACCATTACTCATACTAGTACTATTTGTAAACAAAGAAGATTCAAAAGTGTGTTTCGCCCTCCCCGCCAATTCCTTAGCCTTGGCAAATTTTTGTCCTTCCCATCGGTCGTGACACCCCCAACTTGAACCGCAAGTGATTGATAAAGAAGATCCTCACTTTGGTCCGCCTCTTGCATTCGCCGCCTGGTGCTAGACCGCGTCACCAATCAACTCGAACACTACATGGATTTGCTGAGTATTCGCCAGAACTTGGTAGTTTCTAACCTCGCCAATATAGACACGCCGGGGTACAAGTCCAAAGACATCGATTTTCAGTTCGAGTTCCTGAGTCTTGCACAGGGGCAATCTCCCAACGTCGCCGACACCCCCGGTTTGGTCGTAAAGAGCGATGGCAATAACGTCAGCTTAGACCGCGAAGCGCGCTTGCTGTCGGAGAACGCGCTGCGCTTCAACGTAGCTTCCAACCTGATGAAGGCACAATTGAAAATAGTGGAATCCGCGATCAAGGAGGGCCAATCCGGATGAGCTTGCTTTCCGCCCTTTCAGTCAGCGCGTCGGGAATGGCCGCCCAGCGTACGCGCGCCGAGCTTCTGGTGCAAAACCTGGCGAATTCAGAGACCACACGCACCCCCGAAGGGGGCCCCTACCGGCGACAGGACGTGGTATTCCAAAGCTCGCCTCAAACCTCGCCGTTCTCCGCGGTCTTCCAGACCGAAATGACGGAGGGGATTGCGGGTGTCGAGGTGGCCGAGGTGATCCAAGATCCGAGCGAAGGCGAGAAGCGCTATCAGCCCTCGCACCCCGACGCCGATAAGGACGGCTACGTAGCGTTTCCCAACGTGAACCCCGCGGAGGACATGGTGGATCTGCTCGGCGCCCAGCGTGGTTACGAAGGCAATGTGGCGGCCATGTCGGCGATCAAGGATATGGTTCAGCATTCCATCGATCTTCTCAGGTGAATTCCGCATGTCTCTCCCCATCACTTCCATCCGGCCTCCCGCAACCATTCCAGCGCTCACGCCTGCCGCTGGTTCCGCACAATCCGGGACCGGATTCAGCTCCGAGCTCGCCGACGCGATTGGTCGCGTGGATCAGTTTCAACAGAACGCGCAATCTACGATCGGTAAATTTCTGAACGGCGAGGACGAAGAGGTACATAAGGTGGCGCTGGCCACCCAACAGGCAGCCATGTCGTTCGATCTGTTCGTGCAGGTCAGAAACAAAGTACTTTCGGCCTACCAGGAAGTCATGCGCATGCAGATGTAGACGGCGGGTCCAGTTAGAAGAGAATGGATCAGATCAAACAACTGCTCGAGAGCCTGACCCGCAAGCAGATGCTCTCCCTGGTTCTGGCTGCCGCGGCGGTAATTGGGGCACTCACGGTTTTCTCGCGCTGGAACCGCGAGCGCGACTTCCGCCCGCTATACAGCTCGCTGGCGCCGGAAGACGCCGCGGCCGTGCTCGCGAAGGTGCGCGAAAGTGGATCGGAATTCCGCCTGTCGGAGAACGGTTCGGTGGTGCAGGTGCCTTCGGCCCGGGTGGCTGAACTGCGCCTGCTGATGGCGGGCGCTGGGCTTCCCAAAAGCGGGCGGATCGGCTTCGAGCTGTTCGACAAGAACACGTTCGGGCTGAGCGACTTCACCGAGCAGGTGAACTATCACCGCGCGCTCGAAGGCGAGTTGGAGCGCTCGGTGATGTCGCTGGCCGAAGTGGAGCAGGCGCGCATCCACATCACCTTTCCTAAAGACTCGCTTTTTTTGGATTCGCGCCAGCCCGCCAAAGCCAGCGTGCTGGTGAAACTTCGTCCCGGCGCGCAACTGTCGCCCCAGAACGTTGCGGCTATTTGCCAGCTCGCAGCCAGCGCCGTGGACGGACTGCTCCCGGAGGCGGTCACCGTGCTCGACACGCGCGGGAATCTGCTCAACCGGGCGCGCAAGGCTTCTTCACCGGACGATCCGGAGCCGTCGGAGGCCGCGCTCGAATACCGGCAAAAGCTGGAGCACGATCTTCTCGTCAAAATCGACGCCACGCTGGAGCCCCTTCTGGGCGCCGACAAATTTCGAGCCAGCGCGTCGGTGGAATGCGATTTCACCAGCGCCGATCAGAGTGAGGAGACCTACGATCCGAGCAAGTCGGTCATGGTTAATTCCCAAAAGACCGAGGACATGAGTGGCGGCGGTACGGTGGCCGCGGGCGTTCCGGGCACCGCTTCCACTCTTCCGCCGTCTGCCCCGCGCCCGGCCCCAGCCACTCGTGGCGTCGTCTCGCGGCGAACCGAAAACATCAACTACCAATCCAGCCACACCGTGCGCCACGTTCGTGAGCCGCAGGGCGCCATCAAGCGAATGTCGGTTTCCCTCCTGGTGGATTCCAATGTCCGCTACGAAGGTGTTGGAGCCAAGGCCAAGCGGATCGTCGAACCGCCTTCGGCGGATAAACTGAAAGCGATTCACGATCTGGTGGCGGGCGTCATTGGTTTGTCCACCGAGCGGGGCGACCAGTTGGTGGTGGAGACGCTGCCATTTGAATCGACGCTGAATCCCGAACAGCTCCCGGCGGCCAAACCCGCACCCGCGCCGCCACCCACCTGGCAGGACCAGTTTCTCAAAAACCGGATCTTTGTGATCGGAGTGGGAGTGGGAGCGGCGCTGCTGCTGGCGCTACTCTTCCTTATCCTGCGGCTGATGCGGAAGAACCCGCGCGGCTCCCCAGCTGAAATGCCGTCGGAGCTTGCCCCGGGAGCCACGCCCAGTCAACTCCAGGCCCAGATGGAAAACCGGATCGCGGAGCAGGCGGCGCAGCGCCAGAGGCAAGAGACGGAGGCTCTGAATTCTTTGACGCTGCCCCCTGTTACTCAGAAAACCGCGGTGCTGACCAAGCACATCACCGAGCAGGCCAAGAAAGATTCCGCCGGCATGGCTCACGTCCTCAGGGCCTGGATGGCCGAGTCCGGCGAAGAAGTGAAGCGCTAGAAAGAAATCAAGCGCTGACGCCATGATTCAAAATCTCGAGAATTCCCCTTCGACGCCCAATATTCCCGGTATCCGCAAAGCCGCCATTCTCATGATCATTCTCGGAGATCAGGTCACTGCGGATATCCTGCGGCAGATGGACGAGGAAGAAGTGCAAGCCATCGGTCACGAGGTGGCGGGCATCACCTCTATCAGCAACGATCAGGCGGAAGGAGTTCTGGAAGAGTTTTACCAGATGTCGATGGCCCACGAATACGTTCTCAAGGGTGGCATCGACTACGCAAAAAAGATGCTCAATAGCGCGTTTGGGCCGGAGCACGCCCGGAAGTTGGTGGACCGGCTGGTGAAGACGCTGGGGTCGGAGCTGGCGAATTTCGACACGCTGCAAAAGGCCGATCCGCAGCAGCTCGCCAAGTTCATTCATAACGAGCATCCGCAAACCATCGCGCTCATTCTCTCGCATCTCAACGCCTCACAGGCGGCTGGTTTATTGATCTCGCTTCCCCAGGAGTTGCGGGCCGATGTGGCGCTGCGAATGGCGCACCTGGACCAGATCTCGCCGCTGATTGTCTCCAAGATCGCCGCCATCATCGGACAGCGGCTGAAATCGCTGGGCGAGTTGAGCCGCGAATCCTATGGGGGCGTTCGGGCGGTATCGGAGATGTTCAACCGGCTGGATTCGGGCAGCAGCAAGGATATCTTGGAAGCCATCGAAGAAAACGATCCGAAACTGGTGGAGACCATCCGGCATCTGATGTTCGTTTTCGAAGACCTGCTGCTGCTGAGCCAGGAGGCCATCAAGGAAATGCTGGGCAAGGTGGACCGCAAGATTCTGACCTTGGCGCTGAAGGGCACCAGCGATCAACTGAAGAACCACATCCTGCAGCTCATGTCCCAGCGCGGCGCCGAGATGCTGAAGGAAGATCTGGAATCGCTCGGGCCCATCAAGATCAAGGAAGTGGAGGCGGCGCAGCAGCAGATCATTGCCGTGATCCGGCAACTGGAAGCCGACGGCACCATCAGTCTCAAGGGTACGGTAGGCGAACAATATGTCGTCTAGGCTCATCCGCGGCGGCCAGGCGATCGCCACGGAGCCGGTGGCTTGGCGGCGGGTCTCTTCTTCAGAGGCCATCGCCGGCGAAGGCCAACCTGCGGCCGGCTACATTTCCGAACCGGGCCCGCTGGCTGGTTCCCGGAATACCGGCGATATCGAGCAACGTCTTGCGGCAGCCCACCAACAAGGTTTTGAAGAAGGACAAATGGCCAGCCGCCAAAGTTGGACGGCGCAAGTGGAAACGATGCAGATGAAGCTGGCGCGCAGCATTGAGGACATCACCGGATCGCGTCCGCGCTATCGCCGGGAAGCCGAACAGGACGTTGTGGCGTTGGCCTTGGCGGTGGCGCGCCGTATCCTGCATCGCGAGCTGACGGTGGCGCCGGAGGCATTACTCGGGCTGGTGAAAGCGGCGCTCGACAAGATAGAGGCGGGCGAAGTGCATCAGGTGCGCGTGTCCCGCCAGGACGCCGCCATGCTGCGGCAGTTCTTCGAGCAAATGGGTTTGCCCCATCGCGTGGAGGTGCTGGCCGATGCGAACCTGGCGCCGGGCGGCGTGATCCTCGAATCCAGCCGCGGGTTACTCGATGCATCGGTGGATACGCAGCTCGCCGAAATTGAGCGCGGCTTCGCGGATCTAGCGGGGGGATCCGGATGAACTTCCAGGTTTATTACGACAAGCTCGCGCGCCTGGAGACCTGCCGTTGGACGGGCAGCGTCACTGAGCTGGTTGGGTTGCTGGTGGAGTCGAAAGGTCCGGAAGCGGCGGTGGGCGACTTTTGCGAAATCGGCGCGCGCGACGGGCGCGTAATCCGCACGCAGGTGATCGGCTTCCGCGAGGGACACGTGCTATCGATGCCGCTCGAAGAGACCGATGGCTTGCACTTGGGCGATCCCATCGTTGCGCGTAAGGAAGACGCGAGAATGGCGGCCGGACCCCAACTGCTCGGCCGCATGATTGATGGATTCGGAAAACCTCTCGACAATCTGGGTCCGATCAGCGGCGGAGAACTCTATGATCTCTACGCGACGCCGCCCGGCCCGCTGGAGCGCGAACCGATCGGAGAAGCGCTTCAAACCGGTATCCGCGCCATTGACAGTCTGCTCACCTGCGGCAAGGGACAGAGAATCGGAATCTTCGGCGGCAGTGGCGTCGGCAAGAGCACTTTGTTGGGCGCGATGGCGCGGTCGAGTGACGCCGATGTCAGCGTGATCGCGCTCATTGGCGAGCGCAACCGCGAAGTGCGGGACTTCATCGAGCACGAACTGGGGCCGGAGGGCCTGAAGAAATCGGTGCTCGTGGTGGCCACTTCCGATCGCCCGGCGCCGCTGCGGATTCGGGCCGCGTTTGTCGCGCTGGCGGCGGCGGAATACTTTCGCGATCAGGGAAAAGACGTGCTACTGGTAATGGATTCGGTAACGCGGCTCGCCATGGCGCAGCGCGAGATCGGACTGGCGGCCGGCGAGCCTCCCAGCCAGAAAGGCTACACGCCGTCGGTCTTCCATCTGCTGCCGAAGATCTTCGAGCGCGCGGGAAGGTTTCGCAAAGGCTCCATCACAGGCTTCTTCACCGTGCTGGTGGAGGGTGACGATTTCAACGAGCCTATCTGCGACGCCGTGCGGGCTATTTTGGACGGTCATATTGTTTTATCTCGCGAGCTCGGCGCGGCGGGACATTATCCGGCCATCGATATCTTGCAATCGGTCAGCCGGCTTGCGCCGCGCTTGTGTACGCCGGAGCAAAAGGAGGCGGCCATCAAAGTCCGCGAGGCGCTGGCCACGCACGAGCGCTCCGAAGACCTGATCAACCTGGGCGCTTATGCCAGTGGCGCTAATCCGAAGCTGGACGCAGCTATCCGCGTGCGCCCTCTGCTGCTCGACTTCCTCAAACAGAGCAGTGACGAACCAGCGCCTTTTGAAAAGACCATGGCCGGATTAAGCGAACTGGCCCGGCTGGCGCAATGAAACGGTTCCATTTTCCGTTGGAGCGGGTGCGGCGCTGGCGCGACGGGCAAGCCTCGCTCGAAGAGATGAAGCTGGAGCAATTGCGTGGGAATGCGTCGGCGCTGAGGGAACAAAGACAGAACATTGTGCTGGAGCGCGCGCGCAGCGAGCAGGAAGTCCTGGGGCAGCTCAGGATGGAAGGAACCGAGCTGCAGAGCCTGGATTCATACCGGTTATATATCCGGAGCAAAATTCGCGATATCGAAAATCGCGAGCGCCAAGTGGGCGTACAAGTGGAACAGCAACGCCAAACAGTGATTCAGGCGCGACGCCAGGCCGAACTGCTGGAACGACTCAAGCGAAAGGCGCTGGATGAATGGCAGGCAGCGAACGATCGCGAACAAGAGAGCTTCGCGGCGGAGCTGCACCTGGCCCGGTGGACGCGACACCGGTAGCGCGGCTCTTCAGGAAATTCACGAATTCGGAGGCGTTGCGCGTGAGCCCGGGGAAGGTCGCGATGGTGCGCTCGTCCGGATCGACAATGGCGTAAAACGGAATAGCCACGGTGCCGAAGCGTTTTTCTTCGAGCTGCTGGTTTTGCTCGGAGGGCGCGTCGGTACCGTCGGTGTAAAGATCCACCAGTACAAAATCCTTCAACAATCCGGTAATCTCGGGCCGCGGAAACATATTGGCCTTCATCCAATGGCAGTTCGTGCAGGCATAGCCCGTGAAGTTGATGAAGACCAGCTTGTTCTCGGCGCGGGCTTTCGCCAGCGCTTCCCTATATTGATTCTTCATCCAGACAGGTGCGCCGGATTCACCGCTTCCGCCGAGCAGCGCGGTTTGTTTGGCTTGTACCGGGATGAATGCCTCGACATTGCCGAGCGATGCGCCGAAGAGTCCGGGCAACAGGCTGATCGAGAATGTAAGGAACAGCGCGGACACCAGCACGCGGCCGACGCCCAGATGATCGTCGGGCTGGATGCCTTCGAGGCGCAGGAAGCCGAGGAGATAGAGACCAGGCAGCGCGAAGAGCACGATCCACGCCGCGAGAAACATTTCGCGCGAGATCCAATCGGTTTGCAGGATTTGATCGGCCGAGCTTAAATACTTCATCGCGATGGCGAGCACCACGAACCCGGCCACTACTTTCACGCGCATCAGCCATCCGCCGCTTTTGGGCATTTTTTGCAGGAACGACGGGAACAGAGCTAGAACGAAGAACGGCGAAGCGAGACCGGTAGCGAACGCGGCCATGCCGGCTATGGGCTGGCTGCTCTGCACCGAAGCCGCCAAAAGTGGACCTACGAAAGGCCCGACGCAAGCGAAGGAGGTAAGCGTAAAGGTGAGGCCCATGAGCAGCGTGCCGAGATAGCCGCCGCCTTCAGAAGCCGCGTTCATTTTTGTCAGCAAGCCCGAAGGCAAAGTCAGCTCATAGGCGCCGAGCAGGCTCAATCCGAACACGACGAACACGAGCGCGATGAATCCGTTCACCCAGGGGCTGTTGCCCAGTTGCACCACGCCGAACGGTCCGGCAATGGCCTTCATCAGCGCACCCAGACCCGTGAACAGAACAATGATTCCCAGGCAAAATACGACCGCCTGCAGAACGCCGTCGCGTTTTCCACCGGTCTGACGATTCAGGAAATACGACACCGTGAACGGGATCATGGGGAAGACGCAGGGCGTGAAGATGGCGGCCAGGCCCGCACCAAAAGCGAGCAGGAAGAAGCCGAGGCCGCTGCTGGCCGGCGCTGCCGGCCCGCTTGGCGCGGATGCAGGGGAGACTGGCGCGGCTGCGGTGGAGACGGGTGCGGGTGCGGCGGTGGGCACTAATGTGTAACCGGAGGGAATCACGATGGCCGCGGCCGGAGCGGAAGGATCGATCGCGATCGACGCCAGGGCCGATTTTTTCTTGGGCGGCAGGCAAATCGTATCGTTGCAGCTCTGATACCGCACGTTGGCCGTGATGCTTGCAGGACCCGCTGTGGCGTCTTTTTTCAGCTCTATATCGAATAGCAGCTCATACTGACCAGAAAATGTTTCCGTATCGATGCCGAAGCTCGGATCAAGTTTGCGTACCGGCTTGGCCTGGTAAATCTGGAACCCGGCAACGGCCGGATTATCGGCGATTTTGGCCGTGGTCGGATTTGGGCCGCCGGGCGGCGTGGTCATCGAATAAACGTGCCAGTGCGGCTGAATAGTCCCTGTGAACTTGGCCAGGACGTGCGATCCGGGCGCGGCGGATTTGGCGTCGGAGGTGAGCGTCCACTGTACCGGGTCTTCGGCGGCACCGGCCATAGCCGCCAGCGCGAAGAACGAAAATACTAGCGGACGCAACATAATTAGTCGGCCTTTGCGGAGGCGGTAAAGCCGGCCAGTTGACCGATGGCCAGCTCCGACTCGATCCGTTCGTTGACTTTTCCTTCGGCGAATTCCGCAGCCACGCGAATGGCGTTCTTGATCGCGTTGGCATTGGAGCGGCCGTGGGTGATGATGCAAACGCCCTTGACTCCGAGCAGCGGTGCACCGCCGTACTCGGAATAATCCACGCGCTTCTTGAATTCCTTAAACGCGGTGCGTGAAAGCACGTAACCGATCTTGCGCGTGATGGTGGCTTCCAGCGATTCGCGCAACATCTGGTAAACCATTTCCACCAGGCCTTCACTCACCTTCAGGGCCACGTTGCCTATAAAGCCATCGCAGACGATTACGTCCGTATCGCCGGCGTAAATATCGCGGCCTTCCACGTTGCCGATAAAGTGAATGGGGAGCGCCTTGAGCAGCGGAGTGGCGGCGCGCGTCAGCTCATTGCCCTTGTGCTCTTCTTCGCCGATGGAAAGCAGCCCCACGCGAGGCCGCCCGGTGTGAAAGATCACCCGCGAGTAGATGTCGCCCATGACGGCAAACTGCGCCAGCATGCGCGGCGAACAGTCGACGTTGGCGCCCACATCCACCACGATCACCGGTTTGCCTTTGAGAGTGGGGAAGGCGGCCGCCATAGCCGGGCGATCCACACCGGGGAGCATGCCTTGCACCAGTTTGGCGGTGGCCATCACGGCCCCCGTGTTTCCGGCCGAAACCAATCCGTCGGCGGCGCCATCGCGCACCAGGCGGGCAGCCACCCGGATGGAGCTGTCGCGTTTGTTTTTCACCGCTTTCGCGGCGCTGTCCTCCATGGTGATTTGTTCGCTCGCGTGGTGCACTTCGAGTGGTAGATGGTCGGTATCGGCGTGCTTGTCCAGCTCGGCCTCAACAACGTCCTGCTTACCGACCAGGATCACTCGTACACCTAGCGACCGGGCCGCGCGAATTGCTCCCTCGACTTCGGCCTTCGGGGCGTCATCGCCGCCCATTGCGTCAACCGCTATCGTCACCATGGAATGACGGTGTCCATTTTTATCCCGCGCGTGGCGCAGGGCGATCTATTCTTCCGCTACCTCGATTACTTCGCGGCCCTTATAGCGCCCGCAATGCGGACAGGCGCGGTGCGGAAGCTTGGGTTCGTGGCAATTCGGGCACTCGGCGCGGCCAGCGACCTTCAAATGATCGTGGGCCCGGCGTGTGGAGGTGCGCTCCTTGGAGTGTCGGCGTTTCGGATTTGGCATATCTCTCTCTTTAAAGGCTTCGGACTCTTTAAATGCTTCGGATCTCTCTAACTCTCTTTAACTACTTCGATGTCCCTTTCACTGGAACTTTCTTGAGAGCGGACCAGCGTTCGTCCACGAACTTGGCTTCGCATCCGCAGTTTATCAGGTTACGATTCTGTCCGCAGATGGGGCACATCCCCTGGCACTCGGCGCGGCAAACCCGCTGCATTGGCATGCTGAGCAGAACGTGCTCGCGCAAAACATCTTTCAACTCGACGCCGCCGCCTTCATAGAAGGCGATTTCGGCTTCTCCCTCATCAATTTCGACTTCCTCGTCGTCCGCAGCCGCTTCGGCCGGGCGGTAAAACAGATCGAAACGGGAATCGATCGGAAACTCGGCCGGCTCCAGGCAGCGATTACAATCGCAGCGCATAGTGACTGCCAGATGTCCGCGAACCCGAATTTCCCCGAGCGTATGCGGAAGAAGCTCCGCGGAACCTTCCGCCTGGAGCGGGGTAGCCTGACTTAACCGGTCGCCATCGTCTTGAAACTCGATTTCACCGGGTGGGAAGGCCACATCGAAATGGACCTTCTTAAGTTCCAGCTCCTTGACGCTGATAAACACACGAACACCTCGCCGTACGGAGCGTTAAACGGTTAGTATAGCAAGACTTGAGACGCGTCGCAGAGCTTTTTGGCCGGGAGGCCGAGGGGGTGGAGATGAGTAGCAGGGGCGCGGCGCATTTGTTTTTCGAAAAACGAACCCGGCGGCGCGAGCTTGGACTTTGTGGAGACGGATCACTTTTTGGGAACACATCGCTTGTGAGGACGCATCAGGGGTCTTTTTGTGTTTGGTGACGCATTTCTCGGTTTGCTTCGACGGGACGGGAGCGATTCAGGGAGCTTGGAAGGCGTGCGGAGTTCTGAAAGCATTCTACTTTCGCAGGAGGTGCTCCAGGTTGGAGGGCAGCCGTAAGTGGCTGGTTTGGCTCGTAAAGTAGCGTGGCGCGTGGTGTCAAGGCGCGGACCTCGCGGGATTTGATGTTATTGAGAACGCTGTTTTTCTGCTGGCGAGGTGAGCCGACCATACACTCGCGTGCCTTCCGTGAGCGGCGTTTATCAGGAGTATGCGTACAGCCTCGGCGGGCCGCCCACGTCGACGGTTTTTAGCGGGCTGCATAGCCACCTAGAGATAGCTACGAGCGCCTTTCATGGGATGTCGCTTTTCATGGGAACGCTTACCCAGGTCGTATTTGAATATAATGTCATTTCAACAATATTCCCTGAAGTTCCGGAGGCTTGGTGGCCGTTCGCAAGGCGATTGCGGTGGAGACGTAATGACGCCACTGCCCGTCTGCGAGAAGCTGCCCCGCAGACTAGCGTTCGAGCATCCTTTGTACTGTGCGCTTGCCGTAAGTGTGATCGCCAGCCCGAGTGTCAAGGCCGCGGCGATGGTGAAAACCTCGCCGATGGTAGTGCATTTTCTATTGTTCATGAGGAATCTTTCTTTCTGCTTGATCGATCAGGCGGCCAAATCCTCAGCATGAGCGTCGTGTTCTGGCAACTGGAGTGCCAGTGGCCGTGGAAAAGAGCAAGCCCTCAACCAGGAATCATCAAGGCTATTGAGGTGTGATTCAGCGGGTTAGTCATGCTATCCTACGCTTTCAGTTTAGGACCGTCCCGCTTTGCGACCGCGTTCTCTCTACACTCATTCACACTAAGACCAATACATGAAGCTCACGTGGACCAAGACCGACGAGGCACCCGCACTCGCGTCGTACGCGCTGCTGCCCATCCTACGAGCGTACTTCAAGGGGACAGGGGTGGAGATCGAAACGGCTGACATCTCGCTCGCTGGACGTATTATCGCCAACTTCCCTGAGTGTCTTCGGAACGACCAGAAGATTCCCGACGAGTTGACCCGCCTGGGGAAGCTGGCGCAGACACCGGAGGCCAACATCATTAAGCTCCCCAACATCAGCGCCTCGATTCCGCAGCTCCGGGAAGCGATTGCGGAACTCCGCGGAAAGGGCTACAACATACCCGACTATCCCGAGCAGCCGTCGACCGAGGAGGAGCGCGCGCTGCAGGCCCGCTTTGCCGTGGTCCTGGGGTCGGCGGTGAACCCCGTATTGCGCGAAGGCAATTCGGACCGCCGTGCTTCGAGGTCGGTGAAAGAGTTCGCCCAGAAGCATCCACACAAGATGATGAAAAGCTGGCCGAAGTCCGGCTCCGTGACGCGTGTCGCCCACATGAGTGACAAGGACTTCTACGGCAGCGAGAAATCCACCACGGTGGGCGCCGCAACCAACGTGCGCATCGAATTCGTGGACCCTGCCGGAGCGGTGAAGGTGCTGAAGCCAAGCATCCCGCTGCTCAAGGGCGAAGTCATCGACTGCGCGGTGATGAACGTGGCGGCGCTGCGGAGATTCTATGCGGGGCAGATGGCCGCCGCCAAAGCTGACAATGCTCTGTTGTCGCTGCATCTGAAGTGCACCATGATGAAGATCTCCGATCCGATCATGTTCGGGCACTGTGTGGCGGTGTATTTCGCCGATGCCCTGGAGAAGCATGCCGGCGCGATCCAAAAAATCGGCGCCAACGTCAACAACGGACTGGCCGACGTCCTCGACAAACTCGGCCAGCTTCCGGCCGGGAAGAAGGCCGAGATCGAGGCCGATATCGCAGCCTGTTACGACAAGGGTCCTGGCTTGGCGATGGTCGATTCGCGGAAGGGTAAGACCAACCTGCATGTTCCCAACGACGTGATCATCGACGCAGCGATGCCGGTCGTGATCCGAGACGGCGGCAAGATGTGGAACAAAGAGGACGCGCTCGAAGACACGGTAGCCATGATCCCGGACCGCTGCTACGCCACCATATATCAGGCCGTGATCGAGGACTGCAAGAAGCACGGACAGTTCGATCCGGCGACCATGGGCAGCGTGTCCAACGTCGGGCTCATGGCGCAGCAGGCCGAAGAATACGGTTCGCACGACAAGACGTTTGCCGCGCCCGGCAACGGCACGATTCGCATCGTTGATGCCGGCGGCAGGACGCTGCTCGAACAGAGCGTCGAGAGCGGCGATATCTTCCGCGCCTGCCAGGCGAAAGACGAGGCCATCCGCGATTGGGTAAGGCTGGCGGTGACACGCGCGCGGGCAACCGGCGCGCCGGCGGTATTGTGGCTCGACCCGGATCGTGGCCACGATGCGCAAATCATTCAGAAGGTGAAAGCCTACTTACCCGAACACGACCTCTCGGGACTGGAAATCAAGATCATGAAGCCGGACGACGCGATGAAATTCTCGCTGGAGCGAATTCGCCGGGGCGAGGACACCATCTCCGTCACGGGGAACGTGCTTCGTGACTATCTCACCGACCTGTTCCCGATCTTCGAGTTGGGGACAAGTGCCCGCATGCTCTCGATCGTGCCGCTGCTCAGAGGCGGCGCAATGTTAGAAACCGGGGCGGGCGGTTCGGCGCCCAAGCACGTGCAGCAGTTCGTGAAAGAAGGGCATCTGCGCTGGGATTCGCTCGGTGAATACTGTGCGCTGGTACCCTCGCTGGAGCTGATGGCGACAAAAACCGGCAACCAGCGCGCGGCGCTGCTTTCGAAAACGCTGGACGAGGCCATCGGCCAGTACCTCGAAGACGCCCGCGAGCCTTCGCGCAAGGTGAACGAGATCGACAACCGCGGCTCGACGTACTATCTCGCGTTGGCGTGGGCAAAGGCACTCGCCGCCCAGGACGAGGACGGGGAGTTGAAGCAACGCTTCACGCCGGTAGCCGCAGCGCTAGGGGCGAACGCGGGCAAGATTACTCAGGAGTTGCTGGCGGCGCAGGGCAAGCCTGTGGACATCGGGGGGTATTATTTCCCGGACGACGCTAAGTGCGCCGCCGCGATGCGGCCCAGCGTTACGCTGAATGCAATCATAGACGGAATGTAGTGGCTTTTGCGCGTCCGTGGCAAGGGTGCACGTATGCCAGATCTGCTTTTGGAGATCCGAATTTTCACGGGGCGAACCTTGGCGGAACATCGCTACCGGTATCTGGCCTGCTGGTGGCAGCCTTACACTGGGGCAGCCAACCGAGCACTTACCGCCTGAACTCATTACGGCTCTAAATCGCCATCTAGCAGGCTGCTGAAAAGCATAGCCGAAATTGTTCCAGCGACATTTTTTGAGTTTGAGAACAGCTTTCGCGCGGCGGATGAGGGTTCCGCGAGTAGATTCACGACCTCGAAGTGGGCGTG
>JBEKRO010000071.1:0-34554 GCA_049518655.1 Bryobacteraceae bacterium | reverse complement strand
CGACCAAGAAAAAATCGATCACGGACTTCTTGCAATGGATGATGACCGCCGGCCAAGCGGATGCCCAAGGGCTTAGTTACGCGTCGCTCCCCAAACCGGTGATTGCTAAGGAGCAAAAGCAGATCGCTCTGATAAAGTAAGAAGTCCGGAATGGGAACATCCGTAATCACCGCGCCTCCGCAATTACGTCCACGGAAGCTTGTCAAATTTTGGCGTGACGGGGATCAGATCACCCACCTCGTCACGTTCCTCTTTGCGGCCAGCGTATTTCTGGTTACCGTCTTCCTGGTATATGAGCTGTGGATCCATTCGGGCCCCTCTCGGGCCAAGTTCGGCTTCAGTTTCCTGACCGGAAAAGTCTGGGATCCGGTGGCCGAACAGTTCGGCGCCTTGCCCTTCATCTACGGGACGGTGCTGACGTCGTTCATAGCGCTCCTGATTTCCGTTCCGTTGGGAGTGGGCGCCGCGATCTTTCTTGCAGAACTGGCGCCGCCGCAGCTCTCCAACGCCTGTACGTTCCTGGTGGAGCTGCTGGCCGCAGTCCCGAGCGTGATTCTCGGCCTGTTGGCGATCTTTACGCTGGTTCCGCTCATGCGACAATACGTCGAGCCGTTCCTGAAGGATACGCTGGGCTTTCTGCCCTGGTTCCAGGGCCCAGCCTATGGAGTCGGCTATCTCACTGCGGGCGTGGCCTTGGCTACCATGACGTTTCCCTTTGTTATTTCGATCTCCCGGGAAGCCCTGCTGGCCGTTCCGCGCGAACAACGCGAGGCGGCGCTCGCGCTGGGAGCAACTAAGTGGGAGTCCACTTGGCAGGTCGTCGTACCCTTCGCCAGGCTGGGCATTATCGGTTCCATTTTCCTGGCGTTGGCCCGTGCATTGGGAGAAACCATGGCCGTCACCATGGTTATCGGCAACGACACCGGTATCCATACTTCTCTGCTTTCGCCTGGCTACACGATTGCCGCCATTATCGCCAATGAGTTTACCGAAGCCACCGGCGATATTTATCTCAGCTCCCTGGTGGAGCTTGGATTGGTTCTATTCGCGCTCACCATGGTCCTCAACGCTGCTGCCCAATTGTTGATTATCGCGACCACCAGGAAAGGATCCAGGCAGGACTAATGGATCGGTTGAAGCGGCGTAACATTCTGAACAACATCATGCTGACCCTCACGGGTATTTGCACCGTGCTGACATCGTCCGTGCTGTTCCTGGTCCTGGGTTTTCTCGCCTTCAATGGCTGGCGATCGCTGAATTGGGACTTCTTCACCAAGTTGCCGTTGTCTGCGGGCGAAACTGGCGGAGGCATGGCGAATGCCATCGTGGGCAGTGGCGTATTGATCCTAATCGCGGCTGTGATTGGCATTCCAGTGGGCTTCCTGGGTGGCGTCTACCTGGCTGAGTTCGGCGGCAAAACATTTGCAATGTTGGTGCGTTACACTGCCGACCTGCTGAACGGTGTGCCCTCCATCGTCATAGGAATCTTCGCTTGGACCGTCATCGTGGTACCGATGCACCACTTCTCCGCTTGGGCCGGCGGCTTCGCTTTGAGTCTGATGATGATCCCGATTGGGCTGCGCGCCACCGAGCAATTCCTGCGTGGCGTTCCAAATTCACTGCGGGAAGGTTCGCTGGCGCTGGGAGCGAGCAAGACCCGGACCATCATCTCGGTAATCGTGCCCGCTGCCAGACAGGGCATCCTGACGGGCATGATCCTGGGCGTAGCACGCATCGCGGGAGAAACCGCGCCACTATTGTTTACGAGTTTCAACAATCAGTTTTGGGCGGCTAAACTGGGCGAACCGACGGCCTCGCTGCCTGTCATGATTTACACCCACGCGATCTCGCCGTACGACGACTGGCATCGCCAAGCCTGGGCTGCGGGCTTGGTATTGCTGGTTCTGGTCTTGATCGCTAACATCGCCTCTCGCTGGGTACTGTCTCGCGGAACATCCACGCAAAGGGGGTAGTAACCTAGGAATATGGCTGCCACGCCGGAATCTGCAAAAATGAGTGACATCACCGCTCCGCCATCTGTGCCCTCCGGCGTACAGCCTGAGGTAGCCGCAAGGCCCAAACTGCAGGCCACGGGTCTGAATTTCTTTTACGGCGACTTCCACGCTTTGCACAATATCTGCGTGGAGGTTCCCGAGAAGCGAATCACTGCGCTCATTGGCCCCTCCGGTTGTGGGAAATCCACCTTCCTGCGCACGCTGAACCGGATCAGCGAGACCGTCAAGAATGCACGCTATGAAGGGCAGGTTTTGCTGGACGGCCAGGATGTCCTGGAACTGGACGTTACCAAGCTTCGCCGGCGCGTGGGCATGGTCTTTCAACGTCCCAACCCGTTCCCCAAATCGATCTATGAAAACATCGCCTATGGCGTGAAAGTGAATGGGCTGAAGGCGGGACGGTCGCTCAACGATATCGTCGAGCATAGCCTGAAGCGGGCCGCGCTGTGGGACGAGGTAAAAGACAAGCTGCATCAATCCGCCTACAGCTTGTCGGGTGGCCAGCAGCAACGGCTCTGCATTGCGCGTGCTTTAGCGGTGGATCCCGAGGTTTTGCTGCTGGACGAACCTTGTTCGGCTCTCGATCCGATCGCCACCTCCAAGATCGAGGATTTGCTGTTCACCCTCAAAGATCAGTGCACCCAGGTGATTGTCACGCATAACATGCAGCAAGCCGCGCGCGTGGCGGAGTTCACCGGGTTTTTTCTGTTGGGTAACCTGATCGAATTCGACAAGACCGAGATCATCTTCAAGCGTCCGTCGAAAAGAGAAACCGAAGATTACATCACAGGACGGTTCGGCTAATCCCTATGATCCATTTCAGAGAAGAACTCGACGAAATGCAGAGCCGCCTGCTGGAGATGGCGGGCTTGGTGGAGTCGGCGATCCATCAAAGTGTCGACGCGCTGGTGCACCGCGATGAACAGTCCGCCAAAGAGGTTTTGTGGAAAGAGGCGCTCATCAATCAGAAGGATATCGAGATTGATGAGTACGCGACGCGCCTGCTCGCGCTCTATCAGCCCATGGCCCGCGACATGCGATTCCTCACCGCCGTCATCAAAATCAATGGCGATCTGGAGCGCATGGGAGATCTGGCGGTGAACATCACGCAGCGCGCTCTTTCGTTGATGCGCGATCCACCGGTGAAGCCGCTGATCGATATTCCGCAAATGGCCAGCCTGGCCGAAGACATGGTGCGCAAAAGCCTGGATGCGCTGGTGAAGCGCGATGAAGATCTGGCGCGTGGCGTCCTGCAGTCGGATGATGAGGTGGATCGGCTGCGCGATGCAGTGTACAAGGAACTGGTGGCGTTCATGCAGGAACAGAGCACTACCATCCCGCGCGCCGTGGACCTGATGTTCATCGCCCATAACCTGGAGCGCATCGCCGACCACGCCACCAATATCGCCGAGGACGTTTTGTTCCTGGTGAAAGGGATCGACGTGCGGCATCATGCCGAAGTGCGTGAACAGACCCTTTACACCAAGTAGCTGAATGGCGCGCGGGAGCAAGCGGGGTTTCGGCACAGCCCGGGGCCCGTACAATAGTTGGATTGGAACCGGTCTCGCACTACTACTACTCCGATCGCCTGAAGCTGCAGTTCTGGGACTGGGGTCAAGGCGCCGACGACGGCGGTGACGGCGCTCACCTGCCGACGCTGCTGCTGGTGCATGGCGGCTTGGATCACGCACGTAACTGGGACTGGGTGGCGCGCTCGCTCCGCGATCAGTTTCACGTTTACGCCATGGACCTACGCGGACACGGCAACAGCGGCTGGGCGCCCGGAGCGCTCTATAGCCTAGCGGAGCATGTCTTCGATGTTTCCACTCTGGTGGACGTCCTCGGCGGCGGACCCATTCATTTGATTGGGCATTCCCTGGGCGGTATCCTCACGTTGCTCTACTCCGGCCTCTATCCGGATCGCGTGCGAAGGGTCATTGCTATCGAGGGATTGGGACTTCCCGCATCGCACCGTATTCATAAGCCCGCGCCGGATCGTATGCGCGCCTGGATGGAGAGCGTGCGCCAGACCGATAAACTCGAGCCGCGCAGCTACCCCAACCTGGAAGCCGCGGTGGATCGAATGAAGGAAGCTAATCCGCATTTGTCCGACGAAGTGGCGCGTCATCTCACGCTGCATGGTACGAACTGGAACGCCGACGGGTCCTTAAGCTGGAAATTCGACAACTATGTGCGCTGCCTTCCGCCCTACGGTCACGACATCGACGAGCAGCGCGCCATCTATTCGGAAATCACTTGTCCCGTCCTGCTGGTTTGGGGCCGTGAGAGCTGGCTGCCCGATCCCGGCACGGACGACCGCGCTGCAGTGATTCGCAATCGAAGGGTGCTGAAGGTGGCGGATGCCGGCCATTGGGTGCATCACGATCGCCTGGAGCTGTTCGTCAAGGAATCCAAGCGCTTCCTGCTGGAACCTTAGCCGTCGAAACCAACTGAGAATCTTGGGCCCCGGGCTACACATCCATCCAGGGAAGCTTTCAGGGAGCCATGGCTAATACGTCGCTTTCGGACCACATCAAGGTCTTTACCGGCACGCTTTCTCCGGAACATTGCCAGACGCTGATCGACCGTTTCGAAGCCTCGCCCGATCGGGAAGCCTGCCAGCTTCAATCCGGCTATAGTTTTAGTCAGTTGAACGTCACTCAGAAATGGCCCGATGAGAACAAGATCCTGGTGCCCATCTTTCTCTCCTATTTCAATCAATATCAAGCGGCGCTGAACGCGCGTTTCTGGCCGCTGAGCTTTTCTTTCGAGCAACTGCGGATGAAGCGTTATCTTCCAAACGGGCGTGATTTCTTCCCCCTGCACGTGGACGTCATGGGTCAGGTGGCTTCCAGACGATTCATGACGGCGTTTATTTATCTGAATAGTACGGCCGGAGGCGAGACAGTTTTCCCCTATCTGGACATCACCATCCCGCCCGAGCCCGGCAAGCTTCTGGCCTTTCCCCCGATCTGGCTCTTTCCCCACGCGGGGCTGGCGCCCAAATCCAGCCCCAAATACATCCTCCACACCTATCTTTGCTATCCCTCTTAGGCAGCCGCCCTGACTTGGGTGGCCACCAGGAAACGAAATCGCTTCCATGTGCTTCAATACGGATAGGAGTGTTTTCTCCATGCGAAGACTGTCGATGGTCGCGACGCTGTTACCGACTGTTTTGACGCTGACGGTTCTGGTTGCCGCTGTTCCCGCATTCGCCGATTTTCAAACCGGTGTGGACGCCTATCAGAAAGGCGACTACGTGGGGGCAGCGAAAGAGTGGCGTCCCTTGGCGGAGGCTGGCGATCCCATCGCTCAATTCAACCTTGGTCTCTTGTACCTGGACGGGCATGGAGTGCCGCAAAGTTCGGCGGAAGCAGCCAACTGGTTCCGGCGCGCCGCCGAACAGGATTACGCACAAGCGCAGCACAATTTGGGCGCCATGTACGGTTCAGGGCAAGGCGTGAAGCGCGATTTGGTTCAAGCTTACAAGTGGCTGAACATCTGCGCGGCGAAGGGGAACGGCGGATGCGTGACGCAGCGCGACTTGATCGCGAAGAAGCTCAAACCCGGGCAGGTTGCCGAAGCCCAGCGCCTGGCGACCGATTTCAAACCCCAGAAAGAAGCCGACAAGCAGTAGAGCAGACCGAGTAATTGCCAACCACCAGCCTCCAGCCACAGGAGCGCGCGGTTTAGCGCTTCCCCTACCGCTATCCTAGAAGCATGGCGTTTCATTTGGGCGTGGACTATCGCCCGCGTGGCGATCAGGCGGCCGCCATCGACCAGCTTTTTCGCGGTCTGCTGGACGGCGAAAAGCATCAAACGCTGCTGGGCGTCACGGGCTCCGGCAAGACCTACACCATGGCGCAGTTGATCGAGAAGACCGGCCGGCCGGCGCTGGTGCTGGCCCATAACAAGACACTCGCCGCGCAGCTTTATCACGAGTTCAAGACGTTCTTTCCGGGCAACGCCGTCGAGTACTTCGTGAGCTATTACGACTACTATCAGCCGGAAGCCTACATGCCTTCCGGCGATATCTATATCGAAAAAGAAGCCACCATCAACGACGAACTGGACAAGCTTCGGCTTTCCGCCACGCGTTCCCTCTTTGAACGGCGGGACTGCGTGATCGTGGCGAGCGTAAGCTGCATTTACGGTCTGGGCTCTCCCGAAGCTTACTACGGCATGCTGCTGATGCTCGAAAAGGGTCAGAAGATCTCTCGCCAGCAGATCCTCACGCGACTGGTTGAAATCCTCTACGAGCGCAACGATCATAGCTTCACTCGCGGAACCTTTCGCGTCCGCGGCGACGTTATCGAAGTCTTCCCCACTTACGACGACAATGCCTATCGCATCGAACTGTGGGGCGACGAAGTGGATAGCCTCAGCCAGATCGACCCGATGCTGGGCCAGGTAAGGCAGACCTATTTGCGTTTGCCTATCTACCCCAAGACGCACTACGTGATGACGCCCGAGTCACGCGAGAGCGCGCTGCGGAGCATCGAGACGGAGCTGGAATGGTGGCAGAAGGAGCTGGAAAAAGGCGGGAAAATCGTGGAGGCGCAGCGCCTGTACCAGCGCACCATGTTCGATCTCGAAATGATCCGCCAGATCGGCTATTGCCACGGCATCGAAAACTACTCGCGGCACTTTTCCGGACGCCTGCCCGGTGAAGCGCCTCCGACATTGCTGGATTACTTGCCCAACGATCATCTGCTTTTCCTGGACGAGAGTCATCAGACCATCCCGCAACTGCAAGGCATGTATCACGGGGACCGGTCGCGCAAACAGGTGCTGGTGAATTATGGTTTTCGTCTGCCCAGCGCCATGGATAACCGGCCGCTCACGTTTGAAGAGTTTGAGAATCGCGTCAACCAGGTTGTCTATGTCTCCGCCACTCCCGGTCCTTATGAACTCACCAAGTCGGCGGGCGTGGTGGTGGAGCAGATCATCCGGCCCACCGGTCTGGTCGATCCGCAAATCGACGTGCGTCCGATCAAGGGCCAGGTGGACGATCTGCTGCATGAAATCCGCCGGCGGGTGGAGCTGAACGAGCGCGTTCTGGTCACCACTTTGACCAAGCGCATGGCCGAGGATCTTTCCGAGTATTACACCGAGGTGGGCGTCAAATGCGCCTACTTGCATTCCGAGATCGGAGCGCTGGACCGCATGAAAATCCTGCGCGATTTGCGGCGCGGCGAACTGGACGTGATCGTCGGTATCAACCTGTTGCGCGAAGGATTGGATCTTCCCGAAGTCTCGCTGGTTGCCATCCTGGATGCGGATAAAGAAGGCTTTCTGCGCTCCACCGGCTCACTGATCCAGACCATGGGCCGCGCGGCCCGCCACCTGAACGGCCGAGCCGTTCTGTACGCCGACGTTTATACCGCCAGTATGAAGCGCGCCATCGACGAAACCAATCGCCGCCGCACGATTCAAGAGCAATACAACGAGCAGAACAACATCACTCCGCAGTCCATCATCAAGCCCATCGACATGAGCCTGGTGCGGATTGCCGAGGGCGATTACGTCACCGTGCCCGTGGAGCCGGAAGACCCCGCGGAAGAATGGACCCCCGAGCAACGGGAGAAATTCGTGTCCGAGCTGGAAGAAAGCATGCGCGATGCGGCGAAAAGATTTGAGTTTGAGAAGGCTGCTCAACTTCGTGACCGCATAAAAGTGCTAAAATCACTCGGAATTCATGAAGAAAGCCCAGTCGGTGGGCCTAATCGGCACGGGTAGCCTCACCGACTCTCCGCTGACGCGGTTCCGGTGGTTATCGGAACGCCTCGGTCCCGTGAAGTCGGCCTCGTATCGCGTCGCCAGCCGCATCGCCAACATGCTGCAGGCCGGACATCCTGTTAAGGATTACGCGGAATTCGAATCGTGTGATCTGATTCTGGTTTGCGTACCGGAGGAAACTGTCTCGCGAGTGGTTTCCGAAATGGCGTCGGCCGGAATTTCCTGGGAGGGCAAAGCCGTGGTTCTGTGCAGCACCTGGCTGGACAGCGGCGAGTTGCGTGAGCTGTCGGCGCTCGGCGCATCCGTGGGGTCCATCGCTCCCATTCCTGGCTTCGACGAGGAGCGTTATCTAGTGGAAGGCGACGCTATTGCGATTCGCCAAGCGAAAAGCCTGGTGGAATATCGCGAACGGCGCGCCGTGGCCATCGAGCGGCGTCTTAAGCCGTTCTATCTTGCGGCGCTGACCGGCACTGGGACCCTCCTGTTTGCGCTGCTCCACGTGGTGTTTGAATCGCTGCGTCACGCGCGAATCCCGCCGGGTCTGTCGGCGACGTTGCTGGAACGGCAACTCACGCGGACACTGCGTTCGTTTCTGAAAGGCGGGCGAAGGGCGTACCCCGCACCACGTGAGCTCCCCAGACAATTGCGCGCGCTCTCCGGAGCCAATCCGGAGCTGGCGCATTATCTGGAGCAAAGCTGCCATTTGGCGTCGTTACTGATGGAGAAGCGACGAGCCGTCTGATAAAATGACCGCCGGGAGATACCATGGAACGGCGCGAATTATTGAGTTTGGGCGGGATCGCGGCCATCGCGGGGGCATTCGGAGCTGCGGCCACGGCGCAAGACGGTTCGCCTGCAGCGGGCAAGCGCGTGTTGCGTATCTATACGGATGCCGATGGCAACACGCAAATCCAAGAGCTGCCCATTGCGACCAAGCCCGGGCGAACGAGACGGACCCAAACGGCGGACGTGACCGGATTGACTTACGCCGAATACACATCCAGCTCGGTTGAAGATTGGCATCGGGCTCCCGGACGGCAATTCTCCATCTCGCTTTCGGGTGAGATTGAGGTGGAGGTGTCGGGCGGCAAAAAACACGCCATTCATACCGGCGACATCGTGTTCCTCGAAGACCTGCAAGGCAAAGGTCACATCACGCGCATTTTAACGCCAGTGACTAACGTCTTCATCCGCGTGGCCGATGGGTTTGACGTGGTCGCCTGGTCGCGCGGTCAGGTTTGATACAGCAAAGCCGTTTCGCGCGCATTGGGGTGGCGCTTTCCAATTGGAGCGAGCGCTGGTTTCCCGATCCGCTGGTCTTCGCGCTGATCGGCATCGTTGTCGTCTTCCTGATCGGAGTGTTGGCCGGAGAAAAACCCGCCGACTTGGCAATCCAGGGCGGGAAAGGCTTTTGGTCGTTAATTCCTTTCACCATGCAAATGGTGATGATCATTATCGGCGGCTACGTGGTCGCCTCCACGCCTTTGGTGCAGCGAGGCATGCAGAAACTGGCCGGCGTTCCTAAGACTCCGCGGCAAGCGATTGTGCTCGTGGCTGTCTTCTCCGAACTGACCGCGCTTATTTCGTGGGGTATGAGTCCTATCGTGAGCGGACTATTCGTGCGGCAGCTCACGCAGCGCGTCAAAGGCCTGGATTATCGCGCTGCGGGCGCAGCCGCTTATGTCGGGGGCGCAACGGTCTGGGCGCTGGGTCTCTCTTCGTCGGCGGCAATGTTGATGGCCACCAGGAGCGCGATTCCGCCCAGGCTGCTAGCGATCAGCGGCCTGATTCCGCTCACTGGCACCATCTTTTTGTGGCCCAGTTTATTGATGGCGGCGGTGCTGATTGTGGTTGGAATTTCGGTGGCCTATTTGTCAGCGCCGGCGGCTGAAAAAGCGCGGACTGCGGAGTCTTACGAGCTGAAATGGGAGCCGTTTCAGTTGGAACTGGACCCACGCACGAAACCTGGTGAATGGCTCGAATACAGTCCTCTGCTGACCATTTTGGTTGTCGCGTTACTAGTAGTCTATCTGGCGGATCTGTTTCGAACGTCTCCGCAGGGCGCGCTGGCGGCATTGGATCTGAATACTTTCAATCTGATCTTTCTCACCGCTGGATTGCTGCTGCAGTGGCGTCCCAAACGATTCCTTCGCGCGGTAATGGAATGCGTCCCGGGGACTGCGGGCGTGATTATACAATTTCCGCTTTACGCTGTGATTTTCGGAATGATCGTGGGCACGGGGCTTTCCGACAAAGCCGCGCGGCTGCTGACGTCGGTGAGCACGCACAACACCTTTGCGTTGTTCGTCGCGCTTTATTCCGCAACACTAGGCGTGTTTATTCCTTCGGGCGGAAGCAAATGGATCATCGAAGCGCCGTATGTTTTGCAGGCGGCCATCCAGCATCATGTGAATCTGGGATGGGTGGTGCAGATCTATAACGCATCGGAGGCGCTGCCGAATTTGATCAATCCGTTCTTTATGCTGCCGCTGTTGGGGATCTTGCGGTTGCGCGCCCGCGATCTGGTGGGATACGGATTGCTGCAATTGGTGGTGCAAGCTCCCATCGTATTTTTCCTGTGTTGGCTATTGGCGCGGCACTTGGCCTTTGTCCCGCCGATGAGGTAGTGCGATCCGGTTCGTATTTCTATGGCAGGGCGAAGACCCAAACGGCTCCCCCTTCGGGGACCTCGGGATATTCTCCCGGGAAGACGCGATTCAGGTTTGCTTGCACGCCGCGTGAATCGCCGCCCCAACCCGCATGAACCGCGATGTACTGCTTGCCATCCACGGTGAAAGAAGTTGGCGGCGCAAGGATGCCTGAGTTGGTGGGATATTCCCAAAGAAGCTGGCCTGTGGTCGCGTCAAATGCGTGAATTTTGCGATCGTTGGTTCCACCGCTGAACACGACGCCGCCGCCGGTTACGAGCATAGATCCCCAGTTGGGACTTTTCGCATAATCGTGCTTCCACACTTGCTTGCCAGTGTCCACGTTCCAGGCCTGGACCTCGCCGAAGTGATCGGCGCCCGGCGTGGTTGTCATCGGATCGATCTGGACGCCCGTGAATCCCTTGCCTGGGGCATATTCGATTTCGGTTCCCATGGATGAGCCGCACATGTTGTTGTTAGCGGGAATGTAGATCATCCGTGTTTTCGGACTGAACGCGATGGGAGGCCAGTTCTTGCCGCCGTGCAATTCCGGGCAATAAGCTGCTTGTTTTCCCGTGCCCGGCTTGTGCGCGGGATCCACGTCGGGCCGACCGGTTTCAGGATCCAGGCTGCGGAACACGTTCTGGTGCACATACGGCTTGCCTTCAATAAATTTGATGCGGCCGCCGGTGGTTGAATCGCCGCGATCGAGGAACCAAACGTAGCCGTCACGCGCGACATCGATCAGCCCGTTGAAGGTCCGCCCGTTGCGCTGGAAATCGACCAGGATGGGTGGCGAGACTTCGTCCCAATCCCACGACTCGTTGGGGTCGTATTGGAAATGCCCCTTGATCGCGCCGGTGGCGACATCCAACGCGAGAGTGGAGGAGACATAAAGATTGTCGCCGGGGCGCCTATCGCCCATCCAAGGGCCGCCGTTGCCCACGCCCCAGTAAGCGAGATTTGTTGCAGGATCGTAATTGCCAGTCACCCACACTGAGCCGCCGCCGGTCTTCCACTGATCGCCTTTCGGCCAAGTCTCGCTGCCCGGCTCTCCAGGCGCGGGGATGGTGTATGTGCGCCACTGCTCCTTGCCGGTGTCGGGATCGTAAGCGGCCACGAAGCCGCGGATACCGAACTCGCCTCCCGATGCGCCTACCATCACCTTGCCACCGGCGATGAGCGGAGCGAGCGTGATGTAATACGCAGCCTTGCTGTCTGCTACGTTGGTGGTCCAGACTTCTTTGCCCGTCCGCGCATCGAGCGCAACCAGCACGGCTTCACCCGCGGCGAAGTAGACCTTGTCGCCATAGAGTGCGACGCCCCGGCTGGTATCGTGCGCAACAACGGCGCCCGAGGGGCGGGGCCTTTTGTAGCGCCATAGAAGATTGCCGGTGCGGACGTCGAGCGCGATCACCTGGTTGTTCGGCGTGGATATGAACATGACGCCGTTGTTGACCAGTGGCGCCGATTCGTGGACCTTGGTTTCGCCAGTGGAGAAAATCCAGACGGGCCGCAAGTTTTTGACGTTGCCCGCGGTGATCTGGTCCAGCGGGCTGTAGCCCCAGCCATCGTAGGTGCGGCGGATGGAGAGCCAGTTGCTGTCCTCAGGATTCTTGAGGCGCCCGGCGGTTACTGGCGCGTAGTCGCGTAGTGCCGCTGGCATCGGCGCGGTCGGAGCCGGAGGCTGCGGCTGACTAAAACCGATGCCAGCCGTCCATAACAGCGCGCCGGCTGTGACGCAAAAACTCCTGATGTGGAGCATGAAACGTGCCCTCCCTGTGGCTCAGGATTGAATGAAGCCCTTCGGTCAGTCATCATACATGATGTAGGCTGGCAGAATCCCGGCTTCTTGCGTTCGCGCGATCCTCCTTATAGAATGGCGTCAAAGTCAATGCGCAGACGATCGATCATTTGGCTCGGTGTTCTTGCCTTGGGCGTGAGCGCTTGGGCGCAGGAAGGGCATCCGCTCACCGGTTCGTGGCACGGAGAATGGCACCCCAGTGCCGGCCAGAAAATACCAATCTTCATTTACATGAAGTGGAATTCCAAAACCATTGAAGGCACGATTAATCCCGGGCGGAATGCGGTTCCGCTGAAGGTTGCCGACCTGAATGCTTCGAATTGGACCGTGCACTTTGAGGCTGACACCAAAGATCAGAAGCATATCGTCATCGATGGCAAGCTGGACAATATCGGATCGTATAACCGAACCATTACCGGTACGTGGACCGAAGGGCCGATGAAGGGCGACTTCAAGCTCACCAGAGATTAAGCTCGATGGGATTCGGAGTGTTGGCATTTACGGCCGCCTTGGTGTTCGCCTTCGCTGCGCGGAATGAGCCTGCTGCAAAAGATCGCGGCCGCGAATTGGTGGAGGATGTCTGCACTTACTGCCACAATCTGGACCGGCTGCGAGAGCAGGCACTCAGCCGCGAGGAATGGCGAGGGCTGACGAAAGGGATGATCTCCGAAGGAGCGCCGGTGACTGACGAGGAGTTGTCCATGATTCTTGACTACCTGGCGAGGAATTACGGCAAAGGACAACAGCATTGAGAGTAAACCTGCTCCGTTTGGCCCTGGTGTGTGTCGTTCTCCCGGCGCTGCCTCTTTCGGCGCACCACGAGCTTCGGGCGGAATTCGACGAGCACAAGCCGGTTTCGCTGCGCGGAATCGTTACGCGGTTCGAGTGGAACAATCCGCACGCGCAGCTGTTTGTCGACGTAAAGGACGCAAGCGGCGAGACCGTCAATTGGGCGGTGGAGTGGGCCAGCCCGATTGAACTTCGCACCGCAGGCTGGACCCGGGACACGCTGCATGTGGGCGATGCGGTGACCATCGAAGGGTGGCTGGCCCGCGATGGCAGCAAGCTGGCGAGCGGCAGAGCCATCGTGCTGGCAAGCGGAAAGAAGTTGGTGGAAGCGCCTGAGACCGAAGCGACGCCCGCGCGAGGCCAAGCGAAACCTACGCCGCGCTGGCCCGATGGTCATCCCCGGTTAGGCGTGGTGCCGGGCGAGATGGGTTACTGGGCGAATCCGAGCGCGTCCAGTTTGGTGGAAACCACAGCCGGGAAAATCCGCATGGACAAAGACGGGCTTCTCGCGAACCTGAACGACGCGGATAAGGTGGCCCCGTTTCAGCCGTGGGCGAAGGGTCTGTACGAGTATCGCCAGCGCACGCTTTTAAAAGACGACCCTATGATCAGTTGCCTGCCACCGGGCGGCCCACGCATTTTCCAGGTGGCGCATGGCGTCCAGTTTCTGGAGCAACCAGAGCGGAAGCGTATTTTTGTGATGTCGGGTGGCGGCAATCGCAATTGGCGGCTGATTAATCTGGACGGGCGTGCGCTTCCGAACAGCGAAGATGTCACGCCGACGTACTTCGGCTACTCGTCGGGGCATTGGGACGGCGATACGCTGGTGGTGGAATCGAACGCATTCGTGGAGCGGTTCTGGTTTTCAAACGGCGGGTTGCCGCACACCGAAGCGCTGCACCTGACCGAAAGGTTTTCGCGCCCCGATTTCAATACCCTGCGATACGAAGTGCGCGTGGACGATCCGGGAACCTACACGCGGCCTTGGTCCAGTGCCTGGACGCTGGGCTGGGTGGCGGACCAGGACATCCCGGAATATTTCTGCCAGGACGATTCCAGGGACGAGCCTCACATGGTGGGTCCAGGCTCCCACTGACATATAATGACTGGCAAAGGAGAAGATTCGGATGAAATCGAGCTCATTCGGTTTGTTGGCTGCGGTTTTTGGTGTATTCCTGGCGGTAACGCCGCTACCGGCGCATCACTCCTTCTCCGCCGAATACGACAGCAAAAAATCCGTGACGCTGAAAGGCATCGTCACCAAGGTGGAGTGGATGAATCCGCACGTCTACTTCTACCTGGACGTGACCGACGATAGCGGAAACATCGCCAACTGGTCCCTGGAAATGGGGCCGCCGAACGGCTTGGAACGCAGCGGCTGGACGCGGAACACCATGAAGGTAGGCGACGAGGTGATCGTGGAAGGGACGCTCGCCAAAGATGGGAGCAAACAGGCCAACGCACGGTCGGTAACCATGGCGTCCACTGGTAAGAAGCTGGGTGCGGCATCGAGCGAACGAGGCAATCCTTAAAACGCGCGGTTCCATGCGATCTCAACTGAGAAATTCTTGGATGGCTCGGGCTGCCTGCGCGGCGTTATTGTGTGCCCTGATGCTGCCTCTCGCTGCGCAGGATGAGCCACCGGCAGGACTGAATGGCGGACGTCTGGATCGTCCTCGCAACAACCAGCCGTCGCGGCCGACGCCGCACTGGCCGGATGGCCGCGTCAACTTGGGTCCGCTTCCTGGAGAAAAAGGCGTGTGGGAAGGCAATGCCGGCTCGACGCTTGCGACGAATATCGGGCGCGGTATCGATAATCCCCGGATGAACTTGCCGACTAATATGAAGATCAGCGAGGTTCCGTTCCAGCCGTGGGCGCGGGCCCTCTACGATTACCGGCAGAGCACCACCACCAAGGACGATCCGCACACCAAGTGCCTGCCGTCGGGTGGACCGCGGCTGTTTCATACTCCGTATGGGTTCGAGCTCGTTGATGTGCCTGAAGAGAAGCGCATCTATATGGTGGAGGTGGGTGGACCCCACACCTGGCGCACGATTTACATGGACGGCCGGCCGCATCCCAAGAATCTGGATCCAAGCTTTTTCGGCCATTCCGTAGGCCACTGGGAAGGCGACGCGCTGGTGGTGGATACGGTCGGCTTCAACGAACGATTTTGGCTGACGCGCGAGGGCATTCCGCACACGGAATACCTGCACTTGACCGAACGCTTCACTCGCACCGACTACAATACGCTCAAGTACGAGGCGACCGTGGATGATCCCGGTGCGTACACGAAGCCGTGGACTGGTGGGTGGCTCATCCGGTGGCAGCCGGATATGGAGCTTTATGAGTACGTGTGCCAGGACAATAATAAAGATCCCAAGCACATGTACGGCGGCGAGCGGTAGTTAGCGGGCCGGGTATCCGCAAGCTATGCCCGCGCGCTGAGTGCTGCCTTGACGCGCTCCGGAGTGAACGGAATCTGGCGGAGCCGAGCGCCTGTCGCGTCGAACACCGCATTGCCGATGGCGGCAGCAATCACCGTAATGGCGGTCTCGCCCGCGCCGGTGGCTTCTTCGTCCGGCCGGTTCAACAGCACGCATTCTACTTTGGGAACAGCGAAGCCGAGCGGCAAGGTGTGATACGTTCGCCAGTCGATGGAAGTGACCTTCTGGTTGTCCCACGTCACCTCTTCCAGCAGAGCGCGGCTCATGCCTTGGAGCGCTCCGCCTTCGGCTTGATTCTTCAATCCATCGGGATTCGAGATGGGCCCGGCGTCGATTGCGACGAAAACGCGCTTCACGGCGATCTTCCCGCTGTCCTGATCCACTTCGACCTCGGTGACGATTCCTGTATAACCGTTGTCGCCTTCGTACGCGACGCAAGCTACACCGCGGCCGGTGGCGAGGCCGGTTTTACGCATGCCGGACTGAGGCGAAGGACGCGCATCCCAGTTCGCTGCTTTTGCCGCGGCTTTGAGAACGTCGATCACGCGTTCGCTGCTTAGATGACGCAGGCGGTATTCGACGGGGTCGGCCTTGGCGTGCGCTGCCAACTCGTCCATGAAGGACTCGTGCGCAAATGTGTTTTGGAAACGGGCGGGCGATCGAAGAGGCCCGGTAAAGAATGGCGACGGAATGTTGTGGATCAGAACGCGTGCGCTGCGCACCTTGCCTGCGCCTTTGGGGACGCCGTCGAACAGAGCGGCGGCATAGGAAGGAATCCCGTTGCTGTTGTTGTTGAAACCCCGAGGTTCAGGCGCGGGCGATCGTGGCGTGAACGCTTCGGGTTGAAAACCCACTAACGAGCCAGTGATGACATTACCCGGAGTGCCGGGCCCCGGCCGATTGCCAAGCGTCGGCGACCAAGCTTCGTGATCCCACGCGAGGATGTTGCCCTGGGCATCCAATCCGGCGCGCTCGTCCATGAGAAACGCGTTGCCGTAGTTCTCAGACGTGAGCTCGTCCTTGCGGGTGAGCTGCACTCGTACGGGTTTTCCGGCGGCTTGTGAGAGCAGCGCGGCATCGTAGGTGACGGTATCGGCGGCATTCAATCCGTAGCAGCCGGAGCCTCGGCGAAAGATCACGCGCACGTTTTCCGGCTTCAGACCCAGGACCATGGCTGCAGTGCTGCGCTGGTACCAGACGCCCTGCGTGGGCGACCAGATGGTGGCCTTATCGCCCTGTACGTCCGCGACCGCGCAGGAGCTTCCCATGGATCCGTGCGCTTGAAATGGATGTTGGTAGGTGGCCTTTACCACCGCGGCGGCCTGGCCGAGCTTCTGCTCTACGTCTTTCGAATCGGTTAACAAAACATCGCGCGTGGGCTTCTGGTTGCGCAGTTGCTCGTAAAAGTCGCCGTTGTTGGCAAGCCCGCTGCCCGAGCTCCAGATAACCTTCAGTTTGTCGGCGGCCTGCAGCGCCTGCCATGGTTTTTCCGCCACCACGCCGACGAAGTTTTTCTTGATCACTACCTTCACCAGGCCGGGCATGCCTGTGACCGAAGTTTCGTCGACGCTCATCACGGTAGCGCCGGCGGCCGGTGGCCGGACTACGCGGCCATGCAGCATACCAGGCACACGGACGTTGTGAACAAATTCGAATTGTCCGGTTACGATTTCCGGTATATCCGGGCGCTGGGCGGGCGTGCCCAGCACCGTCCATTCGCTGGGCGGTTTGCGCTTGGCTTTCGGATCGAGCGCAAGGTTGAACTTCTTGCCACCCACCAGTTGCCCGTAAGTCACTTTCTTAGAAGGATCGCCTTTGGCGCTGATCGTTCCATCGGCGGCCGCCAGCTGATCCACTGGGACGCCTAGCTGCTGGGAAGCCATTTTGAAAAGCGCTTCGCGGGCCGTGGCTCCGGCTTGAGCCAGATTGCCGTGGTTGAAATTGGCGGGATGCGATTGGCTGCCGGAGGTGTAAGCCTGGTCCGGCGTCATAGCCGTGTCGCAGTAAATCAGCGTCACGCGATGGAACGGCACTGACAACTCTTCGGCTACCAACTGGGTTTGGGCGGTCGAAATACCTTGGCCCAATTCTTCCTTGCCGCTATAGGCGGTGACGCTGCCGTCGGCCGCGATGGCGATCCACGAATCCACTTGATTGATGGGTGGCGAACCGGGCGACGGCCCTCCGGCCCCACCAGGCCCTTGCGCTTCCGCTATCCGGTCCGCGATCGAGAAGCCGACGATCAGCGCACCGGAGGTCTTCAAGAATCCGCGGCGAGAAAATCCGCTGCGTGCCAGCGCGGCGACGGCATCGGGCGTCATGGAGGTCTTCACCGCGCGACCTCCTTCGCATATTTCTGGATGGCCTGATACATCCGGACGTGGGTGAAGCAGCGGCATAGCACGCCGGACAGCGCCTGCTGAATCTCTGCTTCGGTAGCTTGAGGGTGTTTGTCCAGAAACGCTTTGGCGGTCAAGATGACGCCATTCACGCAAAAACCGCACTGGGCGGCTTGTTCATCGATGAACGCTTGCTGGATGGGGTGCGGCTTCTCAGGAGTTCCTAAACCTTCGAGAGTGGTGATCTCCGATCCCACCGTGGCTTTCACGGGCGTAATGCAAGAGCGAACGGCGGCGCCTTTCAGGATCACGGTGCAGGCGCCGCATTGGCCTAAGCCACAGCCGAACTTCGGTCCACGCAGTTCAAGATCGTCGCTCAGCACATAGAGCAGCGGCGTCGCCGGGTCCACATCCACGGTCTGGGTCCGGCCGTTCACCTTCAAGGTCATCACGCTCATTTCGCCCTCTTCCGTTATCGTACGCCAGCGGTGAACGCGAGCAGCACGTTACCCGGCAGGCTCCTGGAAACTCCGACATAACCAGAGGGCACAAATAGCGTTCCACCCGATACCACGGGTCCGGCCGCGCCGATGGATCCGCCTTTCGCCGCTACACCGTTGACGGTTTGAAACTCACGCACGGTATCGAATTGCCAGACCACTTTTCCGTCGGATGCAGACAGGGCCCGCACCACGCCGTCAAAGCCGCCCGAGAAGACAATGCCAGGTATCGCGGTCAGCGGCCCCTCATGTCCGGCATGTTGCGCGCGCCCTTCCGCCGGCGCCAGTGGAGTGAGCCACTTTCGCTCGCCGTTGCGAATATTGACGGCCGCGACGGCGCCCTCGCCCAAGCCGAAGTAAGCGTCCTGTTGGTCTGCCGCGCCTCCCCAAACGATTTTCCCGCCGAATTCCTTGGTGTTTTTGACCAGCGCCGTGCGCCACACAAGGGCTCCCTGCCGGTCGGGATCATAGGCCCACACGTTTCCGCTCTTCTGGCCTGCGATCAGCAAGGTGTGGCCGCCGGGAAGGTCGCGCAGAATCGGCGGCGAGCCAAAATCCTGATCCGGACCAAAACCCTTGGGACAGTTTTCCAGCGGCGTCGGACTCATGCAGCCCACAACCCACGCGTCGTTTTCCGTGGCTTGCACCGACCATAGAATCTTGCCTGTATCGAGATTGAGCGCCATGATTGCGTCCGTATTCTTCGGCGCGGGAGTAGTGTACGCATCGCCGGTTCCTACATAGAGGGCGTGGCGTTTTGGATCGATAGTCGGTGCGCTCCAGATGCCTCCGCCGGCGGGAGCCCAGCGGCTGACGCCGTTCGAATTCTTGCCGACGATTTTCGGGACTTCGTCAATGATCCAAGTTTTCCAGATTTGTTTGCCAGTGGTTGCATCCAGCGCCACCACACTGCCCCGGAAACTGCAGCACGGATATTTGGGATCAGAGCTGGTGCCTTCTTCGCCAGACGCAACCGGTACGTAGACTCGATCTTCATATACCTGCGGAGCTCCGGTGATGTGCGCGGTGGGGTGGTCGTCCACTTGAACTTTCCAGAGCAGCGTGCCCTTCGATGCATCCAGTGCGTAAACGTTCGCCTTCAAGTCGCCGAAGTAGGCGATCGGGGATGGTTTGGCAGGCCGGATGGACATCGCGGCGCGGACGCCAGTTTCCGCCTGAAAGGTCCAATAGAGGCAGCCGGTGTCAGCGTCGAGCGAATAGACCATGCCGGTGTCAGCGCTGAAGAAGACACGCCCTCCAACCACTACCGGCTCTCCGAAGACCTGCTTCGCGCCTGACAGGCCAAAGGCCCATTTGAGTTTCAGGCCAGGAACTTGGGCCGCCGTCATCTGGGCTGCGGCTGCCGTTTGGAAGCGCGAATTGGAGATATCGGCACCCCAGCCGTTCCACGCGGGGCCGGATGCGATGTCCGGCATGGCAGGGTTTCCAGCGCACTGGTTTGGCGCCGTCTGAGCAGCGAGGGGAGCCAAACTGGCGATCAAAATCAACGTCCGCAGCACTACACTTGGAGAGTTCATGTGTGGTTCAGTCTATCGCGAAAAAGTGCCAAACAGAGAGAGGGGCCGGTAGGGGCAGTTCCCGAGGTTGAAAGATCTTGCAGAGCCGTGAGTCAATCATTCGGTGAGTACAGTTCTCATTTGGTCCATTGCCGCGGGAACAATCGCAGCGGTTTTGTTCCGGCCTAAAAATTGGCCCGAAGCCGTATGGGCGTGCCTGGGCGCTTTTGTTCTGGTGATTTCCCGGCTCCTTCCAGTGTCGCAAGCAGGTGCGGCCATAGCCAAAGGAATCGACGTTTACCTGTTCCTGACGGGAATGATGCTGCTGTCGGAGTTGGCTCGCCGGGAAGGCGTGTTCGATTGGCTGGCTTCGCTCGCGGTGGCGGCTGCCAGGGGCTCTCGTGCGCGTTTGTTCAGTCTGGTTTATCTGGTGGGGATCGTCGTTACTGTTTTCCTCTCGAACGACGCCACTGCGGTGGTTCTCACTCCGGCTGTCTACGCGGCCGTTCAAAAGGCGCGAACGAAGGCGCTGCCTTATCTATTCATTTGCGCTTTCATCGCGAATGCGGCCAGCTTCGTGCTGCCGATTTCCAACCCCGCGAACCTGGTGGTCTACGGGAAGACTTTGCCTCCCCTGGGGCCGTGGCTACGTACTTTTTTCCTGCCGTCGGTGGCTTCCATTATCGCCACGTACATTGCCTTGCGTTGGATCTTGCGCAAGGAATTGGAGGGCAAAATCGAAGATGGTAGCGAGCCTGCCAAATTAACGCCAGAAGGCCGAATTGCGGCGTGGGCCATCCTTGGGACCGGAGCGATTCTGATCGGTGCCTCAGGGTTTGGTCTGGATCTAGGGTTGCCGACTTGCGTCGCGGCGGCAATCGCTGTACTGGTGACAATTCGAGCCCGGGGCAGGGCATTGGCTGAGATTGTGAAGGGCGTCTCCTGGAGCGTACTGCCGCTGGTGGCGGGTTTGTTCGTATTGGTGGAAGCCCTGGACCGCGCGGGGGCGCGTGACGAAGTGAGCAGCGTTCTGCAATGGTGCGCCAGGATGCCCCGGTTCGCAGGCGGGCTGGCTGCGTCGTTTGGGGTCGCCGCTTTGTCGAACGTGATGAACAATCTGCCATCGGGCCTGCTGGCGGGCGGGGCATTGCAAATCTCGCAAGTGTCGCACCACGTCCGGGACGCAGTTCTCATCGGCGTGGACCTGGGCCCCAACCTGTCGGTCACCGGTTCACTTGCAACCATCCTCTGGCTCATTGTCTTGCGCCGCGAAGGCGAGCGGATCAGCGGCTGGCAATTCTTGAAGGTGGGATTAGTAGTGATGCCCGGCGCATTATTAGTGGCTACACTGGTAGCCTCGTTACTATCGAATCAGTGAGTCGCCAAGTTCTTATTCAGCCACGGCGGTAAGGGCCTGATGCAGCTTTTCCGCGAAGTTCTCGCCTGATTCGGACCACAGCCGGCGCGTTTCCACCGGTAATGCGTCATCCAGATCATGCACCAGTTTGAGCAGGCTCTTGATGTTGGATTCGATCATGCGCGGGCTATCTGGCAACTCCGGCTGCGGAAGAAAATTGGCGTCGATTCCGAATTCGATCTCGAGCGCGCAGCCGAGCGCCGCGTCTTCGTCGGGATGGGGAAAAGCAATCACCGAAGCCCGTTGGGTTCCGAAGAGATCCCGAGGACCGCTCGGGCTCTGATCAAATTCGGGACCAAAGCAACACAGCGCGACGCGAGCAGGATCGAGCTTCCATTCACTATCGTGTTGCCATACGTCCCACCAGGTCTCCAGCCGATAACAGGCATCCGCGTTTTGGAAATCTTTCGCTACCGCCAGCACATCGTCGATGGGAACGGGCGGAGGATAAGGGATCTCCGCCACCACCGGCTCGCTCGCGTCCACCGCCATAATCCGGAACGTGGTGGGCTGCTGCCCGAGGCGCGAGAATGGAAACAGCCTGAGCAGCTTTTCGTAGTTCCGCAGCATGGTTGATTCGCTGTAGTTGCGAAGCCAGTAGGAAAGAAAAAGTTGATCGGCCATGAACACCTCCGCACGCTCTGTTACCATCGTACTTTCTTCTCTTGCTTAAATCTCCGCTTCTTCCGATATTCCTGATCGTCTCCGTCGACGTACTCGGGCTCACCATCATTCTGCCGCTGCTGCCGTTTTATGCGGAACACTATGGCGCTTCGCCGGCCGTGGTGGGATTGCTGGTCTCCTTATATGCCTTCTGCCAGCTCATCGCGGGGCCGATGCTCGGCCGCCTTTCGGACCACATGGGACGCCGCCCGTTGCTGCTGGTGAGCCAAGTAGGTACGTTCATCGGCTTTCTGATTTTGGCCTACGCGCACGCGCTCTGGGTAATCTTTCTATCGCGCGCGATCGACGGGCTCACCGCGGGTAATTTATCGCTGGCGCAGGCCTACATCTCGGACGTAACAAAACCGGAAGACCGAGCGAAATCGTTCGCGCTAATCGGCATCGCCTTCGGCATGGGATTCCTGATCGGCCCCGGTCTTTCGGGCTTTCTCTCGAAGTTCAGTTATCAATACCCCATTTTCGTTGCCGCGGGACTTTCCGCTACCAGTATCCTGGCCACTTACTTTCTGTTGCCCGCGGTTACTCCGGCTGCCGTGGACAACGCCACCCCGCGTAAGTTCACGTTACTCGACTGGGGAAACTATGTTCGCTACTTTCAGGAACCCGGCCTGGCGCCACTGCTGTGGCAATTCTTCGCTTTCACCTTCGCCTTCTCGATGTTCATGACGGGCTTCCCGCTATTCGCCGAACGACGTTATGAGTGGCACGGCCAAGCCTTTGGGCCGCAACAGGTGGGCTACGTTTATGCCTTCCTGGGATTGCTCGGCGTCATTCTGCAGGGCGGGATGATTGGACGCCTGGTTAAGATGTTTGGCGAAGTGAATCTCGCGCGAGCCGGATTCTTGTTTGGGTTTGTCGGGCTCGTAGCGCTCGGATTCACACACTCCCTTCCACTGCTGCTGATCACGGTTGCAGTGGCATCGTCGGGCACGGGGATCATTCGCCCTACGGTAACGAGCATGATTACGCAGAAGGCGGGCCGATCCGAACAAGGCGTAATCTTGGGCTTGACGCAGTCACTCAATTCGATTTCAGCGATCGCAGCACCGGCGCTGGCTGGTTTCTTGATCGATCACTCGCTGTTGTCGACGTGGGCTGCCATCGGAGGCGCCATATGCGGAATTGCCCTGCTCTTTTGACACCAGCACCGGCTACCTAGGCCCTGGAGCAGAGCGCATGGTCGCGGCTTGATTATTTCTCCGGGAGCGCCGCGACACCCGGTAATTCGATCCCTGCGAGAAATTCCAGCGACGCCCCACCACCGGTGGAGATGTGCGAAATCTTGTCCGACACGCCGGCCGACTTAATGGCTTTTTCCGAATCGCCGCCGCCCACCACTGACACTGCGCCCGACGCGGCGACGGCTTTCGCCAGCGCAACCGTGCCGCGATCGAAGGGCGGCATCTCGAACACGCCCATGGGGCCGTTCCAGATGATGGTCTTGGCTTTCGCGATCACCGCGGCGTACGCCTCCACCGTTGCCGGACCGATATCCACGCCCATCTTTCCGTCCGGGACATTCTGTACCACTTCGAAAGGCGCGTCTTTTTTCAACTCATCCACAACAACATGATCCAACGGAAGGAGAATTTTATTGCCGGAACGCGCCAGGAGTCCCTTGGCCAGTTCTACTTTGTCATCCTCCACCAGTGACTTACCAACAGGCTTGCCCTGGGCTTTCAGGAACGTGTAAGCCATCGCGCCACCGATGAGCAACTGATCGACAACCTTCATCAGATTTTCGATTACTTCGATCTTGTCCGAAACCTTCGCTCCTCCCAGAATCGCGACACAGGGCCGATCCGGATGCTGGGTGGCCTTGGTCAGATACTCCAGCTCTTTGTCCATCAGAAGGCCCGAAGCTGCTTCACGGACAAACTGAATCATCCCCACCGTGGAGGCATGTGCGCGATGCGCCGATCCGAACGCGTCGTTGACGTAGACATCGCAGAGAGCTGCGAGCTGTTTCGAGAAGGCCGGATCGTTCTTTTCCTCCTCGGCATGAAAGCGCAAGTTCTCGAGAAGCAGAACTTCGCCGGGTGCCGGCCGCATCGTTTCAACTTCCGGTCCCACACAGTCCGGCGCCATCTTCACTTGCCGCCCGAGCAACTGCGACAGCCGCACAGCCACGGGCTTGAGGCTCATCTCGGGATTCGGCTTACCCTTGGGACGGCCCAAGTGGCTCGCCAGGATAAGACCGGCGCCATGGTCGAGTGCGTACTGAATGGTCGGGAGCGAGGCCCGTACCCTCTTGTCGCTCGTGATTTCCTGCCCTCCAGGTCCGAGGGGAACATTGAAGTCCACACGGATAAAAACGGTCTTGCCCTTCAGATCCAAATCTCGAACGGAAATTTTCGACATATCACTAAGGTTCCTTAGACGGAAGCTTACTGGGGTTCCTTAAGATAAATGCTAACAGTCTCCCAGACCAAGGAGAGTCAGGCAAGTCACGGTTACAGCCTGCACGTTTTTTTGAAACCTACTAGCGCCGAGCGCTGTCCCACTTCCGTACAGCCACGCGACCGCGCCCGCCTAAACTGTGCACTCCCGTCTGGAGTAAATTCCTTGTATTTGGAGTAAGTCTTGAAAAATAACGGACCCTTGCTGTTCTCGTTGGGACTAATTGCCGCAACGCTGTTCTGTTTTGACACAGCGGATGCTCAGACCAATACCGTGGTGGCCACTCCACCGCAGCTTACCTTCAATACCCAGACGGGCGTGACTGCGCCGGTCCAGACTGTTTTGCTCTCCACTGCGAGCGGCACGGCGAACGTCACCGTCACAGCCCATTCCGATGCCGGGTGGCTCACCGTAACTTCCTCCAGCGCCACCACTCCGGACATTGTGACTGTGTCGATCGGCGCGGGCGCACCTACTTCAGGTGTCGACGTTGGCTTTATCAACGTCCTTTCAGGGACCACCAATCTGTCTATACCAGTCACCCTCAATGCAAATTCAAGTGGCGGGTCCAGCGCAATTTCTTCGAATCTGAACTCGCTGAGCTTCGTTTTCCCCGCGGGCGATACCAGTGCAGCCACGCAGACCGTCAATCTATCCAGTTCCAGCTCCAGCGTTACCAGTTTTACGGCTACGCCAATTACGAATAGCGGTACTCCTTGGCTCAGCGTTGATCCGACGGCGGGAAGCCTGCCGGACAGTTTGCAGGTGACCGTGAATCCCGTTGCCCTGCTGGATAGTCCAGGAACATTCAATGCAGCGGTGGCGATCAACGCCCCAGGCACGAACGGCATCAGCATTCCCATTCTAGTGACCATCCAGGGAGTGCCTTCACTCACCGTAAGTCCCGCACAACTTTCGTTTGGCTATCAGTTGGGGACGGCCGCGCTAGAAGCTGAGACTCTGACACTGAGTAGCAGCACCGGTGCGAATGTGAGCTTCACCGCCACCGCGCAAACCGCGAACTGCGGAAACTGGATTGTCTTGAACCAGAATAGCGGCGCCACGCCCAGTACATTGAGCGTGCAAGTAAACACGTCCGGGCTGACAACCGGAACCTGTACGGGCCAAATCAATATCTCGGCTCCCGCGGCTTCCAACCCCAGTATTGTAGTGCCCGTAAGTCTCCTGGTGAGCAATTTACCGTTGATTCAAGCGCCGAGTACCGGCGCCACGTTCACTTATCAGATCGGCGGAGCCACTCCGGCGCCTCAAAACGTGCAAATCACGAGTTCCACCTCGGGCCTGAATTTTGCAGCTTCCGCCTCGCCGGCCACCAACAACGGGCCCAGCTTCTTGCAGATAACTCCTGGCAGCGGCACCACTCCGCAAGCGCTGACGCTGACCGTCAGTCCAACGGTTTTGCAGACTCTTGGTCCGGGGACATACACCGAAACAGTAACTCTCGCCGGGTCGGGAGCGGGTAATTCTCCGCAGAGCTTTACCGTCACGCTTACGGTCAGCAGCAATCCAACTCTCAGCGGTAGTGTGCCATCGCTCAACTTCAACTATCAGGTCGGCCAATCTGCGCCATCGAACCAGACCATCGCCGTCACCAGCAGCGGCGCTCCGCTGAATTATCAGGTAGCGGCGAATACTACCAGCTGCGCCGGGTTCCTGACAGCGACTCCGGCGAGTGGGAGCACGTTCGGCGGCCAGAATGAGATAGTGGTAACCGCCAATCCCCAAGGCGTCACGCCACAGGTGTGCAGCGGTAACGTCACGCTGACCGTTCCCGGCTCAACCACAGCGCCGCTGGTTATTCCGGTGACCCTCAACGTGAGCAATAACGCTCTGCTGAGCGTGAGCGTACCCGCGATCAATGTGACTGCCGTGGCCGGTGCGGCTGCTATGGCGCAGACCGTTTCGGTAACCAGCACCAACAATACCGGGCTCGCGTTCTCCGCCACGGCAACCACCAGTCCGGCCGGCTTGACATGGCTCTCGGTGACGCCCAATACCGGCAGCACGCCCAACAACCTGCAGGTAACAATCAGTCCAGCGAATCTGGGTGTGGGGACATATACCGGCGCCATCATCGTCTCCAGCAGCTCGCCTGGCATTCCGGCGCAGAGCATTCCAGTTACCCTCAACGTGGTGGCTTCCACTGCGGTCGCTGGCGTCACGAAGCTCACATTTACACAAGCCGCCGGGGGCACGGCGCCGGATAGCCAGTCTTTTCAAATAGCGGGCGTGCCCAGCGGAGCTACCATCGGCGCCATCTCAACGGTGCTCAGCGGCAGCGGCTGGCTTACTGCGTCCGCTTCCGCAAACACAGTAACTGTCACCGCGAACGGATCGCAGCTAGCACAAGGAACGTACTCGGGTGTAGTAACCGTGATCGTTCCCGGCGCGGGCTCCAGTCCGCTCTATATTCCCGTGACGCTCGACGTCACTTCGGCCACCTCCGCCATTACGCTCTCGGCCAGCACCGCATCGTTCAATGTGCTGACGGGCTCGATGTCGATTCCTAGCTCGACGACCGTGCAAGTGACCAGCAGCACGACGGGGACGAATGTTCCGTTCACGGCTTCTTTTGTGCCTGGCACGGGAGGCAACTTCCTGACCGTGACGCCGTCCAGTGGAAACACTCCCGCGACGCTTACGTTGGCCGTGAACGCGGCGGTCTCCAGCACACTCGCGGCCGGAACCTATACCGGAGACGTTCAAGTTTCATCCGGTACCGGCGCCGTTCAGACGGTGAAGGTGACGCTGCTTGTTAGCCCGGCCGGGACGCCCGTGGTCCTCAGCATTACTAGCGGCACAGGCATTCAGCCCGGAGCCGTGTCGCCCGGGGAGATCGTAACCATCTACGGCAATGGCATCGGGCCAGCTACGCCCGCCACCGGTACGTCGTTCCAACCCACCGCGAGCGGCACAGTTCCAACCATGCTCGCCAACGTTACGGTCACGTTCAATAATGTGGCCGCGCCCCTGATCTTCGTCCTGCAAGGCCAGATCAATGCGATTGTGCCCTACGAAGTGGCGGGACAAACCAGCGTGCCGGTAGTGGTGACAAATAACGGCACGGCGTCGGCGGCCTTTACCGTGCCCGTCACCGCGACCACTCCGTCCATCTTCTCCTTGGGCGAGAACGGCAGCGGCCAAGGGGCCATCCTTAATAATCCAGGCCTGAGCGTCAATGGGACCGCTAATCCGGCAGCGCCCGGCAGCTCCGTCGCGATTTACGCAACGGGCGAGGGCCAATTGGTTCCTGCGGGAACCACCGGCTGCATCACGGGCGCGACAATGCCGATTCCAAAGCCGGTGGGCAACGTGTCGGTCACCATTGGGGGCCAAGCCGCTTCTGTGTCCTACGCAGGAGAGGCGCCCGATTTGGTCTGCGGCGTGATACAGATCAACGCGACGATTCCGGCGAGTCTGAGTGCGGGTGCACAACCTATCGTACTCACGATAGGAACCGCTACCAACAGCAATCAGACGATCACGGTAGCAGTGCAGTAGATCGAGGGTTAGCTTTCCTGGAAGCCTCGGAGCCCGGGCAGTAATGCTCGGGCTCTTCTTTTTCCCGAGGATGTGTCGACCGGCTAGATGTCGTAATACAACGCAAACTCGTAGGGATGTGGCCGCAAACGAATGGCATCCGCTTCGTTCTTGCGCTTGTACTCGATGAAAGTTTCGATCAGATCTTCGCTGAAGACGTCGCCCTTGAGCAGGAAGTCGTGATCTTCAGCGAGACAATCTAAAGCTTCTTCGAGTGAAGACGGCATGGAGGGGACGCTTTCCATCTCTTCCGGCGACAGATCGTAGATGTCCTTGTCCAGCGGTTCGCCCGGCTCCAGCTTATTCACCACGCCATCGAGACCCGCCATCAGCATGGCCGCGAAGGCCAGATAAGGATTCGCCGAAGGATCGGGCGGACGAAATTCCACGCGCTTGGCCTTCGGGCTGGCCGAATACATCGGGATGCGGCAGGCGGCTGACCGGTTGCGCCGCGAATACGCGAGATTCACCGGAGCTTCGTAACCCGGCACCAGCCGCTTATAACTGTTCGTGGTGGGGGCGATGATGGCCGATAGCGCTCTGGCGTGCTTCAGCAAACCGCCGATGTAGTTCAACCCGAGGGTACTGAGCCCCGCATAGCCGTCACCCGCGAAGAGCGGTTTACCGGCGTTCCAAATGCTCTGGTGGGTGTGCATTCCACTGCCGTTGTCGGCGAATAATGGCTTCGGCATGAACGTCACCGTCTTGCCGTGCAAATTCGCGGTGTTGCGGATCACGTATTTGTACACCAGCATGTTGTCCGCGGATTTCACCAGCGTGTCGAAGCGCTGGTCGATCTCGCACTGTCCGCCGGTGGCTACTTCGTGGTGATGGCATTCGATGTTCAGCCCGCACTGCAGCATGGTCTCCACCATCTGGGAGCGCAGGCCCTGATAGTGATCGGTGGGCGGCACCGGAAAATAGCCTTCCTTGTAGCGCGGCCGGTACCCCAGGTTGTTGCTCTCGCGGCCCGAATTCCAGCGGCCTTCCTCAGCGTCGATGAAATAGAAGCCCGAGTGCTGATTCTGATCGAAACGTACGTTGTCGAAGATGAAGAACTCGGCTTCGGCCCCAAAATATGCGGTGTCGCCGATGCCGCTGTTCTTCATATACATCTCGGCTTTGCGCGCGATCCAACGCGGATCGCGCTGGTAGCTTTGCCGCGTGATGGGGTCGATCACGTCGCAGGTCATCACCAGCGTGGGAACTTCGTAAAAGGGATCGGTGAACGCGGTGGTCGGGTCCGGTATCAGCAGCATGTCGCTTTCGTTGATGGCGGCCCAGCCCCGGATGCTGGAACCATCCATTCCGAAGCCTTCCTGGAACGAATCCTCGGAAAGTTCGGTAATCGGGTAAGACACGTGATGTTGCAAGCCAGGAATATCGCAGAACCGTAAATCGAGTTGCTTCAGTCCATTCTTTTTGCCGTATTCGAGGACTTGTGAAGGTGTCATGGAAGCTCCTGAAAGAAGGATTTGGGGAACTCTTTACCATATCGCAATCGGCCGGCGCCTACTTGGTGGGAGGTAGTCCGCTAAATGTAGCGGACTACCTGGTGGCAGGCCTTCCATGACGATTTCATGAACTTGGTCGGCTTCGCCTCGGCTGCGATAATGGCAGCGTGCCGGAGCCACTAATTGAAGCACGCCAAGTTGAAAAGTTTTACGACCAGCCGAGTGACAACCGGATTCAAGTCATCGCTCCGCTCGACTTGGCGGTCTATCCAGGCGAGATTCTGACTTTGCTGGGACCCTCCGGCTCAGGAAAATCCACACTGCTCCGCATCCTGACGGGCCTTTCCCGTGCGTCGGCCGGCCAAGTGCTGTGGCACGGCTCTCCGGTTAACGGACCCTGCGAGAACGTGTCCATCGTTTTCCAGAGCTTCGCGCTGTTTCCCTGGCTCACGGTACTGGAAAACGTCGAAGCGCCCTTGAAAGCGCGGGGTGTTTCCGCCGACGATCGGACTACGCGCAGCGTCAAGATGCTCGATTCGGTGGGCCTGGATGGTTTCGAGAGCGCCTATCCCAAAGAGTTGTCCGGCGGCATGAAACAACGCGTGGGCTTCGCCCGAGCGCTGGTGGTGGAACCGGAAGTGCTTTTCATGGATGAACCATTCTCGGCGTTGGATGTTCTAACGGCCGAGAACCTCCGCAGCGAATTACTGGAGCTGTGGGAGGACAAGAAAATGCCCACCCGCGCCGTGTTCATCGTGACGCACAATATTGAGGAAGCGGTTCTGCTGGGCGATCGTATCGTGGTTCTGGGTAAAAACCCCGGCAGGATACGCACCGACTTTCGCGTCGACCTTCCGCGGCCGCGCGATCGCAAGCACCCCCGCTTTAACAAAATCGTCGATTATATCTATCAGGTTCTGACCAAGAACGACAGCGATCTCGCGGTTCCCTTATCCGGTCCCGCATCAGCCACGAAATATCCGATGCTGCCTCATGCCCGCACTGGTGGAGTGGCCGGGTTCCTGGAAATTCTCGGCGACCACAGTGGCCGCGAAGATGTCTATCGGCTGGCCGACCTGTTGTCATTCGAGATCGACGATCTTCTGCCGATCGTTGAAGCAGCCGAGCTTCTGGGCTTCGCAAAAGTGAGCGAAGGCGACGTCGAGATCACGCCCGAAGGCCTGGAATTTGCCAATGCGCCCATTTTGCGCCAGAAGGAACTGTTCCGCAACGCCGCGCTGGAACACGTCGCGCTGTTGAAACAAATCAAAAAGGCGCTGGAGTCGAAGTCCGACCATACTCTCCCCGACGACTTCTTCCACGACATCCTGGACGAGCACTTTACCGAAGAGGAAACCGTCCGCCAGCTGGAGACCGCCATCAACTGGGGCCGCTATGCGGAATTGTTCGACCACGATTCGGAGCGCAAGCGGTTCTTCATTCCCGAAGAAACGCCCAGTGAACCGCAAAATGTGGAAGTGGGAACCGAATCATGACCGGAAACCTGACGGTTCCGGGTCTCTCGCGTTCGTTGATCCGGGACCGGACCTGGAACTTTTTGATGGACGCGATCGTATTCGCCGTCCTGTTCGCTATCGTCTACGCCATCGTCGCAGTGGCGCGCTATTGGTTCAGCGCCCCTGTGGCCGCGGTCGAGATTTCCCTTTCGCCCGCCGCGATTCCGGTCTACGCATTTTATTCATTGGTCCGCATGATCGTCGCGTACTTGCTGAGCCTGGTATTTGCCGTCGGCTATGGATATTTCGCCGCCTACCACAAACGCCTGGAAGCACCCATGTTGGCGGTACTCGACATCCTGCAATCGATTCCGGTGCTGAGCTTTCTGCCAGGAGTGATGCTGGCGATGGTGTCGCTCTTTCCGTCGCGCCAATTGGGCGTGGAGTTCGGATCCATTCTGCTCATTTTCACCGGGCAAGTCTGGAACATGGCCTTCAGCTTCTATGCTTCGTTGAAAGCCCTGCCACGCGAGTTGATGGAAGCGTCGCGCGTCTATCGCTTCGGCAAAATCCAGCGATTTCTGCAACTGGAATTGCCGCAAGGCGCCATTGGCCTGGTGTGGAACTCCATGGTCTCGGTGGCGGGCGGCTGGTTTTTCCTGATGGCTTGCGAAATGTTCGTGCTCGGCAAGCGCGATTTTCGCCTGCCAGGCCTGGGATCTTACCTGCAATCGGCTGCCAGCGCGGGCGACACCACGGCAATCACTTGGGGCATCGCCGCCATGATCGGGGTGGTGGTCTTGATCGATCAACTGGTCTGGCGTCCTGCCATCGCGTGGTCCGACAAATTCAAACTCGAGCAAGTGGAGAGCACCAGCGCGCACTCGTCGTCCATCCTCAACCTGCTCCGCAAGTCGCCTTTGTTAACACGCCTGCGCACCGGCATCACCGCGCCCCTGATGGAGCGCCTGTACTCGTCTTCGGCGCGGCCGCCGCTGGAGAGACAATCGCACCCATCCAATTGGCAAAAAGCATTCCTGGTTCTGGCCGGAATCGTTGCGCTGCTGCTCATTCTTCACGGCGTGTTCCAAGGTCTGATGGTGCTCAAAGGGATCACGCGGACCGATCTTCTGACAACGTTACAAAGCGCGGGTGCGACTTTTTTGCGCGTCCTGGCGGCGTTGGTAATCGCGTCGGCGTGGACTATCCCCGCAGGGGTCGCCATCGGTTTCAATCCACGTCTGGCGCGCATCGCGCAGCCGGTGGCGCAAATTGCCGCGTCTGTTCCGGCTACCGCGCTATTTCCGGTTTTGCTGCTAGGCCTGATCAGCCTCGGCGGCGGCCTGAACACCGGCTCCATTTTGCTGATGCTCCTGGGCACGCAATGGTACATCTTGTTTAACGTGATTGCGGGCGCGGTCGCCATTCCCTCCGAATTCCGCGAAGTCGCCGACGTTTTTCGTTTCAGCCGGCTGGACCGTTGGCGCATCGTGATTCTGCCCGCCATCTTTCCGTACCTGGTCACTGGCCTGATTACGGCGTCGGGCGGAGCTTGGAACGCAAGTATCGTGGCTGAATATTTCCATTTCAAAGGACAGGTGCTATCCACCTTCGGGTTGGGCGCCGAAATCAGCTCGGCCACGGACGCCGGAAATTTCGCCGTTCTTCTGTTGTCTACGATCGTGATGGCGACCCTGGTGGTATCGGTGAATCGCCTGGTGTGGCGCCCGCTCTACCGGCGCTCCGAGACGCGCTATCGCATGGACGCCTGATAACGCGCGCAGTAGATCCAGCACGTTACCGAGCCGCGACCAAAGGAAGCGGTTTTTGCCACGGGCTGTTAGCGCTAGTGGCACAGTTTCACGCCAAAAGTCGGCCAACGACCCCGGCGGTCGCAATTACTACGCGTCAGATAGGACTCAGCCTACCTGCCACAGCTCAGCAATGGCCGTTATGCGGCAGCTTGGCAAATGATAAAATCAAGCGCACTAATAAGGCAGCAGGGCCGGCGCTGCGGCGTTGGGCTTATTGGCACTATGGCTATCTTTGCGCTCTCAAGGACCTTCTCGCGCTGGTCGATTCCGGAATCAACTGAATAAGCTGCACCGCGGACATTCCCACTTCGTTCCCGCCGGGCGCTGCGGATGGATCGGATTATCCCTAGGTTCCAAGTCATGATAAAAAGTGCATTCCCTCTCGAAGGCAGCCTGAGCGGAAGAGCAATACTCGTACCGGAAGCGTTTGTAGGAACCCACGTGAACGTGCAGTTGATTGTTCACGTCGACGTCCGATCTGCCCACATAGACCACGCGGAAATTGACAAGATCGGCGGACTCCTCCAACACAAAAGCGCCGGGTTGGCCCCCTCTGACTTCCTGGTCGATCGCGTCATCGGTGAGGGCGAAAGGGCCACGTAATCCGTTCTGCGCCATGGTGCGCTGCCTCCTTGCATTACGTTTAGTGGTGGACATATAGCTGCCATCCCTGCGCCATACGGCAATGCGATGGAGTTGTGACCCAATGGCGAATCTCGGCTTCGTCTCAATTTCAGCACCCATGTTCCGCTTGGTGATGTTCCAAAGCGTCACGTGCCACTTCGTAGGCGCGGCGAGCGACACTTATTCGCCGATGAGCCAGATCGAAGTCCGAGTCTGCGACTGAATTGTCGACAAGTATGACTAAGTCGCGGATGGACGCACGAAAGTTCTGAGCCGCTGCCTGATGCTCGTGCCGCAGCCGGTCGCGCTCTGCACACAGCATCTAAGAAAACCCTGTCGCGGCTCCCGCTGCCCTTTCTAGCCCGGTTCCTCGGCTTCGAGCAGGGCCACAAAGTCTGCCGCACGCGAAGTGAGCGTGCGCGCAGCTAAAGGAAGATCGAGGCAGACAGCAATTATGCCGCATGGGCCACTCACAGGCAGACACCGAACAGGCTGAACTCGAGAAAAAGACTGGAAGACCCCTCTGATATAGGGCCCTCGGTTTACTTTATCCCTTCCTTTGCCTATCCTGATGCCGCTTCAGCATCACACAGACAATTATGCTGACTCCGCTTCAGCAATGTCAATCGGCAATTGAAACAGCTAGCATTAATACCAATGGCTCGCAAGACGACGGTATCGAAATACCTGGCTGGGATCGGCCGCAAGGGAGGGAAAGCCAGCGGCAAGGCCCGTATGGAAAAGCTCACGCCAGAGCAACGCGTGGCAGTCGCCAAGACGGCCGCCGCCGCCAGATGGGCGAAACCGGTTACTCAAGAAGATCTTAAGCGGCAATCAGCGTTTCAGGTCGCTGAATGGACCGCTGACCGCGTTGCCCAGATGGGCGCGGAGGATATCAAGTCGAGGATAGCGGGCGGAGCCACGGTGAACCCCGGGAAGCTGGCGTTTGACAAGAAGCTCAAGATGGCCACGAAGGCGAAGAAGAAGACCACCGCGCGCTCCTCCGTGCCGGTTGTGGACGCCAAGAAAACCAAAGCTCGGCCTCGAAACCGACGTAAACCAAAAACTTAAGATTTTGTCGTTCTGGCTGAGCCTGCTAATATCCGCCAACACCAACACGGGCGTCGGATCGTTCGTAGGGGGCGAGTTTCTCGTCGGAAGAGAGGGCATTTGATTGATTCCGCCCAATTTAACCGATCAAGAAGCCGACCAATCCTGTATCACGGCGCATCCGGAGAGCGTCGGGATAAACCGGCATGTTGTAGGGGATGCAAGAGCCCTACAGGAAAGGAGAGTAGCGAATCCATCCTGGCCTCGAGTCTTGCAGGCCGCATCGCGAGGTGT
>JBEKRO010000070.1:0-35333 GCA_049518655.1 Bryobacteraceae bacterium | reverse complement strand
AGTTGTGCAGGGCCCGCGCCACCAGATCCTTGCCGGTTCCGGTAGGCCCGGTGATGAGAGCGGAGCGATAATGCGGCGCTACGCGGCGGATGCGGGCGAACAGATCCCACATCAGCGGGCTGCGCCCGATCATGCCTTCAAAGCAGGCCGTTTTCAATAGTTCGTCGTCCAGCGCCAGGGCGCGCTGCCTCAGTCGAATATCGGCTAGAAGTTTCTCTACGCGGCTGCGCAGGGCGGGGATGGATATGGGTTTATTCAGGTAATCGCTGGCGCCTTTTTGGATAGCCTCCACCGCGGTTTCAGTAGTGTAATGCGCCGTCATCAGGATCACGTCGATGGCTGGGTCAAATTCCACAATCCGTTCCAGCACCTGCAGCCCGCTCAACTTGGGCATCACCAAGTCCAGCAGAACAATTTGCGGATGTTCGCGATAAACCAGGTCCAATCCCTCTTCTGGATCGGTGGTCGTCAGGATGGTAAGGCCTTCCTGCTGCAAACACTCGCTTACCAGCTCTAGGCTTGCCGGCGTATCGTCGATCGCCACAATCTTAATGGAAGGAAGCATGAAAGGTAATGTAACCTATGTTACCAAAACTGACAAACTGACTTACTTGTCGGCAATGGAAGAGAAGGCGCGCGCATTTCTTCGCCCAACGGATAAGGTACAGTGAAGGTCAACCTGTGCTGGAAGCAATTATCAAGGCCTCTCCTCTCGCGATCATTGCCGTCGATGCAGAAGATCGTGTCATCCTGTGGAACGAGAGTGCGGAGCGCTTGCTGGGCTGGAAGGAACAAGAAGTCTTAGGCAAATTGTTGCCGATCCTTCCCGCCGAGGCTGAGCCACTGCCACCGGCGGACGGGCCCCATTCCGGCCAGCACGGCTTTGAGACCGTGCGAATCAGTAAGGATGGTGTCCGTGTTCCCGTCAGCATCTGGACCGCGCCCATCGTCAGCCTGGGCGGCCGGCTTTCGGTAATGGCGGATCTTACCGAAGTTCGCGAGGCTGAGCGTTTGCGCGCCGATCTGATTGAAAGCGAACGGACGGCGCGCGAGCTGGCGATCGCAGGACAACGTTTTTCGTTACTACTCGAAGCCGCGCCCGATGCGATTCTCGAGGTGGATCCCCAAGGCCGCATCGTATTAGCGAATACCGAAGCCGAGCGGCTATTTCAGCGCGCGCGTGGGGAGTTAACCGGGTTGCCGGTGGAAGAATTACTACCGGAACGCTATCGCGGAGGACACTTCGCTCATCGCGAACATTACGCCGCTCACCCGGTGCGCCGTCCTATGGGCGCGGGGCTCGATTTGTTTGCTGTCCGCAAAGACGGCACGGAATTTGCGGTCGACATCAACCTGAGCCCCCTCAAGGAAGGAGCCGAGAAGGGGCATGTGATGTGCGTGCTGCGCGATGTCAGCCACCGCCGTAATAGCGAAGAAAAGATCCGAACGCTGAATCACAATTTGGAACGGCGCTCGTCCGAGCTGGCAATGGTGAATGAAGAGCTTTCTCTCAGAAACCAGGAGGTGGAACGGGCCAACCGGCTCAAGAGTGAATTCCTGGCCAGCATGAGTCACGAGCTGCGCACGCCGTTGAACACCATTCTCGGATTCTCAGAATTGCTTTCCGAGCAAAAAGCAGGTGCGCTCAATGAGAAACAGAAGCGCTTCTTGACCCATATCCAGCACGATGCCAGCCATCTGTTGGAGTTGATCAACGACGTACTGGATCTTTCGAAAATCGAAGCCGGCCGTCTGGAACTGCGTTTGGAAGAATTCCCCATGGCGGATGCCGTGACCGAAGTGCTCACCAGCATAAGGCCTCTGGCAGCCACCAAAGATATCAGCCTGGAAAGCGATCTGGACCCTCAATTGGTGTTGCACGCCGATCGCTTACGCGTCAAGGAAATCCTCTACAACTTGCTCAGCAATGCGATCAAATTTACGCCTTCCGGCGGCAGAGTTTGGATCGAATCGTCGGTCGTCGACCGATCGGTCTGCATCCTGGTGGGTGACACGGGAATGGGAATTGCTCCCTCCGATCAGCAACCCATCTTTGAGAGCTTCCGCCAGGCCAGCGCTACAACCAAAGGCGTGCGGGAGGGCACCGGCTTGGGACTGGCCATCACCAAACGGCTGGTGGAGCATCATGGCGGAAGAATTTGGGTCGAAAGCGCGCCGGGCAAGGGAAGCCGTTTCTCTTTCACCTTGCCCCTCAGCGATCAGTCGGCCGCGTTGGCTCCGGCTACACCGTCCCCGCTGCTCCTGGTGGCCAGCGATATCGCTTCCTGGAATGAAGAAATTCTTCCGCGACTGCATCAAGAAGGATTTCGCGTAGACACCGCCGGTTCGGCCGCCGAGGCCGTTCTCAAGGCCAAGGATCTCCGTCCGAATATGATTTTGCTCGACATGGAGCTGCTCGGCCGGAGCTGCTGGGAGACGCTCCACGAACTGAAGGCCTCGCCCGAAACGCACTCCATCCCGGTACTCGTCGCCTCGCCGTCGGACGAGAGCAAAGTGGGCGCAGCCCTGGGCGCCGCCGAGTCGTTGCTGAAGCCTTTGACCGCTACAGCACTGGTCCAGGCCGTTCGCCGCGTTCTGCTGCTGGAGCGCCCCCTCCGGATCCTGATTGTGGATGACGATCTGGAGACCCGCGAACTTCTCATCGATACCTTGGCGAACGAAGGCCATACGCCGGTTACCGCCCGGGACGCCAAGGAGGCGGCGCATATCTTGGCCACCTCGCACGTGGATGCCGTGCTGCTGGACCTCCTGCTCCCTGGCCGTAGTGGTTTCGAGGTGCTGAGCGACATCCGCGCCGACGCGAAACTAAACCAGCTCCCGGTGCTGGTGGTCACCATCAAAGACCTATCGGAGCGTGAGCGGCGCGCGCTGACCGCTCAGGGCGCTCAGGTCTTCGCTAAAGGGGCTGGGTGGCGTCAGGACCTGCTGAAACAACTCCGCCGTCTGCGGCCCGCCAACCACGGCAAACGCGTGCTGGTGGCCGACGATAATCCGGCTGGCCGCGAACTGGTCCGAGAAGGCCTGGCGGAGTACGTCAGTTCGATTATCGAGGCAGCCGATGGGCGGGAAGCGCTGGCGAAAATCCGAGAAACGCGGCCCGACCTGGTGCTGCTGGACATCCAAATGCCCGAAATGGATGGCTATGCGGTGGTGCGGGAAATCCGGAGCGACCCGGCGCTCAACGGCATGCGGGTGGTTGCGCTCACCGCCTTCGCCATGCAGGGCGACCGCGAGCGTGCCCTCGAAGCCGGGTTTGACGACTACATCACTAAGCCGGCGACAGTCGCCAAACTGAAAGCGCAACTGGAGCCGTCACCACCCGAAGCTCCGTTGCCCGCACCGCTGAGCGACCTCGTGAGCGGAAAATTTGAGTAAAAGTGCGCAAAATATGGGGCTAGAAGACACTATTCCGGGAGAATGACGGAATTCGGGCGGTTGAGGGCAACCCTGGTCGTAATCCGCCCTCCACCGTGTGCGGCAGATCACTTGCAAACACGGAGGCAGCGAGGAGGCCTTTTCAGCAGTGACTCGGCGTCAGGGCTTCCAGCGGGTGCAAATCGGCAATCTGGATGTTATTGGCGCGATATCCAAGGCCAGTAGTCCTCTAAGGGCAATATTGGATGCGGGCGTTCAAGTCGATAGTTCTGGCAGAGTCGGTGAAAATCCGATGATAGTCTGACGAATGCTGGGAGCGAGTCCGCAACCGGTGGCACTCGATAACACGGTGTCACACGTTGCCAAGCGGAACGCCTCCCAGCACTCACTCCCTGAGCATGCTGGTGGCCCAACCGAAGCGCTATTTCTTGGCTTGCTTCGCGGCCCGAGCAACGACATCAGCGCCAACTCAGATAAGATCTCGAAGATCATCAAGGTTCTCCTGGATTAATTTACTAATCCGCTCAGCGACATGGTCTCGCTGTTCGCCAGAATCTGATCGATATCCAACAGCATTTTCACGCTGTCCTTGGCTTTCGCCATGCCCAGCAGATACGGCGTCCCCACATCCTCGCCAAAGTCCGGCGTGTCTTCAATCTCACCCGCCGCTAGATTGAGAACCTCGGAGACCTCATCCACAATGACGCCGCTCTGGATGGCTACTCCGCCGCTATGCACTTGCACCACGATGATGCAGGTCCGTTGCGTGTATTCGCGCTCCTCCAGCCCGAACTTGAGCCGCAGATCCACCACCGGGATCACTTTGCCGCGCAAGTTGATGACACCTTTTACGTAGCCGGGCATTTGGGGGACGGACGTGATGTCCTGAATTCCTAAGATTTCGCGAACTTTCAAGACCTGGATGGCGAAATCTTCCTTTCCCAACCGGAACGCCAGATACTTTCCCGCTCGCTGCTCGGCGGACGCGCTTACGTTTGAAACCGCGGCATTTGATTCAGACAGATTTGCGTTGGAAGTCACATTTCCCCCCACTTCCTCATCGTTCGGGAGGCGGAAAGCTTGAATTCCAATCAAATCTGAAGGTGAAATGGATCGGCCCCGATGGTGCCTTCCAGCTCACGCAAGTAAGCCGTCGCGCTCACCCGCGCCAGTTGCGCCTGCGCTTCCTGGACTGATCTGCCCGCCGACTCAAGAGCCTTCACGTGCCGCGTCCACAGCGCCACGTCGCGGTCCTGTTTGACACGCAAGCGCTCGCGATACCAGTCGCTTCGAAGCATCCCCTCGCGCGTAAACAGATCTCGGATCCCGGGAGCGTCCACGCCCTGGCATTCATAGGAGCCGTACGCCATGATGTGCAGCAGCGCCTGGAGCGGCGGGCACGCGGCGTCCACGCTGCCGTCTTCAAAATATTGCAGCGCCACGCGCGTCTGCGTTTCCACAATGGCTTCGACTCCGGCCGCGAATTGTGCCAGGTCCTGCTTCTCCGGCCTCAGCATCCGATCCGGAAACACCGCATCCGGCGTCTCAAAGATACGCCCCAAAAAGTGATCGACAAAGAGCTCCGTGATCCGATAGCCCAGCCGGCTTGCCAGCACCGTTCGGCCGTCCAGACAGAAATCGTAAACCTGTTCCAGATACCCGTGGGCTTTCAGAAATTCCGGATCGCGCTCGTGAACGCGCATACGGCACCAAATCTCCGGGACCAGCAGACTGACATCGTGATCCACTCGAAAACTCGGCCCCACAAAGCCCGCCGATGTCGTAAACCCGGCATAGCCCGTCACGATGGCCGATACCAGCGCGTTGTTTAGATCCACCACCGGCCACAGGGCATTGAAGGGACCCTTGGTCAACGCGCCTTCGCTTCCAAATCCCGTAGTCGCGGGCGATTTGCCGGTTAGGCTGGCCACGAAGTCCATGAACAGCTCAGGCAATTCTTGGTAGTGGACGGGCCCATAAACCGCCAGCGGAGGCAGTCCGGCTTTGGGATCCGCGGGGCTGTTTCTTCGTCCCGCGAGCACCGCGTTCACCGGCTGATAAACCGGACGCGCCGCTGGAATCTCACGCTCCAGGCGCGCCGCGATCTCCGCCAGGTAAGAATCGCGCGGATTCACCAGATCGGGCCGTGGCTGCAGATAGCGTGGGTTGGTGGAAGGCGCTCCATTCACCACGCGCGGATGCGCGGAGGAGACCACATAATCGGCCTGCGGCTGGCGGAGAAAACCTTCCAGCCGTTGCTTCATCGGCTCGGTATAACGATCGAACTCCACCACGTGATCCACTAGCGCACGCGCCCCCTCGGCGTCGAAGGCTTCATAGTTAGAAAAGAAGTTACCGGAGCTTGCGATGTCGGCTTCCGCTTGCCGGTCGGAGCCCCGGCGAATCGCGTCATCTGGTCTTTGGAACAACCGGCGCTCGCAGTTAGCCACCAGCTTGACGCTGGGATTCGGATATTCGGGATCGAGATCGTTCAGGGCTTCGCGCGGCAGCACCACCGATGCAGTGATGTCGTCTTCCACCGCGACTTTGTCGGCGGGATGAAAATCGGGCCGGAGTTTGTAAATGCGCCACGAGCCATCCGGGTCGAAACCCACGCGCAGATAACTGCTCACCAGCGGCTGATTCTCAAACTTCAACTCATGCCCGAGAAAGCCGTTGATGCGATCCACCGTAAAGTGCTCGCGCCAGTTGTTGCCCCACTCCGGCTGATAGTATCGCTTCACTGTGAATAAAAGCTGCCGGATGGTTTGCGGAAGATCGCGCACCCAGGCATTGTGTTCATCGGTATATTCAGGCGATGGCGTCATCAGTTGGATTACCGACCCCAGAGTCCGCTCCGGACTCAAGATAGGCCGGTGCGTCCGCGAATCGGGCACCCGCCCGCGATATGCCGAGGAGAAATCACGCTCGAAAATCTCAGCCACCTGATCCATGTCGCGATGGTAATCTTTGACAAATACCGGCCCCTTGAGCAACGCATTAGCGATGGATTTCGATATCTCCGATTTGCCGCCGCCCGACACGGTACACGGTTTGTGGCACAACGTTCCACGGGGCCGCGCTCCAACGAATCGCCAAGCGGTACCGCCCATTTGCTTCTCCAGCCGGATTCGAAAACCGTTCGGAAGAAAATAAGTAGCGTCGTTGCGCAGCGTCAAATGCTCGTCGACGTCGCCGTGCCGCCACGTGATGGTCCCGTCCAAAACATGAAAGACAGAATCTTCCGGCACATAGAAAATATCGGAAAAGCGCTTGTCTTTGGCATACCCTTCCGGGCGGGGTTCCACCAGATCGCCGAGCAGACACATCGCATCGGAGTATTTCGCTTTCTTCAAGCTCACGGTTCGGCCGGCGTAGAAATCCTGGCCGAGCACATAAGTCGCGAACGCAATGGCGCCGCCCGCGTGCTCCTCCTCGCACATTCCGAACAGATTGGCCGCGAAGCTGATCTGCGTCTTCACTTCTTTTTTGCAATAGCCGTAGTAGTTGTCGGCCAGGATAGTGACCATCACGCCGCGCTGATCCCGGCATGTGATCTTGAAAGCCGATCCACCGTTATAGAGATCCTCTTCTTTGTCCCAACACATCCCATCGCGGCACTGTCGTGCGGTGGCAACGCTCGCGTGCGGCAGGCCGATGTCTTTCTTCTTAACGCCCACGAGGTGTGGCGCCACGACGACGCAGCCCGTATGCCCCGTCCAGTGCATGGCGTCGAGCGCGGCGTCGTTTTCGGGAAGATAGGGATCGCCCGCATTGCCGAAAATGCTTTCGACAAGATCGAGATTGCTGACCAGGCTGCCCGGCACGATGAATCGGATCTCCATGGTCTTTTCCGGATCGCGCCCCGCTGCCGGACACACCAGCGGCCGTAGCAGCAGCGACACAAAGCAGCGGACCAACTCGTCTTGATCGGCGGTGAACGGCAGCACCAGCATGCTGGCCGGCGGCTGGAGCGCCAGGGCCCACAATGCGGCGAAGGTCTGCTTGGGAACGGCCGTCTTGTCCGCCGGAACGGGCAGTCCGCCTTCAGCAATGTGAAACAAACCTTGCGTGGTGCGTTTGTCGTTCTTCGGATTATGGAGCACTCCTTGCGCCACCCGATAGGACTGCAAACACGGCGATGAAAAGACGTCGGCTGTCGCCGGCAGCGACATGACGCGCGCCATTCCCTCGCGATCCAGGACGAAGCTGTCGACAGGCAGCCGCGCGGCGCCGTTCGGGGAGACATCGCCGAGGTAGCTATCGAGAAAGGATTGAATGCGTGTGTCCGCCGGGCACAGCCGGTTGCCCAGCAACTGGTCTTTCTGAAGGTAATTGCGCAGCAGCGGCCCCGCGATCTCCAGGAACTCCGGATCCGCCGTGCTCCGGCTGGTGGGCTGCCCGAGCGCCGCGAGCTTCAGGTTGATGTAGCGGATCAATTCCGGATTGCGATTGGCGGGCGATTTCGCGGCGGTGGTGGCGGCGGCAGGCATGGTGTTCAGCTCCGGTCAGAAAATTGGGGGACGAACATGGGGTCCGCGGGGTCGCTCCACGGGGCGCGGCGGGAAATACTCTACCAGCTTAGTACATCGCTTCTCACCCGATGGTTTCGGAGTCGATTTCTGTGTGCGCTGCGTGGTTCTAAGCTCGAGTCGGTGAGATTTATGTTTCCAATTGAATCTCTTCTATTATTCCCTTGACAGAATAGTGTTCCAATGGAATACTGGTGTCGTGGCCTGGGAGGTCGAGTTCACAGACGAGTTTGAAGACTGGTGGAACGGCCTGAACGAGACCGAACAGATCAAGATCGATGCCACCATCCGAATGCTAGAAGAATACGGCCCCGACCTTCCATTCCCGATGAGTTCAGGCGTGCGCGGCTCGCGACACTCCCATATGCGTGAGCTTCGTATCCAGGTTCAGGGGAAGCCGCTCCGAGTGCTGTACGCGTTCAACCCAAAGCGCGCAGCGATCTTGCTGGTTGGCGGCGACAAGACTGGGGATGACCGCTGGTATGAAATCCATGTTCCAAAAGCGGACAAGTTGTATGACCAGCACCTCAAAGAGTTGCGCAGACAGTCGAAGAAAGAAGGATTCCAAAATGGCGAGGAAGTTTAGCGAACTGCGCGGGAAAATGTCTCCGGCCGCGCGCGCCGCGAGTGAGCAGGAGTTCCGGAAGATGGTGGAAGAGATGCCCTTGCGAAAGTTGCGGGCCGCGCGCGAACTTACGCAGGAGAACCTCGCGAGCGTTCTGCGTGTCGAACAATCCGAAGTGTCAAAAATTGAACGCCGGACAGATATGTACTTGAGCACTCTCGCCAACTATGTGAAGGCCATGGGCGGGACACTGGAGATTCGGGCGGCCTTCCCAAATGGTGAGGTCGTTAGGATTAATCAGTTCGAGTCTCTCACCGAGCCTGCGCCCGCACCGGCAACTAAGAAGGTCAGGGCGAAATAATGGATCGCGGAGGCGTCTCCTTCGGAAGCCAACGTGCTTACTACATCGTCGATGCCTTCGAAACACCTGCTCCCGTTCCGAATCGGAACATTCGCGCTCGCGTTCTGTGCCATTCTGAACGCCCAAATCGTTATCACTCCCAAATTTCCAACGCCGCATAATAACCACACCCCCACTTGCCTCAACTGCGTCCGCGACTTGAGCGGACAAATCTCGCCCAATCCGGCGCCCGTCCGTGCATTTCGCGCAAAACACCCTTGCCCCGCCACCGGATCGGTGAAGGGCGTCTGTGCCGGCTACCTGGTGGATCACATTAAGCCCCTCAATCGCGGCGGCAGCGACACACCCGAGAACATGCGCTGGCGGACCATCGCGCAAGCGACGAAAGCTCGCCTTAAATGACGAGTTTATGACGCGATTTGCCGTTGGACTCGGTTGCGCATAGACTAGTTAGGTAACCGATCTTCCCCAAAGCTGGTGCGGTTGGCCGGGCCTGTCATAACCCCGTTGTTTGACAAAAGTATCTGACGATAAGGGATCTATTGTCTTACAGGGAGTTTCTAATATGAGTCAAGTGGCCAGCGCTCGTGCTGCCAGTTATGTCCTGACTTTGGAAGAGATCGGCCACCTGGCGGCCGAAGGCGGCAAGCCCGCCGAAACGCTGATGAACGTGGTGGCGTTGATTGCGGGCCGCTTTCAGACCGACGTTTGCTCCGCTTATTTGCTGGAGCCGGATCGCGCGAATCTCGTGCTGGCCGCCACGCTGGGGCTGCGCCCCCAGTGCATCGGCACGCTACGCATGGCGCTGAACGAAGGACTCGCGGGTTTGGTGGCCGAGCAGGTGCGGCCGGTGGCTGTCGAACACGCCACCACTCATCCGCGCTTCAAATACTTCAGCGAGGCTGGCGAAGAGTCCTACCAGTCGTTTTGCGGCGTTCCGCTCATCGATCAAGGCGTGTTGCAGGGCGTGCTGGTGGTACAGACCACCGAAGCTCGCGCCTTCACTGACGACGAAGTGCAGATGCTGGTGGAAGCGGCCGCGCAGGTGGCCCCGGTGGTCAGCGAGGCGCGTGCTCTGGACCGCTTCATCGCTCCGGTGCAAGAGCGTTTGTGGTCGCTCGCTCGTAATCTATGGTGGAGTTGGGACAACGATTCCACCAGCCTGTTCCGCGATCTGGACCCAGTGCGTTTCCGGCAATTGAACCACAACCCCATCGCGCTGTTGTCGGAAATTCCGCTCGCGAAGCTGGAACGCCGCGCCGGAGAACTGGTACTGCACGGCCGCATCAACTACGCCTATCGCCGCCAGCAGGAGTATCTGCGTGCGGATCGCACCTGGGGCGCCACTCATGCCGGCGCTCTGCGGCCCCGTCCCGTGGCCTACTTCTCGGCCGAGTTCGGATTGCACGAGTCTCTCCCCATTTACTCGGGCGGCTTGGGCGTTCTTACGGGAGACCATATCAAGAGCGCGTCGGACCTGGACATTCCCTTAGTCGGCATCGGACTGTTCTACAGCCAGGGCTATTTCCGGCAGCGCCTGGATCGCGACGGCTGGCAGCAGGAGCAATACCTCCAAACCGACGTCAATCAGCTTCCCATGGAGCCGGCCATCGGCAAAAATGGCGAGCCTGTGGAAGTGGATCTCGTAACCCGCAGCGGCGTCATTCGCGCCAAAGTCTGGCGGGCCAAGGTGGGCCGGTGCGACTTGCTGCTTCTGGATTCGAATGTCGAGGGCAACGCTCCCGAGGACCGCGAGCTCACTTCGCGCCTCTATGGGGGCGACGGCCGCGTTCGCATTCGCCAGGAGCTGCTGCTGGGCGTGGGCGGATTCCGCGCGTTGAAGGCCATGGGTATCACGCCCGGGGTTCTGCACCTGAACGAGGGGCACAGCGGATTTGCGGTGCTGGAAGCCATCGCCAATCGGATGCACGAAGAAGGGCTCTCCTTTGAACAAGCCGTCCCCCGCGTCTCGCGCGAAGTGGTTTTTACCACCCACACTCCCGTTCCGGCTGGGCATGACCGCTTTAATGCCGGCCTGATCGAAGAACATCTCGGTCCGCTGCGCGAGCGCCTGGGTCTTTCCGACCGGCAGCTCATGGACCTGGGCCGCGAGATTTCGGGCAACGAGTTCGAAGAGTTTTGCATGACAGTGCTGGGCCTGAAGCTATCGCGGCGCGCCAATGCTGTCTCTGCCCTGCATGGCGAGGTTTCGCGCGCCATGTGGACCGGCCTCTATCCCGGAAAGCTCGAGGACGAAGTGCCGATCGGCCACATCACCAATGGCGTGCACGTGCCCACCTGGCTTGCGCCGCAAATGTTCCGGATCTACGACCGCCATTTGGGTACTGGTTGGCTGGAACATAGCGGGGAATCGCGCACTTGGGAGGGTATTGAGAACATCGACGACGGCGAGTTGTGGGAAACGCACGGCGCTCTGAAGCTGCGTCTGCTCGAATTTGTGCGGCGCCGCGCGGTGGAACAGTCGCAGCGCCGGGCCGAATCGCCCGAAACCCTACAGAGGCTCAGCCGCGTGCTGAGCCCGGATGCGCTCACCATCGGATTTGCGCGCCGTTTCGCCACCTACAAGCGCGCCAATTTGATCCTGGCCGATATCGAGAAGCTGGCATCCATGGTGAACGATCCCAAGCGTCCCGTGCAGTTTGTCTTCGCCGGCAAGGCGCATCCGCGCGACGAACCCGGCAAGCGCGTACTGCAACAGATCGCCGAGCTGATGCGCGATCCTCAGTTCGCTGACAAATTTGTTTTCGTCGAAGACTACGACATCAACGTCGGGCGGCTCTTTGTACAGGGCGTCGACGTATGGCTGAACAATCCACGCCGGCCTTTGGAAGCTTCGGGCACCAGCGGGCAGAAAGTGGTGCTCAACGGCGGCTTGAATCTTTCGGTACTGGACGGCTGGTGGGCCGAGGCTTACGACGGTCTCAACGGCTTCGCCATCGGCACCGGCAGAACGCATTCCAACATGAACGTTCACGACACACGCGACGGCGACGACCTTTACCGGACGCTGCGCGAAGAAGTGATTCCGCTGTATTATCAACGCGACCGGGACGGTCTGCCGCGCGGCTGGATCAAACGCATGAAGCGCACTATCCGCACGTTGGGCTGGCGCTTCAACGCCAATCGCATGGTGATGGATTACACACTGAAGTGCTACGTGCCGGCGGCCGGCGGTACTTCCAGCGAGCTGAACTCCCACGGCTAGTGGCGCCTCCATAGCTGAGCCGCGACCAGAGTAAGCGGTCTTGTCACTTTCGCTAGGGGCTCGCGTCTATCACATGAAGAGTGAGTCCCCATATGGCAGCAACCGCTACCGATCGCGACGGCAAATCCAAAACCGCTTCAGCCGTGGACGCAAAGCATTATCCCGAGCAAAACGAAGTTCCAGAAGATCATCCCCGGGTTTCCGATGCTCCGGCTGTCGAGGAGATCAAGGCGCGGGCTTACGAGCTTTGGATCGAGCGAGTTTGCCCGCATGGTTCCGCGGACGAAGATTGGCATCTAGCCGAACAGGAGCTACGGGCGAAAAACGGCTCCCAACGCATCTCCGACAAGCTGCACGAAAGCTCGGGCTCGGTGCAGCGCTAAGCTTCGCGCTTTAGCCACCAGCCTGCTACTAGAACTCCAATGGTACCCGCTGCTTCGACGGCATACCGCAGTGCGTCGCTGGGCGCGAAGCGTTGAACCACGAATTCATCCGTCATGATCATTTGCCCCGCTACTCTCCCCAGTAGCGCGGCGCCGATGTAAACGATCACCGGATATCGATCCATCAAAGCCGCCAGCAGTCCACTCGCGAAAATCACCAGCGGGATGCTCACGCCGAGCCCGAACAATAACAGCACCAGCTTCCCCTGCGCCAGCGCCGCAATGGCCAGCATATTGTCGGTGGACATGGTGACGTCCGCGACGATGATGAACCACATCGCCTTCCAGAAGCCGGCCAGATGCGCGGCCGATTCTTCGAGCGGCGGCTCCTCGCGAAACAGGCCGACAGCGATCCACAGGACCGCCGCGCCTCCCACTATTTGCAGAAACTTCACGTGCAATAATCGCGCCGCAAAGTACGTCGCGGTAACCAGTGCGATGACAGCGCAAGCGGCTCCGGCGATCATGGCGCGTTTCCGAAGCGGCCAAGGCAGCGATTTGGCGGCCGCCGCAATCACGACCGCATTGTCCCCGCTCAATGTCAGGTCGACCAGGATGATCGAGATCAGACTGGCGATGAACTGCCAATTCCGTTGGATTAGATTCATCGCCCCTAAACGTTACCCGCATCGCCATTCTAACGTGGCCCTTCGATTGGCAGGTAGGGCGCGCTTAACGCCCGGACCGGAAGTGGCGCCTCACCCAAACGTGAAAATCGGGCCAGAACTCCGGCAGAAGATTGGCCATGCCCGATCCGCCGACGCTGGTGCCCCAATTCAAAGCCGCCGCGCGGGGGGTCCTGCTGGCGGCAGGATAATACGCGTTCGAAAGTGCGGCGCTCATGGCGGTCCCGAGCACATTCGACGAATTGAACGCGGCCCCGCCTGCGTCGGTTCGAGTAATCACCGAACGGCTGATCGCATAAGCGATGCGCGGTAGTAGCTTGTGCTCCGGGCCGCGCCGGATATATCGCGTGTCCTGATGAAACGCAGAAGCCAGGAGAAAGTCCCCAAAGAAGTTTTGGCTGACGATATCGCCCACGGCGGAACCGAAGCGCTCCGGATAGGCCGGCCAGAACTCACGCCCATACAATGGCGTGGAGTTGGTTACTTCTGAAACCGCTGCATTGAACGCGCCGGCGCCCAGTGTCAGGGGCGCAAAGGTTTCCGTTTCGAAATGATCCCATTTTTCGGAAACCGAAGCTGGTGGAAGCGTGGCAGGCGTGACCGCCTCAGACGTTTGAGCGCGGATGGTCGGCGCGAGGGCTATCAGGCAGTAGGACGCAAATGACAGCCACCGCATCTCTCTTATGGGACGCATGCACGTGAAAATCGTTGCTCTGGGATTTCCCGGCAGCCGCGCCTCCCAGGAAGCCTTCCTCCCGTCCCACTCGGCCGCGTCACCTGCCCTATCCACCAGCCACCACTAGCCACCAGCCACGCTTCCCGCGTACGATGAAAGTATCCCCATGGGTGCTGCTAGCGTGGACGTCAAGAAAACTGTCAATCTTCCCAAAACCGATTTCCCGATGAAGGCCAATCTGGCTCAAATGGAGCCCAAGACGCTGCTTCGCTGGGAGACCGAGGATCTGTACGCGAAGATTCGCGCCGCGCGCACCGGCAGCCCGATGTACGTGCTGCACGACGGACCGCCCTACGCCAACGGCAACATCCACCTGGGCCATGCGCTCAACAAAATCCTGAAGGATTTCATCGTCAAGCTCAAGACCATGGAGGGCTACGATTCGCCCTACGTCCCCGGCTGGGATTGTCATGGCCTTCCCATCGAGATCAAGGTCGACAGCGAACTGGGGGCCCGCAAGGCGCAGATGACCACCTCGCAGATCCGCGCCGAGTGCCGCAAGTACGCAGAAAAATACGTCGATCTGCAACGCGCCGACTTCATCCGCCTCGGCATCCTCGGCCAATGGCAGGATCCGTATCTCACCATGAGCCCGCAGTATGAAGCGGTGATCGCGGGCGCATTCGTTGAATTCCTGGATCGCGGTTACGTCTATAAAGGCCTGAAGACCGTGAACTGGTGCATGCACGATCGCACCGCGCTGGCCGAGGCCGAGATCGAATATGAGGATCACGCCAGCCCGTCCATCTGGGTGCGCTTTGTTCTGAAATCGGATGCGGCTTCCATCGATCCCGCGCTCGCCGGCCGCAATGTCTACGGGCTCATCTGGACGACAACGCCTTGGACCATTCCTGCCAACGTCGCCATCGCTTATCATCCGAAGTTCGAATATGTCGCGGTGGAGGTTGGCGACGCTGTCTATATCGTCGCCGTCGAATTGCTGAAAGTGACGGCGGAGAAGCTGGGCTGGGACACTCCGAAGGCGATCGCCGCTTTCCCCGGCGCGAAGCTCGAAGGCGCAATCTTTCGCCATCCCTTTCTGGATCGTGATTCACTCGGCATCCTGGCCGATCACGTCACATTGGAACAAGGCACTGGCGCGGTTCACACCGCTCCCGGCCACGGCCAGGAAGATTTCGAGGTCGGCGTGAAGTACGGGCTGCCCGTCTATTGCCCGGTCGATCCCGCCGGAAAGTTCTATCATGCCGAGGGTGCGGCTGGCCGTCTTCCCGAAGAGATCATCGGGAAAACGGTCTGGCAGGCGAATCCGATCGTCAGCGAGATTCTGAAGTCGCATGGCGCGCTGCTGGGCGAGGAAAAGATCAAGCACAGCTATCCGCATTGCTGGCGCTGCCACAACTCGACGATCTTTCGGGCCACCGAACAATGGTTCGTCGGCATGGACCGTAACGATCTCCGCGCGCGGACGCTCAAAGCCATCAAGGATGTGAAGTGGATGCCCGCCTGGGGCGAGGAGCGCATGTCCAACATGATCGCCACTCGTCCCGATTGGTGCATCTCGCGCCAGCGCGTGTGGGGCGTGCCAATCGTTGCGTTCTACTGCGAGAAGTGCCAGGAGCCCATGACGGACCGCAAGGTCTTGGATCGTGTGGTGGAGCTTTTCGGCCAATACACGGCCGACGTTTGGTACGATCGCTCCGCCGCCGAACTAGTTGGCTCGGAAGTCGCCTGCGCGCGCTGCGGCGGACACGAATTCCGCAAAGAGAGCGACATTTTGGACGTCTGGTTCGACTCCGGATCGAGCCATCTTGCGGTGCTCACGCCTGAGAATGGGCTGCCATGGCCATCCAACATGTATTTGGAAGGCGGCGATCAATATCGGGGCTGGTTTCACAGCTCGCTTCTGGTTGGAGTCGCTTTGAAAGGCGCGGCGCCCTATCGCGAGTGCGCCACGAATGGCTGGACCTTGGATGACAAAGGCCGCGCGATGTCCAAATCGCGAGGCATCGGTGTCGAGCCGGAGGAAGTGATTTCCAAATTTGGCGCCGACGTGTTGCGCTTGTGGGTGTCTTCGGTCGATTTCGTCGAAGACGTGCGTCTATCCGACACGATCCTGCAAAGAGTAAGTGAAGCCTACAAAGACTTTCGCAATAAAATCTTCCGCAACCTGCTCGGCAATCTGAACAACTTTAATCCGGATGTGGATGCCGTGGCCGGCGAGAAGCTGAGCGAAATCGATCAGTGGATTCTTCTGAAAACCGAAGAATTAGTTGCGAAATGCCGCGCTTGGTATGACGAATATGCTTTCCACAAGGTCTACAGGGCGGTTTACGACTTCGCCACTACCGATTTGAGCGCCGTCTGGATCGATATCGTTAAAGATCGTCTTTACACCGCCGGCTCGCGCTCGCAATCCCGCCGCTCGGCTCAAACGGCCGTGTACCGCATCGTCTATGCGCTGGTACGTCTGCTCGCGCCCTTGTTGTCCTTCACGACAGAAGAGGTCTGGGGCTACTTGTGCAAGCCCGCGGGCAGCCCGGATAGCGTGCATCTCGCTCTGCTTCCCGATCCCAGCGAACTCACCCAAGGCATCACCAATCTGGAACGCGAACGTCTGACCCATTGGGACAACCTGATGCTAGTCCGCGAGCAAGTATTGAAAGCCCTAGAACTCGCGCGAGAGGAAAAACGCATCGGCAAATCGCTCGAGGCGAAGGTCGTATTGAAGGCCGGCTTCGATATCCATCCTCTGCTCAGTCAGTATGCCGCCGATCTCCCGGCGCTGTTCATCGTCTCGCAGGTCCAATTGGATCAGGGTACAGACAACGGCGTGTCCATTGAGATCCAGCGCGCCGAAGGCGTTAAGTGCGAGCGTTGCTGGAAATACACGCTGGATGTCGGAAGCGATCCCGAATTCCCGACGCTCTGCGCGGCGTGCAGCGATGCCATCAAGTAGCAATGCGATGCGCCACCGGCTGTTTTCCTTTCTGATTGCCGCGATCGTCGTGGTTTTGGATCGCCTCACCAAAGGGAGCATTAAAACGCACATATCCGCCTACGATACGATCACCGTAATCCCCGGGCTATTCAACATCGTCCACACCGAGAACCCGGGTATCGCCTTCGGCATGCTCGCGAACGCCCCAGGCGTTTGGCGTGGTGTACTGCTGATCGGATTTTCCGTCGTCGTACTCATCGCGATTTCCATCCTGCTCCTGCGTCCCAGCAGCCAGCGCGATACAGTGCTTCGTGCCGCCCTGGCATTCATTCTCGGCGGAGCCTTTGGAAACCTGTATGATCGAATTGTCAACGGTACTGTGACCGATTTCATTGAAGTGCACGCCGGCCAGCACTATTTTCCGGCCTTTAACGTTGCCGACAGCGCCATCACAGTAGGCGCCTGCCTGCTGCTGCTGGATATGTGGTGGGCCAAGGAGCGGAGAGTCAGCCATGTTCCCGAAGTTAATATCGATCGGTAGCTTCTTTATTCCGACCTACGGAACCCTAGTCGCCATCGGATTTTTGGCCGCTCTGTGGATAATCATCCGCCTGGCCAAGCGCGCCAGTCTGCCTTCGGAGTTGGTTACCAACCTGGCCATCTATTGCGCGCTCGCCGGACTCGCCGGCGCCAAGCTGTTCATGATCCTGTTCGATTTCAAAACCTATTGGAACGATCCGGCTTCCCTGTTCTCGCTGAGCACGCTGCAAGCCGCCGGCGTGTATCAAGGTGGTTTCCTGGTGGCGTTCGTGACGGCCATCCTGTACATGCGACGCCAGCATTTGCCGATCCTGGCTACCTGCGACGTGTTCGCGCCGGGCATCGCGCTGGGCCAAGCCATTGGCCGCATCGGATGTTTCTCGGCAGGCTGCTGCTGGGGCGTCGCGACGCACGTACCGTGGGCCATCACGTTCCACAACCCTCAGGCCGCCGACCTGACCGGCGTGCCACTCGGCATTCCGCTGCATCCCACGCAGCTCTATGAGTCCGTCGCCGACGCGCTCATTTTCGCTTTCCTGTATTTTCAGATTGGCAAGACCCACACCGCGGGCACGATTCTCGGATGGTATCTCGCGCTTTATTCCACCGCGCGCTTCATCATCGAGTTTTTCCGCTTCCATGAGCAAGGCCTGCACTTCGGGCTCTCCTACACGCAGTGGATTTCACTTGCAACGCTGGCGGCCGGAGTTGCTTTGCTGATCGTGCGGCGCGGCGCGTCGAAAGCCGCCCTCAGGCCTGTTCACTCGTCCACGTGAATTCTCTTCAGGTGCGACGCTTCACCGGACACGATTCGAATGCGGCTTTTCGCCACTCCCAGGTGCTCCGCAAGAAACTCCACCAGCGCGCGATTCGCTTTACCCTTCTCGGGCGCGGCGGCCACCTTGATCTTCCACGTCCCATCCGGCAACGTACCCGCGAGCTCTGTCTTAGAGCTTTTCGGAATCACCTTTACCCGGAAGTCCATTTTTTGATGCTTTCCAGCAATCGTCTCGATGGACAGGGTTTCGTCAGAACCTCATCCACAGGCAGCGCCGGATCCACTTGGCCGCCCGACAACACGATGATCCGCGCCTTGCCGGCTACCGCCTGGATCAATCGCAATCCGTCTTCTGGTTCCGGAATGCGCATGTCCATGAGCACCACCGGACAACCGTTCCAGCGCTCCAATGCTTCGGATGCATCTTGCGCCGTCACCACCTCATGGCCCGCATGTTCCAGAATCTGTTTGCGAATTTCCAGCTGGCTGGCGTCGTCTTCCACCACCAGAATTCGAGCCATCAGGTAAACTCAATGCGGGCGATCACCAATTGCGGCATCTGGTTGTTCCATCCCGGGGGGATATCATCGAACGGCAGGCGGAACGTTCGCGTCTCGCCGGGCTTTAGCCCGGTTGTCACAATGGGAACGCGTTCGCGCAGGATTACTTCGCCGTAGGTATTGTAGAAGACACAATAGACATCGGCATGCTGGACGGTGCGGGTGCCTGAATTGGCGATCTTGCCCTCAATCTCCGTCACCGTTTGTCCGGCGTAACTTTCGGTGGCCTTCATCGTCACTTCGCTGAGCTGCAAGTTTCGAACGTATGCCTTAGCGTCCGCCGATAGCGGCGCCGCTTGGGCCGTGGCATGCGGCCGATTGACGAACCAGATCAGCCCGCCCGCCAGCGCCAGCGCGATCACGAATGTATATATGCCGGTCTTACTGTTCATCTCAACTTCCGATTTCAACTTCCGCTGACAGTCATCTCCCGGATCAGCAGCGTCGGCGACGCCACCGAACCCCGAAATTCCAGGTCGGAGCCGGCGGCCTCAACGTCCAGCAGCATCTGCCGCAGATTCGCCGCGATGGTGATCTCAGAAACAGGATAGGCGAACTCGCCGTTTTCAATCCACAGCCCGGCCGCGCCGCGCGAATAATCGCCCGTGACGATATTCACGCCGTGACCGATCAATTCCGTTACGTAGAGGCCCTGTCGAATGCCGCGGATTATCTCTTCCGGCGAGTGGGTGCCATTTTTCAGAAAGAAATTTCCGTGCCCCACGCCCGCGTTTCCGGTCAAGCCGCGCGCCGCGTTGCCGGTGGTGCGCATGCCCAGCTTGCGCGCGGTGTAGCTATTCAGCAAATAGCTTTCGAGAACACCGCGTTCGATCACCACGGTGCGTCGCGACGGTACGCCTTCGTCGTCGAACGGGGAGGTGCCGAAGAGTCCCGGCATTCCGCCGTCGTCGATCACCGTGACGTTCTCCGACGCCACGCGCTGGCCGAGTTTCCCCGCCAGGAACGATGCTTTCCGATAGATCGAATTGCCTTCCACCGCCTCGAAAATGTTGTCAATCAGCGAACGCGCGGTAACGGAATCGAAGATCACGGGCACCTTCTGGGTCGGGACTTTACGGGCTCCTAAACGGCGCACGGTACGTTCGGCGGCACGGCGTCCTACCGCGGCGGGACTATCCAGCTTCGAATGACTGCGCGCCGATGAATACCAAGAGTCGCGCTCCATCGCATCGCCCTGGCGCGCTACCGGCGATGTGCTGATCGAACAACTGCTGGTGCGATAGCTGCCTAAGAAGCCACGCGAGTTCGCGAACACGCGTTCGCCAGCATGCGCCTTGAACGAGGCGCCATCGGAGTTTGTAATGCGAGTATCCCAGGAAAGCGCAGCCTCCTCGGTTTCGAGCGCCGCTTGAATGCGCGCGGGCGTATCGATGCTTTGAATATCGTCCGAATAGAGCTTCAAATCCCCGTTGAGCGATCCCATGTCGGAGGCGTCCGGAAGGCCGGCGTACGGATCTTCCGTGGAGATGGCCGCCGTTGCCAGCGCCGATTCCACCATCTGGCGGATGCCCGCGCTCGAAAGGTCCGACGTATGGGACGATCCAACGCGCTTGCCAACTAAAACGCGCAGGCCGGCGCCCCGCGATCCTGCATCCGTCAACTTTTCCAGCGCGCGCATCCGCACTCGCGCCGAGAATTCTTCGCCTTCCGAGACCGTGCATTCGGCGTCGGTCGCGCCATGCTCCAGGGCCAAACGCACCGCCTGACTCGCCATTTCTGGATCGATCATCGCAGGGCAATCATCCTGCCGTGCCACCCACGGTCATGCGGTCGATTTTGATGGTCGGAATCCCCACGCCCACCGGCACGCTTTGCCCTTGTTTGCGGCAGATGCCCACGCCTTCGTCGAGTTTCAAGTCGTGCCCCACCATATTCACATGCTTCAACGCTTCAGGACCGTTGCCGGTCAGCATCGCGCCGCGCACTGGCCGTGTAATGTGGCCGTCTTCGATCAAATAGCTCTCCGACGCACTGAACACGAAATTGCCGCTGGTGATATCCACCTCGCCGCCGCCAAAATTGGCGCAGTACAGCCCGCGCGATGTCGATCGAATGATGTCCTCGGGATCGCTGTCGCCGGCCAGCATAAAGGTGTTCGTCATGCGCGGCATCGGAACGTCCTGATAGCTTTCCCGGCGGCCGCTGCCCGTGGTGCGGGATCGCAGCAGCTTGCTCGAAAGCTTGTCAAAGAGATAACCGCGCAGCACGCCCTTCTCGATGAGAACATTTTCCTGCGTCGTGGCGCCCTCGTCGTCCACGTTGAGCGATCCGCGGCGGTTGAGCATGGTGCCGTCGTCAATCACGGTACATAAGGGACTGGCCACCTGCTGCCCGATCCGATCGCTAAATGCCGAGACTTTCTTGCGATTAAAATCCGCCTCCAGTCCGTGACCGACGGCCTCGTGCAGCAGGACTCCCGGCCATCCCGGCCCCAGAACCACGGTCATCTCGCCCGCCGGCGCGGGCGCGGCATTCAACTGCACGATGGCCTGCCGAACCGCTTCGCGCGCAAAATGTTCGGGCGTCTTCTCGGTCTCGAAAAAGTCCAGGCCCACGCGCCCGCCTCCACCCGAATAGCCGCTTTGGGCGACACCGTCTCCCTCGCGCGCCAGCACGGAGACGCCCAGGCGTGCCAACGGCTGCCGATCCGTGCTCAGAACGCCATCGCTGGTCGCCACCAGCACGTACCGCAGGCTGTCGGCGTAAGCGGCCTGTACCTGGAACACACGCCGGTCCGCTGCACGCGCCGCGCGATCGGCGCGCTTCACGAATTCCACGCGTTCGGCCAGGCTGGTCTCGCTGGGTGCGGTCACAATGGGATAAAGGTCGCGCCGCCGGGCTTCGACAAAGCCGGTTTTATCCACTTTCGAAGGCCCGTTTGCGATGCACGCGGCCACGCGAGCCGCCTTGCGGATCTTCTCCGGGCTCAAGTCGTCGCTATAGGCATAGCCAGTGCGCTCGCCGGATAAAACGCGCACCCCCACGCCCAGCGAGACGCCTTGCACCGCGCTCTTTACGATGGATTCATCGATGCTCAGTTGGCTGGTTGCCAGGTATTCGAAGTACAGATCCGCGTAATCGCCACCGGCCCCCAGGGCTTCCGATAGATAAGACTCGAGATTATGCTCCGTGATGCCAAACTTCTGGCCAAAAAAGGAATCGGAAAGCGGCATGCGTGTAATTCCAGCGTAACATTGGGCTGGGGATTGGCGGATTGAGATGGGGGGCTGGCCCGTTGGGGATGTCTGAAGTGTACGTGTGGATATCCCGGCGCTTCGTTTATGCAGCCGGTGCTCAACCGATAGCATGGAAACGAGGGACGTCCCAACGGAGCCACAGCGGGGCGATGAGCCCCAATTTGCACCTCGGTCACAAGTCTGTCACACTCTAGCTTGATGCCAGGACGTCTTCCCCCACGTCTGGTCGGCGTGTTTTTGGCCCTGTCGCTAATGGCCGCCGATTCCCACCCTCAATCGGTGTTGCTGGCCGACGGCATCTCCTCCAAAGCCTTCGAAGGCGCCTTAGCCCCGTTTCCCTCCGCCGAAAGGCTCTCCTACGACATTGAATGGCGCTTGATTTACGCCGGGAGCGCGCATTTAAGCCTGGCGCCGAAGCCGAGCGATCCCCGCAAGTGGGATTCGCAGCTACACATTGAGTCGGGCGGTCTGGTCTCCAAGCTCTACACGCTGGAAGACACCTACAACGTCGGCATGGATGGTGGCTTTTGCACCACCGCCACCCAGCTCGACGCCGTTGAGGGAAAGCGCCATCGCGAGACCAAAGTGACCTTCGATCACTCGCGCGGCAAGGCTGGCTCCATCGAGCGCGATCTGAATAAGAACGCGCTGATTAAGAGTTCGGAAGTCGAAATCCCCACCTGCGCCATCGATGTTGTCGCCGGGCTCTACAAGCTCCGCATGGATAAGCTGGAACCGGGCCAAAACCTGCAAGTACCCATGAGCGACGGAAAGAAGACGGCCTACGTTCGCGTGGAAGCGCAAGGCCGGGAGCAGCTGAAGATTAAGGCTGGAACGTTCGATACCATCCGCTACGAAGTGTTCCTGTTTAATGGTTCGCTTTATTCGCGCAAAGGCGACATGTTCGTTTGGCTGACAGACGATGCACACCGGTTGCCGGTTGAGATCCGCGCCCGGATGAGCTTCCCGATTGGGACCATTACGTTCGAGCTGACCAAGGACGAGCATCCGTAGACGTACCGCGTTCGTTTGACTGCAAGATTCGGATAGTTCCCCAAACCCGTTCGACATAGCATGATGTTATGCAACCGTTCACAATAGTGGATACAGAGATTGCCATGCCGAATCGCGAGGAAGGGGAATTCTGGCGCGCCAGTTACTGGAATGCCGTGGCCGCGCGCGATCGCGCCATGGATGGCGTCTTCTTCTACGCCGTCATGTCTACCGGCATCTACTGCCGGCCTTCCTGTCCCTCCAAGCGCCCCCGCCGTGAAAACGTGGTCTTCTTTCGTGCGCGCGAAGCAGCCGAACGGGCGGGATTTCGGGCCTGCAAGCGCTGCAAGCCGGACTCCGGCTACCAGCGCGATCCGAACGCGCAGATCGTCGAAAATGTCTGCCGCTACATCGATACGCATCCGGATGAACCGGTGACGCTGGAAGCGCTCGGTCGCGTCCTCGGAATCAGCCCCTTCTATTTGCAGCGTACGTTCAAAACCCTCACAGGAATTACGCCGCGCGCTTATGCCGATTCCCGGCGCTTGAGCTCGCTCAAAGCCGGACTGAGAGAGGGACACTCGGTGACGCGATCGCTTTACGACGCTGGCTACGGGTCCAGCAGCCGCCTCTACGAGCGAGCGTCGTCGCAATTGGGGATGACTCCCTCGCGTTATCGCAAGCAAGGCTCCGGCGTTACCATTCAGTACGCCATCGCGTCCACGCGGATTGGAAACATGTTGCTTGCGGCCACCGAGCGGGGCATCTGCTCCATCCGGTTCGGCGATTCAGTCGCGGACCTGGAACGCGAGCTGCATACCGAGTATCCCAAGGCAGAAATCGCTCGATCGGATCGCAAGCTGGGCGAACAAGTGAAAGCGGTACGAGCCATCATTCAGGGAGAATCCACGGCATCGCTTCCGCTGGACATACAGGCCACAGCGTTCCAGCGGCGCGTGTGGCAAGCACTGCAAGCAATCCCGCGCGGCACCACGAAATCGTACAGCAATATCGCCGCGGATATTGGACAACCGAAAGCGGCTCGCGCCGTGGCACGGGCATGCGCTACAAATCCCGTGGCCGTTGCGATTCCCTGTCATCGTGTGGTGCGCGAGGATGGCAGCATGGGCGGTTACCGGTGGGGGGTAGAACGGAAGAAAAAGCTGCTCGCGTTGGAAGCCGGCTCCTAGCTACCCTTGGATTCAAATGCGAATACGCGCCAAGATTCGCCGTCTTTTTCGATGGGAATCGGGTGGATCACGTCACCATGGAATGCCGCGATGGCGCGCTGCCAGAAATTCAGCGCTCGGTGATTCAACTCCATCACCCGCACTTCCCATAAGCCGGGAAAGCGCTTCCACACTTCGTGCGCTACTTTCATACCGATTCCCTTCCTGCGATACGCCCGCGCGATAAAGAACTCGGCCACGTCCCACACACCTTTTCCTTCTCGTTTCACAAAAACGAATCCAGCCAGTTGGCCGCCCACCTTTACGAGAAAAGGATGGCGCGTCGGGTCGCTCCAGTACAACGGTAGCGGCTTGTACCCAAACCGGCCGTCTGGACCCAGCTCCAAATTGTGAAATTCGCTGAAGTCGTGCGCGTACAACTCAAGCAGATTGGCAAAGATCGATTGTTGTTCTGGCAGGGCCAGGACGACCTCGATGCGGAAGCTCGCTCGTTTTCCCAATTCGTGGGTCCAGTACTTTCCGGGCTCTTAAGGCGGATCTCCGAGAGGAGGCGAAAATCGCCTCCAAACCTTAGAAACTAAAGTACTAATTCGTCAAAAAACGTCGCGGTTGCTTTACTTTTTCCACTGCGCCTTGCGATACTGGGTCCAGAGAGCCGCGATAGAAAATGAACCAGTTGAGCGAGGCCGTCACTCGCTATCACAAAATCCTGGAAGGCGACCACTACAAAAATCTTTCCTGGGCACACGATCTCCAGGAACGCATGAAGGCGCACAATTTGGTCGCCGGTGGAAAGCCCGTGTCTCCGGTTCTGCGTCCGCATTTTATCACGCGCAGACAGTACGCGGGATTGGTGAAGGCGGTGGAGTCGTTTTCAAGTTCACTGCAACGGGTGCAGGCCAAGGCGCTGAGCAGTCCGGCATTGCTGGCGCGCATGGAATTGCTGCCCGCGGAGAAGATGCTTGCGGCGGTGGATCCGGGTTATTCGTTCCCAGCCGTCACTTCGCTTCTCGATACGCACATCAATAACGGCACGCTGCGATTCTCGCGCTATATTCCCGATACTTCGACGGGTGTCGCGTATGGCGAGACGTTGGCTGATATCTTTTACGAAGCGGCGCCTGTCAAGGAATTCCGCAAGCGCTATCGTTTGGAAAAATTGCCCGGCGCCAAGTTTCTGCTGCAGGCCATTCTGAAGGCTTACAAAGAGTGGGGCGGCAAGAACAAGAAACCGAACATCGCGATTCTTGAATTCCGCCAGCCGTTCCAGGCCGGGGAATCAGGCGAAAGCGCCATCATCGCGGAAATGTTCCGGCGAGAAGGTTTGGCGGTGGAAATTGTCACTCCGGAGCAGCTCGAATATCGCGACAATGTTTTACGCCACGGCGATTTCGCCATCGACTTGATTTTTCGCCGGGTGAAAGTCCAGGAATTCCTGGTGCGGTTCGATCTTTCCCATCCGCTGCTGCGCGCCTATCGCGACCAGGCGGTTTGCATGGTGAACAGCTTCCGTTCCGAACTGGCCCAGAAGAAGGCCATCTTTGATCTGCTCACCGACGAAGAGATTACCGCCGATTTTCCCGCGGCGGAGCGTAGAGCCATTAAGGAATTCGTGCCTTGGACGCGCATGGTGCAAGAGACGAAGACGAAATACCGCAACCGGACCGTGGATCTTCCCGACTTTATTTTGCACAACCGCAATAAACTGGTTCTGCGTCCGAACGACGACGGCGCCGATCAACAATCCTTCCGGGGGTCGGAAGTGGACGAGGCGGCCTGGGAGAAAGCTGTGCGCTCCGCGTTGCGCAATCCGTACGTGGTGCAAGAAGCTCTGGAGCCGGTGGTGGACACTTTCCCGGTTCTGCAATATGGTCATCTGGAAATGCAGAAGATGCGCGTGGATGTGCATCCGCACTCCTATCTCGGCAAAGTGCAGGGTTGTTCCAGTTGGCTGACGGCGGTGGGCCCGTCGGGGTTTTCGACTTTGTCGGGGATCGCGCCGACATTCATTCTTGAACAGAAGTAATCTTCGGATTAGCCCGCAGATTCGCCACACCCGCCGTGTAGCGCGAATCCGTTACCGCAACCGCAATCGCATCGTCCACCCAATCATGCGCCGTGCCATCGGCATCGTGCGAAGCGGCAGTGATGGTATATTCGCCGGGGCATAAATCGCAACGGAATGCGAATTCGATTTGCATCCGGACGCCCGCCGTGCAGCTTCCCGTGCTCACCTTCTCCAGTTCGGTATTGGTGCCGTATACTTCCAGGCCGATGCGGGTGCGAATCATGATCCCGACCACCGGCTCTTCCACGGCGTCGTGATAGCGCACTGTCACGCGCACCGTGGCGTTTTCGCCGCTCTGCCAAACCGCGGTTGGATTGCCGTCGGCGCCCAAGGTTTCCAGCGACAGAATCTCGGCCCGGCCGTCGCCTCGCCGCATCGCCGGCAGCAGTGGACTCTTCAGCGTCGCGCCCCACGCCCGCACTTTCTCGGCGATGCTTGCGCGATAGGCGTCCAGAACCTCGCGCGGATCGCCGCGCCTTTCGAGTGCCCCCGCATCCAGCCACCAGATTTCGTCGCAAACAGATTGCAGCAAATCGAGCTCGTGCGAAACCAGCAGCACCGTGCTCCCGCCGCTTCTGAGCCGTCCGATTCCCGCCAGCGCACGCGCGCGCACCAGGGCATCGTGCTGCGCCAGCGAATGTTCCAGCAACAAAAGATCCACAGGCGAGAGCTGCAGCGCGTCCAGCGGTCCCAGGTAGCGGCGCTCGCCTGCCGCGATTACTTCCCCGCCCTCAGGCTGCACGGCTCCCGACGCCAAACGCAGCAGCGCACCCTTGCCCGCTCCCTTTTCTCCGATAATGCCGATCACCGCGCCACTCGGAGCCGAAACCGTCAGATCGCGCAACGGTGCAAACCGCACGCCGCGAAACTCAATCGCCATGTTGTTAGCATGCCAGATAAAGACAGATAGAATAACGCTTGATCCCAATCCTATTAATCGCGCTGCGGTTGCCGCCAACCGGTGTCGTCCGTCTGCCGGCCGGCATCACGGAAATTTCTTCGGAAATAAAGTTGCCTGACGGCGCACACGACCTGACAATTTCAGGCGGCGACCACACCGCGCTCCGCGCCGCAGCCAACTTTCAAGGACGCGCCATTTTCAGTTGCCGCGGCTGTCTGCGGATTCACTTCACTAATTTCTCCATCGACGGCAATCGCGCGGCGCTGGAGAAGGCGCTGCCCCTCGCGCCGTCGGATAAAACTTTCGCGAGCGTGTTTCCCAACAACGGCATTTTGATCGAAGACACGGATGGCGTGACTATCGATCATGTGGACTTCTCGAACATCACGAACTTCGCCGCGCTCATCAGCCATTCGAAGCATGTCGCGATCGATCATGTCTCAGTGAAAGACAGCGGCTCACGCAATGCGAAAGGACGAAACAATACCTCCGGCGGGATTCTTCTCGAGGAAGGGACAGAGCAGTTTTCCGTCGCAGATTCTACATTCCGCAACATTCGCGGTAACAGCGTTTGGACGCACTCGCGCTATATGGCGCCGCGCAATCGCGGTGGAAAAATCCTGCAAAACGAGTTCAGCGACATCGGCCGCGATGCGATTCAAGTGGGCCACGCGGTGGCTATTGAAGTTGCGGACAACCACGGCGTAAGCATCGGATGGCCAGTCGACTTGATCGACGTCGAAAACGGGGGCACGCCGGTTGGAATCGACACGGCTGGCAATGTCGAGCAGTCCACCTACGAGCGCAATCGCTTCGAAGAAATCGATGGAAAATGTATCGACCTGGACGGCTTCCATGACGGCGCGGTGCGCGGCAACACCTGCATCAACCGCCGGCCACCCGAGGATTATCCGTTCGGGCACTTCGGCATTGTGTTCAATAACGCTAACGTCGAGATGCGGTCGCAGAATATTGTGATTGAAGACAACGAACTGGATGGAATGAAATTCGGCGGCATCTTTCTGATCGGGACTGGGCACAAGATTTTGCATAACCGCATGCGCCATACCAACACAGCGCACTGCAATGAAAACCGCGCGAAGTTCGGCTGTTCGGTGCTGGGCGAGACGGAGGTCCTGGAAACCGGCATCTATCTCGGAAGCCATGCCGAGCATCCCGACCCGGCACGCGGCAATCTGATTGAAGGCAACACGATTTCCGGCTGGAAAATGAAAACCCGCTGCATTCAGGCCGCGCCGGGCGTCAAGCTGTCGGACAACACCATCCGCCACAACACCTGCACAAATGAATAAGAGCTTCTCCCGAGCCGGTTTGTTCCTGCTCACTGTGTGGCTCGCGTTGTTGGTCCTGCTGATGGCCCACAGCACGCTGGCCCTGCCCTATTTCTCAGACGATTTCGAGCATGGTCAGTTGATCGCCCAAATCCGCGCCGGACTCGAACCCGGCCGCGATCTGATCATGCTTCCCTTTCATGGGCAGACATTGGTGCTGCTTCGCCTGCTGTTCTGGTTCGGAACGCTGGCCGGCGGCATGAGCCTCACCTGGGTGCGGCTGGGCGTCTGCGCGGTACACATTGCTGGCGCCGTGGGATGCGCGATTCTATGCGCTCGTTGGAGCGGGTCAACATTAGCGGGCTGGCTCTCGGGCACGCTTTACGCAGGCGCGCTGGGCTTCATTGGTGAGCAAATCTGGTGGCCGTCCAGCGCGATCTTTTGCCTGGGTGTTACGTTCCTGATCTGGGCTGTTGTCGCGCTCAATCCCGACGCGAAGAATCCAAGGCTCACCCTCGCTCTGGCGGTGTTGATGCTCACCCTCGCCGCGCTGGGACTCAATGGGGTCCTTGTTGCGGCCCTGGGCATCCCGATCTTTTTACGCCGGCGCGCAGCAGTGGTCTTCCTCGCCGCAATCGTGTCGCTCCTGGTCCTCGCGCTCTGGCAGCAATCGAGCCATCACGATCCGGAACAAGTGAGGCTTTCGCTGCGTGGTCTGGGATTGGGCGCGTGGCTGGTCTTCACCGCTCCATTTCGCTTCTTCAGCGCGTTTACTACTTTCGCGCTTCCCGGCTTCCAGACCATATGGAAGGTTGCTCCGATTGCGTGGCTGCCTTTAGTCGCGTCTTTATGGTTCATGAATGCACGCCAGCGGCGAATCCTACTCGCCGTATGGACGCCGGCGATCTTGCTGGCCTTGCTCACCGGCATGGCGCGCGCCGACTATCCGTTTCGCTTCGGCCCAGGCTCGCTGTACACCGCCGATCGTTATTACTATGTCTTCCTGTTCCCACTCGTCGCGCATTGCATTTTGTTTGCGAGCGCCTTCAAATTGCCCCGCGCCGCGGTTGCTTTGCTCATTATCCTGACCGCGCTGGCGCTTGCAGCAAGCCGCACGCGATACCTGGCAAATATTCCACGTGGCACGTTCGAAGCCGCTGGGCATGCGCTCCAGCGAGGACGCTTGCTGGTAGAGACGATTCGTTCTTCCCCAACCCGTCCGTTGCTCCTTGCCGACGCGCCCATTCCGCTGGACGGCGCTCGCAACAACTCACTCAAGCTGGCCTTCCTGATCTACTCCGAATACCCGCACGGGATGTCCGGCGTTCGGCTCGTCCAGCAACCCTTGAGTCCTCCCCAGGCCGCCATAGAGAATTCGCTCTTGAATGGGTGGACCGCTCGCCCGTCGTCGCAGATCGATTTCCGAAATGCTTCCTACGAAGCAGCCCTGACATCGGGACTCTCCTGGTGGGACGCGCCATTCCGCTGGATGAGCGGGAGCGGATCGCTCCATTTGATTGCGGCCCCGGGCGACTTGGTCGTCTCGGCCTACGCGCCTGTGGATCAACTTCATCGGGCAATTCACGTGAGCGTCACAATCAACGGCCAGCCCGCCGGCACTTTCGCCATCACCTCGGCCGGTGTGCATGAATATCATGTGCAACCTCCCGCAATCGCATCCGGATCCATCGCCAACATCACGCTCACCAGCGATTTCGTCTGGCACGCTCGCGACATCCTGCCGCAAAGCCTGGACGATCGCGACTTGAGCATCGCGCTATCCGCAATCGGCTTCGCGCCGCGATTGCCTTAGCCGTGAGACCTTAAAGGTAGATGGCCGATTCTGAAAGCTCCGTCAGCGAGCGCATGCGCGCCGACTGGAACCAACGCGCGCGCGAAGATGCGCACTATTACGTCGCGTTCGGCAGCCGCGATCAGGCCGAAGAGGACTTCCTGGCCACTGCCGCCGACGTTCTCCGCTCCATCGAAGCGCAGCTCAAGCGAATGCCCGCGAAGGCCAACCGGCGGGCTTGGCGAGCGCTCGAAATCGGGTGTGGGCCGGGCCGTCTGGTGAAACCGCTGAGCCGGCACTTCGGTGAAATCCACGGCGTCGACGTCTCCGACGAAATGATTCGACTAGCGCGAGAGCGCCTGGCCGATATTCCCCACGCCCACTTCCACGCCACCAACGGCGCGAGTTTGGGACTGTTCGCCGACGACTCCTTCGAGTTCATCTATTCCTACGCCGTTTTCCAGCACATCCCCAGCCGCGACGTGGTGCTCGAATACATGCGAGAGATCCGCCGGGTGCTCAAACCGGGTGGCGTCTTCCATGGCCAATTCAATGGCCTGATGCATCCGGGCGATACGAACACCTGGAGCGGCGTGGTCTTCTCGGCGCCGGACATCCGCGCGTTCACGCGCGAGAACGGCCTGCAACTGCTGAACTTGGACGGCGAGCACACGCAGTACATGTGGACCACGTGGCGGCGGCCGCTAACCGCACCGGTCCCAAGTAATGAGCTGATGCCCGAAATTCGGCGCATCACGAATGCTTATACCGGCGAGCCGCTCATCCCGCAGCGCGGACGCCACGCGGCAGTGTCCCTTTGGATCAACAATCTCCCGGCCGATTGCGATCTCAACAATCTCGAAGTACTGGCCGATGGCGACGCTGGCGTCCCAGTCTATGTGGGTCCGGCCGATTCGGAAGGTCTCCAGCAGGTGAACGCGTGGCTTCCCGACGGCGCACGAACGGGCCTGGTGCCGGTTGAACTTCGCGCTAATGGAAAACCACTTTGCCCGCCCGCGATTGCTCGCGTCATTCCTTCGGGCCCGCTAGTGCCGCGCATCGTCTCCGTCACTGATGGCGTCAACCTGGTGCAGCAAAACGCCACCAGCACCGGCCTGCTCAAGATCCAACTGGAAGAAGTGATCTCACCCGATTCGGTGGCCGCCGCCGTGGATGACCAACCCGTGCTTCACCTCGGCATACTGCGCACAGACCCCCGGCCTCCCCGCCACGAACTGAATGTTGAGTTACCCAAAGGCCTTTCCCCCGGCAACCACGCTCTCGAAATCCATATCGGCCGGCGGCGCGTTTTGCGGGCAAATATCGTAGTTCGTTCGTAACGTACTGCACGGCATATAGATATAATCCTTGACGCACCACTACCTATTGGGGCATCATTGCAGACGTGCCCCGCATCCAACTATAGGGGTTACGTTTTGGAGGAAAATAGATATGGGACTGCTCGCAGTCGATCTCAGTAACAGGATCTCTGAATTGCAACCTGTCAGCAAAAGGCCTCTTTCGGCCAATCAGCGCAAGGGCGTCAGCTTTCCTAAATACTTTACTCAGAAGCTGGAACCTGGCAAGACGCCTTACGACGAGATCAACTGGGAGTTGCGCACCGCTGCCATCGCGAGCGACAAAGGCGCCATCATATTCGAACAGGACGAGGTGGAGGTGCCGGCCGATTGGTCCCAGACGGCCACCAACATCGTTGTCAGCAAATATTTCTACGGCAAAATGGGCTCGCCCGAGCGCGAGCGCAGCGTCCGGCAGCTGGTGCATCGCGTGGTGGACACCATCGCGGATTGGGGTGCTTACGGGCGCTATTTCAAGACGCGCGAAGATTCCGAGAACTTCCGTAACGAGCTGGCGCACTTGATGCTCACCCAGAAGGCCTGTTTCAATTCGCCGGTCTGGTTCAACGTGGGCGTCCAGGAGCCGCGCGGCTACGGATACTATTACGACGAAGCCACCGACAACATCGTGAAGCTGAAGAAAGGCGAGTCCCGCCCGCAGTGCTCGGCGTGCTTCATCAACTCGGTGAAGGATTCGCTGGAGTCGATCCTCGATCTCGCCAAAACCGAAGGCATGCTGTTCAAGTGGGGCTCGGGTACCGGCACCAATCTGTCACCGCTGCGCGAAGAAGGCGGTGGACTGGCGGGAGGCGGCACAGCTTCCGGCCCGCTCAGCTTCATGAAAGGCTTCGATGCGTTTGCGGGCGTGATCAAATCCGGCGGTAAGACGCGGCGCGCAGCGAAAATGGTGATCCTGAATGTGGATCATCCCGACATCGAAGCCTTCGTATGGTGCAAAGCCAACGAAGAGAAGAAAGCCCACACGTTGATTGACGCGGGCTACGATGCCGCGATTGATGGCGACGCGTACGGGTCCATCTTCTTCCAGAACGCCAACAACTCGGTGCGCGTGACTGACGAATTCATGGAAGCGGCTGCGGCGGATGGCGATTGGTGGACTCGCTCGGTGGCCAATGGCCAGCCCAAGAAGCGCTACAGCGCGAAGGAATTGCTGCGTGAGATTTCGCAGGCCACGCATCAATGCGGCGATCCGGGCATGCAGTTCGACACGACGATCAATCGCTGGCATACGTCGAAGGCCACCGCACGCATCAACGCCTCGAATCCGTGCTCGGAATACATGTTCCTGGATGATTCGGCCTGCAACCTGGCGTCCTTAAACTTGATGAAGTTTGTGGGGCCAGGCGGCGAGTTCGACGTCGAAGCATTTCGACATGCGTGCGATACCATTACGCTCGCGCAGGAGATCATCGTCGACAGCGCCAGCTATCCGACCGAAAGAATCGCCAAGAATTCGCACGATTTTCGCCCGCTCGGATTGGGCTATGCGAACCTGGGCGCGCTGCTGATGTCGATGGGCATTCCTTATGACAGCCCCTCGGGACGCGACTGGGCTGCTGCCATCACGGCCGTCATGTGCGGCCAGGCGTATCTCACCAGCGCACGCATCGCCGAAGCGGTAGGGCCGTGCCCCGGCTATGCCGTCAACGAAGATTCGTTCCTGGATGTAATTCTGATGCACGGCAAGGCGGTCAGCGGCATCGACAGCAAGCGGGTTCCGGACGATCTCTTCAAGGCTGCGGTGGATTGCTGGAACGATGCGTATACGCTGGGCGAGCGCGCCGGCTTCCGCAACGCGCAGACTACAGTGATCGCGCCAACCGGCACCATCGGCTTCATGATGGATTGCGACACCACAGGTATTGAGCCCGATCTCGCGCTGGTGAAATACAAGAAGCTGGTGGGCGGCGGCATCATCAAGATCGTCAACAACACCGTGCCGCAGGCGCTGATCAAGCTGGGTTACACGCCCGAGCAAGTAGAGATGATCGTCAGCCATATCGATTCCACCGGGACCATCGAAGGCGCGCCCGCGCTCAAGGACGAGCACCTGCCGGTGTTCGATTGCAGCTTCCGGCCGCAGAACGGCAAGCGGTCCATCCACTATATGGGCCACGTGCGGATGATGGCGGCGACGCAGCCGTTTATCTCCGGCGCGATTTCGAAGACCATCAATATGCCCGAAGAGTCCACGGTCGAAGACGTGATGGACGCTTACATGGAAAGCTGGCGCCTGGGTCTGAAGGCGGTGGCTATCTATCGCGATAATTCCAAGCGCGCCCAGCCGCTCAGCTCCGGCACCGGCAAGGGCGAGAAGAAGGCGACGGCCTCGGCAGCGGTGGTTCCGACGGTTACCGAGAAGATCGTTTATCGGCCGATCCGCCGCAAGCTACCCGACGAGCGGCGATCCGTCACGCACAAGTTTTCCATCGGCGGCCACGAAGGCTACATCACTGTGGGCATGTACGAAGACGGAACGCCCGGCGAAGTTTTCATCTCGATGGCCAAGGAAGGGTCGACCATCAGCGGCCTAATGGATAGCTTCGCCACCAGCATCAGCTACGCGCTGCAATATGGCGTGCCGTTGAAGTTCTTCGTCGACAAGTTCAGCCACGTTCGATTTGAGCCGAGCGGCTGGACGGGCAACCCGCAGGTGCCCTACGCCAAGTCGATCATGGATTACATTTTCCGCTGGCTGGGCGCGAAATTCCTGGGCCCCGAGTACGCGGTCAATGAAGCCGGCGACGCGGCCGTTCTGCGGCCCACCGAGCCCGAGCCGCAGCAGGCGCTGCCGTTCGCTCCAGTGGTGAGCGACGCGCCGATGTGCTCGGAATGCGGCGGCTTCATGACCCGCAACGGCAGTTGCTACAAGTGCGAAAACTGCGGCGGGACCAGCGGCTGCAGCTAAGCCGGAGCGCGATTCACAAAGTTTGGTGGGAGGTGTCATTCCTCCTTTTCCTTGGGGCGGCTCGCTTGAGCCGCCTTTTTCATGTGGAGTTCGCAGCTCTCTATTGCAACCCGTCTAACATCAGCTCAACCGATTTCTTGAGTTCAGGAACGTCCCGCTAGGTCACCACCCAGATTCGCTCCATGTCCAACCCAAGATAATCGTGAACTAGGACGTTCCGAAAAGCGCGATGCGCGGCCATTCCACTTGGGGCCACCGCGATCTTAGACTACCGGAGAGCCGCTGAGTGCTCTCGGCAAGGACTTGCAGGTTTCGCATAATAGCGTCTTGAGTTGTTCTTGATGCGTGAAAGGCCGTGGGGCCGCCGCCAGTATCTTCCTCAATTCGTTGAATACATTCCAGGATGTGGCGGAGATAAAAACGGTCGTCCTTCAAACCGGAACGGCCTCGCGCAGCACATCTTCACGAATCAAATGGTTCAACCCGCGCTCCGTAACCACTTCCACTCGCCTACCCAGCAGGCTCTCCAAGTCCTGAACAAGGCCAGCGGGGAACCAGGAACTCGTCACCGGATCGACATCGATCAGGAAATCGACATCGCTGTCTGGCCGTGCCTCGCCGCGTGCCACCGAACCGAAAACGCGAATGTTCCGCGCGCCGTGCTGGGCCGCGATTCGTTGGATCTCCTCGCGCTTCGCCCGGACCAATTCGAAAGTGTCGGTGGCCTGGCTCATTTATTCTTATCTTAGCGCGAGGTAGCAAGACTGCTCCTTCACCATGTGGTACGCCCGCCAGATAGGCCCCGGATCCTCGGGGGTCGGGCAAAACCGGCCAATGAGGGTCGGGTGAAAACCGGCCAAAGGAGAATGCACTCAGGGCATTGAAACGGGCGCGGGGGGACGATCCTCCGCAACGTGAGCAATGTCTTGA
>JBEKRO010000069.1:0-35547 GCA_049518655.1 Bryobacteraceae bacterium | reverse complement strand
GGTGACGCTCCTCCAACTGTGCGTAAAGAACCGCTGCCAGGATTTCCGAGAGCAGGTAGCTTGATCCGATGTCGACCCAACTGTAGCGATCCACCTCGCCCCGAAAGAATCGTTTGCGATTGGTGCCCTTTTCCCGAACGATCTCGGCGCGCTCCACATACTGCGGCGCGTTGATCAGGAGCGCCCCGCCTTCCCCGCACGTGAAGTTCTTCGTCTCATGGAAGCTCAGTGCCGCCAAGCTTCCAAAGGTCCCCAGGGGCTTGTTGCGATAAAGCCCGTACAGGCCATGCGCATTGTCTTCGACCACCGCGACGTTGTGCCGCGTGCCAATCTCCATAATCTCGTCCATTTCGCATCCGACGCCAGCATAGTGAACCGGCACCATCGCACGAGTCCGAGGGGTGATCAGCCGTTCCAATAGCGTCTCGTCGAGGTTGAGCGTGTCCGGCCGAATGTCCGCGAAAACCGGGCGCGCCCCGCGCAATACAAACGCGTTCGCTGTGGAGACGAACGTAAACGAGGGAACAATCACCTCATCGCCGGGCTTGACGTCGAGAAGCAGTGCCGCCATCTCCAACGCATGCGTGCAGGAAGTGGTCAGTAGCGCCTTCGGCACTCCCAGGCTCGCCTCCAAGACTTCGCGGCACGCCGCGGTGAAGCGCCCGTCGCCGGAGATGTGCATGGCATCAATCGCCTGTTGTATATAGGCGAACTCCGTTCCGACCTTGCAGAACCGATTGAAGGGAATCGAGGCCGGCTGAGTTACGTGGGAGAGAAGATTGGCAACGTCGTTTCCGGGTTGCGTCAAGTGGGCCGAAACCGGGGTCGAAACCGGAATTACCGGGCGCTCGGTCTGGATCTCGGTTGGCAACAGCGTCCCGGCTTCGTCAACACCCGTCTTCAAAAGCACCTCTATCATGAGGAATCGGAATAATCCGTCCTTTCCGTTAGAGGCGGCATGAAGCTGACCAGGCGGGACTTATCTGGATTTAGCTACCACCAAGCAACTGCTCCCCCAAGGAATGGCGCGGCTGCGATCGAGGGCGTTCTGCTCCCAAGCAAAAACGCGATCGAATAGCCTGTTCAAAGGTCTGATGGCATGATCCTTTGCCGCACTCTCACTCGTAGTTGCCTCTTTCAGCCCTAGTAAGTACGGGATGCTCCGCCGCAGGAAAATAGGCAAAGGCAGGATTGAAAATATGTAGGAGCGGAACTCCACGTCGAAGCCGGCTCGATCGAGGGTCGAAGTCAGCGACGGCAGCGTGTATCGCCGGAAGTGTCCGGCATAAGTATCTTCCGCCGACCACAACCATTGGTAAGCAGGCACGGTCAGATAGAGCCGGCCGCCTGGAACCATCGCCTCATGCAGCGCGCGCAGGAATTCTGCATCGTCTTCCACGTGTTCCAGAACGTCGAACATCCCCACGGAGGGCAGAGCATGCTGACGGAATCCTGCGTCTTCAAACGTCGAACAAATCACATGCAGCAGGCCTCGCCGTTGGGCGTTGCAAGCACCCGTGACGCCGGGCTCCACCACCACCGTATCCCACCCTGCACGCTGTAATCCCAGCGAAACGAACCCGTTCCCGCCACCTACGTCAAAGACGACGCCACTTGGTGGATAGGCTCGGACGCAATTGGCAATACAACGATTTCGGTGCTGAAACCAGAATGAGGTGTCCTCGATTTGGTAGCAACGCTCATTGTCGGAGGAAGGGTAGGAGACGCCGGACCGAATTTTCGAAACCCACAATCCGCGATGGTCCTGTTCGAGGTTGGCCGCCAGGTCCCGGACATTCACCATGGGGCACGCAACCCGATAGCCGCTCGTTTTCAGGCCGCTCCAATCGGCCGGCCTACGAATAGCAGGTAGTGGTGGAAGATCGAATACTGCTGCGTCTCTTCCATCTCGAAGTGTTCCTGGAGCATCGTTGTCAGGCGCTCCGCCGTCCGGGGATGGCTGCCGCGGTCATATCGCCACATAAAGTTGCTGACTGGCGAATTTCGCTTCTCGACAGCATCCAGGAAAATGAATTGCTTCCCGCAGACCCTGGCCAATTCCGCAAGCATTTTACCCAACTCTCGATCCGTCAAGTGATGGGAGACGGCCACGCACAAAGTGGTATGCACGCTCGATCGCGCCAGCGGGATTTCCGTGACGCTCCCCAGAACTGCGAGACCTCGCGGCATTTTTGCCGAAAGCCCGACAGCTTCTGCGGATCGATATCCAGCCACGTATAACGTATTGTGGGGTCTAGGATTCGGGTGATCTCGCCAGTGCCGGCGCCGGTATCGAGCAGCATTTCGCCCTTGGCCCGCAAGAGAAACGGCATCAACCTGCGGTAGTTCTCTTCACGCCCCGCGATCCTTTGGACACCGTCATAAATCCGCGGAATCGCGACGATTTTTTCCAGTATCTGAGCTTGCATGCTGCTTCCCTTAAAGATCGGCCGGTATTCGGCAACGCATTAATTTCAATCGATTGGCGAGGTTAGCGGACTAAAGTGCAAGAGCGCAATTCCCGAATAGTACTTATTGGCAGAAGAGTCTGTCCGGCGCAACGGAGCCCCGTGCAAGAACAGCAGTTTATCGAAAGAATCCAGTCTGAGGGATATGCCATCCTGCACGGCATCCTGCCAAGTGAGGTCCTGGAACCACTCAAAGCGGAACTTACCGTCGCAATTGAGGAGGAAGAAGATTACCGGCGCAAGAATCTCGTGTCTTCGCACCGCGGCATGGTGTTGCTATGCTCGCTCTATGGCGGGGAATTGGTGGACGTCCTGGATTCAGAAAGCCTAATGCGGCCCTTCGAGCGGGTGCTTGGAGAGGGCTGTATCGTTTACGCGTATACATCCTCCTCCATGCCGCCGAGCGATACCAACTACTCGGGGCGCGTACATGTGGACTCTCCAAGAATTATCCCTGGCTACGTAACCAACATGGGCGCCACGATTCTCCTCGACGATTTCACCGAAGAGAACGGCGCGACGTGGTTCCTACCTGGATCGCAGGGTCGCGCAAACGCTCCCTCCGATGAGGAGTTTTACGCGAACGCGAAGCGGGTGATTGCACCGGCGGGAAGTGTTTTTTACTTCAACGCACGACTTTGGCACGCGGGCGGGAAAAATCATTCCGGCCGATGGCGGCATGCGCTGACCATCAACATGTGCCGGCCGTATATGAAGCAACGGATCGATATTCCGAGAGCCATGGCCCACATGAACCATCAGGCGTATACGCCGCGAGTCCGTCAAAAATTAGGCTTTCTGACCCAGACACCCGCGAACTACGACGAGTATTACGCGCCGCCAGATCAGAGGAAGTTCGTCCAACAATATGAATAGCGCTTACGCGGCTGTCGTCCGAGCTAATCAACAACTTCATAGCGCCCTCGCGAACGACTATAATTCCTCGGAGCCCCACTTCCGGCCGGAAAACGTCGCTCACGTCGAGAAACGATTACAGGCGGTATTCGCTGCCACCAACGCCGAGCGGATGCTCGATCTCGGTTGCGGCACGGGCTTCCTCATCAACATTGCGAAAAATTACGTGAAGGTGATCGACGGCGTCGACGTCACACCGGCCATGACAGATCAGGTGGACCGATCCGGACCCGCCGAGATCCGGGTGCACCTCGGCGATACCGGTTCCTTCCCAGCCGAAGAGAGCGCCTACGATGTGGTGACTGCCTATTCATTCCTGCATCACCTTTATGACATCGGCCCCACACTGCGCACGGCGGCTCGCGCCCTTCGTCCAGGCGGGAAGTTCTACGCCGATCTTGATCCGAACTACTATTTCTGGCACGCCATCAAGACACTGGATCCTAGGGAACGGTACCACCCGATCGTCACCCGGGAGATCGCGTCGGTCACCCAAAAGGATGAAGAGATCCAGGAGCGGTTCCACGTGGCCAAAGACGTTTTCAACAACGCGGAATACAACAAGAATATTACTGGCGGATTCCGCGAGGAAACGTTGATCGAGTCTTTGAAATCGGCCGGATTCGCCGAGGTGGAAATCTCTTACTACTGGTATTTGGGGCAGGCGTCGGTAGTGAACGATGGTGGAGGGGACGCCGCGTCGCGTCTAGCGATGGCGAGATTATTCGCCGCTACGCTCGAGAAGGGTTTACCCCTAACGCGGAGTCTCTTCAAGTACGTTGGATTCGTCGCGACTCGCTGACCGACGACGCAACGCTTCTTCGCCGCCTTCGGTATGCGGAAAACCATCGTATGATTTGACGATGTATTGCGGACGCCCCTGAACCTCGCGTAGTATCCGGCCCACATACAGGCTCACCAAGCCGAGAAACATCAGATTCAGTCCGCCTAGAAAAACCACGATTGTGATTGTGGATGTATACCCCGGCGCAAACCTCGTGAAAAAGAGCTTCTGTATAACCAGGCCCAGACTCAACAACATGCCGATCGACGTAATGGCAAATCCCAGGGTCGCGGCGATGCGCAGCGGCAGGTCCGAAAAGCCGATGATCGATTCCACTGCCAGGCGCCAGCGCTTGCGGAATGAATAGGTGCTCTTGCCGCTGATCCTCGCTTGATGGCGAATCGGCACGTAAACACAGCGAAAGCCTAGCCAATTCTCCAATCCAGGAATGTAAGGCGTTTTCTCGCTCAGCCGGTTGTAGGCGTCCACGAACTGGCGGCTCATAAGACGCAAAGTCGCGGCGTTGACCGGCGTCTTGGCCCCTGTAAGAAGATTCATCGCCGCATGGAAGGCTCGCGACGTGAGGCTGTTCAGCAAGGATTCGGTGCGCTGGCTCCGCAACCCGACCGCGATATCGCAGTTGCCGGCCTGCATGGCATCGAGCAGCGGGCCAATCTGGTCCGGCGGATCCTGCTGATCGGCGTTGATCATGCCGACATATCGGCCGGTTGCAAAGCGGTAGCCGCACGACACCGCGACGTGCTGACCGAAATTTCGGCTTAGTTCGATCACTTTTACAAATAAGAAACGCCGGCTGGCCTCCAGCAACTGGTCTTGCGAGTTATTCGGACTTCCGTCGTTAACGAAGATGACCTCGACGAAGTCCGCGATATCGCAACCATGCCGCAAGTTCTCCATCGCTGCCTGCATGGCTTCACAAAACGGAAGCGCCAGATAACCATCGCCGTAGATAGGCACGACAAACGAATAAAGGGGAGTGGCCATGGTGTTCAGGCTTCCCATATAGATTTCGAGGCGTTCTTACCCGTCATGAAGAGCAGGTCCAGTATGGAAACGTGAGGATCAAAGGGGGGATACAACTGCGGATATTCCGGATAATCGTACCGCATGTATTCGAGGGTGATCCCGGCTTGCTTAAGAAGTTCTTGATCCAGGTAAGCCTCAGCCGAAGGGCCAGAAATGTAATGTCGGCAGCCGACCGCTTTGACGATCTCGATCAGACGTTCCGTCCGATAACCAGGCACCTGGAGCGCGGAGGACCGCAAGAACGTCTTGTGACCAAGCCCCAAGCGATGGGCGATTTCCATGGTTGTGTTGATCGTGAATTCGACCAGCTTCGCCGGCGGCGACGAATACCAGTTTTGGAGCAGCTCTTTAAAATCGCCGAAGTGTGGAGCATGCTGGTAGGCCAGCATGAGTGCCGAAAGGTGCTTGCGATTCCAATCACGATCCCAGTCGATCTCCACATCGCAAATCGGGCGCGCCTGCTCAACGTTCCCTTTTTTCTTCACCGGGATAGTGATCCACTGTGTTCCTTGCGGCGTTTTGATCCGGTTCCGGTTGCGCCAACCGTGTTTGTCGTACTGCACGTCGTCATAAAACACGAATACGTCGGCCTTCTGGATTTGGTGAAAATACCCGCGCCAGGGGAGGTACGAAGGTTGAAGAATCGCGCAGTTCATGGAGGCTCGTATTCGCTATACCGTCCGCAAACTCAGAAACTCTTGGGCCAACAGACCCATGTAGAGGGCGTCCAACCGCCGGGCATTTACAACCAGCGCGCCCCGCAAGGTTCCCTCAATCTGAAACCCGAGTTTGCGATATGCGCGAATGGCGGCCGCGTTTTCGGCATGCACTGTCAGCCACACTTTATACAGATGCTCCGCTGAAAATGCGTACTCCAGCGCCCGATAGATCGCTGTTGTCCCAATTCCCTTATTTCGCGCTTCCGCGCTCCCCAAATACACAGACAACCGCCCGGTTGCCGCCCTCGCTTCGATCTGGTCAAGCACGACATTGCCCACGTGGTCGCCATCTATTTGCACCATCCAGGCCCGGACGGTCTCGCTGTCTCGCGCGGAAAGGATCCACGATAGTGTTCGTTCCATGGACGGTGTCCGGGTTAGACCGATCCCTTCGGCGACATCCGGTTGTTGCATCCAAGCGAGCATTCGCGGTGCAGCCTCTTCGGTCAACGGACGAAGAGAAACGTCGGACCGCAGCCGTACTGGCATAGGATCAAATCGTAATAACTAGCCTGATTCTTTAGGCTTGTAGTTTTGGACCTAGGGGCTGCGAAGGTCGCTGGCGCGTCCCGCACTCACTAAAGAGACCGCCGCTTACGCCCGATAGGTGGTGTAGCGGGGCATGAGCATACTCAAGACTGGTAAGGCTTACCTCGTCCAGTTCGCCGACGAGTTTGATTCGAATCCGCTGGTTTGGCTCATCCTGTTTGGGGTCTTCTACCTTGCCTTGGTATTGCCCGCTTCCTTTCGGCCCTTTTGGTATGACGAATTGTTCACCTACAACGTCGCCACTCTTCCGGGCTTTCGGGCTATGTGGGACGCACTTACGCACGGCGCGGACTTAAACCCACCTTTTTTCTACGTTGTCACTCACGCCGCCATCTCCGTATTCGGACCGACCGAGTTCGGGTTTCGCACTCCTGCAATCGCCGGATTCCTGGTCATGTGTTGCTGCCTGTACGCCTTTGTGGCTCACCGCGCGGGCGCCTGTTATGGCTTCATCGCCATGCTGCTGCCGCTGGTTACGGGTGCGATGGGGTGGGCCCGGGAGGCGCGAGCCTACGGACTCGTGCTCGGCTTCTGCGGCTTGGCTCTCGTAAGCTGGCAGCGCGCCGCTGAGGCTTCTCACAGGACGGTCCCGTTGGCTGGACTGGCCATTTCATTAACGGCCGCGCTGCTGACCCACTGCTTTGCGGTATTGGTACTGGCGCCGTTCGCTTTAGCCCAACTGGTCCGGGACTATCACCGCCGGAAAATCGATTGGCTGATGTGGGTGTGTATTGTGTTGCCGCTGACTGCCTGCATCAGTTATTTCCCGTTGCTTGCCACTAGCCAGCACTATGACTTTCAATATCACGTTTTCCAGCCAGGCTGGCACTCGGTGGTGGAGTTCAGCGATACTGTACTCGCGCCGGCCCTGTGGCCGGTTTTGGCAGGAATGGTGATCATTGCATTTGGCGCGTCCCAACGTCCCAAAGTGGACGCGCCGCTAGCGCCGCTTTGGAAAACGGGAGAGGTGGTTCTGGCGGCGGGCTTCTTGCTGGTTCCGTTGCTGGCGATCGCGTTATCGAAGATTACCCTCGGCCTCTTCATGGTGCGCTATGGAATCTCAGCGGTCATTGCGGTCGCCGTTCTGTTTGCACAGGCGGCCGCAACGCTTACGGCCAGGTCCAAGGTGGTTGGATCGGCGGTGGTTCTTGTCGTTTTGGGCTTTGCGGCCGGCAGACTGGCAGTGCAGATCAGCAACGCCCTCTCGGCTGTTCCGGAAGAGGCCTTGCACCTGGATCAGCATGCGGAGCTTCCACTGGTCGTTTCAAGTGGTTTAATCTTCTATCCCATGAGCCACTATGCAACAGTCAGCCAGGTTCAGCGGATGTGGTTTCTCACCGATGAAAAGATTGCCCTTCACGTCACCGGTTCCAATATGTTTGAAAAAGGGTTGCCCGCGCTCAACCGTCTATTTCCAATGCGAGCACACTTGCAGGATTACAGAGAGTTCCTAGCCGCTCATCCCCGCTTTTTGCTGTACGGCTACGCCGACAACAAGATGGACTGGCTGATTCCTCAACTTCGCGACGACGGCGCCCAATTGCGCTACCTGGGAAAACGCACTGATCAGATGGGATTGGCGGTTCTCTACGATGTGGAAGCGCCACACAGCGCCTTGGCACGCCGCTGAGCAGCGCCAGCACTTCTACAGCAAAAAAAAGGCCCACGGTTTATTTAGCGGAGAAGGTTCCGAGCGCGGCGAGATCACTGGGAACTTGATCCACGGAGCTACTGTCGCCGAGCGGGGCCAGGGATGCGGGCCGAGCCAGAATTACAAACTGGAATGCCAGCAGGCCGGGCCACAGACCGCAGATCCACCGCTCCAGAGGGTAGAGCCAACGCATGTAGGCGCGGTAGGGCGCTGAGTCCATGATGGACGACGAGTCGCTTTGCTGCGCTGCTTCGGATCCCTGGCCGTAAAGCTGCTTGATCCAAGGCACAAGCGGCCGAAGTATGCCGGGCGTGATGCGATTACGGCTGACGCTGAGGCCCGCTTGGCTCAGGAACCGGAAAAAGCTGCGGCGGGTGAAAAAGCGCAGGTGGGTTCGATCCAGCGTGCCCGTATCGCCATATTCGAACTGGCCCGCGAGCAACGCCAGACGTACATTCCAGATGGCCACGTTGGGCAGCGAAATCAGCACCTGTCCGCCTCGCGCTAACAGCCCATAATGCCGCGTCAGCACATCCAGCGGATCGGACAAGTGCTCCAGCATGTCGGAAAACAGGATCACATCAAAATGCTGCCGGCCGAAGAAGGGATAACGATCCGGCTGGGTGACATCGGCGACGTAAGCCTCTGCCAAGCGCGTTTTGGCTTTCTCAATGGAAGCCTCGGAAAGATCCACTCCCACTACGCGATGGCCATGCAGCCGGAGCAGTTCCGCGCCGTGGACTCCCGAACCGCATCCCACGTCCAGCACGCGAAGGCCGCGCGGAAGCCCCTCCAGGATCTTGGGGATTTCTGGATTTGCGATTTCAAAGTAGGGACGCCCAGAGCCCTTCATACCTGTGATGCCTTCATACGGAGATTTCGACGGGAACCAGCGAGACGGGCGTAGCGCGATTCAGGCGGTCCGCTAGTTTGCGGGCGCGATCGATACACACGTCCATGTTGATGTATTCGAATTCGGCCACCCGGCCGCAGAGCGGGATGCCGATCTGTTCGAAGTAAGCCTTGGCCTGTTTCAAGTAGCGGCGGCAATCGTCGTTCTGGACCACATAGCCGTACTTCGTTCTGAGCACGCGCGCGTAGCAGACCTCGGAGCGCCGGACCAGGTCCATGTCCTGCAAGTCATTCATCACGTCTCCAAGCAGCTCCTGGTCCGGCATCTCGTGCGTGCCATCGCCTGGGTTGGTGGTGATTTCAGCCTGAATAATGGATCGGCCGGGAGGCGCGTTGTGCGGGCTGAAAGCGGCGGGGAATGACAGGCGATGAAAACGGACGGCGGGGTCGGGAACGTAGATGGCGGTGTAATCGGGAAGCCGTGCGCTATCCAGGCCCACCGAAACGGTAACCAGCGAGTTGTAGCGTAGCGCGTTCACCGCGGCGAGAATCTCCGGTGGAGTGCCCTCCAGCGCCGCCGCAAGCTCCTGAATAGGAATGGTAGACGCCAGCGCGTCATATCGATGCGTCGCGCGGCCATCGCTCACGCACCAACGCGTTCCTTCCTTCCAGATGTGCTCCACGGTGAAGTCCGAGACCACCTTCGACACTCGCTCCGCCATGGCCCGGGGCAACGACTCGATACCGCCGTGCGCGGGATAATGGAAGTACAGCTGGTGCGTGTAGCCTTCGGTTTCCACACCCACGGCGGCTTTGATCACGTCTTCCATCGGCGGCTTGGGCACTCGGCCTTCCACCCACTCCAGGCCGAGCTCTTCGGCGGGAACGTTCCAGATTTTCTCGTTGTAGGGGATCAGGTATTTCTCGGCGAGGCCTTTGCCGAAATGGTGGTAAATCCACTCCTTGAAGTTGGTCTGGGGAGGCGGATAGTCGTTCTGGATGTAGTGATAAAGGCACTCGAAGCGATCCTGCGGCTCCAGATCGAAGAGGCCGTTCTCGAAGGGATATTTGACGTAGCGGCCTTTGTAGAAAATCTTATTTCCGCGGCGTGCGCGATGGACATTATCGCCCAGCAGCGCCACCATGTAATCGACCATCTCCTGGTTGCGCGAGAAGATGATGTGCGGGCCACCGGCATCATAGGTAAAGCCTTGTTCCTGGATGGTTTGGCAGTGGCCGCCGCTGCGGCTTTCCTTTTCGAGCACCTCGCAATCGTGCTCCAGATGCGCAGCGATGGTTAGACCCGCTAAGCCACCACCCAAGATGCCAATCGCCACCCGATCCTGCATTTCTGGTTCATTATTCGGCCTTTGGGGTCACATGCTATAGAGCGTCCAGGGACGAGTGCCCACAAAGTTTCCCTAACTTCCTACCGATTTATAGATGTGCGTCTAACCCTCGCCGCGATCTTGCTGGGTACGCTGCTTTGCCTGGGCAACCATATCGGCGTGATCGCAGGCATAGCGGCACCGCCGCCCGGTTACCAGCCGGCGTACTACATCCGCAACCTGGACGTCCCGCAATATCTCACCTGGATGGAGCTGGCGAAGACGCATTGGTTGCTCCCGAACGAACATGCGCCGTGGCAGACGGAGCCGGGGCTGTTTCAGCCCATGTTTGCGATTGCGGGGCGAAGCGGGCTGCCGACGATCGTCTCCTACTATGGTTTGCAACTGCTGCTGTACTGGGTGGCTGCATACGCTTTGATCCTGGCTGCGCAAACCTTCATGAAGACTCGGCGGGCGATGATGTACGCAGCTTTGGCCGTGCTGGGAGCGACGCCGTTGTTGCTGCTGGGCTGGACCGCAGCGAAGGCGTTCGGGCTGCCCGCGGCGGTGCAACTGGCGATGGGATATGGGCTGGTGGAGTACAGCTACGACACGGCCGACGGGCTAGTGCGCGGCGGGTTGTCCAACTCCTTTCTGCTGACATTCGGCACAGCGATGATGCTGTTTGCGTTCGTGAATCTTGCAAGGTTCATTACCACGGGACAACGCCGCTCTTACTATTGGCTGCTGTTGTGCGTGTTTCTGGACGGTTTATTTCACCCCTTTGAAATCTTCGTGATTGCAGCGGCCGCGGTGTGGCCTCTCTGGAAGGCGGCGCGGAAGAGGGAATGCCTGTGGCTTTTCGGAGCGGCCGGCGCGGGTATGCTGCCCTATGCGATCCAGACTCTGCGCTGTGCTTGGGTGGGAGACATCGCTCAACTCGTGAATTGGAAAATGGGGTCGCCCGCCTGGGTTCTTTTGGTGTATGGCCTGCCAGCCATCATGATTTGCTGGCTGATGCTGATTCGCTTCCGCGTGGATACACCGGAGGACGGAATCCTGCAGAGCTGGTTTCTGTGCGCGGCGGTGCTGCCGATGATTCCCGGCGTGTCGAGCGTGATGCATACCTTCGACGGGTATGCCTACGCGGTGGGCTTTCTGCTGGTGAGGAAGGCACAATCGGACCCGCTGATTTCCAGGCTGTTCGTCCAGAAGCGGGACGCGATGCGCTTGGCGCTGGCAGGCTGGGGGGTGGTTTCAGCGCTGACGCTCGCCATGGTGTACACCCAGCTTTGGAAGGACGGCAAGTCCGCGCATCCCGACTTTCTTTCCGCCGTCGCGCCCAAGGAGGAGGTGGCCATGCTCGCGTGGATGAAGGCGAATTTGCCGCACGACCGGCTGGTGCTGGCTCCCGAAGCCATGGCGCCCTGGGTGGCGGCCATCCCCATGCCCAGCGTAGGCAGTCACGACCTGTTCAGTGTGACGTATCAGGCGCAACGGGACCTGGCGAGCCACTTCTATCAGGGACAACCGGAGCGCAGCCAGCTGATCGACGAATTCGGAGTCAGCTATGTGGTTGCGCCCGTGGATGCGCCTATCGTTTTAGCAGGCAGCAAACTCTTGCACCAGGAGGCATCCTTGCGGCTGTATGAGGTTCCCGGCGAGCGGATGAAACCCTATCCAGGGATCGCGCATCTGGCCGGTATACCGCCGCCGAACGGATTCCGCCAGTGGATGTTCCGGATGCTGGGGATGTTCCGCCGATCCGCGGCTTAGTCCAGAGGCTGGAGACGGGAAGGCTTTGCCCTGCGCGAGGGATTCAGAAGGGCCACCTTGGCGGTCAGGCGGGTGCGGCAGGTTTCACAGCGGCCCAAATGTTCACGGACCTCGATGACCTCGGGAACCGCAAGACCCTTACCGACGGCATACAGCGAAAGTTGGTCATCGGCGATGTGCTGATTGGTTGGGCCAGAGAGGCGCACCAAATCCTGTATGCGGATGCCGACGTGGAAGGCGCCGGAAACTGCGCGACAGTAGCGCACCTCGCCGAAGATCACATTGCCGTGCAACTTCACTTTCACGCGCTCGCCCCGATCGATGCGCTTTGGAAGACCGATCCGAAGTCCCGATCGCGAGACGTCCAGGATGGTTCCGTAAATCGGCTCAGCAGGGGCCGATAGGAGTTCGAGTTCGGCCGGATCTTGAGCGGGGTAACGCGCTTCGGTGCGGCGGTCGGCGTCCTGTTCAGACGGTAAAAGAGACTGCGCTAGAGCAGCCATGCGAGGATTGAATTGGTTCGGCAAGGATAACTGCTTTCCTGGATTGAAAGACCCATATTAACCAAGAAGGTTACCACACTATTTCTTCTAAGTACGTTTCTTAACCGCGTACTAAGGTAATAACCCGAGAAGGAACAGAAACTTCCCGACTAACTGCTGGAATCGCCCGTCAGCCAGTCTTCGGCGCGTTTCTCAAGGGCGATGCGAACCAGCTGGCTGCGGGAGCGGACGCCAGTTTTGTCGAACAATTGTTGCATCACGGCTTTGATAGAGCCTTCTGAAATTTGCAATTGAGCGGCGATTTCTTTGTTGGTCAGCCCTTCGAAAACGCCTTGCAGAACGAAGCGTTCCCGGGAGGTGAGCACCTGGGAGCTGCGCTGCTCTTCGGATTTGCCGGTAGCGCCGGCGATCAACGAGCGCATGGCGCGAGGATCGAGCCACGGCTCTCCCGCCACCATGCGGTGGATGGCTTCCACCAATTGGGCGGGGGAGCTGTGTTTCAGGAAAATGCCCTCCGATCCGCTTTCCAGCATGCGGACCGTTGCAGCGTCGCTCATTCCCGCAGTGACCATCAGGACGCGGCCCTTAAACCCATGCTTGCGGATTTCATCCAGAGCAACGGAGCCCTGTTCTTCGCCGAGATCGTAATCCAGAAGAACGATGTCGGGTTGCTCACTCGCGATGATGGACAGCGCTTCGGCGACGGTGGCGCAGGAGCCCACCATGCGGAAGCCGGGCTCAGTCTGCAACAACCGGCTGAGGCTGTCCCGGAACAGGCTGTGATCGTCGATCAGAAGAATCCGGATTTCCTGCACCATAGGTCTCTTTAAGATTACCGGCTAGAACGGGCGAAAGTTCGACGACGAAAGTTGAGCCACCGCGATCGCCACTCCGGAGCGGCTCGGGCTCATAGCGCAGGTCGCCTCGGAACGAGCGCATCAAGGCGCGTGAGAGATAGACGCCCAACCCGGTAGATTGCGCTCCGGGCTGAAACGGGCGGAAGAGGCGTTCGGGATGCTCGACACCACCGCCGGTGTCCTGAACGCGAACAGCGATGCGCTGGCCTTCGGCGCGGGCAACGACCTTGAGCTGGCGGGCCGGCCTGTCCAGCATGGCTCGCTGGCTGTTTTTGGTGAGGTTGAGGAACACTTGCATCAAGCTTTGCCGATCGGCCCAGACCGCGGGGAGGCCGGGTTCGATGTCCCAGGACATTTCGATTCCCTCTTCGCGCAGGGCCGGCTCGACGATGATGCGCAGTTCTTCGAGCAGCGCCGGCAGGTCCACGCGAACGGCGGGATAAGGGGTTTGCCGAAGTTCCAAGGTGGCGATTTTTTCGAGCGTTTCAATCAGCGTGCCGAGCGCTTCAAAATCCTTGTTGTGCGCGAGCAAGTTGTTGCGCGCCAGATTCTCATGGACCACGGCAATAGCGCCACAGACGTTGCGCACTTCGTGGGACACCGCGCCCACCAGAATACGCGAAGCAGCCAGGAGCTGGTGGAGGCTATATTCTTCGCGATTGCGCAGATCTTCGGAGGTGTCCACCACCATCGCCGCGAGCCGCGACCCCATGCTGGTGCGATAAGTGGAGAACCAGATATCGGACAGGAAAGCTTCTCCGTCCTGGCGCTGTCCGCGGCACTGCATAACGGTGCGGAACGACGGTCCGTTCGGCGCGGGCGAGGGGACGTTGACGAGCGAAGGAAGATATTGGCGTATGGACCTTCCCGGAAGTGAGCCGGACGGTACCGCGAACAAGCGATGTGCGGCGTCATTGGCCTGTAACACGGTGCCGCAAGAATCGGCCGTAAAGATGGCCACGGGGCTACTGTCGACCAGCACTTTCAACTGTTCCTCAGCGGCGCGGCGGGCTTCGCTTTCGGATTCTATTTGCTTCAAATGGGTGAGGGCGGCCGCACGGCTGCGAACCACTTCGTAAACGAAGAGTCCCATACCCAGGAACGCCGCGAAGATCAAAATATCGCGCGGGATGCCGGCGCTGGGGCGAAAGTCGAAGGAATCGAAAACCTCGGCAAGGAAGGTGCAAAGCGCGGCAACCATCGCGATCTGCCAGCGTTTCAAGATGCTGCCCACCATGAGCATCGGAAACAGGTAGAGGAAGCCGAGCGTTACATCCTTGTCGGCGCGCCAGTCGGCTACGGCGATGCCCGCGATGAGCAGTCCCGCTTTGAGCAGGACAGACTTGGTGCCACCGCGAAGAAAGAATGAAAGCATGGGGATGCGCGCCGGCTCAGTCATATTCTAGCCACGGAATCGTTACTTTTCGCAATACTTACGTGGCCTGATAGCAGAAAGACCACAGGCCCTGGCCGAAAGATAGGGGTACGGCATAACCGAACGATACTGGACTCGGGTTATCCGACACCGCTACCTTTAGTGTAGATCTAGATCCGCCGCCACTCCGGGGCCGGCTGGCCTAGCTGAAACCGCGTACTCCGGTTGCGCGATTTCCGAATCGAATTCGTTGGATGAACCAAAAAAGACTGGGATGGGTGCTGCTGATGGCTACGCTTGGGTGGAACGTATTCGCGCAGCCGCAGAGCGTGGCGCCTCAAGCCTTGAGCTGGGAGCAGATCCGTGACCGTTTTCAAGCCAACAATCCGACGTTGCGAGCGGCGCAAATCGGCATTGACGAATCGCGATCGCAGGAGATCACAGCGTATCTGCGCCCCAATCCGGACCTGACCGCGGCGATTGACCAGATTAATCCGTTCTCCACCCAGACTCCGCCGAGCGGCGGCTCGCCGGCTTACGCCCCTTTCGCCTATGCCTTCCCGGCCAGCTCGATCAGCTACTTGCACGAACGGCAGCACAAGCGCGAGTTGCGGAGGGAGAGCGCGCAGAAGGAGACCGAGATCACCGTGGCGCAGTACTCCGACCAGGAGCGAAATTTGCTATTCAATTTGCGCACCGCATTCGTGCAGACGCTCCAGCAGAAGGCGCTTCTGAATTTGACCCGGGAGAATCTGGCGTATTACAACCATTTGCTCCAAGTGAGCAACGACCGGTTGAAGGCCGGAGACATCGCGAAAGTGGATTACCAGCGCCTGGAACTGCAGCGCGTGCAGTACGAGACCGACGTTCAGACCGCCATGGTGAATTTGCGAACAGCCAAGATCCAGTTGTTGATGCTGCTGAACGACCGGACGCCGGTGGAACAGTTCGACGTCGCGGGCGTGTTCGATTTTATGGATCAGATTCGCCCACTGGAAGAATTGAGGCGCTTGGCGGTGGACAACCGGCCGGATCTGAAAGCCGCGATGGAGGCCGTGGACAAGGCGCAGACCGATCACCGGCTGGCGATCGCCAACGGATCCACCGATCCGACGTTCGGCGCGGATTTCGCTCGCAATCCGCCGATTCCGGTGTACTTTGGCGTGAGCGTCAGTATCCCGCTGCGGATCTTCGACCGGAATCAGGGCGAGAAGCTGAGAACGCAACAGGACATCACGCGCAATGAACGGCTGCGCGACGCGGCGACAGCCCAAGTGTTCAGCGATGTGGATTCGGCTTACGCCACGTTGGAGAGCAACCTGACGTTATTGCGGCCGTATAAAGACACCTATTTGAAAGAAGCCGTGGAGGTGCGTGACACGGTCTCGTTTGCTTACACGCGAGGCGGGGCGTCGCTGCTGGATTTTCTACAGGCGCAACAGGACTATCGGAGCACACAACTGAATTACTTGAACCTGGTGGGTTCGTACCTGACCGCTACCGCGCAATTGAATTTAGCGGTGGGACAGGAGGTCACTCGATGAAGAGGCCCGAAGCCATGAAGAGTTTAACCATCGTCGCCCTCGTTGCCGCGGCAGGTTTGGGGGCAAGTCTGATTCTGGCGGGTTGCGGCCAGAAGGTGGAAGCCAATCCGAAGCTGGGTGAGCCGCCGTCGGCCGATGTAATCCATGAATCGGACGGCAGCCTGCTCCAAGTGGATCGTCCCAATCAGTTTCCGATTGTGACCGCGGGCGAGCATGACGCCGCGCCGGAGCTGAAGACCACAGGCACGGTGAGCGCCGATGTGTCGCGAAATATTCCCGTCATTTCGCTGGCGTCCGGACGGATTGTAGAGATCGACGCAAGACTCGGCGACGCGGTGACCAAGGGCCAGTTGCTGCTCAAGGTGCAAAGCCAGGACATCGCGCAAGCCTTTTCCGATTACCGGCAGGCGGTGGCGGATGAAACGCTGGCCAAGGCGCAACTGGAAAGGGCCAAAATACTCCTGGAAAAGGGCGCCATCGCGCAAAAAGACGAAGAAGTGGCCGAGGACGCCGACATCAAGGCCAAGGTGACAGTGGAGACCGCGACCGAGCATTTGAAGGTGCTGGGCGCCGACGTGGATCATCCGAGTTCGATTGTCGAGATCCACGCCCCCGTATCGGGCGTGATCACCGATCAACAGGTTACTGCATCGGCGGGTGTAAAGACGCTGGACAATTCTCCGAATCTGTTCACCATCTCGGATCTGTCGCACGTGTGGATCATTTGCGACGTGTACGAGAACGACATGTCGTTCGTGCGCCTGGGTGAGTACGCGGACATTCATTTGGCGGCGTATCCCAGCCTGGTTCTCAAAGGACGCATCGACAATATTTCTCCCACGCTGGACCCGAGCATTCGGACCGAGAAAGTGCGCCTGGAAGTGAATAATTCAGGACGGTTGCGTTTCGGAATGTTTGTGACCGCGACGTTCCATGGATCGCAAAAGCAATTGCGCGCCACCGTGCCCGCGACGGCAATTTTGCACCTGCATGATCGCGACTGGGTATACGCACCGGCGGGGAACAATCAATTTCGACGCATTGAGGTGGAGGGTGGCAACATGTTGCCAGGCGGTCTGCAGGAGATCAACTCGGGAATCCAGCCCGGCCAGCAGGTGGTATCGAACGCGCTGGTTCTCCAGTCCACGGTTGAACAATAGAGAGCCGAGCAATAGAGAGCCGAGCAGTAGATGATTCGCAAAGTAGTCGATTTCGCGCTGAACAACCGCTTTGTGGTGCTGGCCATTGCGCTGTTGCTGCTCGCGTGGGGCGCGATCTCGTTCCACAACCTTCCGGTGGAAGCCTATCCCGATGTAGCGAATAACTACGTCGACGTCATCACGCAATGGCCGGGAATTTCGGCCGAGCAGATCGAACAGCAGGTAACCATTCCGCTCGAAATCGCGATGAACGGGATTCCGGACGTAGTGCATCTTCGCTCGTTCTCGCTGTTTGGTTTGTCGGACGTGAAGCTGATCTTCGAGGATGGATCGGAGAACGCCTGGAACCGCGAGAGAGTGCTGGAACGGCTGGCTCAGGTCACCTTGCCGGCGGGGGTGACACCGCAGATGGGGACCGATTGGAGTCCCGTCGGCCAGATCTACTTCTTCACGCTGCAGAGCAGGAATCCGAAGTATGACGTGATGGAACTGAAGTCGCTCGAAGACTGGGTGGTGGAGAAGAACTTCAAGTCCGTGCCGAATGTCGTGGACGTAGCCAGCTTCGGGGGCCCCACGCGCGAGTATCAGGTGCGCATCGATCCCGACAAGCTGATCGCATACGGGCTCAGCATCAGCCAGGTGGAACAGCAACTGACGAACAACAATGCCAACGCCGGAGGAAGTTTCATCGAGGCGGGCCTGCAGCAGGTGGATGTGCGCGAAGTGGGCATGGTGACCAATGTGCGTGACATTGCCGACACGGTGATCAAGACGCAGAATGGAACCCCCATACACGTCAGCGATATTGCAACCGTGGCGCAGGGCCCCAAGATCCGGCTGGGGCAATTTGGCCGCGCGATTCGCCGCGAGGACGGCAAGATTATCGACAACGAAGACGTGGTTTCCGGAATCGTGCTGCTACGGAAAGGCGCGGATTCCGACGACGTGCTCAAAGGAATTCACGCCAAGGTGGACGAGCTCAATAACTTCATTCTGCCTTCGGGTGTGAAGATCGTTCCATTTATCGATCGCAGCGAGCTGGTGGAGTTCACCACCCATACCGTGCTGCACAATCTGACCGAGGGCATCATCCTGGTCGTCATTATCCTGTTCCTTTTTCTTGGCAACGCACGAGCGGCGCTCATTGTGGCGGTAACAATTCCGTTTTCGCTGCTGTTTGCATCCATCTGCCTCAGCTTGCGGCATATTCCAGCCAATCTTCTGTCGTTGGGCGCGCTCGATTTCGGCATGGTGGTGGACGGCGCGGTGGTGATGATCGAGAACATCGTGCGGCATTTGCACACCCAGCAGTCTGGAAATGGCGAGCGGATGTCGGTTGCGGATCAGATTCGTACCGCCGCCCATGAAGTCCAGCGGCCCGTGTTCTACGCCATCACGATCATCATTACGGCTTACATCCCGATCTTCACGTTGCAGCGCGTGGAAGGCCGTCTGTTTAAGCCGATGGCTTGGACGGTGGCATTCGCGCTGTTAGGCGCGCTGCTGTTCTCGATTGTGGTATCGCCCGTGCTGGCCAGCTTCTTTTTCCGGCGTGGAGCCAAGGAGTGGCGCAATCCGGCGATGCGGCTCCTCACGGTACTGTATCGCAAGGCGGTCCGCTGGGCCATTGACGAGCGCTGGGCAGTGATATCGGTAGCCGGGTTGGCGCTGGGCGCGACCGCGTATCTGGCGCTGAGCGGGATCATCGGCTCGGAATTTCTTCCCCATCTGGACGAGGGCGCGCTGTGGGTGCGCGGAACCTTCGCGCCAAGCACGGGCCAGACCGAGGGCGTGCGGGTGGCCAATCAGGCGCGTGTCGTTCTGGCTTCGTTCCCGGAAACAACCATTGTGACCAGTCAGGTGGGACGCCCGGACGATGGCACCGACACCACGGGATTCTTCAATACCGAATACTGTGTCGACCTGAAGCCCAAGGAGCAATGGCGTCCTGTGTTTCACCAAAACAAGGATGCCCTCATCGCCGCGATGAATGAGCAACTGGAGAAGATTCCCGGTGCGATCTGGAATTTTTCACAGCCTATCGCGGACAACATGGAAGAGGCAGTCAGCGGCGTGAAGGGTGAGCTGGCTACCAAGATCTATGGGGACGATTTGCGGACGTTGGAAGATAAAGCGGACCAGGTGGTCAAGGTGATGCGGACTGTTTCGGGCGTCGAGGATTTAGGAGTGTTTCGGCTACTGGGCCAACCGAACTTGAACGTGCAAGTAGACCGGCAGCAGGCGGCGCGGTATCAAATCAACATCGCCGATGTCCAGGACGCCATTCAGACCGCCGTGGGCGGCAACGCATTGACACAGGTGCTGCAAGGCGAACAGCGCTACGATCTTGTGGCGCGCTATCAGGCGCCCTATCGGGATACGCGCGAAGCGATCGCGAATATCCGGTTGCTTTCACCCTCGGGCGAGCGGGTTTCACTCGCGCAATTGTGCAAGATCGAGATGAAGGACGGTGGGTCCGAAATTTATCGCGAAGGCAACGAGCGGTACGTCGCGGTGAAGTACAGCGTGCGCGGGCGCGACCTGGGCAGCACGGTGGAAGAAGCGATCGAAAAGGTGAACAAACAGGTCCAATTGCCACGCGGCTATCACATCAATTGGGAAGGCGAATACGAGAGTGAGAAACGCGCAGCGGCCCGGCTGTCCATCATCGTGCCGCTGACGATCCTGATTATTTTCGTCATCCTGTACACCATGTTTCAATCCATGAAATGGGCCTCGCTCATCATCGTAAACGTGATGATGACGCCGCTGGGAGGAATGCTGGCGCTTTTGCTGACACACACGCATTTCAGCGTATCGTCGGGCATCGGATTTTTGGCGCTCTTCGGTGTTTCGGTGCAAACCGGCGTGATCATGCTGGAGTACATCAATCAAAGACGCGCGCGCGGGCATTCCATTGAAGAAGCGGCGGTGGAGGGAGCAGTTCTGCGGCTACGGCCGATTATGGTCACCAGCATGGTGGCGACGCTGGGCCTGTTGCCAGCGGCGCTATCGCACGCCATCGGGTCCGATTCGCAGCGGCCGTTTGCAATCGTGATCGTGGGCGGTTTGATCTCGGGATTGTTGCTCAGTATCTTCCTGCTTCCGACGCTCTACGCGTGGGTGGCGCGCGAAGGCGATGTTCTGCCGGTGCCGGAGACTCATTTAGAAGAGTCTCATTGATTGAGAGCAAAAGCAAAATGACGTCCCTGGCGCCGCCTCTCGATGTCTATCCGCCCAACCGGTCCTAACGCAAGACCCATGATATGCTCTCCAATAACGATCGGAAGGGACGGGATTGCGAGATTTGTGGAGACGTTTATGGAGAATACTGCCTGCCTTACTTGCGTTCTGTTTGCTGGCTATTCAGATTGCCATCCCATGGACTGTGCCGCACTTCGTAACCCAGGATGGTCCCTCTCATCTTTACACCGCGCTAGTGGCGAAGAGTGTGCTGTTCCGCGCGCAGCCGTACGCCTCGCTCTACCGGTTTAATCCACATCTCGTCCCCAGTTGGGCCAGCACAATTCTGCTGGCCTTGAGCGCGTCCATCGCAGGCGCCGGCCATGCGGAGCAAGTGATGACGGGCCTACTTCTCTGCCTGGGATTCTTCAGCTTTTCGTACGCGATTCGCTCTCTCTCGCCAACGGCCTTGCGATGGACGCCGCTCTCCAACGTTCTTCTCGAAAACTGGTTTCTATGGATGGGCTTTTACAACTTCTATTTGGGAATGGTGCTGGTGCCGTTCGCCATTGGATTCTATGTGCGGCGCAACGGGAAACTGACAACACGCGCGGCAATTGGGCTCGCATGCGGGTTGGCGTTCTTTTTCTTCGTACATCTTCTTGCGGCCGTGGTCTCCCTCCTGGTGCTGGGCATTATCGCGTTCTGGTTGCACATTGTGCGACCGGCGCTATGGACAAAACCGGCCGCTTGGCGGGACAGCGCGCGCCAGATTGGAATCTTATTGGGAGCCATGACGCCGGTGATTGTGTTGGGCATGATTTACGCCCACCAGGCGGCCAGCGGCATCGCTTTTCATCCAGAGATCCTGAGGTCCTGGGTCGAATTCCCGATGCATGTGTTCGCTACCGCAAATGGGTTGGCGGGCGGCCAGTGGTATCTTTGGCCCGCTGTCTTAGCGTTGCTGATCATCGCGGTTTTGGGATTGCGGCGGTCCGAATGGCACACGGCAAAGGGTGGACTCGGGGTCGCGGCGGTGGCGCTATTCCTGGCCTACTTGCTGGTACCGGACAGCGGCTTGGGCGGAAATGCAGTCAAAATTCGATTTGCATGGGTTGTATTCCTGATGGGCGGATTGCTGGTGTCGTCGGCCGCGCGCTTGCAGCCTTTGAGAACACCTATGGCTATCTTCTTGTCAACCTGCTTGGCATTCAACCTGGCCTCCACCGCTCAGAGCCTCGTCGATTACAGCAACGCAGTGGACGATTACCTATCGGCCTTAACCGGAATACGACACGGCTCTACCATAGTCCGTTTGCGCTATCCCACGCCCGATCTTGGCCAGCGCTACGGATTCCGGGACATTGGACGCGATCCGCTATTCCACCTGGATGCCTACGCGGCATCTCGACTGGGGTGCATCGACTTGACCGATTATCAAGCGCCGACGACGGATTTTCCTGTGATCTTCAATTCCAGGCTCGACCATGAGAAACAATTCAAATTGTTGGCATTCGAAAATCCAGGCGAAGATGAAGGCACCGTACTGAATTCGTTGCGCCAGGATCTTCCGGTACCGATTGATTACGCGATCGTGGTGGCGGATGCCTCTTCAGCAGCGGTTCCTGTCGCTAAGGTCATTACAAGTCTTAGTTCGGGCATGCAATTGATCGCACAGTCTCCCGCGCCCCCATTTGTGCGGGTTTATCAACGCACGGCCGCGCGCTGAACCCCGAGGAGTGGTGGGTGATGCAAGGCACGCAGATTCTCGCACTGGGTGAGAATGCGAGCTTCCGCTTGGCGACAACCCGTTGATTCGCATAAACTCGGTGCTTCAATCGCGCAATGGCTTGCGAATTGCACCAATTTGACTAGTGCGGATGAAAACTGTTCAAGTGGCCATCCAGGATCCCGAGTACGCGGATCCAATGCGTAATTTGCTGTCACAGGATGTCCGCATTCATCTGGTGGCGACGCCGGATGTAACTTTGAGTGGCGTCATCATAGTGGACGCGGCCAATTTGCTGAAGCTTCCGCTCCTCGCCAAGGAGCAGGAACGCCTGATTGTGATTGTCCACAAAGAGCGCGACGACCTTTCCGCCCTCTGGGACGCGGGAGTGCGCCACGTGATCTTTCGCGGAGATTCTCCTCGTATGACCCGCGGAGTAGTTCTCGGTGTGGAGCTAAGCTTGAGGTGGAACGCCTCAGGATGATGTGGCATTTCACTCAGTGGTTCTAATCTGCCGGCTTTGCGGGAAGACGTCGATACACAAAAACCGAATAAAAAACTGCTAACAGCATCCCGGGAATCCACCACGCCAGACCGACGTACAACCCATACGGCGGCGCCGATGCGTTGAAAATGGTCAATCCTGCATCCGCAGAGACGTTGGAAGGCAGGACGTAAGGGAAGATCCCAAATGCCGCGCTGGTGAGCATACCCATTAGGAAGAGGCAGGAACAGAGGAACGCTGCCATATCCCGGCGATGGGCGCCGTACAACTGCATGCCACCCAGCCCCGACAATGCGACCAAGGGAAATACGTAGCCCCAGGGATGCGAGGAGAACTGCGTCGCAAGATGCGGCTGCAAGCGGAAGCTCACCAACGTGATCAACGCGGTGAATGCCAACACCGCCCACCAAACCTTCGAGGCGAGTGCCCGCGCTCTCTGTTGCAAATCGCCCGCGGTTCTTAACGCCACCCAGTAACAGCCATGAACGGTGAGGGCCAGAAACGACGCCGCGCCAATCAGCAGCGTGTACCAATCCACGATACCGGCGTTTTTGCCGGGCTGGAAGTTCGTCCACAACGGAAGGAAGAAGAATCCCTCAGAATCCAGCGGAACTCCCCGAACAACATTGCCGAGGGCCGCGCCAAACAGCAGAGCGAGCAGCGCGCTGGATCCGCCGAAGACCAAATCCCAGAATGGCCGCCAGATTGGACTTTCGATGTGGCTGCGCAGCTCGATAGAGATGCCGCGCAGGATCAGCAGCCAAAGCACCATCATCAGCGCGAGGTAGAAGCCACTAAAAGCCGCGGAGTAGAGAGCCGGAAAAGCGAAGTACAACGTGCCCCCGCCCGCTAGCAACCAGACCTCATTGCCATCCCAAACCGGACCAATGGAACGTAGAACCTGCCTCCGCTCCCCGTCGGTGTGGGCAACAAACAGGTGAACGATTCCAGCGCCCAGGTCGAAGCCATCCAGCACCACGTATCCGGCGATCATGATGGCCACCAGGCAAAACCAAACCGTCGCGATCATCGGAGAGCCTCGGGTAGAGGTCCCGCCTCCGGGATGGAAGCTGGTTCGGGATGTGGGCCCTCCTCTATTTCGCGAAGCACGAGAAACAGGAACAGGATTCCCAGAAGCAGGTATAGCCCCATGAAGCCCATGAGCGTGAATAGCCCGTTGGCTGCTGAGACGCGTGGGGAAACGCCATCGGCGGTGCGCATCAGTCCATAGATGAGCCACGGCTGGCGGCCCAATTCCGCGGTCATCCATCCGGTTGTAGTGGCGACATAGGGAAACGGCAGAGCCAGCATCAAAGCCCACAACAGCGGCCTGTTTCCATACAGGCGGCCGCGCCACAGCCACCACACGCACAACAGCATCAGCACAAGCAGCATTGTTCCGATGCCCACCATGATGTGATAGCTGTAATAGAGCAACGGAATGTTGTCGGGCCATAGCTCGCGCGGAAAATCCTTGAGGCCTTTCACTTCGGCGCTCCAACGGCGATAGGTGAGGAAGCTGAGGGCCTTCGGCACCACCAGCGGATTGTCCAGTTCCATCTTGTCCGTGTCCGGCTGGCCCAGAATGACAATCGGCGCCCCGGCACTGGTGTCAAATAGGCCCTCCATCGCGGCGAGAGTCACAGGTTGATGTTCCGCCACCATGCGTCCCTGACCATCACCGGTCGGGAACAACATGGCCACCATCGCGATGGCGCCAGCCACCACGCCGGTTCGCAAGAAGATCGGTGCGTGCTCGCTAAACTTGCCCAACAGTTGGTAGTACGCTCCGATAGATGCCATGACAAAGCTGGCCGTGACGACGGCAGCGATCATGTTGTGGAGATACTGCCAAAGAATCCATGGGTTCAGCACTAAGCCCCAGAAGCTTTCGAGCAGGATGGTGTGGTTAGGCCCCAGCTTGTAGCCGGTAGGATGCTGCATCCAGGCGTCGGTGGCGATGATAAAGAATCCGGAGAGCCAGGAACCGAGAAACACCAGGAACGCCGTCACCCAGTGCATCTTGGGGCTGAGGTGTTTCTCGCCAAACACAAACAAGCCGAGAAATGTCGATTCCAGAAAGAACGAGAACACGCCTTCCATCGCTAGAGTCTGTCCGATCACTCCGCCTGCGTCCTTGGAGAATCGCGCCCAGTTAGTTCCAAACTGGAACTCCATGGGGATTCCGGTGACCACGCCAACGGCGAAATTGATGGCGAAGATTTTCACCCAGAAGCGCGCGGCTTCGTTGTAACTGGGATTACCAGTTCGAAGGGCGGCTGTCTTCAAGATGACAATGAGAAGCGCCAACCCCATGGTGAGTTGGGGAAACAGGTAGTGGAACGTTATGGTGAAGGCGAAATGCAAGCGGTGGACCGCCAGGGCAGAATCCATAGGCATTCCTTAAGCAGGTAGGATGCCAGTTGAAGTGGCTCTTTCGGGCTAATTGTCGCCTTCCATAGCCCCAATGGCAGTATCATTCTAATCGGCTCAAAGGCGTACCAGGTTTGAGGGAGGACAAAAATGAGTGAGACCACCCGACGAGGGTTCATGAAGGAAGCAGTTGCGTTGGCTCCGCTCGCCTTCGCTCCGGGCGCCAGAGGCCAGTCAAGCACGACGGCGGAACGCTTCGATTTTGTGGTGGCGGGCGCGGGACATAACAGCCTGGTCTGCTCGGCCTATCTGGCGAAAGCAGGCTACAAGGTGTTGGTGCTGGAAGGCCGGCCCACTATCGGCGGTGGTTGCAAGACAGAGGAAGTGTGCCTGCCGGGATTCAAGGAAGACCTGTGCTCCAGCGTCCACTCCGGTTTCCAGACCAATCCGGCATTGAAGGAATTAAGTCTCAGCGACTACGGTCTGGAGTATATCGATCCCGAACTCGTCATGCACATTCCGTTTTTGGACGGGGCGTCCATCACGGTGTGGCGCGATCTGGATCGTACTTGTGAGACGATCGCGAAGATTTCGACGAAGGACGCCCAAACGTTCCGCAAACTGGTTCCCGAATTCAAAGCTGCCTCTGAAAGCGGGCCGGCGGGTCGAGGATCGGGACGCCGCGCCAAATTCTGGCAACAGCTCAATGCCATGTCGGGCTACGACGCTACCGGCGTGCTCTTTGAAAGCGACCACCTGCGGGCGGCCTGTCTGGCGTGCGGCCACTTCGGCGGAGTGGCGGGCGGCGATGTGGGAACGGGCGGTCAGGCCTTCTCGCTCATGACCCAGGTGCTCAATGGACGCCCGATCCCCAAGGGCGGGTCCGGCATGTTGAGCGTGGCGCTAGGGCGGTTCATTGAAGCGCACCATGGCGTGATCCTCACGAACAAGCCGGTGGTGCGACTGATCATCGAGAATGGCAAATGCCTGGGCGTGGAATGCGCCGACGGCGGCAAATACCAGGCTGACAAAGCAGTGGTGTCCACCATCCACCTGAAACATATCGTGAACATGGCTCCCCGCGAGCTGTGGGGCGACGAGTTCAACACCATGGTGGATGCATTCCAACCGGAACACGCCATGATTCAATTTCATTACGCCACCACGGAGGCGCCACAGTATCCGTTAGCGGGCGGCGGCACCCTATCAAGCACGGAGGCGGTTTTAATGGATCGTCCCGAGAGTGTTCTGCTTCTCAATTCGTACAACGCGCGGGGCGAGGCGTGGGTGGAAGACACTCCGCTTCAAATCGTGAGTCCTTCGGTGGGGGATCCCACGCGAGCCCCAGCCGGCCACCACACCGTCAAGATCGAAGGCACCATGGCTTACGACCTTAAGGATGGTGGTCCCAAGCATTGGGACGAAATCAAGGAGCGGGTGGCCGAGGCGTGCTTCAACCGGCTTCGCCGTGTGGCGCCCAATCTGACGCCCGATAAAGTGCTCGCCAAGTTCCTGGAAAGCCCGCTGGACATCGAACGCATGAATCCCGCGATGTGGCGCGGAAGCGTGCACGCTGGCGACCGTCGCCTGCCGCAAATGGCGCCCTACAAGATGCCGATCCCCGGTCTCTACCAAACCGGTGCTTGCACACCGCCGGGCGGTTCGATCACGGGCGTGCCAGGGCGAAATGCAGCGGCCGCTATATTCAAGGATTTGGGCTCGAGCATCGAAGAGGTGGGGAGCCAGAAGTCGTGACGAGGAAGCTAAGCGTTGTCGCGTCGCTGCTGTTACTAACGTTCTCCGCCAAGGCGCAGCAGGTAGCCGCCAAACAAGAGGTGCCCGACAACCTTTCTGAGCACGCGGCACCGGCGCAGCCCCTTCCCTACAGCCATAAGACTCACTTGGCGCTGGGTCTGCAGTGCCAGCAATGCCACACTAATCCCGATCAAGGCGTCCAGATGGCGTTTCCGGCCACCTCCACGTGCATGATGTGCCACCAGACGATCGCGAAGAATCGGCCAGCAATCGTGAAGCTGGCCGAATTTGCCAAGTCTTCCCAACCGATTCCGTGGGTGCGCGTTTATCAACTGACGCCGGGAGTGACCTGGACGCATCGTAAGCACTTGCAGGCTGGCGTACAATGCGTCATGTGCCATGGCAACGTGGCTCAACTGGATGCCATGGCCCAGACCACCAGTATTTTAGCTATGGCGAGCTGCATCAGCTGCCATCAGTCGCACCGTGCGAATACGACCTGCGCCACGTGTCATGCGTGGCCGGCGCAATCTTGAGAGTACAAATTTACGCCACGGCGCGCTGCTCGCGGTCGTAGCGCGCAAACAAGGCATCCTGGACCGGAAATTCGGCGCGGAAATCGCCTAGCTCTTCAGGGAACTGCTCGATGAGTTGCGCGGGTGCAAGCCGGCGATCGTCGCCAAGTATTTGCGCCAACTGCAGCGCGTTGACAACCGACTTCCCGCCTGCATCATTATTGGCGAACACGAATGTGGTGGCCGCGTGTTCCTGGATCTGTTCCACGCGCTGCTTCCATTCCTGAAGCTCTTTCGGCGAGTAGAGGTAGTCGTGCGCCGCCGTCGCCCTGGCCGGCCGGCCAAACTCACGCTCCCAATGCTGCGGATTGCGACCATGCAGCCTTACATATCCGATGCGTGAGGTGAGCAGAGATGCGGGCGGCATGCCTTTGGTGTACGGCGCCTGATCGATGTTCGCGAATCCGATGCGGTAGTCGATCAGCGTGCCGAGCGCTTCCTCATGCAACCAACTCGCATGCCGCATCTCCGCCACCAGCGGGAACTCGTGGAACGCTCGCCGCAGTGCGATCACGAATGCACGGTTCTCTTCGGTGTAGCGAAAGCTCCACGGAAACTGCATCAGCAGACAACCGAGTTTGCGGGCACGATGAAACGGCCACAGTCCTTCTTTGAAGTTCGCCACTTCCACGGGGCCAAGGGAACGTTCATGCGTGAACCGGCGGCCTAACTTCACGGTGAAGAGAAACTTGGGATTGTGCGCGACCTTCTTCACCCAGAGGCTTGCCAGCTCCGGCTGGATGGATTGATAGAAACTGGTATTGATTTCAACGGCATCGAAATACGTGGACAGATCTTCCAGTGCATGAAAGCCGCGGGGCTTCAGCCTGGGATAAACAACGCCGTTCCAGTGTGGATAAGACCAACCGGAGGGGCCGCAATTGAGTGTTCGGGGGAGGGACATGGCACTCTGATTCTCCTTTTCTTCGCTTCCGATTATAGGCGAATACAAGGCGAAGATCAAGAGGCATCTTGCGTGCGGATTTACAGTTATGCTTACGAAGGTCAGAGATGGCTCGAAAGGGCTGGTTGGAAACGTGGAGAAATTCTGGTGCGCCCGGTAACTTTGCAACACGCGGAAGCGTTATCTATTCAAATCCCCGTTACGACGGCGGACGCTTCACCCTATCACCCCAAGAGCGTCCGCCATTCTCAGTCGCTCTGTGTCTTTACTCCCCGGAAATTCCTTCGAATAATGGAGTACTGAGATAGCGTTCACCGGAATCGGGCAATAGAACCACCAGCATCTTGCCCTTCATATCGGGTTCTTTGGCAACACGCACCGCAGCGGCCACCGCAGCTCCGCTCGATATTCCGGACAGAATCCCTTCCTCCCTAGCCAGACGGCGCGCCATCTCCATCGACTCTTCGTTGGTTACCAGCTCGACGCGATCCACCACCGATAGATCCAAGTTTCCGGGTATGAACCCGGCGCCAATGCCCTGAATTTTATGCGGTCCAGGATGTAGCGGCAGGCCTTTGAGGGCCTGCATAATTACAGGGCTACCGGTAGGCTCCACGGCGATGGAGATTACCTTCTTGTTCTTTTGAACGGAAGTGATAAAGCGTGACGAGCCCGTAATAGTCCCTCCGGTTCCAACACCGCATACCAAAACATCGATCGCCCCCTCGGTGTCATTCCAAATCTCAGGGCCGGTGGTCCTAAAGTGGATGTCCGGATTGGCTGGGTTTTGGAACTGCTGGAGCAGCACATAGCGCTGGGGATCGGAAGCTACGGCCTCTTCCGCTTTTCCGATGGAACCCTGCATGCCTGCGGCGCCGTCCGTGAGGATCAACTGGGCGCCGAATGCGCGCAGCACCTTTTGACGCTCCACCGACATGGTCTCCGGCATCACCAGCGTGATGGGATACCCGCGCGCCGCCGCGACGAACGCTAGCGCGATTCCCGTGTTGCCGCTGGTGGGCTCAATCAATTCCTTGCCCGGTCCCAGCAGCCCTCGCTTCTCGGCATCCCAGATCATGGACGCGCCGATGCGGTCCTTTACCGAGTAGGCAGGGTTTCGTCCTTCGATCTTGGCCAATATCGTTGCGTTGGTTCCCTGCCCGATGCGATTCAACTTCACGAGCGGGGTGCGGCCGATGCTCAGCGAATTGTCCTGATAGAACATCAAATCTCCCAGTTTGGTACGTACTTGGACTGCTGGTCGCGCCAATTCCGGACTAGCTCGGCGAAAGTGGTTTGATCGATTACGTCGGAAACGGCTTGATCCACTCGGCGCCAGGTTTCGGCGAACGGATCGGCCGGGCTCTGTTTGCGCGCGGGCTTGCTGCTCTTAGCGCCTTCGACGTAACGCATCACTTCTCCTACCGTGATGGCATCCGGCGAGCGCGCCAGCAGGTAACCTCCTTCGGCGCCCCGCCGGGACTCGACGAAACCACCCTGTTTCAGGCCGGCCAGAATCAGCTCCAGAAACTTCTGCGGTATTCTTTGTCGTTTGGCGATGTCGGCGATTTTGATTGGTTCGCCGGCCTTCTGGAGCGACAGATCGAAGATCGCGTGCAAGGCATAATCGCCTTTGACGGAGATGTTCATGAGCGGAGTTATCAATCTCCCACGACCAACTAGAGATTGTAACTGGCAGTGTGGGCGCAGCGCTAGCTTGTAGAGTTGGCTAGCCGATCCATCCAGGGTTCGTAACCGTCCCGCACTCGGCGCAGACGGGCAGGCTACCCCATCACAAATCCCAGGGCAATGTTGCTCTTTATCCGTGCGCCGATATGTGGTTGATGAGTTACCCGCCTACTCTATGCCTATAGAAACGACACTGGCAAGTTCATACGATTACCGTCTAGTCGCCCTGTCAGTGTTTATTTCGATCCTGGCTTCCTACGCGGCCCTCGATCTGGGAGGACGTGTAACGGCCTCGCGGGGAGCGGTTCAACTCACTTGGCTGACGGGCGGCTCCTTAGCCATGGGAATGGGCATTTGGTCGATGCATTATATCGGAATGCTCGCTTACAGCCTTCCGGTCACCGTTCACTATCATTGGCCTACGGTCTTGTTGTCCCTGGTGGCTGCAATCCTCGCATCGGCGGTTGCGTTGTTTGTTGTGAGCCGAAACAAGATGGGGCCGATGAGCACTGGCATTGGCGGACTGCTTATGGGAAGCGGCATCGCGTCCATGCACTACGTCGGCATGGAAGCAATGCGGCTCCCCGCTATGTGCCGCTATACCGTCTGGATCGTGATTTTATCCGTAATCCTGGCAATTCTGATTTCGCTGGTCGCTCTGTGGCTGACATTCCATTTGCGGTCGCAGATCAAGTCCACGGGACAGCGGAAACTGGCGAGCGCGGTATTGATGGGCCTCGCGATCCCGGTTATGCACTATACCGCGATGGCCGCAGTCACTTTCAGCCCCCTGCCAGGGTCCGTAGATCTAAGTCATGCTGTGGAAATCACTTCGCTTGGAATCGTGGGTATCGGTGGCGTCACTTTCATGGTTCTTTTTCTCGCTATACTTACCTCCTTCTTCGATAGGCGGTTTACGGCGCAGTCCCTGGAACTGCGACAGGAGCGCGATCTGCTGCGTATCTTGCTCGACAACATTCCCGACTACATCTATTTCAAGGACGCCGACAACAAGTTCATCCGTATAAACAAGGCGCTGGCGCTGTGGTTTGGCATCCATGAACCGGAGGCAGCGCGTGGCCGAAGCCCGGGGGATTATTTCGCTCCTGAAACGGCAGAGCTGCTACGGGCGGACGATCGGAAGATCCTGCTGTCGGGCCAGCCGATCATCTCCCAAACAGTTCCGGTCACCCGTTCTGGTGTTACGCGCTGGATGGCCATGACGAAGGTGCCTGTCAGAGACGGCTCTTGCGCCCAGCCCATCATCGTTGGTATTTCGCGGGACATCACGGAGTGGAAGGAGACGATGGAGGAACTAAAAAGGAGCGAAGCCTCGTTCCGGCTCCTGTTCTCCGCGGTTCCTCACGCCGTCTTTGTGTGCGATGTTGAGACGCTGGAGATCCTGGAAGTGAATGACGCCGCCACCCAGACCTACGGCTATACGCCCGACGAGTTTCATAACATGCGCCTCAACGATATTTATCCCGCCAGCGATCGAGCGCTGCTGAAGCGCAGCCTGGAGGCGCTCGATGCAACGCATCTGTCGCGCGAAGCCAGGAATCACGTGACAAAAGATGGCCGGACCTTGGATGTGGAAATCACCGTTCACCGGCTTGAATTCCACGAGCGCAGGACGATCCTCATCATGGCGCTGGATGTCAGCGAACGGAAACGGCTGGAACTCGATCTACGACATGCGCAGAAGCTGGAAGCGGTGGGACAGTTGGCGGCCGGCATTGCCCATGAGATCAATACGCCCATTCAGTACGTCGGGGATAACCTGAGGTTTCTGTGTGACTCCTTCAAGGATCGGCAAGCTGTTTTCCAACAATACGAGCGCTTGCTCCTTGCGGCGCTGACCGGAGAGATCCCGCACGGCTTGACCGATCAGGTGAACGCTGCTAGAGACCGGGTGGATATGGGGTATTTGAGCCGCGAAATGCCGCGGGCACTGGAGCAATCACTGGACGGTGTCGAGCGCATTGCCACGATTGTGCGGGCCATGAAGGCCTTCGCCCATCCGGGGAGCGACGAGAAGAAACCCGCCGATCTGAATCAAGCGCTCTCCGATGCGTTGATTGTGGCTGGTAATGAGTTGAAGTACGTGGCCGATGTAGTGACGGACTTCGCCGAGTTGCCGCCCGTGTGGTGCAACCTTGGCGACCTAAACCAAGTCTTCCTGAATCTGCTGGTGAATGCCGCGCACGCGATTGGCGACGTGGTGAAAGAGAGTGGGGCCCGAGGCGAGATCCGCGTAAGAACACGATGCGAGCGCGGCGAGGCTATCGTCTCGATCAGCGACACCGGCTGCGGCATTCAGGCGATCGTGCAATCGCGAGTGTTCGAGCCGTTCTTTACAACCAAAGAGGTCGGAAAGGGCACTGGCCAGGGACTTGCGATTGCCCGCAACATCGTTGTGGAAAGACACGGGGGCAGAATTACTTTTGAACCCAACCTTCCGCACGGCACCACGTTTCTCGTGTCGCTTCCCATTGGAAAGATGCTGGAGACCAACGCCGATAACGCGCAACCTGCGTCTGAACTGGCGCTCTTATGAAACGCATTCTGTTCGTTGACGACGAGCCCAGAATCCTGGAAGGGCTCCAACGAATGCTCCGTCCGTGCCGCAAGCAGTGGGAGATGTCATTCGCAAACAGCGGCAACGAGGCTCTCGCCATCCTTGCCGGCAGCGCTCACGACGTAATTGTGAGCGACATGCGGATGCCCGGAATGGACGGGGCCCAGTTGCTCGAGTTGGTGCGGGAGCGCTATCCCGGCATGATGCGGATTGTTCTCTCGGGACAATTTGAGAAAGAGGCCGCCATGCGCGCGGTGCCGGTTGCGCATCAGTTTCTAACCAAGCCCTGCGATGCCAGCAAGCTCCAAGCAGCGATCGAACGTTCCTGTGGAGTCTCAACGGTCCCCGATGACGCGATCCGCCGCGTCATTGCCGCCATTGGGGAACTGCCAGCTCTGCCAAGCACCTATGCGGCGCTGGTGGCTGCGGTCGACAACCCTGAGGCATCGCTAGACCAAGTCAGCGCCATTGTCGAACGGGATGTGGCTGTAGCCGCCAAGGTATTGCAGCTTGTCAACTCATCTTTCTTCGGCTTGTCCCACGAAATTGCCACCGTTCCCATGGCGGTAGGATTTCTGGGGTTTGATGTACTGAAGCAACTGGTCATCACGGTAGAACTCTTTCGTACCTTCGATTGCGGATGCCGGGTGGCCGGCTTCTCCGTGGAGGAGACCCAGCGCCATTCCCGTTGCGTGGCGGCAATCGTGGCGCGCCTGCCGGTACCGCGGAGGCACGCTGCAGCGGCGTCGGTTGCAGCACTGCTCCACGACGTTGGAAAACTTATCCTTGCCGCCCGATTGCCCGAACAGTTTGAACGCGCCCTGCAAGCGTCGCGCGACCAGAGTGGTCCCTTGCACATTCTGGAGGGAGAGATCATAGGCACCAGCCACGCAGCGATGGGAGCGTACCTTCTTGCGTTGTGGGGACTTCCCGCGCCGGTGGTCGCCGCTGTGTCCGAGCACCACCAGCCTGTTCGCGCCACGGCGGATACGACAATCGATGTAAGTCTGGCCGTGCGCATAGCGGACCTATTGGAGCAGGAGGCTTCGAAGAGCCTCCCGGTGGCAGCTCTCGACGATCTTTGCGGAGGTTCAACCGAATTGATCGGATCGCTGGCGGCGTGGCGAAAAGCCGCGGAAGAAGTCGTTCAAAGGGAGACTCAATGCAAGTAAATCTGCTTCTATCGGAGTGCCGGAGCCGGCATAACTTCTGCTCTTTCAGCCCGCGAGGAGGGCCAGAGAAGTGACGCCCGTTGAAACTGCCCCCGAGCAGCCAAACGCAACCGAGAAGCCTCGGCTCGCCGAAGATAGCGGCGTTGGGTCTGGGAAAGCATCGGAGTCCATCCTGTGTGTTGACGACGACCCCAATATCCTGGCCGCTTTTCAGCGGCAGTTTCGCAAGACCTTCACCATCGAAACGGCAGTCGGTCCGGAGCAGGGGCTTGCTGCCATTGCCAGCAAAGGTCCCTTCGCCGTCGTCATATCGGACCTGCGGATGCCAGGCATGAGCGGAATCCAGTTTCTCGCGGCGGTTCGGGCGCAGTCACCCGATACCGTTCGTGTGATGCTCACCGGGCAGGCCGACCTTGCGGATGCCGTAGCGGCCGTCAATCAGGGAGCCATTTTTCGGTTTCTGCTGAAGCCCAGTAGCGCCACTATCCTGGGCAAGGTGATCGAGGCGGCCATGGAACAGCACCGCTTAATCGTGGCGGAGCGGCAGTTAACGCAACAAACATTGGTTGGCTGCGTCGAGGTTCTTTCTGAAATCTTGAGCATTGTCGAGCCGGTGGCGTTTAGCCGTACCGCTCGAGTGCTGCGCTACGTCCGCCAACTGACAGGTATCCTCAAGATGACGTCTTCCTGGCAGATCGAAGCGGCAGCGATGCTTTCGCAAATCGGCTGGATCACGATTCCGGCGGACATCGCAAATAAGTTGGCGACAAACCTACCCTTGTCTCCGGAAGAGTCGTGCCGCTTTCACGAGCACCCGGCCGCCGCTGCCCGAATTATTGAGCGGATTCCGAAGCTTCAGAGCGTCGCAAAGATCGTCGAAGCCCAGTTTGCTCCCTACCAGGGGATGGGGCCAGCTTCAGAGCCCGACGCCGCCCGGGATCTGGTTCCTTTCGGGGCTGCGATCCTACAGGCTGCCATTGATTTTGATGAGCGACGGCACCGCGGGCTGTCGCATGCCGCTGCTACGGCCGACATGCGGTTGCGCACGAATCACTATCATCCGGATGTGATGTCAGCCATCGCCCGTATAGAAGAAGTGGAACTCGCTGAACGGACCAAAATAGTGCCAGTCTCCGGCCTTAAGCCCGGCATGATCCTCGAACAGGACATCTGCGTCCGGAGTGGCATGTGTCTGATCGGCAGCGGCCAACAGTTAACGGCCACCTCATTGGAGCGGCTGCAGGGCTTCTTGCACGCCATGGACATGGATCTCACGGTCTCCGTCCGCATTCCGGAGGAATAAACTACGCGGCAAGACCGGACGACCTTGTTGTTCCGCGCTGCCGTTTTGGAATTGACCTTGGGGTGCAGTTTTGCGCTCCATCAGTTCCGCTGATCAGCATCGCCAGAACGTAAGAGCAAATGGGAAGGTTGTGTCGTTAACAAGTCAAGATGTCCGGTTTGATTAACACGTGATCTGTCCGGTTTGGGTTTAGGCGGCGTGAGCCGCCTTCTTCTTCGATTTGAGAATATGAACCGCCGTCGGCGCGGTGGGA
>JBEKRO010000068.1:0-36643 GCA_049518655.1 Bryobacteraceae bacterium | reverse complement strand
CCGAAAAGCCCTTCGTAAAACGTTTTGGCACGCGCCTGATCCGGCGTGTTCAAGTCGGCCCAGCAAAACGCGCCCGCCTCACCTGTTACCCCAATACCCGGGCGCCGGTTGCCCTGCCACACCGAGAAAAAGGCGCCAGTCGGGTCCTGAATGAGGGCCGCTCGGCCCCGGTCCATCACATCGAACGGCGCTTCCACCACCTTGCCCCCCAGTTCCGCGGCCTTCTTCGCGGCTTCGTCGGCGCTCGCGACGGCTACGTAAAGATGCCAATGGGGCGGAATGCCGGCGGCGCTTTCACTAGGACTGATCGTGAATGCCCCGGCTGCAATGCGCCCCCGGAGCTCCAATAAACTATAGACCGCATCGGGACCAGTTGGAACATCCCTGCCGGTCCATCCGAAAAGCGCAGCGTAAAAACTTTTCGCCGCATTCTGGTTTGAGGTTGCCAGCTCAATCCAACAGAATTCGCCGGGTGCAAAACGTTCAACAGTCGGCATGCATGGATTATAAGGGATTCTAGATCTTAATAGATCACTCACAAATCACCGGCTTATGATGGAAAAGGGTGCCCCGATGACTTCTCCCATCACCTGCCGAATCGTGCTCCTCTTCTCCCTCGCGCTCGCCTTGACGGCGCAGCAAGGCCCTCCCGTGCGCCCTCTGCCTCCCGAAGCGGGGGAAGAAGTTCGTCTGCCGAATGGCAGACTTCAGCGCGAGGAAATCCTGAAGGCGGATTATCAAAAGAACCTCGAAGACGTCCGCGCGCTCTCTAAGTTGGCCGACGAACTGAAGGCCGATTTGGAGAAAAGTGATTACAACGTTCTTTCCGTCGGTGACCTCAAAAAAACCGACGATATCGACCGGCTCGCCAAGCGCATTCGCGACCGGCTGAAGCGCTTTTGACGCAGCCGAAGTGGCGCTGTGATCCCGAAGTGGCGCTGTGATCCCGAAGTGGCGCTGTGATCCCGAAGTGGCGCTGTGATTATGTTACGCTGTTTCAGAGCCGCGACCGGAGGGAGCCAGTAGTCAACCTCCCCATCACACCCCATGGTTTCCACACGCGAAAAAGCGCAGTTGATGAGCGCCTCCGAGATCGACCGCACCTTGGTCCGGCTGGCGCATGAGATCCTGGAAAAAACGGAGGATCTGCACCGCTTAGCCTTCATCGGGATCCGTCGCCGGGGCGTGCCGCTGGCGCTCCGTCTCGCTGAAAAGATCATGAATCTCGAGAACCTCCCGATTCCGGTTGGCTTTCTCGACATCAATTTATACCGTGACGATCTTTCCACCGTATCCGAAAAGCCGGTACACAACGCCACGGAAATCAATTTCCCGGTTACTGGCAAAGACATCATCCTCATTGATGACGTGCTCTACACCGGCCGGACCATCCGCGCCGCGCTGGACGCCCTGTTCGACCAGGGGCGGCCCTCCCGCGTGCAATTGCTGGTCCTGATCGATCGCGGCTGGCGTGAGCTGCCTATTGAAGCCCGCTACGTCGGGCGCATGGTCCAGACCAGCGCCAACGAGATCATTGAAGTAAAGCTTCAAGAAATAGACCAGAACGACAAGGTGCTGTTGGTCGAAAAGACCTAGGAGCGCTCAGCGCGGGACGCGCTCGAAAGGTGGAGAAAACAATCGCGTTTCGCTGCGTTGTGCGCGATGCTTAGGGAGAACAAATGCCGGGTGGATTGTTGGGAATTGAATCGCTGGATCGAGTCGAGATCGAAGGAATCCTCGACCGGGCCAAGCGTTTTCAGCCGCGGCAAACCGACTCCAAGAAGTCCGATCAGCTTCGGGGCCGCATGATCGTGAATCTGTTCTTCGAAGCCTCCACGCGCACCCGCACCAGCTTCGAGATCGCGGCCAAGCGCCTGGGTGCCGATGCCATTTCCATCACCGCCTCCGCCTCCAGCGTCTCCAAGGGCGAATCGCTGGTCGACACCCTGAACACCCTCGGAGCCATGCATCCCGATGCCATCGTGATGCGCCACGCCGCCTCCGGCGCTCCCCACTTTCTCGCACGCTATCTCGTGGAAACGCCCATCATCAACGCTGGCGACGGAACGCACGAGCACCCCACCCAGGCGCTCCTCGACGCACGCACCATTCTCGACCGGCGCCCCACGCTCGAAGGCTTACGCGTCGCTATCATCGGCGACATCGCGCATAGCCGTGTGGCCCGCTCCAACATGTATCTGCTATCGAAATTCGGCGCGCACATCGTCCTATGCGGACCCGCGTCGCTGTTGCCGCCTGAACTCGCTCATCTGGCGCCCAATATCAGCCTCACACACAAAATGGAGGATGCCATCCGCGACGCCGACGTCATTATGATGTTGCGTGTGCAGCTTGAGCGCCAGCACGAAGCCGCATTCTCGGCGAACGAATACTTCCAGTTTTACGGTCTGCGCCTGGAACACATGAGCCTCGCGAAGCCGGACGCCATCGTCATGCATCCTGGCCCCATTAATCGCGGCCGCGAAATATCGTCCGAAGTGGCTGACTCGCAGCGCTCCGTGATCTTGAATCAGGTGGAAAATGGAATTGCGGTGCGCATGGCGGTGCTGGAGCGCATCCTCGGAAACTGATGTCGAAACTGATCATTCGTAACGGCCGCGTGATGGACCCGGCCAGCCGCCTGGACGCGGTCTGCGACGTAGCCATTGAAGATGGCCGCATTGCCGGCATCGGTCCGAATATTGATGTCGCCGGCAGCATCGAACTCGACGCCTCCGGACTCATGGTCGCGCCAGGTTTTATCGACATGCATGTCCACCTACGCGAGCCCGGCTTCGAACACGCCGAAACCATCGAGAGTGGATCGCGCGCGGCCGCGGCCGGTGGATTCACATCCATCTGTTGCATGCCGAACACCTCGCCCGTCAACGACAACGCCACCGTTACCAGCTATATCATCGAGCGCGCCCAGCGCCATGCCGTGGTGAATGTGTTTCCCATCGGCGCCATCACCAAAGGAAGCGCGGGCGAGCAACTAGCCGCCATTGGATTGATGAAGGACGCTGGCATCGTTGCCATCTCCGACGACGGCCGTCCTGTAATGAACGCACGCGTGATGCGGCGCGCCATGGAAACCGCGCGATCCTTTGGTCTTCCCGTGATCGATCATTGCGAGGACTTGCACCTCAGCTCGGGAGGCGACATGAACGAAGGCGTCCAGAGCGTGCGCCTTGGACTGCGCGGCATTCCTGCAGCTTCCGAAGACGTTATGGTGGCACGCGACATCCTGCTCGCCGAGCTCACGGGCGCGCACTTTCACGTGGCCCACATATCTTCGCGTCATTCAGTCGAAATGCTGGCCTTCGCAAAAGCGCGCGGACTTGCAGTCACCAGCGAAGCCACGCCGCATCATTTCGCTCTCAGCGATAGCGAGATGCCGGACTACGACAGCAACTACAAAATGAAGCCGCCCCTGCGCTCCACTTGTGACGTCGCCGCCATCACCGCGGGCATCGTCTCCGGAGCCATTGACGCCATCGCCACCGATCACGCTCCGCACGCCGGCAGCGAAAAGATGCAGGAGTTTGAACAGTGCCCTTTCGGCATTCTCGGTCTTGAGACTGCCATTGGAATTACTCTGGAACGTTTGGTTCATCCTGGAAAAATCTCGCTGCTGCGCATGGTGGAGCTATTCACCACCGGTCCCGATCGCGTGCTCAATCTCAATCGGGGACGCCTCGCCGTTGGCGCTCCCGCCGATGTCACACTCTTCGATACAGAACGCTCCTGGACGTACGACGTGAACCGCTCTGCCTCCAAGAGCCGCAATTCCCCCTTTGATGGCCACACCTTTCGCGGCGGTCCGGTGGCTACACTTGTCAGCGGAAAAGTCGTTTGGGCCGCCGATCACGTCGGCCTCGGCATACCGGCAGCCTCACAATAGTGCCGGCAGCTTTGCAATAAGGTACAGTTACTACAGCCTTGGACACCTCATTTCGTCATCGTCAGATTTCCGGCCGCCAAGCTCGCGGCGGTTGCCTCTGGTACGCCATCGTCGCCATCGTTCTATTCGTAGCGCTGCGCTGGCTCTGCGGCTGGACCATCGACTACCAGTGGTGGAAGGAAATGGGCCAGCTACACACCTGGTACAGCATTTTGGCCTATAGCGTGATTCCAGCCACCGGCGCGACAATCATCGCTTTCGTCATTTTCTGGATTGCGCACTCGCTCGCGCTGCAAAAGGCCCATGTCCGTCTCCGTGAACATCCGCTGTACGCGAAACTCACCGCTATCGGAATCTTCCTGCTCGCAGTAGTCGTAGCGCTCTCCACACTCGATACCTGGACCGTGGTGCGCTACTTCGGCGGTCGTGATTTGGGCGGTGCCGCCACTGCCTGGCATGATCCGGTCTTCGGCAATCCGTTATCTTTCTACCTGTTCAAGATTCCGTTCTATTCCGACCTTCTGGGATTACTGCTCGGCATCGTTGTCCTAGGCGCATTGATCTATTGGGTTGCTGAACGAGGTTGGGAACTCACGGGCCGTGTGGGCGACTGGAGCAACGTGCAGGGGATGAGCGTCACGGAGCTCAATTTGACGGGCGCGCTGAAGAGCAAATTCTTGCGCGGACTGGGCGCCGTGTTTCTGCTTGCAATGGCCGTTCGCTTTTTCCTGGGGCGATACGGTTTGCTGCTCGAAGAACACGGCAGCTTCATGGTGGGCATTGACTATGTGGATCAGAACATTGTCCTGCCGTTGCAATGGGTCGAGATCGCCGGTTGCGTGATTTCGGCGGGGTTGTTGCTTGCCAGCCGCTGGCGCTCGGCGTTAATCGCGGTGGTAGGGGCCATCGTTTTGCGCGCCGTGGTCCCGCCCATCATCGGCGCCGTGTACGTCAAACCAAACGAGATTTCCATAGAGCGGCCTTACATCCAAAAGCATATCGAGGCGACGCGGTCAGCGTTCGGCATCGACCAACGCACGAATGAGGTTGAATTCACGGCGAAGCCCAACGAACCCGTCGACTTCAAGGAACATCAGCCCCTACTGGACAACGTACGCCTCTGGGATTGGCACGCTTTCCACGATGCCATTACGCAGCTCCAGCCTTACCGGCCCTACATCTATTCCGATACCGATGTCGATCGCTACACCATCGACGGCCAACTGCGCCAGATGATGCTGTCGCCTCGCGAACTGGATCTTACGCAGCTCGGCGAGGCCGGGACGCGCTGGATCAACCCGCACTTCATCTACACGCACGGTTACGGCATCGTGATGGCGGAAGCCAATCGAGTCTCCCCGGAGGGGCTGCCCGAGTTGATCGTCAAAGATGCACCGCCGGTCATCAGCATACCCGGCTTGAAGCTCACGCGCCCGGAGTTATATTACGGCGAAAACGTCCAAGACCCGGTATTCGTCGACACCGCGCAGGCCGAGTTCGATTACCCCTCTGGCGATCGTAACGTCGAAACTCACTACCAAGGCAAAGGCGGTTTTCCGATCTCCTCGCTTCTGATGCGGGCTGCTGCCGCAGTCTCGCGCGAGGACATCAACATTCTGCTGACCGGGTACCTCACCCAGGACAGCCGAATGATGATTCGCCGCAATATCACGGCGCGGCTGAATGCGATGGCCGATTTCTTGAACTGGGATCCCGATCCGTACCTGGTGCTTACCGACGCCGGACGCCTGGTTTGGATCGTCGACGGCTACATGACTTCCGATGTCCATCCCTATTCGGCCAAAGTTGGTATGGAAGGGATCGGCGAGTTCAACTACATCCGCAATTCAGTGAAGGCGACTGTGGATGCCTACGATGGCACGGTGCATTTCTACGTTTTTGAACCGGACGACCCGCTGCTCCAGGCTTATCGGAACCTCTTTCCCGATTTATTCGAGCCGTCTTCCGCCATGCCCGCCGATCTGCGACGCCATGTCCGCTATCCCGAATTGATTTTCCGCGTGCAGGCAGACATCTACCGGCTATTCCACATGCGAGATCCCGATACGTTCTATAACAAGTCCGACGCCTGGGACACCGCGAAGTTCACGAACGAGCAAGGCGGCACGCCGGGTCCGGTAGCGCCTACTTATGTGGTCGCGACGCTGCCCGGAGAAACCAAGCCCGAATTCCTGTTGATGACGCCGTTCACGCCGCGCAACCGCGACAACCTGATCGGCCTGATGATGGCTCGCTGCGATGGAGAACATTTGGGCGAAAAAGTGGTTTTGCTTCTCTCCAAACAGGAGATCATTCTCGGGCCCATGCAAGTAGAAGCGCGCATCAATCAGGATCAAAACATTTCCAAGGACTTGACGCTATGGAATCAGCAAGGCTCGCAGGTTCTGCGCGGCCAAATGCTGGTGCTGCCCGTCGAACATACGTTTTTGTACGTTGAGCCCATCTACATCCAGGCGTCTCAAGCCAAGATGCCGCAGTTGAAGAAGGTGGCTCTCGCGATGGGTAACAATCTGGTTTACTCCGACACCTACGCGCAAGCGCTGGCCCAATTGGCGGGCGAAAAGTTGCCGCCATCGCCCGAACAGACCCCAGCGGCGGCGCAGCCCACAACGACAACCACTACCGCGCCCGCGCAACCGTCCGGGCAGCCTGACGCGCGCATTGCGGAAATTCGCCAGCACTTCCAGCGCTATCGGGAACTGGTCTCACAAGGAAAACTCTCGGAAGCCGGCAAGGAACTGGAAGCGATCCAAGGACTGGTACTTAAATAACTATTCTTTGATTCCGGCCAATTTCGCGGTTTCCTGCCAGAGCCGCTCGGCCGCAGCGTCGTCCTGTGCCAGCTTCGAAGGCTCGACAGGTTTGCACTTATAGAAGTAAAGCCCGGTCGTTTTGGCCACATCGCCGGAAGAAGCCAAATACACGATCGTCTCCGCTCCCTTTTCGGGAGTGATGGCGAAATGTTTCATGAAACGGAAAACCGCCGCTCCAAGACCTTTGCCCTCTTCGCCGATCCGCGTTTTCACAAATCCAGGATGCAAACTGTTGGCGGTGATGCCAGTTCCTTCCAGCCGCCGCATCAGCGCACGCGTGTAAAGAATATTGCAAAGCTTCGAACAACCGTAGGCCTTGAAACCGCCAAAGTTGTTCTGCATCTGCAAATCGTCAAAATCGATCTTGGCGCGATAATGAGCATGCGAAGAAGTATTGATCACTCGCGCGGCGCCAGCGGCCAAAAGCCCGTCCTGCAAGCCGTGTGTCAGGACGAAGTACGACATGTGATTGGTCGCGAAGGTCAGCTCCAGACCGTCTTCGGTGACTTGGCGCTCGCCAAAAGCCGCTCCCGCGTTGTTAATCAGTACGTCGATGCGCGGCTCCGCCGACCGGATCTCCGCAGCCAGGCGATTCAGGTCGTTCAGGCGAGAAACATCGCCGTAGTGAACACTGTGACTTTCCTTTGGAGCCAGCTCCTGCAGTTTCGCGAGCGTGGCCTCACCCCGGCTTTTGCTGCGGGCGACCAGCACGATTCGGGCGCCCATTGCCGCCAGTTTCTCCGCCGACACTTGGCCGATGCCCGACGTGCCGCCGGTAATCACCACTACTTTTCCTTGCATGGCTGCTGGCCAGTGTACCCTAATTGGGGATGCGCATCGGAACCGTTTTCATAACAGCATTGCTTCTGACGGCCTGCCACAAAGAGGCACCGAAGGCCGTGGTGGTGGTCCCGGAAGTTTTCCGCGTAAAGTTTCAAACATCTCAAGGGGATTTTGTCGTGGAGGCTCACCGTGACTGGGCGCCGCATGGAGCGGATCGTTTCCACGAGCTGGTTGGAATGAAGTATTTCGACCAGGGCCGGTTTTTCCGCGTGGTACCAGGATTCATCGCACAGTTTGGCGTTCATCGCAACTTCAACGTGCATGACAAATGGCGCACCATGTTTATCGCCGACGATCCGCCTCAACAGAAGAACCTGCGGGGCGCGCTGGCCTTCGCCAAGTCGGACCCAGGGACCAGGGCTACAGAAATCTTTATCAACCTGGCCGACAACCAAGCGCTGGACGATCAGGGATTCGTCCCCTTCGCGAAAGTGGTGCAAGGCATGGATGTAGTGGATAAGTTCTATGCGGGCTATGGCGAGATGCGGCCGGAAGGTAAGTATATCGACCCTACCCGGGTGGAGGGCGAGGCGAATGAGTACCTGGTCCAGCGGTTTCCGAAACTCGATTTCATCCTTCACACCGAGTTTTTGCCGTAAGCGAAACAATCGACCGTAGCAATCATCCAACGTGAGACGATTGTGAGTAAACGTAAGAAACTGTGGCTGGGCGGCATCGTCCTGGTCGTGCTGGTCCTGATGGTGGGAGCCTTCATCGCGGCATCCATAGTTGCCAAGAACTTTGAGCCCACCCTGCGCGCGCAGGCTATCCAATACCTGCGTGATCGCTTCCACAGCGATGTCGAATTGGCGGCGATGCATATCAATCGCCCCAAGATGTCGACGCTCCAGATTCTGCTGCGGCATGGGCGCGGCGCAATCGTCGCGGTGGAAGGGGACGGTCTTGCGATGCGGTTCGGAGCCGACTCCAGCCGGCCGCCGCTGTTCAGCATCAAGAAAGTCTTCTTCACCGTGGATCTCGGGGTGTTGTTCGAACCGAAGAAGTCGGTCAATTTCGTGTCGCTGGAAGGAATGGAGATCAACATCCCACCCAAAGGCGAGCGCAAGAACGTCGCCGGCGGTGGAGGTTTGAATTCCAATGTGATCATTCAGAATGTCCAGATTAACGATGCCGTGCTGGTGTTGTTGCCGAAGGACACTGGCAGAAAACCGCTCCGGTTCAATATCGCGCGCCTGCATCTGCAGTCGGCGGGCGAGAATTCCGCGATGCGCTATAACGCCGATCTGACGATTCCAAAACCACCGGGAACGGTGAAAAGCACAGGCAACTTCGGGCCGTGGGATGCATCCGAGCCAGGCGATACGCCACTCCTGGGTAACTATACCTTCGACAACGCCGACCTCGGAATCTTCGCCGCGATCGCAGGCACGCTGTCTTCGAAAGGAACTTTTGACGGATCCCTGAATTCCGTCAGGGCGCGAGGCACGACGTACGTTCCACACTTTCAGTTGAAGATGGCCGGCAATCCCCTGCCCCTTTCCACCACATTTGAAGCTCAGGTGGACGGGACTAACGGCAATACCGTGCTGCAGCCGGTACGGGCAACACTGGGCCATACCAACTTCACCACCGCCGGCGCGGTGATTAAACATGAGGAATACTCGCAGCGAGGCATCAGTCTTCAAGTCAACATGCCGAACGGCGATATGCGCGATCTGCTGCGCCTGGCCATGAAGGGTCAGCCTTTCATGGAAGGCTTCATCAATATGAAATCGAAAATTGACATTCCGCCGCTGACCAGCAAGGTGAAGCAAAAGCTGCGGCTGGATGGCACGTTCGATTTGCGCGATGCGAAGTTCCTGAAATCCACCATTCAAGATCAGATCGATCAATTGAGCCGGCGCGGGCAAGGGCAACCGAAGAACGAAGGCATCGATGAGGTAATTTCGAAGATGCAAGGTTCGTTCCATTTGGAAAACCAAGTAATGACATTTCGATCGCTTGCGTTTGAAGTGCCGGGAGCCGCAGTCTCGGTGGCTGGAAACTACAATCTAGCGAGTGACATGCTCGACTTTCATGGCGCGCTCAAGCTGGACGCTAAGCTTTCGCAGACCATGACAGGCTGGAAGCGATGGGTGCTAAAACCGGCCGACCCATTTTTTGCAAAGAGCGGCGCGGGGACATACGTGAAAATCAAGATCGAAGGCAACGCACACCAGCCGAAGTTCGGACTGGATCGCTGAGCAGTTCCGGAACCACCTTCACACAAACTCCATCGTCTTCCCTGAAAGAGCGACGCAAATCCAGAGGACTAGAGAGATAGCGCCAACTAGCTTTGGCGGCTGTTCGGAAGTGATTTTCCGATGAACGGCGAGCTGAAAGAGGGTGGCCACAATCAGCAATAGAACTTTGAGCCAAAACAGCGGATTATCGTGCCACTTGGCGGCCTGCGCGGTGAACATGATTGGTCCGGTGAGCATCAGTAACGCGAAGCCACTCCAGGTCCAGGGCGCAAGCGCCGCGGCTACCTGATGGATGGGTTGGCGGCGCATTGCAACGCCGAGCAGACCCAGATCGATCAACAGCAACGTTCCCACGAAGAGCGCCAGACCGATCAAGTGAAGGCTTTCGACAATGGGAAAGATCACGCGGGAGCTACGCATGAAGTCGCCGATCGGCGAGCGCTCGATCCATTCGAACACCTGGCAGAATGGAAAATCGTAAGTGAAACTGTGTGGTCTCATGTCATCCTGCCTTCTCATAACCGACGGCGCGGCCGGCGGCGATCACACAGATCCAACACACGATGGAAACGACGCCCGCCAGACGAGCGCGGGCAGGCGTGACTGACGCTGAGTCCCAGGCATCGACGCCGCGATAAATGCCGTAATGGAAGAACAGCGCGTTCAGGCCTGCCATCGCGAGGAACAGTAGTTTCCAGAGAAAGAACAGGCTGTGATAGAGCCTGACCGGTTCGGACCATGCAAGCAGCGATCCGGTAAGGGCCATGAAAGCGAAACCAGACAACGTCCATGGCAAGACTTGGCCGATGACGCTCGATACGGTGGCCCGACGCATGCCGAAGCCCAGCAGCCGCAAGTCAACGACGACGATGGTTCCGGCAACAAGCAGAATTCCGACGCAATGAAGAACATTGAGGATAGGGTAGACCCAGATGGATTCACGAATGGCGATGCTGGCGCGCGTCAGATAAATCCATTGGCAAAGACTAAGCATGCAGAGCCTGCCTTAACAATAGAAGGCCGATCAATGCGAGACCCACATTCACGCACACCAGGAAACGCGCGCTACTGAGGCGTCGATGCAGGACGGTCCCCAGGAAGATCGCGATCAGCGCCAGGGGCAGCGAGAGCAGAAAATACCGGCTGACGGTACGAGTCCATAGCCCGGTGAGCGCGTAGCCAGCCATACCGACCATACTCGCAATCAGAAAATATCCTTGCAAGGTGGCGCGAAACTGCGCGGGCGTCCAACGCCTCAGAACCCCATAAACGACGAGCGGCGGACCATTCATCCCGTAAGCGCCGCCTAGGATTCCGGCAATAAAGCCGAAGAAAGGTGCGAGTCGATCGCTGTGGAGCTGCGGCTTGCGACCGGCAAGCGAGTAGAGAGCGAAAGCGACGATGAAGACGCCGAGAATCGCTTTGACGATGGATTCGGGAACGGTCTTCAAGAGCAGTAGGCCGAGTGGAATGCCAAACAAAGTGGAAAGCACCAGCCAGCCCGCGCTGCGAACATGGACGTTGCGCCAATCCTGAATGACGACAACAGCAGCCACACTAATCGATACCAGAACGGCCAACGGTGCGACCACTTGGACCGGCATCACAAGCGCCAGAAGTGGCACGGCTACGAGCGCTTCGCCGAATCCGAGCGCGGACCGAATGAAGGTGGCGAGAAACAGTACGGCAAGGACCTCAACGGTGGTTCCGCTCACGCGGTCCCGATCACGAAGCAAAGATGCGCTTGCTCGCATCGATTTTCGCGTAAATGATCGCGCCGAAAACGCACAGGGCGGAAGTGACGAAAAATGGAACGTCCCAGCCGAAGCCTCGGACCAAATAGGCGAGCAGCGCGGGCGAAATGGCGCCGCCGATGTTGCCGCACATGTTCATGACAGACGCCGTGCAGCCGGCGAAATCGCCGCCGATGTCCAGCGGGATGGCCCAGGAAACGCCAACAGTGAGTTCCAGACCGCCGAAGGCGAGACAACTGAAAGCGACGCAGAGCTTGGGATCGTGAGTGAGGGTCGCGGGAAGGATTCCCAAGGCCGCGATGATGAAGCCCGCGATACCAACGATGCGGCGGGCGTGGGTGACGTTACCGCTCCGTCGCAGAGACAGATCGGAAAGCCAGCCACCGGCGAGATCGCCGAGCGTGCCGGCGAGCAAGGGCAGACTCGCGTAAAAGCCCATCTGTTTGAGGTTGAAGCCGCGATGGGTATTCAAATAGGTGGGGAACCAATCGAGGTAAACGGCGAGCGCGTATTGGTAGCAGAAATACATGAGCGCCAGTTGCCACACCGTGCGGCTGGAAAGAATGCGACGCCAGGGGACGCGTCCGCCAATCTGCTGGCGCGGGCCGCCGGTGGCGGAGTGGATCAGCTCCAGCTCGGCCGGATTAACGCCGCGATGCTGTTCGGGAGAGTCGCGATAGTAGAAAAACCAAACGGCGGACCAGACCAGACCGAGCACCGCGAAGGTGAGAAACGGCATGCGCCAGCCGTAGCGAAGGATCATCCAGACCACCAGCGGCGGCGTGACAGCAGCGCCCAATCGCGAGCCGGCATGCGTGATGCCTTGCGCGAAGCCGCGCTCGGCCGGAAGCATCCAGCGGGATAGCGAGCGGGTGGCAATGGGGAACGCACCAGATTCGCCGATGCCGAAGACGAAGCGGATGGCCACCATGGATGCGGCGTTCCAGGCGAAGGTGGTGAGGGAGGTGAATATACTCCACCAGGTGACGATAATCGCGAGGGCGCGGCGCGGGCCGATTTTGTCGCCGAACCATGCGCCGGGGAGTTGGAAGAGGGTGAAGCCCCAGCGGAAGCTGGCGAGTATCCAGCCGACGGTGATGAGCGAGAAGCCGAATTCTTTCTGGATGAGGGGCATGGCCGACGCGATGATGGTGCGGTCCATGTAGGTGATCATGTAGACCGCGACGGTCATGGCGAGCACGGCGTGGCGAGCGCGGGTAGGGCGGAGGGAGCTAGGTTTAGGCGGCGTGGAGGCGGCGGCTTCTGGAGCGGTTGGCATCATCTGCGGGGACGATCCGAAGGGGCATGATAGCAGACGGGGGAAAGGTGGTTGATGGCTGGTGCCTGGTGGCTGGTGAGGCGCGGGGACGCATCAGGCACCTTTTTGTGTTTGGTGACGCATTTTTTGGGAATCGGGGCTGGTGGCTGGTTGGCAAGTGGCTGGCGTGGCGGGATCACGGTACATTCGCTTCCAGAATAGCTTCTGGCAGGAGGGCTGGCTGGGCGATGGTTAGTAAGTGATTGGAAATATGAAGAAGATTAGAAGATCGGACACGTCAGAGCGGTGCAGCTCATTTGAGTGTAAGAAACCGGGGCAAACCGGAGACTGTGATAAGTAGAGGCAAGAATAGCCGCCAGTGGATGAACAGGACGAGTTATATAAGGAAGCCAGCGCGAACTGCGGCGCGGCGCTCCAGCGGCTGGTCAGGGGCTATGAGGCTGATCCGGAGACAAGGCACGATTTGCTGCAGGAGATTCATATCGAACTTTGGCGCAGCCTCCGAAAGTTTGATGGCGGGTGCAGTTTGCAGACCTGGGTCTATCGAGTAGCCCACAACGTGGCGGCGTCGCACATCGTGCGCAATCGGCGCGCGTCGGCCCGACTGGTGGATCTCGACGCTCTGGAAACTGAGCCCGGATTCGTTGATGGCGAGGCTCAGGCCAATCAGCGGCTTTCGGTTTCGAGGCTGCTCGACCGGATCTATCGTCTCAAGCCGCTCGACCGGCAGATCATTCTGCTCTACCTCGAGGGCGAACAAGCGTCTTCAATTGCGGAAGTAACAGGACTTTCGGCGGCCAACGTCGCGACCAAGATTCACCGCATCAAGAGGCTGCTAAACCGGCAATCGGCCGAAGGAACGAACCATGCACGAAGATGATCGGGAGCAATCCCACGAAGAATTGTGGAAATCACAGGAGGAAGAGTCAATGCGGATATCGACTGATGAAGTATGCGCGATGGCGCGCAGGTGGGAAAGAAAAAACGTACCAGTGTACTGGGTGCTGTTGGGGCTGACTGCGCTCTCTGTCGCGGCGTACCTTCGTGGCCTGATCAAGTTACTCATGAATTCCCCCGCGCCCTGGCTCATCGCGGGGAACGTATGGATGCTCGCGTTATGCTGCTACGTGGGCTGGACGCTGCGGCGCGGCCCGCTCAAGATGGCTCCGGCGGGGCCGTGTTTAGAGTTTCTGCGACGCGGATATGAGGTGCAGCGCCGGACACTGCTTGGGGTGCGCTGGGGGGTGGTGTTGTTCGCTCCCGCCATAGTGGCCTTGTGGTGGGGAGGTGCGCCGGTGCTCGCGGCGAAGAACTTGGGAGTTCAGTCTGCCCGCGTGCTGCGGCTTCTGGCAGGTCCTACGCCGTTGATTGTGATGGCAGTGGTCCTCTCATTTATCTGGTTCGCGTTTTGGAAAGAAGCGCAGAAGGTCGATCGCGAAATTGAGAGGCTGGATAGGGAGTAGTGCGTCCCTAGAAGGCCTTTGCAGGATTCCATTCCTCGGCGGACGCCCAATCGTCGGCCTCGGCTTCCGAATCGGGCAGCTCAAAATATGCACGGCGAGTGCGCTCTTCTTCGGTCTCTAGAATCGCTGTACGGCTGGAGGGTTGCACTCTATATAGAACTTAGATCCATTTTGTCCATAAGGTACTTTACCTCAGTCACACTGCTATCGTCACGGGAGAATACGGAATACCCACGGGTCGTGAATGTTGCAGGATTGTGGGCCCATGTCCATGATGGAGAGCAACTTCACGTGGATGGGGACAAGGGGACGCTTCGGTATCACATACCGAAATCCGGCATGCTTGAGCAATTTTGTACAGCCAGTAATCCCAGTCTCCTGTATAATCGAACCGCTTTTAGTGGCCTGTATGCGGTACTCAGCGGCAATATCATTGGCTTTGCTGGCCAGTCTGGCTGGCATGGCCCAGGAGCTAGATCAGCACACCATCAAGTCGAATGTGGAATACCGGTTGAGCCAAGGCGACCTGCCGAAGCTCACGTTCGGTATCGAGAAGCCGAAGAACGTGGAAGTGACCGATGGCAGCGAAGAACTGTTACAAGACTGCCTGAACGATCCGGTGACGTGGTCGCAGGACCCTCTGGTATTTCGGCTGGCGCATACTCATGCTGCGTCCATCCAAAGCTGCCGTGAAAACAGGTCGCCCTCCATGCACGTCATCTTTCGAAGGGTGGCGGATGAACCGCTGCAGGCGTGGGTACACTTCGACGGACACGGATCTCAAACCTCGGAGAGCCGCCTGGCGCATCTGGGCGAATTTCTCTATCACAAAATCACGTTTCAGAACAACGATCAAGACCGGATGTACGAAAATCTCCAGCGTTCGTTTTCGAGCCCGCTAGGAATATCCCCGGACCCTGCGATCCCGTTTACCTTGCGCGAGCGGCTGGCGATTTTCACCGACAAAACCGTGACCGAGGTGCAGCCCTATGCCGCCACCTTGTTTTCATCAGCGACTTTGCTGTTTATCAGTCCAGATCATGTTTGGGGGCGAGGCGCCGATAACTATACCAATCATCTGGTCTCCTCCTTCACCCGAAGGCTGGTGACGTATGGCATTCAAAGCGGCGCGGCCGCCGCGCTACACGAAGACTTGCGATATAAACCATCTCTTAGCCACAATGTCTGGAAGCGCGCGGGGCACGCACTCGCCAGCACTCTGATCCTGGAAACACCGCGCGGCAATGACATCGCGTTTGCCAACATTGTTGCGGCGGTGGGAAGCGCGGAGATTATCAATGCGAGCCGCCCCGGCCAAGAAAATCCAACGCAAGAAAACCTGGGGCACCGGGGAGTGTGGAATCTGGCGGGGGCGAATCTTCTGGGGTTCGCCGAAGGTAATCTGTGGAATGAATTCAAACCGGATATTAAGCATCTGGTGCGGAGCAGATTGCTGCATCGGTAGTGAGCGTAAGGTGCCGTGCGGCTGCCGGACGCACGCGCGATCTCGGCAGGGGTTCCGGATGCGACGACGTGGCCCCCTTCTTCACCTGCACCGGGACCGATGTCGATGACGTGGTCGCTGGCCGCTACCACTCGCATATCGTGCTCGACAACAATCACGCTATTGCCAGATTCGACTAGACCGTCGAGCTGCGCAACGAGCTTCTCTACATCGGAAGCATGCAGCCCGGTTGTTGGTTCGTCGAGTATATAGAGTGTGTTGCCGCGCTGGATACGCTGTAACTCGGTGGCGAGTTTGATGCGCTGGGCCTCACCACCCGAGAGCTCGGTGGCGGGCCGGCCGAGGCGCAGATAGCCCAGGCCAACTTCGCGCAGCACATTGAGAGCGCGAAGCACCTGAGAGTCGTGGCGAAGAATTGCGTCGCCGCGTCAACCGTCATTCCGAGAACGTCCGCGATGGTTTTGTCTTTGTATTTGATCTCGAGCGTTTTGACATTGTAGCGAGCGCCATGGCAGGTGGGGCAAGGGGCGTAGACACTCGGGAGGAACAGCAGCTCGACGCAAACGAAGCCCTCAACTTCGCAGGTTTCGCAGCGGCCCGCGGGGACGTTGAACGAAAAACGACCCGCGCCATAGTGACGGGCACGAGCGGCTTTGGTAGCGGCGAAGAGCTTACGAACGTAATCGAAGAGTCCCGTGTAGGTGGCTAGATTGGAGCGCGGGGTGCGGCCGATCGGCTTTTAATCCACTCGGACCAGGCGCTTGATGGCTTCCATTCCGGAGGCAATTTGACCGCCGATGGCGATCGGTGCGCGGCGCTCCAGCTCTTCCAGTTCGTCTTCGTCGTCAGGGATGGCATGGCCCAGATGCTCGCCCACCAGTTCGACGAGCGCCTGACTTACTAAGCTCGACTTACCGGATCCCGAGACGCCGGTCACAGTGGTGAACACACCCAAGGGAAAGGCGACGTCGAGCTGGTTGAGGTTATTGCGAGTAACACCTGCGAGGCGCAGCCAACCTCTGGGAGAACGCGGTGTACGGGTGGGGAGTAAGTGGTGTCCGAAAAGATGCTGGCGGGTCTGGGATTGCGCGATCCGATCCAGGCCCTGCGGCGGACCGCTGTAGAGCACTAAGCCGCCCTGCTCGCGGCGGCGGGTCCGATGTCCACGATCCAATCGGCGCGACGAATCACATCCAGATCGTGTTCGACCACGAACAGGGAATTACCGGAAGCCTTCAATCGATCGAGCGCGGCCAGCAGCGCTTCTGTGTCGGCGGGATGAAGCCCGGCCGAGGGTTCGTCGAGCACGTAGACCACACCGAAGAGGTTGGATCGTACTTGCGTGGCCAGCCTTAGGCGCTGGAGTTCGCCGGGCGAAAGCGTGGGAGTGCTACGCTCCATGGAAAGATAGCCGAGACCGAGATCGAGCATCACGGTGATGCGGCCCAAAAGATCCTGCGCGATACGGCGTGCGACGATGGCTTTCTCCGGGTGATCGGCCTCCAGCCGCTTCAGCGTGTCCGATTTTCCCTCCGCAGTGGGTCGCAAAATACTGGCCAGGCGCACCAAAGAGAGAGCGGACATTTCAGCGATATCCAAGCCTTCAAACTTCACCGAGAGGGATTCGCGGAGAAGGCGCTTGCCGTGGCACAGCGGGCATTCGGTACTGATCAAGTATTGGGAGACGCGCTTCCTGGTTAACGCGCTCTGCGTGTTCGCGAACGTGTGCAGGACATACCGCTTGACGCCGGTGAAAGTGCCTTGGTAACTGGGTTCCGTCTTGCGCTTGAGCGCCTGGCGTGTTTCGGCGGGAGTGAACCCGGCATAGACGGGGACGATGGGCTGTTCGTCGGTGTAAAGGATCCAGTCGCGATCTTTCTTGGGCAGGTCGCGCCAGGGGCGATCCACATCGTAGCCGAGCGAGACCAGGATGTCGCGTTGGTTCTGCCCTCCCCAGGCGGTGGGCCAAGCGGCAATGGCCCGCTGACGAATGGTGAGCGAATCATCCGGCACCATGGAACGCTCCGTCACATCGTCGATACGGCCCAGGCCGTGACATTGCTGGCAAGCGCCTTCGGGTGTGTTGGTGGAGAACGACTCAGCTTCCAGGTGCGGCTGGCGCGGCGGATAAGTTCCAGCGCGGGAATACAGCATCCGCAGCAGATTCGACAAGGTGGAGACGCTTCCCACTGACGAGCGCGTGGTGGGCGAGCCGCGCTGCTGCTGGAGGGCAACGGCTGGGGGCAAGCCATCGATGGCATCCACTTCAGGCACACCCATTTGGTCGAAGAGACGCCGGGCATGAGGCGCTACGGATTCCAGATAGCGCCGTTGCGCCTCCGCGTAAAGCGTGCCGAATGCCAGCGAGGATTTCCCGGAGCCCGATACGCCGGTGAAAACGACCAGGGCATCGCGCGGGATATCGACATCGATGTTCTTGAGATTGTGCTGGCGTGCGCCATGCACGCGAACAAATCCAGCGAAAGTATCTGGCATGAAAAGTCTTGGCCTAAGGGTGAGACGCGGTAAGGCCGGATGATTCAAGGCTACGAGAAGTTAGTGCGCGCGTGCAACGTACAGGAGAAATCCGAGGAGGACGACCGGGATCAACGCCAACATGAGGTAGGACATGAACGAGCGGCGCCGATCGGGAACCTGCGTTCGGAGATCGACGAGCGCGGGGCGATCGGTGACCACAACCTGGCCGGGATTCGAAAGATCCCGGGCGAATTCGTGCGCGCTGGCGTAGCGCCGGCCGGGATCGCGCGCCAGGGCCCGCAAGACAATCGTTTCTAACTGGGGTGTGATCTCAGGCCTGATTTCACTAGGCGGACGCGGAGGCGTCACCAGACGCGCATTCATCACAGCGAATGGATTGGAGCCATGGAAGGGCGTCTCACCGGTCAGCATCTCGTAGAGGATGACGCCGACGGCGTACAGGTCGCTCCTGGCATCGCCGCGCTTGTTCTTTACTTGCTCGGGCGAGATGTAATCGGGGCTTCCCATCACTTGCGATAGCTTGCCAAAGGTGAGGCGGCGCGAACCGGTGCAGGCGGCGATGCCGAAATCGATGATCTTGATCCGGTCCTCGCCATCGAGCATGATGTTCTCGGGTTTCAGATCGCGATGCACAACGCCGTGACTGTGCATGTGGTGGAGCGCCACCAGGATCTCCATGGCGATCCAAACGGCGCGCGGGATAGGGAAAGGGCCTTCTTCCGCGAGGACTTGGCGGAGCAAACGGCCGTCGAGCCACTCCATGGCCATGTAAAGGCGGCTCTGGCCGGCCGAGGGAAAGATCTTGCGGATGCCGGGGTGCTGGAGCCGAACGCCGATTTCACTTTCGCGCAGGAAGCGCTCGTGAAAAATGGGATCGAATTCGGCTTCCGGATGCGGCACCTTGATGGCTGCGAGGGAGCCGTCCCGCAGATCGGTTGCGCGAAATATCGACGCCATGCCGCTGGACGCCACCAAGCCCGTTAACTGATAATCGTCGAGCTGGTCGCCAGCGTAAAGGGGCATCATCGGAATTCACCCCGATGTTAAGCCGGCGCGCGTAAAGAAGTAATATAAAAGCCCTTAAGAAGTTGTTAATATCCCATGTAAGCGCTAGAAAGATTCGAGTGTACCGTTGAAGCGATAACCGACCCACGGCTCGGTGGTGACCAATTCCGGGTGGTCGGGATCGGATTCGATCTTCTTTCGCAAATTGCGGATGAAAACGCGGAGATAATCCACTTGATCGCCATAGTCGGGGCCCCATACGGCCTGCAGCAGTTCGCGATGGGCCACGGCTTCGTTGGCGTGGCTGGTTAGATAACGGACCAGGTCGAGCTCCTTGGGCGTCAGGTGGCTGGTGCGGACGCCATTGAAGGCGGTGCGAGCGGCGAAATCGATGACCAGCTTACCGACGCGGATACGAGCCGGGGAAGATTGCGGGGAGGCTGGAACGCGTCGAAGCGCCGCGCGGATGCGAGCCAGAAGCTCGGGCGTGCTGAACGGTTTGTTGACAAAATCGTCGGCGCCCGCATCCAGGGCCTGTACTTTATCGGCCTCGGTATTGCGCACAGTGAGCATAATGATTCCCACGCCGGTACTCGCGCGGATCTCGCGGCAGGCGGCCAATCCACCCATGCCCGGCATGTTCATGTCCAGCAAGACCAGGTCGGGATGATAATCGCGGAGCTTTTCGAGCGCCTCTTCGCCGGTTTTCGCGTCGTCCACTTCGTATCCAGCGCCGGTGAGCGTAGTGCGCATGATGCGACGAATCTGGGGCTCGTCATCCACCACCAGGATGCGTCCGGCGCTCATCGGCTCACGCCCTTGCCGTCGGTCGTCTCTCCTAAGGGCAACCTCAAGCGAAAAGTTGTTTTCCCAGGATGGCTATTGACGGTGAGCTCGCCGTGATGCGCGAGAACGATGTTGTTGGCGATGGCAAGACCGAGGCCGAAGCCGGGGACTTGATTCTTGACCGACGGGCTGCGATAAAATCGTTCAAACAAACGGCTTTGTTCCTGTTCCGGAATTCCAGCTCCTTGATCGGTGATTTCGAAATTGATAGCGCCGTCCCCATTGGACACGCGCACTGTGACGGGAGACCGCGGCGGAGAATACTTGAGGGCATTGTCGAGCACCTGCTTGAGGGCAAGTTTGATCAGCCGGCGATCGAGCGAGAGTTGAGGCAGCCATGCATCGGACTGAATCTCGATAGGCCGCCTGTCGATCTGCGTCCGCAGGGATGCCATCACGTCCTGGACGAGCTCCGCGGGGTGGGTGAGCTCGCGCCTTATTTGAACGTGATTGGACTCCAGGCGCGCCATGTCTACCGCGTCGTCAATGAGCGACTGCAGATGCTGCGCCTCCTCATCGGCCACCTGCAGCAGTTCGGTGCGGGTTTCAAGGGGCTGATGGGGTGACGACAACAGCGACGTAGTGGCGGCGCGGATGGAAGTGAGCGGTGTCTTGAATTCGTGCGCCATGGCGTCCAGCAGGGTGGTGCGAAGCTGCTCGCTGCGGCGCGCGGCCTCCACCTGATGGGCGAGATCCTGCGCGCGGGCGCGCTCCAGTCCGATAGCGATGAGGTTGCTGATGCCCTGCAAGACCGAGTCTGGCATGAAAGCGCCCTGGATGGCAAAACTGGCGATGGGTTCCGACCCCAGGCGAACGGCGGTAATCACGCGTTGATGCTCGGGATCGAAGAACGACGTGCCCTGCGAGGCGGCATCGCGCAACTGATCCTCCATGCCATCGAAGTCCGATGGACCGGCGCGGTGGATCTCGCCGGTGCGGCGGTCAAAGAGCACGGCGGCATGCAGACCGAAAACTTCCGCCAGCTTGCGCGCCAGCTGTTTGGCGACGGGCTCCACGGGATCGATGAGAAGAATGGCGCGGCTGAAGGTGTAGAGTCGCTCGATGTCGCGCTGGCGATCCACTGCGTCGAGGGCCTGTTTTTTCACGCGCGCCGAAAGCCGGCTGGTAATGAGCGCGGTGGCGAGAAAACTAAAGAGCGCCACCCAGTTCTGCGGATCGGCGATGGTGAACTTTCCGATGGGCGGCAGAAAGAAGAAGTTGAAGGCGAGCGTGGCCGCAATGGAAGCCAGGGTTGCTTCGACCAGGCCCCAGGTACTGGCGAGCAATAACACGAGCAGCAAATAGGCGAAACCAACCGTGGTGGGATTGTGCGGAATTACCGAATACGCGCTAAAGGTAACGATAGCCACGCCCACAAGCGAAATCAGCAGGCGCAGCGCAAGCCGACCCAATGGAAAACTCACCCCTGGCTGTTATTTTAGCGGCTGCGGGGACCGCTTGCTCACATGCCACCCGTCCGGTCTTCTTCGAGTCGATGTTCTCCAGTGCGCGACTTCCGGGGAATTTCCAAGTCGATGTTGATCCCGTGGACAACTTTGAGTCGTCTTCAACCGGCGTGCGGGCACGACTTCCGGTCGTCTCCGGGTGTGCTGCTGGCGCGCGGATCGGTTGGTTGAAGAGCAGCGCTGATTTGCTTACAGACCCGATCGCACGTGGCGGGGGCGAGCAGGATGCCGTTGCGGTAGTGCCCGTAGGCGATCCAGATGCGGCTGGATTGAACGCGTCCGATGTGCGGGGCTGCGGCGGATGTGGCGGGACGGAAGCCGATCCAAATGAGTTCGGGGTCGAGCGACGCCAAAGCTGGAACCAGCGCACCGGCGCGAGCTGCGATATCCGAAACAATTTGGGGATCGATTGTGCGGTCGAAACCCGCGTCTTCCGTGGAGGAGCCGGCGATGGTGAAGCCGTCAGCCCGCTGGAGAATGTAGGTGTGATGCTGGCGGACCGTGGCGGCAAGGGATCCGGCGGGGAGGCGGTAGCCGAGCAGGTGACCTTTGATTGGAAACGATCGCGGGAGCGAGTGGGGCTGGTCATCGATGGTGACGGCGATGCCGCCGCTCCAAGCGCCCGCGGAGAGGACGGCGAACGGCGCGTCGATGGTTCTATCGGCAAGTGACAGGCGCGTGCCCGCATGGTCGGCCGCAACCGAAATGACGCGGGACTCCTCTTCGATGGTCACGCCTCGAGCGAGGCAGGCGGCGCGCAGAGCGGTCATCAGGCCAGCAGGATCGACCGTAGCTTCATTCGGGTAGTGAATGGCGCCAACCGCCGAGGGGCGGACTAAGGGAACCAGCGCTCGGAGCTCGTCGGGAGTGAGGACCGCGGAGGGAATGCCCGCGGCCCGTTGTAAAGCGGCGCGCTCGGTTAGCAATTCGAGCTCAGCGTTGTCGAGAGCGATTTGGACCGCGCCCGTGTGGCGAAGCTCGATAGGCAGGCCGCCGTCGGCGTGGAGGGCGTCGACAAAGTCGTCATATTTCGCCAGGCTGCTGATGGCGAAGTCGAGCATAGGCGAAGGGTGGTCAAATTCGCCGCCGGGCGCAAGCATTCCGGCAGCGGCTGAGCTGGCTTCGGAACCGATTTTCGCGGCATCGAGCAGCAGGACACGGAGGTGGTTGCGGGCCAGACGCCAAGCGATGGATGCGCCGATGACGCCGCCGCCGGCGATGATGACGTTGTAGCGATGCGGCACAGCTATGAGGTGGGCGGAGGCGTTTTGAAGGGGTTCAAAATCGTGATGGAACCGAATTCTTGGTCCGCCTGGAAGTCTTCGCTGAGAAGAAAGCTACATCTGGTGCGCTCGGCAGCCGCGACGATCAGCCCGTCCCTGAAGGAGACTTGTGTTTGATCGGTCCAATGCCAGGCCCGTTCGATCATTCCCATGGTCACGTCCGGCGGATTCCATTCCGACATGAGTTTCAGATAACTCCGTGCTTGCACAGCCGGGACCCCGAATTTTCGAATGGCGTTGAAGTAAAACTCCTGCAGAACTTGCCAACTCAGGGCACCACAAGCATTCTCCCACAGCCATGCCGTCCACGCTTTTGCTTGCGCCCGTTTCACTTGATCGGACTTGTCGTGCGCGTATAGAAGTAGGTTGCTGTCGACGAAGTATCTAGCGCCGTTCATGCGCTTCGTCGCGGGTAAAGCGCTTGGAGGCGTCAATCGAGCCTCCGAGATCGTCCGGAAGCCGCTTCCACTCTTCGTAGGCGCGCCAGTAGGAATCGGAGGCGCGCATTTCCTTTTCAAGCAGGCGGCCAACGAGCTTCGAGACGGAGGTATTTTCGTCGGCGGCTTTGCGACGAGCCCAATGGGCGACCTCGGGATCGAGGGTGATGGTGACGTTCTTCAGCACAGGAACAGCGTAAACACGATTCCAGTGTTCCACGCAGCGTGGGGCTAGCTGGCGGCCTCCCACCAACCAATCCACACCCCAAGGGTACCCGTGCGAAGTTTCTGACGTATTCCCCCGTAAAATCCACGAATTATCGTCTTTCATAAGGATGGGGACCGGATATATCCTAATCATCGGGCAGGCCATCGGATTCGCACGGGGCAAATTCGCGTGTGATGGCTTCGCTCTCCGCCTGAATCTGCGGGTCGCCAGCCATTTCTTGCATAGCCCTTTCGAATTCTTTGTCGTCTTGCGGGTGCGATGACATATCAGCAAAAAAAGGCGGACCTCGAGAGGCCCGCCTTGGATTTTACGGTTGGCGTGATTATTCGGCGAGCGTTTCTTCGCCGGGTTCTTCGGTGAGGCCGCCCGCGTAGATGCTGCGGGCTTCGTCTTCGTAGCCGCCCAGGTCGCCGGCGAGCGAGACTTCTTCCGCGATGGGCTCTTCCTCCACCACGTCTTCGCCCGCGATCTTCACGCCGCGATAGTATTCCATGCCGGTGCCGGCAGGAATCAAGCGGCCCATGATCACGTTTTCCTTCAGGCCGCGGAGGTAATCGACCTTGCCGTTGATGGCGGCTTCGGTGAGTACGCGCGTGGTTTCCTGGAAGGACGCGGCCGAAATGAACGAGTCGGTCGATAGCGACGCCTTGGTGATACCGAGCAGCACCGGTTTTCCGGTGGCCGGACGTCCGCCCGCGTCGACGACGCGCGCATTCTCTTCGCGGAACTTGAACTTGTCGACCACTTCCTCGGGGAGGAACTCGGTGTCGCCGATGTCATCCACCTTCACCCAGCGCATCATCTGCCGCGAGATGACTTCCAGGTGCTTGTCGTTGATGTTGACGCCCTGCAGACGGTAGACTTCCTGGATTTCGTTGACCAGGTACTTCTGCAGTTCTTTTTCGCCGAGCACGGCCAGGATGTCGTGCGGATTGCGCGGACCATCCATCAAAGGATCGCCCGCCTTCACCCGCTCGTTCTCCTGCACGTTAATGTGCACGCCGCGCGGAATGTTGTAATCTTTCTGCTCACCGTCGTCGGCGGTGATGCTGATCTTGCGCATGCCCTTGGCGACTTCGCCGTAGCGCACCACGCCGTTGATCTCCGCGATGATGGCCGTTTCGCGAGGCTTGCGGGCCTCAAACAGCTCCACCACGCGCGGAAGACCACCGGTGATGTCCTTGGTCTTGGTAGTGGCGCGGGGGATCTTCGCGATCACGTCGCCCGCGTGAGCGTCTTCGCCATCGGTCACCATAAGGTGAGCGTGGGTAGGCATCAGGTAGCGTTTTTCATCGGAGCGGGAGCCGCCTTCGGGCCGCATGATGACGGTGGGGATGCGTTTTTCATCGATCGAATCGGTAACCACCCACTGCGACATACCCGTGATTTCGTCCACCTGCTCCTGCAGCGTGGTGCCTTCGGTAAGGTCCTTAAAATGCACCTTGCCGCTGACCTCGGTGAGGATGGAGAAGGTGTAAGGATCCCATTCCAGCAGGATCTGGTTGTTTTTCACCTTGGCGCCATCTTCGAACAGCACCTTGGCGCCGTACACTACGGGGTAGCGTTCCTTCTCACGGCCCTTTTCGTCGATGATGGCCAGGATGCCGTTGCGATTCATCGCAATCAGCTCGCCCTTGGCGTTCCGAACCGTGGTGACGCCGAGGAATTTAACAAAACCGTCCGAATTGGCGTCCTGCTTGGACTGTTCACTCGATCCGGTGGCCGTTCCGCCGACGTGGAACGTTCGCATGGTGAGCTGCGTTCCCGGCTCGCCGATGGACTGCGCCGAGATGATGCCCACCGCTTCGCCGCGCTCCACCATTCTGCCGGTGGCCAAGTTGCGGCCGTAACAGAGCTGGCAAACGCCGCGCTTCGATTCGCAGGTCAGCACCGAGCGGATCTTCACGCGCTCGATACCGGCAGCTTGGATGGCACCCGCGAGATCTTCGGTGATTTCCTTGTTGAGTCCGACGATCAAGTTGCCTTCATAATCGAACTGGTCTTCAAGAGCCACGCGGCCCACGATACGGTCGCGCAAAGGCTCGATGATTTCGCCCGATTCGATGATCGGCTCGACGTAGATGCCGTCGCTGGTGCCACAGTCGGTTTCGGTGATGATGACGTCCTGCGCGACGTCGCAGAGGCGGCGGGTGAGGTAACCGGAGTCGGCCGTTTTGAGCGCCGTATCCGCCAAGCCTTTGCGCGCGCCGTGCGTGGAGATGAAGTACTGCAGCACGTCCAGACCTTCGCGGAAGTTGGCGGTGATGGGCTGCTCAATGATTTCGCCCGAGGGCTTGGCCATTAAACCGCGCATACCGGAGAGCTGGCGGATCTGCTGTTTCGATCCGCGAGCGCCGGAATCGGCCATGATGTAAATCGGATTGAGGTAACGGCCAGTGCGGTCGTCTTCCTCCATGGATTTGAACATTTCCTCAGCTACCCGTTCGGTGACCTTGGACCAAATTTCGATGATCTTGTTGTAGCGCTCGCCCTGCGTGATGGCGCCTTCCTGATACTGTTGCTGGACTTCGATGACGGCCTTTTCGGCGTCCTTCACCAGCTTGGGTTTCTCTTCAGGAACCACCATGTCGTCGATGCCGATGGAAATACCGGCGCGCGTGGCGTAGAGGAAGCCGAGCTTCTTCACTTCATCCAGCATCTGGACGGTAATCTGCAGCCCGTACTTCAGGTAGCAATATTGCACCAGCTGGCTGAGGCCCTTCTTCTTGAGCAGGCCGTTGATGAAGGGCATCTGGTCCGGCAGCACGTCATTTAGAATGACACGGCCGACCGTGGTGTCCATGTACTGCTTGTTGAATTCGATCGGCTCCGTATGCATGACGTTCTGGTTGTCGAACGCCTTGATCAGATCGATCACGCGGCCGGTGTGGCGCAGTTTGATGGGTGATAGAGTTTCCACTTCACCCATTTCGAGCGCGATGAGCACGTCGTCGCTGGATGCGAAGGTGCGGCCTTCGCCCTTGGTGCCGGGACGAGCTTTCGTGAGGTAGTACAGGCCCAGAACCATGTCCTGGGTGGGCACCGCGATGGGAGCGCCATGCGCGGGCGACAAGATGTTATTCGACGCCAGCATCAAAGTAGATGCTTCGATCTGCGCTTCAGGCGACAGCGGAATGTGGACCGCCATTTGGTCGCCATCAAAATCGGCGTTGAACGCGGTGCAAGTGAGCGGGTGCAGCTTGATCGCTTTGCCTTCCACCAGAACGGGCTCAAAGGCCTGGATGCCGAGACGGTGCAACGTAGGCGCGCGATTCAGCAGGATGGGATGGTCCTTGATGACTTCTTCGAGAATGTCCCAAACCACCGGGTCCTGCTGCTCGACCAGTTCCTTGGCTTGCTTGATGGTGGTGCAATGTCCGCGCTGTTCCAGGCGATGATAGATGAACGGCTTGAACAGTTCCAGCGCCATCTTCTTGGGAAGACCGCACTGGTGGAGCTTCAGCTCGGGGCCAACTACGATGACGGAACGGCCGGAATAATCGACGCGCTTGCCGAGCAGGTTCTGGCGGAAGCGTCCCTGCTTGCCTTTGAGCGTATCGGAGAGCGACTTTAGCGGGCGATTATTGGCGCCACGCAGAACGCGGCCGCGGCGGCCATTGTCGAACAGTGCATCGACGGCTTCCTGCAGCATGCGCTTTTCGTTGCGAACGATGACGTCGGGCGCGTGCAGCTCAATCAGTTTCTTCAACCGGTTGTTGCGATTGATCACGCGGCGGTACAGGTCGTTCAAATCGGAGGTAGCGAAACGGCCGCCATCCAGCGGAACTAAGGGACGGAGCTCGGGAGGAATGACCGGGATTACGTCCAGGATCATCCACTCGGGTTTGTTACCGGACTTGCGGAAACTTTCCACCACGCGCAGGCGCTTGGCGTACTTCAGCTTCTTCTGCTGCGATACTTCGGTCTTCATGCGCTCGCGGATTTCCAGGCTGAGCGACTCGACGTCGACTTTCTTGAGGAGTTCCTTGATTCCCTCGGCGCCCATCATGGCGACGAATTTTCCGGGGAATTCCTGATCGAGAGCGCGCTTGCGTTCGTCGGTGATCACTTCGCCGCGCGAAAGGTCGGTTACTTCACCGGGATCGACGATGACGAAAGCTTCAAAATAGAGGACGCGCTCGAGCTCGCGTAGAGTGATATCGAGCAGGTAGCCGATGCGGCTGGGCAGGCCTTTGAAGAACCATACATGGGAGCAGGGGCTGGCCAGTTCGATATGGCCCAGGCGCTCGCGGCGGACGCGCGACAGCGTTACTTCGACACCGCACTTGTCGCAGATGACGCCGCGGTGTTTCATGCGCTTGTACTTTCCGCACAAGCATTCCCAGTCGGCAATGGGGCCAAAGATGCGGGCGCAAAAGAGTCCGTCGCGCTCCGGCTTAAAAGTCCGGTAATTGATGGTTTCCGGCTTGGTGACTTCCCCATGCGACCAGCTTCGGATCTTTTCCGGAGAGGCGAGACTGATCCGGATAGAATCGAAGTCGGCGATCAAATTTGCTCTGTCATACGGAGAGGAACGGTACATAATTTCTCCTATAAAAACTCAAAACCAGAAGTCAGAATTCAGAAGTCAGAATCCAGAATGGTGGTTGGCGGCCATTCTGAATCCTGAATCCTTGAATTCTGAATTCTTCATTAGTTAATCTGCCGCCAGCGCCGTATCCTGGATCTCTCGCGGCTTCTTCATCAACTCCACGTCCAGACATAACGACTGCAACTCGCGGATCAGGACGTTGAATGACTCCGGCACGCCGGGTTCGGCGGCCGCTTCTCCCTTGACGATCGCTTCGTAAATCTTGGCGCGTCCGTATACGTCGTCTGACTTCGCAGTCAGTAGTTCCTGCAGGACGTAGGCGGCACCGTAGGCTTCCAGCGCCCAGACTTCCATTTCTCCGAAGCGTTGTCCGCCAAACTGGGCTTTGCCGCCCAGAGGCTGTTGCGTGATGAGTGAGTAAGGACCGATGGACCGGGCGTGGATCTTGTCGTCGACAAGATGGGAGAGCTTGAGCATGTAGATGTAACCCACGGTCACAGGTTGTTCGAATGCGAGGCCGGAGAGGCCGTCCCAAAGCTGGACCTTGCCGGAACTGGGCAAGTCGGCCTGCTTCAGTTGCGCCTTGATGTCTTTTTCGGTAGCCCCATCGAATACCGGTGTTGCAAAATGCAGACCTAAAGCGTGCGCCGCCCAGCCTAAATGCGTTTCCAGAATCTGACCGACGTTCATACGGGAAGGAACGCCCAGAGGATTCAGAACGATCTCGACCGGAGTGCCATCGGGCAGATACGGCATGTCCTCTTCAGGAACGATGCGCGCGATCACACCCTTGTTGCCATGGCGGCCTGCCATCTTGTCGCCCACCGAAAGCTTGCGCTTCATGGCGATGTAGCACTTCACCAGCTTGATGACGCCGGGAGGCAGTTCGTCGCCCTTGCGTAGCTTGGCGATCTTTTCTTCGGTGATCTTTTCGAGCACTGCGATCTGGCGCGAGGTCATCTCCTCGATTTCGTCGATCTGCTCGTTGAGGCGGACGTCTTTGTTGGCGAACTTGACGCGCTTCAAATCGCGCGCGCGCAGCTTTTCCACAACGTCGCGGGTCAGCTGAAGACCCTTGGACACCAGCTTTTTGTTGGTCTTTTCATCGTGCAGGTCGGCCAGCACTTCTTTGCCTTCCAGCAGATCGGTGAGCCGCTTGGCGCGCTCGTCGTTCAAAATGCGCTTTTCGTCTTCTAAGTTGCGATGCAGGCGTTCGACCTGCCATTCGAGAATGGACTTGGAGCGCTCATCCAGATCCGCGCCCTTGCGGGAGAAGACCTTGCAATCGACGACGGTTCCCTCGATACCCGGCGGGCAGTAGAGCGACGCGTCCTTCACGTCGCCGGCCTTTTCGCCAAAGATCGCACGGAGCAGTTTCTCTTCCGGAGTGAGTTGGGTTTCGCCCTTGGGCGTCACTTTCCCCACCAGGATGTCGCCCGGCTTCACGGTTGCGCCGATGCGGATGATGCCGCTTTCGTCCAGATTGCGGAGGAAGGCTTCAGCGATGTTTGGAATGTCGCGCGTGATTTCCTCGGGACCCAGTTTGGTGTCGCGAGCTTCGATTTCGAATTCTTCAATGTGGATCGAAGTGTAGTAGTCTTCCTTAACCAGCTTCTCCGATACCACGATGGCGTCTTCGAAGTTATACCCGCGCCAGGGCATGAAAGCCACCAGCACGTTTCGGCCAAGAGCAAGTTCACCTTGATCGGTGCAAGGACCGTCGGCCAAGACGTCGCCCTTCTTCACCCGCTGGCCCTGGGCCACAATGGGCTTCTGGCTGATGCAGGTGTTCTGGTTCGAGCGCTTGAATTTGGTGAGCTGATAAATATCGGCGCCCACTTCACGCGAAAGCTGTCCTTCGTGCGCCCCGCCGCCTTCCACGCGAACAATGATGCGTTCGGAATCCACCGAATCCACCACGCCGGAGCGTTTACAGATGACGACAGCGCCCGAATCGCGAGCGGTGACGTTTTCCATGCCGGTACCGACGTAAGGCGTCTCAGCGCGCAGAAGCGGCACGGCCTGGCGTTGCATGTTCGATCCCATCAGGGCGCGATTGGCATCGTCATTCTCGAGGAACGGAATGAGACTGGCGGCCACCGAGACCAACTGCTTGGGACTGACGTCCATGTACTCCACTTCGTCTTTATGCTTCAGCACGAAGTTGCCGGCTTGCCGGGCATTGACGAGCTCGGGAACGATGTGTCCCTTGTCGTCGAGGTGGACGTTCGCTTGCGCGATCAGGTACTTGTCTTCTTCCCACGCCGAGAGGTAATCGCAGTGGGCTTCAAACTCGATGGGCTGCTTCTTCGCGCCGACATCGCGGTTGGCCTTGTCCACTTCGGCGCGCGTCATCACGTCGCCGACCTTAAAGGACGAATCGCCGGGGTTCAGAATCCGGACTTCGTCGATCACCGTGCCCTTCAGCACGCGGCGATAGGGGCTCTCGATGAACCCATACTCGTTGATGCGCGCAAAGCAGGAGAGCGACGAGATGAGACCGATGTTCGGGCCTTCCGGCGTCTCGATGGGACAGATGCGGCCGTAATGAGTAGGGTGCACGTCGCGGACTTCGAATCCCGCTCTTTCACGAGAGAGACCGCCTGGTCCAAGGGCGGAGAGACGGCGTTTGTGCGTGATCTCCGACAGCGGGTTGGTCTGATCCATGAACTGCGAGAGCTGGCTGGAACCGAAAAACTCGCGGATGGCCGCCATCACGGGCTTGGCGTTCACCAGGTCGTGCGGCATGGCCGTCGACATTTCCTGGTAAACCGACATCTTCTCTTTAATCGCGCGCTCCATCCGCACCAAGCCGATGCGGAACTGGTTTTCAAGCAGCTCGCCCACGGCACGAACGCGGCGGTTGCCCAGGTGATCGATGTCATCGACGGCGCCGATACCGCGGCGCAGCTTCAGCAGGTACTTGATGGTGTCGATGAAGTCCTTTTGATCGAGCGTGCGTTTGTCGAGCGGAGCGGCGTCGATTTTATCGTACAGCTTGATGTTGAACTTCATGCGGCCCACGCGCGAAAAGTCGTACTTGCGCGGGTCGAAGAACATGCCCTGGAACAGTTGGGTGGCGGTGTCGAGGGTGGGAGGATCGCCCGGACGCAGCTTGCGGTAGATTTCAAGCAGCGCGTCGTTCTGGCTCTTGACGGGATCTTTTCGCAGCGTGACGGAAACCACGTTGCCCACTTCGTCGCGCTCGGGGAAGAACACCTCGAACGACGTGATGCCGTTTTCCATCACTTTATCGACGTTGGTGAGTTCCTGGTTCGCTTCCACCAGCACTTCGCCGGTGGACATGTCGATGACGTCGGCCGCGATGAAGGCGCCCTGTAAATCGGTGCGATCGACTTCCACTTGCTCGAGCTTGGACTTGAGAATCGCTTCGTAGAGAGACTTGGTGATCTTGCGACCCTGCGGAACGATGGTTTCGCTCTTGGTTCCGATGGCTTTCGAAAGCTTGAGGCCGATCAGGCTGTCGGAAACCTTCCAGAACAGCTTCTTGTCCTTGATGACGATTTCGCTGACGTTGTAGAAGGCCTTCAGGATCTCGGCATCGCTCTTGAGCCCTAAAGCGCGCAGGAAAACGGTGCCGTAGAATTTGCGCTTGCGGTCGATACGAACGTACAGCAGATTCTTGTTGTCGTACTCGAACTCGACCCAGCTTCCGCGGTAAGGAATGATCTTGCCAAGGAAATAGCCTTGCGCTGGAACACGCTCGAAGAATACGCCGGGAGAACGGTGCAACTGCGATACGATGACGCGCTCGGTGCCGTTGATGATGAAGGTGCCGTTGTCGGTCATCAACGGAATTTCTCCGAAGAAGACCTCTTGCTCCTTGATGTCGCGGACGGTCTTGACGCCGGTTTCGGCATCCTTGTCGTAAACAGTCAGGCGGATGGTCACCTTGAGCGGGGCGGCGTAGGTCATGCCGCGCTCTTCGCACTCGGCGACGTCGTATTTCAACTGCAGACCCACGGGATCGCCGCAGCGGTTGCAGAAGGTGACGATATTCTTGTTGAACGTTCCGCAGCGGTGGCACAACACGTCGCCGACATGGAACGGATCGGTTTTTATGGTGGCGCCGCAGCTCGGATTACGGCAAGTGGAACGCAGGTGATGCAGCCCCTTGAGGTTGCCGCACTTGCACTCCCAGTTTCCAATCGCGTAGTCCACGAACTCCAGCTGGCTTAACCCGCGGAAGTCGGAAATCGGAAAAACCGAGTTGAACACGCTCTGCAGACCGGTATCTTCCCGTTCGCCGGGAAGCAGGTCCATCTGCAGAAACCGCTCGTATGATTTCTTCTGAACTTCAATCAGATTGGGGATGGGGATGGAAGTCTTGATGCGGGAGAAATCCATTCGCTCGCGCGTAACGACGTTAGCCAGATTTTCCATTTTTACTCCTACGGCCGATGGTCTCTCGACTCATTCTGCGGAACAAACTTCGCAGAACACACCTCGCAGAACAAACTGCGAGGAACAAATAACCGCTGCCACCCTCCCACCTCTGTTCAAGGACGCCCCGGCCCGGATCGGGAGCCAAAGGCTTTAGGGGAAGATCGAAAGCAGCGGGACACTAGACCAGCATCGGAAGACCGTGGCCATACACGCCGGGTGTGGCAAAAATGCGCATGGCAAAGCCCTGTGCCCCTCTCAGGAGAAGGCACACCAAATCCACAGGATGTTTGGTTCACAAGAGCAAGAATCCGGGTCGGTCTCCGGCCAGTAACAATCTAACTTTATCAGACCGATCTAACTTTCGTCAAATCAGCCCGGGTGGAGGAATGGCGGGAGTGGCCGGCGGCAACCGCCGGATCAACGCACCCCCCAACAATCCCAATAACTTGCAGTGCAAGCTGCCATTACAAGCTGCCACGGCAGCTTGTCGAATGAAGACGCAGCTACTTCACTTCCACCGTCGCACCGGCGTCGGTGAACTTCTTCCGGATGGTCTCGGCTTCTTCCTTGTTGACGCCCTCTTTGATCGGCTTGGGCGCGCCGTCCACCAGATCCTTGGCTTCCTTGAGCCCGAGGTTGGTGACTTCACGAACGGCCTTGATAACATTGATCTTATTCGCGCCAGCCGCAGTCAGGATCACGTTAAACTCGGTCTTTTCTTCGGCCGCTGGTGCAGCCGCTGCTCCACCGCCGCCTGCCGGAGCCGCCGCCACGGTAGCCGCCGCAGCCGAGACGCCCAGCTTCTCTTCCAGCAATTTGACTAGCTGCGATGCTTCGAGCAGCGTCAGCCCTTGAATCTGTTCCGCAATCGCGTTAATGTCCGCCATGATCTTCTTTCCTCTACTCCCTTATTCAAATCTGCTTATTGTGAAAACTTGTTTTCTTTGACCGCCTGATCGACTACCACCGCAAGATTGCGCCCTACGCCGCCCAGCGTAGTAACCAACCGCTGCGCCGATGCCTGAATCAGGAAAAGAACTTTCGCCAAGATTTCTTCGCGCGCCGGAAGAGCCGCCAGCTCTTGAATCGACTTCACGTCGATGGCGCGGCCCTCCACCAAGCCAGCCTTAAAGGTGAACGCCGGATTGGCTTTCGCGTAGGCCGTGAGCGCCTTGGCCAGCGCCACCGGATCCTTGCTGGTATAGGCCATCGACGTCATGCCCACCAGCTTACTCATGAGGTCTTCAGCCGGAGTGCCTTGCGACGCCTTCTCGGCCAGGTTGTTTTTGATGACCTTGTAGCTGCCGCCCGCGCCCCGCACCGTTTTACGCAGCTCGTAATCCTGCTGAACGGTCAGCTTTGCGAATCCGGCCAGGAAAATGTTCTGCGCGGCTTCGAAATCCTTTTTCAGTGCTTCGAGATCTTTTTCTTTGTCCGACTTCTTCTTCATGATGTTCTCCGTCAGATCTGCTTGGCGTTGAACGACGTGACGTCCAGATGGACGCCCGGGCCCATGGTGGAGCAGATGGTCACGCTCTTGACGTACTTGCCTTTGGCCGCCGAGGGCTTGGCTTTGATCACGGCCTGGATCAGGCTGTCGACGTTCTCGAGCAACTTGCCGGTTTCAAAACTCACCTTGCCGCATGCCACGTGAATCACGCCGGTCTTATCCACGCGAAACTCGACTTTGCCGGCCTTCACTTCCCTCACCGCAGTCGTGATGTCGGTGGTAACGGTGCCGGTTTTGGGATTGGGCATCAAGCCGCGCGGCCCGAGCACCTTGCCCAAGCGGCCCACCGAGCGCATCATGTCCGGCGTGGCGATGACGGCGTCGAAATCGGTCCAGCCTTCGCCTTGGATTTTGGCGACCATGTCTTCGCCCCCGACATAGTCGGCCCCGGCCGCCTCGGCCTCACGCAGCTTGTCGCCCGAGGCGATCACCAGGACTTTTTTGGATTTACCTAAGCCGTTCGGAAGCACGACCGTGCCGCGCACCATCTGGTCGGCATGCTTAGGGTCGACGCCCAGGCGCATGTGCAGCTCAACCGTCTCGTCGAATTTGGTGAACTTGACCTTCTGGACTAGTGGAACAGCGTCGTGGAGGCTGTAGGGGCGTTGCTCTACTTGTTTGGACGCAGCTTCGAACTTCTTACCGTGTTTCGACATACTCCCTCATTGGTGCAGACGGCAGCGGCTAACTTCTTAAAGACCCCTGCCTCCCACTGAGATTTAAAATGTATTGCGTTTAAGCGCTTCTGTTAAGTTACCAGACTGAAACGGGGCTTGTCTACTGGGCCGCAGATGAACCGATTCTTATCTGCGTGCATCTGTGTTGATCTGTGGCCAAAATCAGACGACGTCTACGCCCATGCTGCGCGCGGTTCCCTTAACACTGCGGATCGCGGCGCCCACGTCAAAGCAGTTCAGGTCGGGCATCTTGAGCTTGGCGATCTCTTCCACCTGAGCTTCGGTGATTTTGCCAACCTTAGTCTTGTTCGGCTCGGCTGATCCCTTCGCCAGATTCACCGCGCGCTTGATCAGCACGGGCACGGGAGGCGTCTTGGTGATGAAGGTGAAAGACCGGTCGCTATAGATAGTGATAACGACGGGGATGATCAAGCCTTCCTGATCCTTGGCCGAGGTCTTCGCGTTGAAGCCCTTGCAGAATTCCATGATGTTGACGCCCTTGGGACCGAGCGCGGTTCCAACGGGAGGCGCCGGCGTGGCTTTGCCAGCGGGGATCTGCAGCTTCACGTAATCGGTAATTTTCTTTGCCATATGGTCTCTTCTCTATCTCTTGCTTCTAAATTTTCTCGACCTGCAGGAAATCCAGCTCCACCGGCGTGGCGCGGCCAAAAATGGTCACCAGCACGCGCAAAGTGTTGCGCTCCGGATTGATCTCGTCCACTTTGCCCGAGAAGTTCGCGAACGGCCCGTCGTTGATGCGCACCATCTCGTTCTTCTCGAAGTTCATCTTCGGACGCGGGCGCTCGGCTGACGTCTGCTGCCGGAACAAAATCGAATTGACTTCGTCGGCCGTGAGCGGCACTGGGCTATTGCCTCCGCCGACGAAACCCGTGACGCGCGGCGTGTTCTTCACCTCGTGCCACAGTTGATCGTTCATCTCCATTTGCACCATCACGTATCCGGGATAGAGCAGACGCTTGCTGGTGACCTTCTTGCCGCCGCGAAGTTCGACCACTTCTTCGGTGGGAATCAGGAGCTCGCCAATCTGGTGGTCAAAACCGAAGGCCTGAGCACGGCTCCGCAAGGAATCCGCTACCTTCTGTTCGAAACCCGAGTAGGTGTGAATGATGTACCAGTTCTTGCCGTCGGCAACAGCCGTCGCGGCGGGCGCCGCTCCAGAGGGAGCGGGCGCGGTTTCTTGGGAAGACTCCGGAGCGTTGCCTGGGTCGGGGGCCGGATCCGCAGTCTCTGCAGTGTGAATAATTTCTTCGTCCGCCATTGGTTTTCTTTACTTCGTAAACGCGTTAAACAACTTGTTGATGAGACTCAGGAAGATCTGGTCGATCACCGCGAAGTACGCCGCGAACGCAAAAACGGCGATAATCACCACCAAAGTAGTGGCGCGCACCTGTTTCCAGGACGGCCACGTCACGCGGCGCATCTCGGTCTGCAGCTCTTCGAAGTAATTCTTCACCCCCATGGGCCAACCAGAAGCCCGTTGGATGAAACTGCCCTGGTCGCCTTCCTGAATTTGTGCGGTAGCCATGTTCTAAGATTTCCTCGTTCCCAAAGTGAGATGGCAGGGGCAGAGGGATTTGAACCCCCAAAGGCGGTTTTGGAGACCGCTGGTTTACCGTTAGCCTATGCCCCTACTCGGGCCGCCTCTACACTCAAGTCTACTTGATTTCCCGATGCACCCGATGTATCCGGCAAAAGGCGCAGAACTTCTTCAGCTCCAGCCGCTCGGTCTTGGTCTTCTTGTTCTTAGTCTTGCTGTAGTTCTTCCGTTTGCACTCGGTGCACTGCAAAGTAATGATTTCGCGCATGTTCGCTCCCTTCAGTCGCGAAGAAGTCAGAATACAGAAGTCAGAATCCAGAATGAGGTACCAAAACGACCATTCTGAATTCTGAATTCTGTCTCCTGGATTCTTATTCGAGGATCTCCGTCACGGTTCCCGCGCCCACCGTCCGGCCACCTTCGCGGAT
>JBEKRO010000067.1:0-36701 GCA_049518655.1 Bryobacteraceae bacterium | reverse complement strand
TGTTCTCCTTCCACGGCATTGCTTCCAAGCATGCCGTTCGAGGAACCCAAAACCGTCAACCCCAATAAAGTGTTACCCATGTCCCCGGATAGAACTGTTACCCATGTCCCCGGTTTGGACCGTTGCCGAGCCGCGACCACAGGGAGCGTATCCGAGCCGTTAATCCCGTCCTGAAGCTTTCTTGAGCATCAAGCCAAAGAGGTTGATGCTGCTCGGAGGGCGGGGCTCCTGCAACGCAACACCGGCAGCCAATGACGGAGGACCTCGCCGCACCGGTTGCCGCACCAAGGAATCGGGATCATGTGGCGGCGGTCTGCGCCCGCTCAACCAACGGACAACCCGTTCGGCGTAATCACGCAACATCACGGCACCTCACCAGGAGCATACCAACAACGTATCCGATCGCGTCGTATAGTGGAGATGTACCTCTGGAAGCGTAGTAAGCGGTGGAGTCCGCTCAATGCCGTCCCGCCCGGTCCGCAAAGGCCCCGGATGGCCAATGACTCCTACAGTGGCGTTCGCTGTGGGGTTGTTGCAAAATCCCTTCGATAAAGCCACCAACAGATCGAAGGAGATGAGCGCGCTTGGACAAGTATCTCGTCGTTTTAACCGGTGCCGGGCTCGGCGGATTGGCTCGCTATCTCGCCGGCACCTGGATCATGGAAAAATACGCCGGTCGCTTTCCGCTCGGCACCTTCGTCATCAACATCACCGGCTCGTTCTTGATCGGCGTCCTGATGACCCTGCTCACCGAGCGCTGGCAGCCCCATCCCAATTGGCGTCTTTTCCTTGTCGTCGGAGTGCTGGGCGGATACACCACGTTCTCCAGCTTTGAATACGAAACCTATCAAGCTGTGCGCGACGGAGCGCGCTGGGTCGGCCTCCTCTACGTGACCGGCAGCGTGGTCGTGGGATATTTTGGGGTCTGGCTCGGCGCAGTTTTGGCCGCACGCCGCTAGGGAAGGGAATGGAATGCTAACCAAAGGTCCCGCCAAGAAAGTCACGATTTTCATCAACGAGGACGCGCCCCATCGCATGACCTCGTTGCACGACGCTCTGATGACGTTTTTGCTCCATAAGAATGTCGCGGGCGCCACCGCAACGCGCGCTTTCTCAGGCTTCGGCTCTCATCATGCTTTGCACACGCCGCGTATGGAAGCCACGTCCGAGCATCTTCCCATTCGCATCGAGTTCATCGAAACCGCCAAGCGCGTGGATGAACTTCTGCCTACCCTCTACGAGATGGTCACTGACGGACTCATTGAAGTGCAAGATACCGTCGTAGTCAAACTGGCCCGCCCATCCACGCCACCCGACCCCAAGCTTCCGCATCAGCGTAAAGTTGGGCCCGCGAAAATGCTGCGGATATTTCTGGGCGAAGCCGATAAATTGCAAGACGAGGCCCTGTACGATGCCATCCTGAAGAAGCTCCGCCTGATGGACATCGCCGGAGCCACCGTGTATCGCGGCATCCTGGGCTATGGAGCGAAGGGGCACGAACACAAGCAGAGCTTTCTGCACGTTTCGCGCGACCTGCCGATCATGTTGTCGGTGATCGACACCCCCGAGAAGATTCGCGCCGCCGCCGAAGTGATCGAAGGCATGCTGGAAGACGGCTTACTGGTGATTTCGGACGTCGAGATGATCAGGCTGGTGCGTTCGTGAAGACTCAACCCGGTAAGATCCTCCGCGTGCATGTGTCCGAATCGGACACCTATCAGGGCCATCCTTTATTTGAAGCCATCGTTGCCCGATGCCGTGAATTGAAGATCGCCGGCGCGACAGTGTTTCGCGGAGTGGAAGGCTACGGAGAAAGCGCGGAATTGCATCGTGCTCATCTGGGCCGGCACGATCAGCCGATCGTGATTGTGATCGTCGACACCGAAGACAACCTGGGCCGCCTGGTTCCGAAAATCGAAGAAATGCTCGACACTGGCGTCCTGGCGATATCCGAAGTCGAAATGATACGAGTCCAGAACTAGCCGTGGCACACGCGCTCATCCCGACGCTTAGCCGTCGTATGATAGAGACAAATGTCGGTTGAGGAAGAACTGCAGGAACACACCGAACATGCCAAGGCACCTTTCGACAAGAAGGTAGCCGCCACCATGGCCATTCTGGCCGCGTTTCTAGCCGTCATCTCCGTGGCTGGCCAGATCATGATCTCCGAAGAGCTGAAGGAACAGCAAAAAGCTTCCGATCAGTGGTCGTATTACCAGGCCAAATCCATCCGCAGGTATCAATCCGAAGTTGCGCGCGACCTCTTCGCCGGAATGAAGCTGAGCGAACAGAGCTTGCAGTACCAAAAGAATTCCGAAAAGTACAAGAAGGACGACGAAGACATTCAGAAAGAAGCGCAGGGTTTGGAGCAGGAGAGCCATCTGCGCGGCCGGCAGGCACTCGGATTCCACTTTGGCGAAGTATTCCTCGAGTTTTCCATCGTCCTGGCTTCCTTGGCAATCCTGTCGAAACGTGAATTGTTGTGGTATGCATCCATCTTGAGTGGAACGATCGGGACCATCGTGGCGGTAACGATATTCACCTTCCCCTCGATTGTGGAGAAGTTCCAGCAGTAGCGGTGCTGAAGTGGGGACGGTCCCCTTGGACCACGGGGGACGCCCATGTCGGCGTCCGCACCGGACGTAGCACCAGCTATTGTGGTATGTTTCCATCATTGGGGCTCAGGGGAGCGGGAGCAGCGGCGACAACGCTGCGGGTAGCGTGATTTCGGATCAAATTTATAATAGGACTTAATGGTCGAAAACATTAGACCGGGCGTTTCTGCCCGCCATGCTCGAGTTGTGCTCTTTGACTTCGATGGCACGTTGTCAGTGATCCGCTCGGGCTGGATGAACGTGATGGTCCCGATGATGCTGGAGATCCTGGTTGATCTCAAAACTGGCGAATCGGAAGAGCAATTGCGCGCCATGGTAGAGGAGTTCGTCTGGCGGCTCACCGGTAAGGAAACTATTTATCAAATGATTGCCTTTGCCGAGGCCGTGCAGGCGCGTGGCGGCAAACCGCTCGATCCGCTGGTGTACAAGAAGATGTACTTGGACCTGCTGTGGCAAAAGATCGAAAAGCGCGTGGATGGTTTACGGAAGGGTCAAACGGATCCGGAGCAGTATCTTGTTCCCGGTTCGCGCGCGCTGCTAGAACGTTTAAAGGATAAGGGGTTGAAAATGTATCTGGCAAGTGGTACCGATGAAATTTATATGAAAGAAGAGGCGCGCCTGCTGGGCGTGACTCGTTATTTCGATGGCGGCGTTTATGGCGCACTGGATGACTATAAGAGCTTTTCCAAGGCCATCCTGATTCAGCGCATTCTCTCTACTGCCGAGTTTCAAGGGCACCAGTTTCTCGGCTTCGGCGATGGCTACGTGGAAATCCAGGAAGTGAAGAGCGTGGGCGGCGTGGCCGTCGGTGTCGCGAGCGAAGAGCCGGCCTGCAGTCGCGTGGATGAATGGAAACGCCAGCGCCTCATCGGCGTGGGCGCCGACTATATCGTTCCCAATTATCTCTGCGGTGAAGAGCTGTTCTCATCGCTTTTTCCAGCCTGATGGCACACGGCACTGCGGAGATCCTGGAGGCTTTCCCCAGATACTCGGCGCTCGTGGTAGGCGATATCTGCCTGGACCGTTGGTGTACTTACGATCCAGCGACGGCTGAGCCTTCGCGCGAAACAGGAATTCCGAGGATCGGGGTTGTATCCACCGAAGTCGCCCCCGGCGGGGGTGGCAACGTCGCCAATAATCTAGCCGCGCTCGGCGTCGGCAGAGCCGCGGTCTTGGGCGTGCTCGGCGACGACGGCTCCGCGCACGAACTCACGCGCGCGCTGAATGCACGCGGAATCTCGACCGATTTGCTGGTTCGCTCGGATAAGGCGCCCACCTTTACCTATACAAAACTCATCAATGCCTCCACGGGCGTCGAGGATTTGCCGCGTATCGATTTCATCAATACCCGCCCCCTGCCCGATGCGGTGGAACAGGAAGTAATCGAATATTTGCGGGAGTTCGCCGTATCGTTCGACGTCATCTTTGTTTCCGACCAGGCCGATACCCGCCGCGGTGGAGTGGTCACCCCGACGGTGCGCACGCTGCTAGAAGAGATCGCGCAGGCCGACACCAAGAAAGTCATCTGGGTGGATTCACGAGTCCGTGTCGAGCGCTTTCGACACATGATTCTGAAACCCAACGAGAGTGAAGCGGCTGCTGCTTCCATCGGACTGTTCGGTGAAGTGGACTATCAGCGCCTGCGGGCCCACGGAAATTCGAAGCTCGTATTTGTGACCAAGGGCTCAGAGGGCGCGGTGGTGGTGGAAGACGGAGCGGAAGTGCTCGTTCCGGCGTTTCAAATAGGCGAGCCGGTGGATATTTCAGGCGCCGGTGACAGCTTTTCCGCAGGCGCTGCGTTGGCGCTCGCCATCACAGGGTCCGCAACAGAGGCCGCGCGCTTCGGCAATCTGGTGGCCTCCGTCACCGTGAATAAGCGGGGTACTGGAGTTGCCAGCCCCGAGGAAGTTATGGCCGCTGCCGGCGAATGAGCACTTTGGCAATTGACGTCGGCGGAACGAAGTTCAGCATGGCGGTGTTTGAGGGCAAGCGGTTGGTGCAGCGCGAATCGCACCCTACCGTTCGCGAAGGCGGTCGCGAATGGATGTTGGCAAGCATCCAGGCCATCTTCCAGAAATGGAGCGCGCACTATCAATTCGACTATTGCGGCATCGGTTTCGGAGGCCCCGTGGATTTCGATCGGCAACGGGTAGTGTTCTCCACACACGTTGATGGATGGAACGATTTCGATCTTCCGGGCCACCTGACAAACCTGCTCGGTTTTGTTCCGGTTATGGACAACGACGCTAACGCGGGGGCCTTGGGCGAGGCGTTGTACGGCGCTGGGCGCGGCTATCGGCCGCTGTTCTATCTCACGCTTTCCACCGGAATCGGCGGCGGCTTGGTTTCGAGCGATACAGTCTATCGCGGCGCGGACTCCTACGCTGGTGAAATTGGTCATCTGACTATTCGGCCCGAGGGCCCCGAGTGCCTCTGCGGATCACGTGGTTGCCTGGAGCGGATGTGTTCCGGATTGTGGCTGGAGCGCGATCACGGGCGTCCCGCGAGTGAGCTTCTGCGCGATCCCGCATTTGTGGAGCGCTATATTGTCGACCTGGCGCTGGGGCTGAAGGCCGCCATCATGCTGTTGAACCCGGCGCGCATTGTGATTGGCGGCGGCATCAGCAAAGCGGGCGATCGCTTGTTCGTGCCGCTACGCGCAGAACTGCGGAGGCAGATCACGGCCTGGTCGCGTGCCCGCATCGACATCGTCCCCGCGGAGTTGGGAGATGACAGCGTCCTGTGGGGCGCAATGGCGCTGGCCACCCGGCGTACCGCATGAAGCTGCCGGCTTTTTATCCGGTAATCGACGCGGATCGGGTCCCTGCTGTCCCAGCGGCCGCGGCGTTGCTTGAAGCTGGCGCACGTATTCTCCAGTTCCGCCATAAAAGCTTCTTCTCGCGAAAAGCCTTTGAAGTGGCCAGCCGCATTGCGGAGATGTGCAGGAACGCGGGTACCCTCTTTGTGGTGAACGATCGCGCGGACATAGCAATGCTCTTGAATGCGGGTTTGCATTTGGGCCAGGACGATCTTGCGCCCGCCGACGCGCGTCGAATATTGCCTGCTGGAAGCATCATCGGATTTTCCACCCACAACGAACAGCAATTGCGCGCGGCGGATCTGGAGCCTGTCGATTACCTGGCGATCGGTCCGGTCTTCGCCACCGGATCGAAGCAAAACCCCGATCCGGTGGTTGGATTGGATCGGCTTCGAATTCTGCGATCGCTCACCCCAAAGCCGCTGGTGGCAATCGGCGGCATCACGCGCGAATTAGCGCCCAAAGTTTTCGAAGCCGGAGCCGATTCGGTAGCGATCATCGGTGACCTGTTGCCGGATGTGCGCGCGCGAGCCGAGGAATGGATGGCGATTAGTGCTCGTGTTCATGCTCGTGATGCTGCGAAGTCACGAGAATAGTGCAAGGCGCGTCCGACAAAGCGCATTTGGTGTGCTCGAACTGGACAGTGGTGTGATGAATCTCGTATTTGCAGAGAACGTCGTTGATGCGCTGCAGTATGGCGTTGCTCTCCGATGGCGGCATGTCTTCGATCAGCACATGGCAGCTCAGAGCGTGCGCGCTCGAACCCAGGCTCCAGATATGCAGATCGTGCACGTCGATCACGCCGTCGATCTGTCGTAGGGCGCCGGTAACCTCGTTCAGTTCCATACCGCGCGGAAGGCCTTCCAGCAATACGTTCAGCGATTCCTGAATGATGTCCCAGGCGGTCCAAACGATGAGAATTCCGATCAATACCGACAACACAGGGTCGATGACGGCCAGGCCCGTGAAGTGAATCGCGACAGCGCCGGCGATAATTCCCACCGAACTGACGGCATCGCCCAGCATGTGAACGAACGCGGCACGGATGTTGAGGTCGCGATCCTTATCGCGATGCAAGCCCAGCATGATGCCGCCGTTGAGCGCCAGGGCGGCCACCGCGACCCAAAACATCGTCCATTCTTCAATGTGCCGGGGATGGAAAAAGCGATTCCACGCCTCATAGAAAATGAAAACGGCAATAACGACCAGCGTGAGCGCATTCGCGAAAGCAGTAAGAACGCCCGCGCGATGATAGCCGAACGTCTTGACGCTGTCGGCCGGCTTGGATTGCATGTATACGCCGATGGTGGCGAGCACCAGAGCGAGTGCATCGGTAAAGTTATGGCCGGCGTCAGAAACCAACGCCAAGCTTCCCGAATGGAAGCCTGCGATCGCTTCGACGACAACGAACAAAATCGTGGCAAAAAACGACCACTTTAGAATGGTCGCCGTCCCGTGATGGTGGCCGTGGTGATGCAATTTATGCCTTCACCTGTATTTTACCTCTTAGAATCGAGTCACCTCCGTGAAGTGGAAGCCGCGGACCTTCATGGCGGGGACCACCATGTCAAAAGCCTCTTCCCCGGAGGCTCGGACGGAGGGCGAAAGGGCTTCGACATTGTTCAGAAGCTCGATGATGCCTTGATTGAAGCGAAAATTGCGCAGGCCTCGAGTGACGCGGCCGTTTTCGATCAGGAATGTGCCGTCGCGCGTCATGCCGGTCATGATTTTCTCGTAGGGATCCACTTCGCGGATGTACCAGAGCCGGGTGACCAGAACGCCGCGATCGGTGGACGCAATCATTTCATCTAGCGTGGTAGAGCCGCCGGCGATCACGATGTTTAGTGGCGCTTCGCCCACTTCGTTCGGCAGCGGAAAGCCGTGGCCCGTAGGCTCAACGCCCGCGCGGTGGGCGCTGGAGCGCGCATAGGCCAGCTCGCGCGGAACGCCCGATTCCACCAAGGTTAGTTTTCGGCGCGGCACGCCCTCACCATCGAAAGGTACGCCGGCTTGGAGCGGATGAGCGACGTCGTCTGAGATTTGGATGTTATCGCCGAAGAGCTTTTTGCCCAGGCGATCGGTGAGGAAGCTGCGGCTGTCGGAGACTGCGGTGGCGCTGAAATCGCCGAACATTTGACCAACCAAATCGAGGACGGCAGCGGGCTCCAGAATCACGGTGTAGCGGCCCGGCGCAATTTCCTCAGGATCGCTGGATAGTCGCGCTTTTTCAGCGGCGCTGCGGGCTAGCGCCAAAGGGTCGATGGATTCACGCGAAACCGCCGAAGCTTTGGCCCAGCCGGAGCTATCGGAAGCCATGGCAGTAATCGAAAACTGCGCCATGGTTTCCGCGTGCCAGGCGGCGATGCCGCGCGAATTGAAGAGCGCCTCCACACTTTGGCCGGTGGAGTAAATACCAGCAGCAGTTTGTCCCGCGCTTTCGACGATGCGAATGGCTTCGGCAACGGCTTGTCCGCGATGTTCGGGAGTCGCAGCTGCGGTGCCGGCATCGAAACGCTTGGTTTCCGAAATCATCGACGCTGCATTCATCGGCAACAAATCCGGATTGGACGCGGCCGACCGAGCGAGCGCAAGAGCCTGCTCAACGGCGCTACGAATCGAATCGGCGTCAAACCGATTGGTTGTAGCACGCGCGGTTTTGTGATCGATCGCTGCGCGAATGGAGATCCATCGATCTTGCTCGGCTACATTTTGATGAATGGTGTTATTCGCGAAGCGAGTGAGCGCGCCAAAGTGCGCGCCGAATAAAGCCTCCACATCCGAAACGCCGAATGACTTGGCGGCTTCCTGAATGGAGCCGAAGAGTTGCTGGCATTGGCTCTGCGACAGAATTTCAGCCGGCATACGCGGCTCCCACTTTAATGTTGTGGAAGCGCGCGGGGCTGGCGCCGTGGCCGGTTCCGATGGTTTGCTCGGGCTGTCCCTTGCCGCAATTCGGAACGCCCCAGAGCACCCAGTGATCGCGATTGGCGATGGCCGAGCAGGAATTCCAAAACTCGGTGGTGATGCCGCTGTAAGTGGGATTCCGCAGCATGCGAACGCGCTTGCCATCTTTGATCTCCCAGGCGATTTCGCAACCGAACTGGAAGTTGTAGCGCTTGTCGTCGATGGACCAACTGCGATTGGTCTCCATATAAATGGCGTGGCTGACGCCGGCGAAAACTTCGTCGAGCGTTTGCTGGCCGGGGAGCAGGCTGACGTTGGTCATGCGGATTAGTGGAATGCGCGCCCAACTGGTGGCTCGCATAGTGCCGTTCGAACGCGCCGCTCCAATGGCGCCTGCGGTTTCCCTCGAAGTCATATAACCAACAAATTGCCCGTTGCGAATGATGTCGGCCGATTGCGCGGGTACGCCTTCGTCATCGAACGCAAAGGTGCCCATGCCGGGACCGTGCTCGATGCGCGCGTCGCAAACGGCGTTTACCAGATCGGAGCCGTAGCGCAGATGATTCAACTTGTCGAGCGTGAGAAAGCTCATGCCCGCATAGTTGGCCTCGGAGCCCAGCACGCGATCGAGCTCGATGGGATGGCCGATGGATTCGTGAACTTGCAGGCCGAGCTGGCTGCCATCGAGGATCAGATCGAAGCGGCCTTCGGGACATTGATCGGCTGAGTGCAACGCCACGGTCTCTTCGGCCATGCGCGGTGCGTGCGCCAGCAGATCGAGCTCGTGGATCAGCTCATAACCCTTGAGCTGATGCTGGCCGCCGAAGGAATTCGGGTACGAACGCTTCTGAATCTGATCGCCCTTGAAGCTGTAGGCTTCGAATCCGGCGCCGCTGGTGGTGCGGGTCTGATCGATGACGCTGCCGATGGACGAGACGAAGATTTGGCGGCTGCGGTGGAAGATCATGGACGTTTGCGCGAGCGTGACGCCGGGGGCGCGGCGCAGTTCTTCGTCGACGGCCGTGAGGAGCGAGAGCTGTTCTTCGACAGGCACCGAGAAGGGATCGATCTGGCAGGGGGAAACCCAAATGGCTTCGTGCTTCGATTCAGGTGCGAGCGTGACGTCGTGTTTCTTGGCGAGCGCGCTGGAGCGAGCGATGTCTACGGCGAGCGCGGCTGCGGATTCGACGCCGGCGCGGGTGAGATCGTCCGTTGCGGCGAAACCCCAGCAGCCATTGGCGAGCACACGGATCCCGATGCCGACCGATTCGTCGCTTGAAACCTGGCCGGGCTTTCCGTTTTTGGTGCCGAGCTCACGGTCGCGACTTTCGATGATGCGGACGTCGGCGTAAGTGACGCCGGGGCGCTGGGCCGAATCGAGCGCTTCAAGCGCAAGCTGCTTCATGAATCCAGGATAACCGTGAGCAAGGCGCGTGGCTGGTCGCTGGTGGGGAGGGGAGTCGCGGAAAATCGCGCGGAAGCTGTTCATTCGGAAGGGCTCGACGCATCAGGACCTTTTTTTGTGCGCGGTGGCGTTTTTCTTGGGGAAAATCGGCGAATTTAAGGCGAAGGGCGGAAATTGGGCGGAATTGGAAGGAGTGATGCATCAGGATCAGAATATCATGGGGATGGAGCGCTGGATGGGATGGGCGGGTGCAAGTGGTTGGAGAGCGTGCGGAGAAAGGGGAGAGAGGTTGGTGATTATGACATCTGTGTTCCGAGATGGCGCGGTAATCCGGCCAGATTCGGCGGGTGCTAGCGCGTTTCTCGGGATTAATCACGAAAGTACTTCCGGGTGCACCTTTATCCGGCCGCAATCGATGCCAGCAAATAGTGGACACGCCGCGAGAAGCCGACTGCACGCACCGTCGGGTTGTTTCCTGGCGACGCGACAATCCTGAAATTGCGCGACTTCGATTTATACGACGGCGTTTTCGCGGCCGATCCGAAAGAGCACTCCTACGAGAAGGCTTGATACCCGCGATGAACTGTTCAAGCTCCAACCTGCGAGCCATGTTCGTTCCTTTGTACGTCAACCGATTCAGGAGCGAGCTCTTGCGTCGAAAATCCAGGGAGGGCCGTATCCAGGTATATCGGAATCGTGAATTTGAACGCCGCACCGCGGCCCACTTCCGATTCCACCCAAATGCGTCCGCCGTGACGTTCAACCACCTTCCTGCAAAGAGCGAGTCCAATGCCGGAGCCTGGAACTCCATTTCCGTCCAAACGCCCGAACATGTCGAATACCCGCGCAGCGTCTGCCCTATCGATGCCGATGCCATTGTCGCGCACCGAGAACTGCCACCGTTCGCCCGCTCTCACGGCAGAGACGTGGATGTTGGGCACCGCCTCGCCCCTGTACTTGATCGAATTGCCAATAAGGTTCTGGAAAACCTGCAACACCATAACCTCATCGGCTGCCACGGTCGGCAACGGATCGGAGGTCACAATCGCACGGCTCTGGCGAATCTCCGGTTGGAGGTTTAGCAGAGCCTGTGATAGCAAGTGATTGCAGTCCACGGGGGATAAGCTCTCTCCGCTTCGCTCCGTAACCTCCCAGTAACGAACTAACCCCTTCAGGATGGCCTCCATTTTTAAAGCACCCGCCACAGAATAAGAGAGATATTTGTCTGCGTCCGCGCCAAGCTTCCCTTTGCTCTCCTGTGCCAGTAGCTCAGTAGAGTCCAATACCATGCGCAACGGCTCCTGAAGGCCGTGTGTCAAGACATAAGCAAAGCTCCGAAGTTCTGCGTTGGTCGACTCGAGCGCCTCCCCAGCCCGCTTACGGTCGGTAATGTCGACGAATGTGCCTACAGCACCGCGTGACTGGCGCGTTTCGTCGAATAAGGGCACGGCATTGCCGAGCCAGCATTGGGAAGTGCCATCGTCGAACACCATATCAAACTCGTAGTCATGCACGGGCTGGCCGGAGCGCGCGGCCATCTGCATCGGCAATTCCCCGGCCGGGATGTCTCTGCCGTCCCTGACCTCGCGCCAGGTCTTCGGCGTCTCGCGCTCAGAGACAGATTCCGAGACACTAGCCCCGGCGGGCACGCGCAATAGTTCGTAGGCCATGCGGTTGCCCACCATCCTTCGGCACTCCGCATCATGCGCAATGAAGACCCCCACGGGGACCGCCTCCATGACGGCGACTATCTCCTCATAGCGCTTCTGTGCGCTCAAGTCCGTGACAATGACGCAATGACACTCGGCTCCGTCCAGAATTACATTCTGAACGGATAAGTAGACCGGTACGAACGCCGCGCCGTCCGGGCTCAATCGCACTTCGGCCTTCCTACGACCGGTCCGGCTGAGGAGTTCGGAGACTATATGGGCATCCTCCGGGGCGACGACATCCAGAATACGGGAGCCAATCACACGTTCGAGAGGACTGCGGAGCATGCTGGCAAACTGTTTGTTGGAGAAGAGGATCAGACCATCGAGGGTAAGGGTTAAGGCACCCTCCGCCATCTCCTGCACCATGATCCGGTATGTTTCGTCGGCTCCTTTGAGCGTGTAGACCTGATCGCCTTCCGGACCGGGAGCGACGATCGCGTCTACCTCGCCGCTTCTGAGTGCGCGGAGGGTCTCTTCGGCTTCATCAAGGCGTCCCTGCAAATCCCGAAGGCGATCCGGCAGGTCTTGCTGTGTGTCAGGCGGCATGTTCGTTCTTTGGCAGCTTATCGGAAAGCTGGCGCGGCGCAAGATCCAGTCCCACCAGCACCCGCTCTTTGTCGGACAGGTCCCCGATCAACTTGCGAACCGGGAGCGGCAATTGCTTAACCAGCGTTGGGGTAACGATAATCTGTTCCGCCTTAGCGTGTTCCGGATGCTGATAAATATCGATTACCTCCAGATCATAGCGGTCGTGCAGATGGTCTTCACAAATCGCTCGTATGTTCTGGATGGCGCGAGCGGACCTGGGGGTCGTTCCGGTTACGAAAAGCCGCAGACGGTAGTGCGCCGCATTTGGGTCTGCGGCCAGAGCGGCCTCGAACGCCGTCGTTTTGTCATGCACCTTGGGGCGCCTCACACGCCCGAGCCTGACTGCCGTGGCTGCAGGTCGAGTCCGAACGGCACTCTCGCCGTACCCGACGAGTCACCGATGATCGTGGGCCGCCCGGTAGCCGGTTGCCGCGTCTGCACCATCATTGCCGGCCTCCGGGTGCTTTAGCGCTCCCGTTGGCGTATTCCTGCGGTCCTTTGTCTCCGAAGCGACTCTTGGCCATCTCACCCCGGTCGCGTTCCCACTTAACTATTTTCAGTTTCTCCTGTGCAATGAGCTGCTGCGATTCCTGCTCCTCGGTTTTTAGGTCAAGTTGGAGAGCTGCAATCTGGGCATCCAGCACCATTCGCTTGCGCTGAAGCAGAAGCTGCTTCCTTTCGATTTCCTGCCGGGCCAACATCGCCGCGGATGCGTCTTTCGCTTCCTGCGTGACGCGGCCAGAGCCAGTGAGCAATCCCGCTTCGCCCAAATAGACCTCGCGAAGCTCGACGCCATGGTCGGTCAAAAGGAATTCGCGAATCTGGTTCGAATGGGCAAGGCCGCGGGCCTTGAGGATATAGAGACCCCGGTTCCGCTCACCACCGCTCTCGATATCGCGCAGCAGCAGCCACGCGTCCACCAGGGAAGAGATGTCGATCTCGGTTTGCTCCTGGGCAATCGAACCGCTGGTCAGGGTTGTGATGAGAGCGGTGATCTGCTTTTCTTTGAGGAAATCGATCAGGCGCAACAATATGCTCCTGGTTTCGGATTCGGTGCCGGCGTGCAGCAGTCCGGTAACTGGGTCCACCACCACGATGGTGGGCTTAATTTCCTCTATGATCTTGTGGATCTTGACAAGATGCATTTCAAGGCCGAACGTCGTCGGTCGAACGGCATGAAAGTGTAGAAGGCCTTTCTTCACCCAACGCCCCAGATCGATTCCGATAGACATCATGTTGCGAACGAGCTGGTCCTCGGATTCTTCAAAAGAGAAGAACACACACCTCTCTCCGCGAGCGCAGGCGGCGTCGACAAAGTGAGCGGTCAGGCTGGTCTTGCCCGTGCCTGACGTTCCGGACACGAGAATACTGTTACCGCGAAAGTAGCCTTTGCCGCCGAGCATCCCGTCCAGGGCGGGAACGCCCGTGGATACCCGATCATTGCACGCCACATGCTTCAGATACATCGAGGTCACCGGCAGAACGGAAATGCCGTCGCTCTCAATCAGGAAGGGATACTCGTTCATCCCGTGCGTGGAGCCCCGGTACTTGACGACGCGCAGACGCCGCGTCAGCACCGTTTCGGTGACCTGGTGATCGAGCAGGATGACGCAGTCCGAGATGTACTCTTCCAGGCCGTGGCGAGAGAGCGTCGCTTGCCCGCGCTCACCTGTGATGACGGCAGTGAGATTTTTTTCCTTCAGCCATCGGAATAGGCGCCGCAGTTCGGACCGCAATACCGATTCATTGTCCAGTCCGGCGAACAAAGCCTCGACGCTGTCGAGGAGCACCCTCTTGGCTCCGATCGAATCCACGGCATGACCAAGCCGGACGAACAGTGCCTCCAGATCGTACTCGCCGGTCTCCTCGATCAGACTCCGGTCCAGATATACGTGGTCGATCACCAGCTTCTTCCGCGCAATCAGCGAGGCCAGATTGAAACCGAGCGAGGCCACATTGCTGGCCAGTTCTTCGGCGGTTTCTTCAAAAGAGAGACAGACGCCGGGCTCGCCGAATTCCATCGCTCCGCGGACCAGAAACTCCATGCCGAGAAGCGTCTTCCCGCATCCGGCGCTGCCGCAGACGAGCGTGGGTCGTCCCCGCGGGAGACCGCCCAGCGTGATCTCATCAAGTCCGTGGATTCCAGTCGGGCATTTTGGGAGACCGGCGGAAAGGATTTCCGTCTTCTTAGTCATATTAGTCTTAGGATTTGGAGATCGCATGTCGCTTTCTTACCGCTGAGCAATCAGGACGCGGCCGGCCTGGAGCAGGGCACCAAAACAACCGTTCGGGAAATTTCTGAAGAGCAAGGGGCCGACTCCGGTTTTCCCCCTCGATACTTCAACGCGGGGCCGCTTCCACAGTGGAGTACCAGCCAAAACCATTAGGCGGATCGCCGCTGTTGTAGTGGCGAGTCGTGCAGTAAAAGTCGCGGGGCGTACGATCGAACGAGACTGAAAGGGATCCGCCTCCGTAAGCCTACTCATCCAGACACTCCGCTATAGATGATGCTCATATCAGCTGCGGGAGCGGCAAACGACAGCACCACACCAAACATGAACCCGAAGTTCGAAAAGCACGCATATCTGGCAGCCACCCAAGCACGCCAGGGGCCAGACTCGATCGCCGCCAGGCGGTGTTCCAGACTTAGAATCAGGTGCTTATCGTGGCTTTGGGCGAACCGAATCGACCATATGCGGTCGTTTGACCATATGCGGTCTTTCGAGCAGGGCGAGGTCTAACTGGCTGTGCCTACCACCGCAAGAACGAAGTGGCAACAGACGAGGTTCCGGTCGAATGGTCGGCCACTCCGAAATTGGCGTCCCGATCAGCCTTCGCAGAAATCAGTACCGGAGGTCGGCTTTTCTCCCGCGATGAGGTCCGTGCACTTCATCTTGCGAGAACCAGTTTCTCGGACGGCAAGTGCTTGATCCACTCGAGCTGCTCCGGAGTCTCCGGAATGGCCTGTCCACGGGCGGCGCTAACCACCTGGATTGCTTTCTCGACGCCCATCCCAGACGTGACCAGCAAACTGGCAGCCAGCAAGCCCGAGCGCCCAATGCCTTGGCGGCAATGGACGGCGACGTTCTGGCCTTGGTCCAGCGCGGCTGCGATGTTGCTCAACAGTGAAAGTGCGTCTCGGGTTGATGCCGGAACTCCGCGGTCGGGAATTGGGAACGACATGAAGTGAATGCCGCCGGATTCCGCGACGCTGCCTTCATGGGCCAGGTCGAGTTGCGTTGCCTCCTCGTTATCGAGGAGAGAAACAACTACGTCCAGGTCGGCCTTTCGCCAGGCGCTGATCTCGTCCTGCAACCAGTCGCCGCCTCGGGGGCGAGCGGCGACGGCCAAACGCCCGCGCCAAGGCCCAGGTATCCAAAATAGGTCAGGCTTCATGGCTCTTTTCCATTATCTCCCGCGGCAGGTGATCGATGTCCTGGCCGCGCTCGGCGAGGACGCACAACCGGTGGTGGCCATCCAAGACGGTTCCATCTTTCCGAACCTTCAGCGAGCCTTGCTGGCCGGGAGCGAGCGAGAGTTCTAATTCACCAGTAGAGAGGCGACGAAAAAGATTGAGTTTGACGCGATTCAGGATGCTTTGGGAATGCAAAAACTTGAGGGGTGGGGTTTCCTGGGAGTCCATAACTGTCTGAAGTAGTGTGTGCGGTGGCGTGCTGCTCTCGACAAAAGCACGGGTAGAAAGTAGTCCGGGAGTCCCGGCTCCCCCGCGGGCCGCGGCTCTGTAACCGGGCCTGGAAATCGAGATCGGAATCAAGGGCGATGCAGCTCAGCGACGTGGCTCGCACCGGCACGCTTGGCACGGCGAACCAAGGAGCGATCGAAAGATACAAACGCCGCGCCGGGCGGCGTGCAGGCGAGGCGCAGGGCGTCGATGAGTTCGATTCCACGAGCTGCCAAATCGAGAGCGCGGGCCACGGACGATTCATCTTCGGCCTGCACGTTCTTGAGGCCGAGCAGTTTCGTGAAAGCATCCACGATTGCGGCATCCTCAAATCCGTAAAGGCCGCGCAACACCCAACCAGTTTCCAGCAAGACAGTCTTTGCGATCCAGATTGGACCGGCAGCGAATAGCGACTTCGCGGTGGCGGCCTGCTTTGAGTCGTCACCGGTGAGCAGACGCACCAGTACGTTAGTATCGACCGCTGTCATGGCGGCGGGCTACCTCGCGGCTAGTGGCGGCGTCCATTTGGGATAGCGTCTTCGCCTTTCCCTTGTATCTGAGACACCCGGCAACCTGGTCGAGACGAGTGGGCGGGAAGCGACCCGACGGGCGCAAAAGGACCCCGTCCTCGGTTTCTTCGATCGTGAACTCAGTGCCGGGGCCCCAGGCGCGAGCGGTCCGGATTTCCTTCGGGAGGATGAGCTGGCCCTTGGTGGAGAGTCGCGTGGTTGGCATGAGTAAGACTCCAGTAAGATTGTCGCACGGGACCGGCTCACATGGGGGAGATCTATAGTATCTGGGGGAGCATCAACATGAAGCTACTGATACAGATCGTACTGACAGTGACTCTGGCCATCGCGCCGCTGTTCGCGCAGGACGCGCCACCGAGGATTCCATTCGAATCCGATTTGCACTTCCTGAAACTCAACTACCAGATGAATTTGGGCGAAGTGCTGGCGGTGGCGGTGAACTCGAAAGGAGCGGTGGTGGTGTTGAATCATCCAGGCAGCGCTACGTCTGGTCCGCTGTACGGAAACGCCACTACGCAGCTTCTGGAATTCGATTCCACGGGCAAGTTCGTGCGCGAATTGGGAAAGGGCGTCTACGGGCTGGGCTACGCGCATAGCGTACGATTCGACAAGTACGACAACTTGTGGGTGGTGGACAAAGGGACGCATGCGGCAATGAAGTTCAACCCGGCCGGATTTGTGACCTTGAACCTGGGGCGAAGGCCGGAAGGGCCCGATGAGCCCGATTATTACAAGGGAAATGGATTGGGACGGGACGGTACGGAGCTTCGTCCGGCTCTCCCCCACGTCGACGGAAATTTCCGCGCGCCCACCGACGTCGCATGGGATAGCGACGATAACATCTACATCAGCGATGGGTACATCAACTCGCGTGTGGCGAAGTTCGATAAGCACGGGAATTGGGTGAAGTCGTGGGGATCGCGAGGCTATGGCGGGCAGCACGCGAACGAAAATCCCAGCCAGTTTAATACTCCGCACAACATTGGGATCGACCGCCAGAACAACGTCTATGTGGCCGACCGCGGCAACCGCCGCATCCAGGTTTTCGATCGCGACGGCAAGTTCCTGAGATTCATCTTTCTGAATGCGCCCTACGACAAAACCAGGCATCCGGTGCTGGGCAATTCCAATCCGAATCCACCCGACGAAACGCAGCCGTGGACGATTTGCATTACGCCGGGCGAAACGCAGTATCTGTACACGTCGGACCAGGAACCTGGGCGCATTTACAAGCTATCTCTCGATGGGAAAATTTTGGGCATGCTCGGCGAATCGGGGCATGAGTCCGGCCAGTTCAGCTGGATTCATGGCATAGCGTGTCCCTCGGAGAACACGTTGTTTGTGGCCGATATGAATAACTGGCGCGTGCAGAAGCTGACGCTGCATCCAGAGGGCCGAACCAGGGGATCTACAGCCAGCAATTAGTTGCCGACGGTTTTGTTGATTTTCTCGGTAGTGGCTTCGACGGCTTGGAGATTCGAAAGGGCGTCGTCCCACCTATGGTCGCGCATCGCTTCGGCGGCTTCGTCGAGGAGCAACCCCAGACGATCGACCGCCGCTGCGGTTTGCGCGTTGAGCGACATGCCTTTGGCGGACAGATTGCGCCGAATCTCTTCGGCATTCCTTTGCGCGATGGCGGCCCGGCTGGCATCGTTGGCATAGCGCTCACGAAGATCCCTGGCGGTGGCTTGGTCGGCGGCCGAGATGGCTTGCGAAGCCGGAGTGGCGGGTGCAGCAGCTCCGCCGGCCGTACTGACGACGGGAGTAGAAGCCACCGCCGGTTTCGCCGGAGCGGTGCGGGGGGCTGCTGCGACTGGCGGTTGACTGACCGGTTCCACCGCGACAGCCGGTGGGGATATCGGTGTGCTCGGCGCCGGTGCTGCGGCAGCGCTCGGAGCAGGGGCGCTGGGAGCGGTTGTACTTGGAGCGGCTGAACTTGGAGTGGTCGTACTTGGAGCAACGGGGGGACTCTGCGTCGCCGGAGCCGTGGAGCCGGCGAAGTGCCATGCCGCGGCGGCCGAAACCACCACCACAGCGATACCGCCAACCAGCAGTGGAAGCGAACGGCTTGCCTTCTTCTCCGGACGATTTTCCAGGGAAACCGGCGCGACTTTCTCCGGCGCCGGCGAAGGTTGGGGTGATGCCGCCTCCGCGAGGGGTACTTTTACGGACATCGGAGCGTGTTGCGCGCCCGGAGGCGCGAGATTATAGACGGTATGTTCCCGGATGTGCTTGTCTGTCTCGACCCCCTTCAATGTGAAGAGGTTCTTGTAGTCGTCTGACAGACGACTCACTACCTCAAAGTAAGACTGTGAAACCAGGATCTGGTTCTCGCCCGCAAAGCTCATGACCCGTTGTCCGGCGTTCATTCCGTCGCCGATCGCGTTCGGGGCGCCGTTGATGTCTCTGACCAGCTTCACCGGGCCGAGGTTGATGCCGATGCGGACCCGAAATGGAGGTTGCTGGTCCCGCTCATCCAGAAGCAGAGAGTGCCACAGCTCGAGCGCCGCAAACATGGCCGCTTCCGGAGCGCCGAGAAAGCAGGTGGCGGCTCCGTCGCCGGTGTCGAGAATGACGCGCTCATCCTCCGGCACGTCCCGGATCGCATTGGCCAGATAACCGTTAAACCTGTCCTTCCACTTGATCTGCAGTTCCACCGACTGCGACGAATAGTTGACGATATCCAGGAACAGCACACTGCACAGCCACGTGCGGTTCATCTTGTTAATGTCGGCCATGCTATTTCCAGAAGGGGGACATTAGTATCCCCCGATTTGCCGGGCGAAGCGATCGAGCAGGGCGTCGGCGCGAGTGAGCGCGTCTTCGGCCTCGGGATAATCGTGCTGATCCATTTCGAATCGCGCTTCGCTCAAAGCCGCTTCAATGCGCATGCGGAGCGCGGTGAGCTGCGGATGCAGGACTTGGCCGTCTTTCTGAAGGCGCGCGTCAATGGAAGCGGCGGAACGGAAATTGGCGGCAGCGCGGATGGCCGCCAGGTCGAAATGATGCCGGGCTTCACGCTGCGCGGGAGTTTCCTGAGCCGCCGCCGGAGTTCCACATAGAAGAGCCCCGGCCATGAGGCAAGCGAGCCAGAGGTATTTCATTATTTCCTCACCACGTCTCCCACCACCGGTTTCGCCGACCCGCTGTAGGTGCCCATGGAAATCTTGTCCCGCACCATCGTGATGGTGAGCTGGCCGAGCGGGGTGGTTTGCACGTCGAGCACCTCGCCGGTAGCTGGGTCCTTGATCACTTTGCCTTTGTGGTAGACGGTAAAAGTCTGACCTAGCTGGAGGCCGGCAGCGGCCCCGGCATTGATGGTGATGGTGTTGTCGCTTACATCGGCAACCAGGGCGTCCAGATCCTGATCGCGGCTATCGGCTCCACCGTTCAGGTTCACGCCGTGGACATCCGCAGCCAGTTTGTCCACCGCATCCATGGTGGCTTCTCCGATGATGGTTTCGGCAAAGTTCGAGCTGGCCATGTTGACGCCCGCGCCACCGAACACGCCGCCAGCGAGAAAGCCGACTCCGCCGCCCGCACTGGTTCGTTTGGATTCGCCGCGCGCCTCACCGCTCGCCACCACTTCGCTGGTCTCGACGTCGACGATGCGATAGTCCAGCACGACGACGGCTTTGTTGGTCTGCTTGTAGCCGCCGGCCACTGCTCCCGCGCCCGGAACGCCCGCGCCCGCGAAGCCTCCGTTGCGCCGGTCATCGCGGCCGAACACCACGATGTCGCCCATCAGGGTCAGGTCTGCGCCTTTGATCTGGCCCACGCGCGCGCCAGTGCCTTTTTTCACGCGATTGCCGGCGTCGAAGTCCTGTTCATGGATAACTTCGTTCACCTTGCGGCGCTCTACCACGGTGAAGCGGCCATCCTGCGCAATGCGCTTGGTCATCATGGCCTGGATACCCTGGCCGATGTCCATTTGCGTGCCGAAGATGGCCTGGACCGACGTCATGACAGCGGAGTAATCGAACGGATCGATGGACAGCGCCTTCTTCTGCTGGGCGGGGGACACGGCGGCGCAGGCCACCAGTACAAAGAAAGTGGTTCCGATTTTCATGCTGTGCTCCCTATTGAGCCGCGGGAAGTTTCTTGCGCGCAATAAAGCCGACCGCGGCCGGTTTGCCAACATAGGTGCCGGTAGCCACCTTGTCGCGTACGCTGGTGACGGTCATCTCGCCGGTCTTGTCGGTGACGGTGTCGAGCACCTCTTTGGTTTGTGGATCCCGCACTTCTCGCAAGACCTTCAGAATCTCGAAGGTTTCCCCTACGTTCACGCCGTCGTTGGCGCCCGCGGCAATCACCATGGTGCCGCCGGACAGGTCTGCCACGCGGGTTTCCACCTCACGCACCGTTTTCTTCATGGTGGTGGCTTGCTGGCTCAGAATTTCGCCGAGCTTGTTGACGCAATCCTGAGTGGCTTCGCCGATGATGGTTTGGCCGAAGTTGGAGCTGGTCATGTCGATGCCGCCGCCGCCCCCTCCGCCCCAGTTGCCGCCCATGCCACCAAAACCGTTGCTCTTACGGACTGACTCGCCGCGCGCTTCGCCGGTGGCGATCACTTCCGACGTCTCGGCATCCACCAAACGGTAGTCGATCACCACCACCGCCTTATCCTCTTCCTTCTTGACGTGAATCCCAGCGAAGGGTCCGCGGGCGAATCCGCCAGCACCAATGTTGGTCTTCTTGTCGTCGCGACCAAAGACGACGATGTCGCCCGCCAGAACAGCGTCGGCGCCCGAAATGCGGCCCACGCGAGCGCCCGAGCCCTGCTTGACGCGATTGCTGGCGTTGCGATCCTGCTCGCTCGTCAGCTGGTCTATTTTGGCGCGCTCCACGATCACTACTTTGTTGGCGTCCGCCATGCGCTTCACGAGCATCGCGCGGATGCCTTTGCCGATATCGGCCTGGGTGTTGAATACCGCCTGCACGGACGACTTCACGGTGGAATAGTCGAACTCATCCACGATCACGCGCTTCTTTTCGGCTTGCGATGTAGCGCCAACGGGAGCGGGCGCGGATGCCACGGGAGCCGCAGCGGGTGCTGGAGCTGGCTCAGGCGCGGGTGGCGGCGGAGGGGGCGCGGCGGCAGCGGCGGGCGCGGGGGTGCTGGACGGGTCCAGCATGACACCGATCACGTTGTCCGAAACACCGGCCTGCTTGAGCTTGACCATATCGGCCGGCGAAAGATCGACGGCCTTGTTGGTTTTCTTCAGACTCCTGATGATCAGGTCGTCGGACATCCCGCCCTTCACCAACTGGATGACGGAATCGACCGGTGAGGCAGCCTTGGGCGCCGCGGCACGTTTGGGAGCAGCCGCCGGAGCCGGCGCTGGCGCTTGCGCCAATGCAACAGTTGCGAGCATGGCGAACAATATGGGTAATCTGAGTTTCACTGAACCTTCCTCCTGATGGGTGCCGGAGCTCACTAAGGCCCCTACGGTACTTTCGGCGTACTGCAATCAAATCTTCATGGGACTACACCCCTGCCAAGTCCCCAAAGCGCTGCCCAGTGCCGTTTTTCGTTGCTGGTTTAGTATGCAGACGCCCTACTGCGCGTGTCAAGGGGTAAGAGCGCGGGGGCGATACCGTTAATATTCTGAAAGTAAACCGGCTGTGTCCCCATTCCTCTCTTATGGCCTTTCGTTGTCTGCTGGCGACATTCGTTGTTTTCGCGGGAGCGATTCTTCACGCGCAGGGCATCATTAGTACGATTGCCGGTAATGGCAACATCGGCGACACCGGCGACGGGGGGCCGGCCACCAGCGCAACGCTCGGTTCCGCTAACGGGATCGTGGTGGACAATGCCGGAAACATCTACTTCGCGGATTCCATCTTTAGCGTGGTACGTAAGGTGAATGCGAAGGGCATCATTTCGACGTTCGCGGGGGGGAACCCGGTCTCTTTGGGCGACGGCGGACTGGCAACCAACGCCAGACTCGGCTTCCAGGGGCCGCACGCCGGGCTGGCGGTGGACAGCGCCGGGAATCTTTATATCGCAGATTACTTTGACGGCCGCATCCGCAAGGTGGACACTTCCGGAATGATTAGGACGGTGGCCGGTAACAGCGCCTCGCCCGGATTGGGAAGTTTTTCCGGCGACGGAGGACCGGCTATCAACGCGGGCCTCAACTCCCCGACGGGAGTGGCGCTGGACAGCGCCGGAAACATCTACATCGCGGATTACGGAAACCAACGCGTCCGTAAAGTGGACACTACCGGAAAGATCACGACCATCGCCGGCATCGGCGCCGTCACCGGTTCCGATTCGGGAGACGGAGGACTAGCCACTCAAGCCGAATTGGGGAATGTTTACGATGTGGCGGTGGACGGCAAGGGAAATGTGTACATTGCTGACTCGGAGCACGTTCGCGAGGTCAATAGCTCCGGGATCATCAGTACGGCTGCGAAGGGGTTTTTCGGGACATGCATTCTTACTCCCACGCCGGCGGCGAGCGCCGACGTCGCGGCGAATGGTTTCGCCCTGGATAGCGCCGGAAACCTGTATATCGCCGACAAGTCCGCCGATTGCGTGCAGGAATTGGAGACCAACGGCATGGTGAGCACCGTGGCGGGAGGCGGCGCGAGTCAGGGCGATGGAGGGCCGGCTACCGACGCGTTGCTCATCAGTCCCGCGGCCGTGGCCCTGGATAGCGGCGGCAACCTCTATATCGCGACCAGCAGCTCGATTCGGAAGGTGACTGCATCGACGACGCAGCCTTCGGCCGAGCCGATTATTTCGGCCAACGGCGTGCTAAATGGAGCTAGCTTTGGGCTAGGAATTTCGCCCAATTCCTGGGTGACGATTCAGGGAACTAACTTCACCAACGTTACCGACAGTTGGACGGTTACGGGCGGCGTGCTGCCAACGAAATTGGACGGCGTGAGCGTGAGCATCGGTGGGCTGCCTGCATACGTGAACTACATCAGCCCAACGCAGATCAACGTGCTGACGCCGGCAGATTTGACGGATCAATTCCCCATGGTGATCGTGACCAACACGGTGGGATCGAGCGTTGCGCAGCTGGCTGTTTCCGAACCGGAGAACCCGGCGTTCTTTATGTGGCCTGGCAATCAACCGGTGGCGACGCATGAGGACTTCACTTGGGCGGTGAAGAACGGGACTTTTCCAGGGGTCACGACGGTACCGGCAAAACCGGGAGAGACAATTATTCTGTGGGGCACGGGCTTCGGGCCCACTAACCCGGTCCCTCCCGCAGGCATGGTTGTTCCGTCGGACAAGACCTACTCGATCACGGCGGCGCCAACGGTGGAGGTGAACCTGGTGCCTGCCACGGTGTATGGGGCCGCGCTGGCCCCCGGCTTCGCTGGGCTCTATCAAATGGCTTTCCAGGTCCCGGCGGCGCTGGCCGATGGGGATTATCAAGTTTTCGCGACCGTTGGCGTGCCATCGGCGAATGTCCCTACGCTGACGGTGCAGCAGTAGGAACTACTGCAAGAACAGCTGCGCGGGCAGCGGAGAGGGATCGCCGGTCAGGATGACTGGCGCCCAGTACAAGAAGCTCTTCCCTTGTGGCATTCGCATCACCTGCAGCATGGCGAGGCGCAATGCATCGGCGCGGCCGCGCCCCAGGCTCAGCTCCTTATAGAAGCGAGTCATGAGGGCGCGCTCGGTGGAGTCCGAAACATCCCACAGTGGAGCGACGAAAGTCTTCACGCCCGCGATGGCGGCCGCTCGGCGCATGCCGTAAACTCCATCGCCCGAGGATGGCACGCCGTCGGCCATGCGGCACTGCGAGAGCACCAGCATTTCCGAGCCGCGGAAATCGAGGGATTGCAGTTCGAGCGCGGTGAGCAGGCCATCTTGAGCCGGGCTGGCTTGCGACGCTTTCGCACCGCGCCCGTAGGCTTCTTCGAGCACGATGGCCGAGAGACTCATGGCGCGCGATCCGGGATCGAGAGTGGCGAGCGAGCAGGCCGGGCTGCCGGGTTGGGCGGAGCAATCTTCATTGCCGCGAACCAGTCCGTGTCCGACGATGTGCAGCAGCGCCGGACTGTGAAGCGATTTTATGTTTTGCTCCGTGGCTTGGCCGACAGCCAAAAGCTGCGAGCGTGGGATGAGCTGTTTCAGCGCGCGCGCTTCCAGTTCCGCGCCATCCAGGTGTTCAGCGCCCTCGCGGCCGGGGCTGAGCGCGATTACCGAAGGGCCGGCAGGCTGGTCCGCAGTCGGGGAGGAAGCCAAATCGCGTCCAGCAGTCAGGTAGCTGATGGCGAACCGTTCAATCAGAAAATGTCCACGCGTGTCCGAAAGCGCGGCGAAGGGAACTAACGTCAGCATCCCATCGGGCGAGATACGAACGCGCCGCGCGGTCTTGGCTGCATCGATGCGGGCGCGCAATGGCGCAAGTTGTTTCGAAAGCTGTCGCAGCGCTTCCTGCGAGGTCTCTTCGGCTGAGGCGGCAGCCTGCTTCTCGTGGCTGGACAGAGAAACGCTCCAATCGTTCGCGGCTGCGATCAAGTCGCGAACAGCCTGGTCGATGGGCTGCGCCGGACCAAGGTCCACCCAATCGAGGCTATCGGAGTGATCCAACAGGAACGCTCCGTAGTGTTTATCGAAGCCGACGATCTCGACGAGCAGTTCATCGGGCGCCAGACGCGCGCGCATATCTTCGAGACGCACCGGACGTGTGGCGTCGCCAAAACCGGGAACGTCGTGGCTTAAGGCTGCTTCCAGCGCATCGCTGCGCTGATTCAAGTCGTGCAGTGCGGTAAGCGCTCTCCGGCCCAAGGCATCGGTCGAAGTCGTCCGCAGGTCTGCCAGCAGACGGCCGTAATCAGCCAGCGCGCACGTCCCGGCGATGGCCGATTTCAAATCGCGATAGCCCAGCGCCGTGGTCAGCGACGACTCGCATTCCAGCATCGTTTGCCATTCGCTCAAACGTGTGCGGACATCGGCGGCGGAATCTTCGCGCAAGCTTTCGCGCCAGTCGCGTACGTGATCCAACACCCGGCCCTTGCGGCGCGCAACCGCCTCAAACGCGAGCGTGCGAGCCCCAGGAAGTTGTTCGCCAGCGCGCTGCTGGAATGCGAGCAGGGCGGGGAGGGGATCGTCCAGATTCGCGAGAGCCTCGGCCTTGGTTCTCTCCGACCCGGAGTTCAAAATACCGCTCAACACGCGATCGTTAATTTCGAAGCTTTGACGATACAGCGGGAGCGCGGCGGCGTAGTTCCGTTGCTGATCGTAAAGAACGGCCAAATCACCCACGTATCGGGCGAGATCGGGATGGTTACCGCCCTCGCTTTCGGTGACAATCGCGATGGCTTCGCGCAACTGCGCTTGGGCTTCGGCGTCTTCGTGCATGGCTTGATGAACCAGCGCGAGGCTTGCCAGCGCGTTGGCGTAAACAGGATGCTTCGTCCCCAGGCCCTGAGCCGCGATATCGCGAGCTTGCTGAAATGTTGCACGCGCGGCCGCGAGATCACCGCGCTTGCGTTCGGCTTCGCCCAAAGCGAGCAGCGTGTTGGCATACTCAAACGCCGGACGGTCCGAAGCGCTGCCATAGATGCCGGCAGCTTCGCGTAAGAGCTTTTCGCCTTCTTCCGGGTTGCGCGTGTACACCAGCCGGCCATAGTTGCGAAGCGTAGCGGCCACCAGCACGTGACTCGGTCCGTAGATTTTCTTGCGCAGCTCGAGAGCGGTGCGATAGTCGGATTCGGCGCCAGTCCGGTTGCCCATGGCTTGGTAGAGCACCGCGCGATGGTCCAATAACTGGACGTAGATGGGGTGCGTCTCGCCTAGGGAACTTTTCAAGAGCGGCGCAGCTTCGTTGTAATAATCCTCCGCGGCCGAATAGTTGCCAAGCTCCATCTCCAGATTGGCTGGCCCCATTAGGCTGGTGGCGTAGATGGGATGCTTGGGGCCGATGGTTTTGCGCAGAACGTCCAGCGCGGTGTAGAAATCGGCTTCAGCCTGATGATATTTGCCGAGGCGATGGTAGTTGCCAGCCAGATTCACCAGCAGCGTTCCATATTCGGGCGGTGCGGGATTCTTGGCATCGATGTGGGCTTCGTAAATGGATCGGGCCCGTTCGAATGTCGCGGCCGATTTTTCATAGTTGCCTTCGCCGCTGAAAATAGAGCCTAGGGTTTCGAGCGATTCCGCGACCACGGGATCGTTCGCTCCGAGCACCTTCGATTGCACTGCGACCGCTTCCTCGGAGAGAGCCTGCGCCTCGGGGAAGCGATGGGTGTCGCGGCAGAAGAGAGCAAGATCGTTGGCGCTTTCGGCGTAGTCGGCTGAGTCCGCTCCCAGCTTTTCGCGTCGCAGCGCCAGGCCTTGGCGAAGGAGCGCTTCACCGTCCTTCAAGTTGCCGGAGTTGTAATAGAGGAATCCGAGGCGATCGAGACTCCGCCCGGATTGTTTCGGAGTGGATGCGGCGTCGACCGCGAGTTTCGCCACGCGAACCGCGCCCGCCATGTCTCCTTTGAGGTAAAGCTGTTCGACTTGCCGATCGAGCGCGTCCCAGTCAGGTGTTTGCGCCAGCAGCATGGGGCTCGCCGCCAACAACAAAACACCGGCTAGTTTTTTCATGGACGCGTGGCGCTGTGAACTCGCGCGAGGTTGGCTGCCACGACGGCACGGTCCGATTTGGATGTAGTCTGCGTCAGAGCTTGATTGTAGTAGGCTGCTGCTTGGTCCGGGTTGCCGCGAGCCTCGGCCAGCGTGCCGAGATTATTGAGAATCTGGGACCGGAGCCCGGGGTCCGCTGCCTTGGCAAGCGCCTTCTGGAGCAGGTCGTCGGCCCGATCGCGATCGCCACCCAATAGAGATAAGGCGCCGTAGCTGGCGAGTGCGGATGCCTGTTCCGTGACACTAGCCGCCGGCGGCTGGGCGAAATTGTTCACTGCGACTTCGTATCGCTCGCGCGCCGCCTCCGGCGCTCCGGATTGATAATCGAGCGCCGCAAGACGTTCCAGAAGCGCACGAGTTTCGCCGGGCGCTCCGTTGGCGAGCGTCTTTTGCGCCAAGTCGCGAGCGGCTTTCAGATTGCCTCCGGCCGCGAGTGCGTCCACTTGTTGCAGGATGGCGCCGATATGCGCCGAGGATGGGACGCTCACCGCATCGCCTACTTGTATCGCGCCGCCCGCCACAACCTTGCCGCGCGCGCGGTCGCGAAACACTGTTGTCACCACGATCTGTCCCTTCTGCCGATCGCGGACGACGGACAACTCGGTTCCTTTGCTAAGACCGTCCAGCGAACCTAAGTTCACGGTAGCGACGCCGTCCTGGATTGAAACGATTGTGCCATCGGATTTCGGAGCTCGGCTGGCCGCGTCTGCCCCACGGAAGATGGGAGCGTCGTGCGATTTTTCGGGCTGCAGATCGCTGTTGAGCAGAATCGCTGAAGCTGGGATGGGCTTCGCGACCGTGGTGCGCGCCTGTGGTGCGGCCTGCCGAACCGGCTGAGGGGAAGGCCGCAAGATGACGAATGTGACAAGCCCGGCCGCGATAGCTACGGCCGCCGCGATCACCATCGGCCAGCGCTTGCTTCTTTCCGAAGTGGGCAGTGCGGACCGAAACGCCGGGTCTTCGAAACTACTTTCCACCGCTCCCCGTGCGATCAAGGTTTCAAACAGGTCCTCGTCGTCCAGCGCCGCCTGGGCCAGCGCCCGATCGGTGGTAGCGGGCGATTCCAGAGCTGCTTGCACTAATGCAACGGCGGTCAATTCGTCGAACAAATTGGAATCGTCGAGCGCCTCGTGAGCCAGGGCGCGCGCGGCCGGGGGATCAAGTTCGCGATTCAAATAGCGATCGATCCGGCTGTTGAGATCCGACTCCATCGAGGTCTCGCTACTGACTGTCCGGCTTCACAATACCGAGCGGATGCGTGCGCCTGCGGACGCATTGCGCCAGGGTGCGGATGCCCCGGCTCACCCAGGTGGCGACCGTGTTTTCACTGACTCCCAGGCGAAGCGCGATGTCTCCATACTTCAGACCGTTGGCCCGCATTTTCAAAACACGCCGGTAATCGGCATCCAGCGCGGGCATGCACTCCACCACAATTCGCTGCAGTTCCTTCTGGATCAGCGCGTCGAGCTGGTCCGGCGCGGGATCGGCGCGCTCCAGGCGATTGGCCACACTTTCGTCCTCGGTCCAACCTGCGGGGAACTCGCGGCGGTTGCTCATCCGATTGTGCTCTTCGAGAACCACGAAGTGCAGCACGCCATGCAGCCAGGCCATCAGCTGATCGAGCGGCCACACCGGCGGCGAGGCATGAGGCGGCAACTTCTCGCTGAAGTAATATTCCACGGCCGGCTGCGAAAGGGAATTCTCGAGCGAGCGTTTCAGTGCTTCTTGCGCGGCGCTTTCAGCATCTCGCGAACCCATGCGGCGGGCGCGCGATCCGAGCGCGCTGAGCAAGCGGCGATAGTCAGTGGTGGCGTCGCGCGTTTCGCTCAAGATAGAACGGCCTCCCGCGGAGAAATCGGAACGATGCATGAGAAACCCATTTTCGCTTAAAAACACTGGGGGGCGCAAAGGTTATGGCGCTGGAATGGAAGGGCTGCTCGTCTTCGCCGCTGCGTCGTAGGCGGCCTGTGCGATACGTGCGATGACGGAGTTGCGGGTGGCTTCGTCGGCGATGGAATCCGTAACGAAAATTGCGATGGCCAAACGCCGTCCATGCGGCAGCGTGATGAGGCCGATGTCGTTCCAGGCGGCGGTTAAGCCACGGCGCGTACCGGATGAACCTGGCTTGTGTACAACAATCGTTCCGGCGGGAAGCAGGCCCTGGATACGGCCGGGCCCTCTGGAGGTGTTTTGCATCCAGCCGAGAAGAAGCGCGGCGTGTTCCTGGTTCACAGGTGGATTGTCCGCCAGCCGCCGGAGTAATTGCACCGCTCCTGCTGGTTCAAACCAGTTCCGATATTGCAGCGCCGGGTTCTGATTCACCGCTGCTTCGTCGTCTTGCAGATGAAATCCACGAATGCCGAGAGACTTCAGGTAGGTGTTCACTGCTTGTGGACCGCCGATGGTGCGAAGAATCACGTCCGCGGCGGCGTTGTCACTCTCTGAAACTGCGAGGCGGAGAAGCTCGCCCAGTGGGACATTCACGTCGGCGGCTGGATACTTGTCTTGCAATGGGCTGACGGTTCGCGGAAGAATTCGATCGGTGGCGCGGAAGCGAATGGGCTGGGCGAGCGCCCACTTTCCTTGTTCGATCTGATGCAGCGCGGTGAGCGCAAGCGGGGTTTTAAACACGGATTGCATGGGCGGATGCGCGTGCGGATTCAGATCGCAGTCGATGGACAAGCCGGGCAGCGAGCATGCAACAGAGACCTTGCCTTGCGCCTCGGCTGCGATGGTCGCAATCTGCTTCTGAAGTGCAATCTGTGCGATTTCTCGGGCGGGAAGCAAAAGCGCAAGCAGAGTGATCAAGAATGTACGGTTCATCATTCGTATCGTCTGGGCCGCGGTCGACGCCCCGGCACCCGGATCAGGTAGTATATCTACCGGTAGGATGGTATAACTATAAGCAATGGCCCGTCAAGCGAAACCAGTGGACATCCTGCAGGGAACGCTGAACATGATGATCCTGCGAGTGCTTCAGCAGGGACCCGCCAACGGATACGAGATCGCCAAATATATCGAACAGCGATCGGACGATCTGCTGCAAGTGGAACATGGGTCGTTATACCCGGCGCTTCGCCGTCTGGAAGCAAAGGCGCTCATTAAAGCAGAATGGCGGGTTTCGCAAACGAACCGGCGGGCCCGCTATTACGCTCTTACCGCGGCCGGCAAGAAACAAGTGGTCGTGGAACGTTCCCACTGGAAAACATTGGTACAAGCGATCGCTCGCGTGATGAGGCCCATCTAGATCCGATGTTTTCGTGCATACGAGCATGGCTTTTGGGACCAAGGGACCTGCCGGATGAAATCGACTACCACTTCGCAGTCCTCAAGGACGAGCGGATTGCAATGGGCGATACACCGGAGCAGGCGGACGCGTTCGCTCGCCGGAGACTCGGGAGTCGCACTGCGATTGGAGAGGCCGTGTACGAGACGCGGCCCCTGCATGTCTTGGACGCCGGCGTTCGGGATGCGCGGCTGGCTATCAGGACGCTGCGGCGAAACAAAGCTGCCTATGTGGCGGCGGCAGTGATTTTGGCGCTCGGCATCGGGATGAGCGTGGCGATGTTCTCGCTGGTGGAGGCGGTTTTGCTGCGGCCGCTGCCATTTCCCAGACAGCAATCGATTCAAGTGATTTGGAAGGTGGATCCGCTGGCTGGCAGCCACGTTGAGGAGTTGGCTTATCCGGAGCTGCGTGATATCGAGGAAGGCATTCCGGATTTCGAATACGTCGCGGTGATGCCGACGTCGCTCTACGGTTACGCGAGAGTTCTCCAGACCGGCAAAGCAGAGCTGGTTCAAATCGAGAGTGCGCCAGTTTCGCACGATTTCTTTCGGGTGCTGGGCGTCAAGCCCGCTTTGGGCCGCGATTTCACAAGCGACGATGAGCGCGTGGGTGCGCCGCCCGTGGTGGTGATCTCCGATGCCGTGTGGCACGATCGGCTGGGCGCGGATCCGAATATCGTCGGGCGGGTGATTCGCCTCAAGGGGCAAGGTTACACCGTGATTGGCGTGATGGCGGCGGGAGCCGAGTTTCCGCGAGGAGCGGGCTTATGGATTCCGTTGGGGGTGGAGCGGGCGATTGTGGATCGACGCGGTGCGACATTTCTGCAAGCGATTGCACGAGCCAAGCCCGGTGTCTCCCGCGACCGCATCGCCGTTCAGGTGAACGCACTCTTCGCCAGACTTGCAGCCGACCATCCGGAGGCGTACACGCGCTCGCAGCGGGGAGTGGTGACGCCCCTGGTTGAATACTGGACCGGGTCGGCGCGTCTTCACCTTTGGATCATGCTGGGCGCGTCGCTGCTGTTGTTGATCGCTTCGATCATTAGCGCCGGCAACCTGCTGCTTTCGCGCACCCTGAGCCGCCGCGTTGAAATTGCAACACGCATGGCATTGGGGGCGCGCCGCCGTCAAGTTCTTTCACAGCTTGGGGTGGAAGGCATATTGGTCGCCATCATGGCTGCGACGGCCGGATTGTGCGTGGCCCAATTGGCGATTCGATTTCTGGTCCGGTGGGCGCCCGGGGATATTCCGCGACTGCCGCAAGCGGCGTTGGATGCCGGTAGCTTTTGTTTCGCCGCGGGCGCGGCCGCATTGGCTGCGGTGGCGTGCACGGTCATCTCCGGCTGGGCGGCGACACGGGTGAACCTGGAGTCTGCGCTTCGGGAAGGCGGCGTGCGATTGTCGTGGTCCCAGCGCGCAGGCAGAACAAAAAACATATTCATGCTGGCGCAGGCGGCGGTGACGGTGATGTTGTTGGCCCTGGCGGCGCTGCTCGTGTTGAGCTACCGCGCGATGATGTCCTCCGATATCGGCTTCACGAATCGCGATGCGCTGACCATGAATTTGCAACTGCGCGGTCCGGGGTTGTTTGGGGCCCAGGCGTTCGATCCGAAATTTCGGCGCTCGTTCTACACGCAACTGCTGGACCGGTTGCGCGCGTCGCCCCGGGTTACTTCGGCCGCCGCCGTCCTGCTTCGGCCGTTGGAAGGAACCATTGGATGGGACGTCTCCTATGAATTTGAATTCGAAGCAGGTGGCAAGGACCACCGGGTGCTTCCGAAAACCAACTATGAGGTGGTGACGCCGGATTACTTGAAGACCGTCGGCACGCCGTTGCTCGAAGGCCGCGACTTTGACGCTCACGATTCAGAGAGCGGGGAACCGGTGGCGATCATTAGTGAGTCACTGGCGCAGCGCATTCGGGCGGCAGGGCACGCTCCGCTGGGGTCGAGGCTTCGTCTCGGATTAGGCGGTCCTCGTTGGAGCAAGGTGATTGGCATTTGCGCTGACGCCCGATATCGAAGCATCACGCAGAAAGGCGCCGACATATTCGTGCCGTACCTACAGGCGTCGCAGCCCACCAATTATGTGGTGATACGCGGGACACAATCCGCCGGGGAGTTGGCCGCGTTGGTGCGTCGGACTTTGGCCGCGATAGATTCCAATCAGAGTGTCGGTGGCGTAGCGACGATCGGCGAACTGATAGATGCCAATTCGGCGCGGCATCGATTCAACATGCTCCTGTTGTTATGGTTTGGGGCCTGCGCCGCTCTTCTGGCGGTCAGCGGCGTCTATAGCGTCATCACCGAAACAATGGCGGCGCGAGACCACGAGATCGCGATCAAGATCGCCTTGGGCGCACAGAGATTTCGGCTGGTCCGCGAAATGGTTTCGAGAACGCTGGTATTTGTGTTGGCGGGCGAATCGATCGGAGCATTGATGCTGTGCGCGTTCGGCAAGTTGGGCGCAGACTTGCTCTATGGAATTTCGCCGCGCGATCCCCTGGTGCTCGGCTCGGTGGCAGCCTTCCTCTTTATGGTTTCCTTGGGCGCTGCCTTTTGGCCGGCTTGGTCGGCGGCGGGATACGATCCGAAGCATTCGCTTCGGGTAAGCTGAAACGATGCTTTCCTGGCTGTTTTCCCAGACCCTTCCGGTGGGGCAAGACGCGCCCGATTTCACGTTGCGCGATCAGGAAGGTAACCCGGTTTCACTGGCGGCGCTACGGGGCCAGAACGTGGTCTTGGTGTTCTATCCGGCCGACGAGACGACGCTTTGCACCAGGCAGCTCTGCGAATTTCGGGACAGTTCGGCGCTGGTGCAATCGAAAGGCGCGGTTGTGCTGGGGATCAATCCGGCTGATGAGGCGAAACACGCGCGATTCCGCGCCAACCACAGCTTTGCGTTCGCGCTGCTTGCCGACCCCGGACAACGCGTGGGAGCCGAGTATCGCACCAAAGGGCTCATCGTGAAACGCACGGTGTACTTAATCGGCAGGTCGGGAAAGATTCGCTATGCCAGGCGCGGAAAGCCGGATCCGGAGGAGGTGCTGGCGGCCGCCGAGTGATCAGCTGGCTTGCGACGCCGACGTTTTCCCGCCGTCTCCCAACGCTTCCAGTGCGGCGGCTTCATTGGGATAGATCTGGATCACTTGCGCCAGCCGGGTCAGCTCCAGCACTTCCCGCACGCGGCGATTCGCGTTGGCCAGGGCGAACTGGCCCAGCGGGCTCTTCTTGACGCTGGTGTAGATCCCGATTAGAAACCCGATACCGGTGGAGTCGACGTAATCCACCCGGCTGAAATCCACCAGAATCTTGACGTACCCGGAACCCTTGAGCTCTTCGGCCTTGGTGTGCAAGTAGAGCGAGTCCTGGCCCGTTGCGAAACGCCCTTCTAGCCGAAGCACGCAAATGTCGCCACGGTACTCAAATTCGACCAGCATCTCAAGTAATCGTACTATAGAACGACTAGCGCCGACACTAGACGCCGGCCTGTTTCTCAGCCAGGGGACCCACCACCGGCAATACGATCTTCTCGCCGTTGTAGGTCTTGAACATCATATACAGCCACATGATGAAGCCGCCGAGTCCAATGGCGAAGTGAAGCAGCAAGGAGATGAAAATTCCGAGGAACGGAATTAAGCGGAAGATCAGTGACACGAAGACCACCACAATCCAAAGTATGAACCACGCGATGTTCAAGAAGATGGATTGGAAAGCGTGGAAGCGGATGTTGCGGTCCTGATTGTAGGGCGCCAGTACCAGGAACAGGATCCCGGTAATGAAGCCAAACAGGTAACACAGCGCGCCGGCCATGTTATCCGTCATCCCTAAGCTTGGCGCGGCGCCAGGCGCTAGGGGAGGCGGCGCGGGATGCACGCCAGGCGGGATCTCGGGCCCCGGTGTTGGCGCGGCTCCGGGAGCGGCTCCTGGAGCACCCACGGGAGCACCGCACTTCTGACAAAACCGCCCGCTGACTTCGGCACCGCAATTTGCGCAAAACGCCATTGGTTCACCCCGTCAGACTCACTGTATCGGAAGTCCGATGCCTTGGCAAGACGGTACGAGTTCTTACCGGACTTTACACCTAGGAGCTTAACCTTACCACGTGACCCTCGTCCAAAGAGGTAGGAGTAACAAAAACATGATTTCCCTTAAGAACAAATTTGCCGCCTGCACGGCCATTGCAGCACTTGGCGCCGTCAGCTTATTTGCGGCTGAGACTTCCGCTGCGGGCCCTCACCATCGTCATATGGGTGCGTTCCTATCCAGCCAGCTCAATTTGACGCCCGCGCAACAAACGCAGGCGAAGGCGATCTTCCAAGGCGCCCGGCAATCGGCGCAGCCGGTGCGGCAGCAGCTAAAGCAAACGCGGCAATCGCTACGGGCCGCGGTGCAGGCTAATAACGTGGCGCAGATCCAGCAACTCGCCACCAACGAAGGCAGTGAAGTGGGTCAACTGGCGACGATCCGAGGCACAGCGATGGCTAAGGTTTATCAGATCCTGACGCCGGATCAGCAGCAGAAATTGGCCGCGTTGCGGCAGGCGCGCCGGGCCGGTCATCATTCTCCAGCCGCGGGAACTCAAAATAACTAGAGGCCGGGATCATTCCTGCCTTAAGGCAAGCGACGGGTCTACGTTACAAGCGAACCGGGCGGGTATCCAGGCCGCGCCCGCCCCGGTCGCGAGCAGAAGAAATCCAACGGCCAAGAACATGGCAGGATTCCACGGGTTCACGCCATCGGGGAGGATGTCGGTTAAAGGCCGAATCGCGGCAATGGCGAATGGAACGCCGATGACCACTCCACAAACCAGAACCGCCACGCCGTCTCGAATGGCGGTCCAAAGAATCGTGAAACGAGTGGCTCCTACCGCGGCGCGGATTGCCATTTCACGCGTTCGCCGGCGCGTGGCATAGGACACCGAGCTGTAGAGGCCGGTGAGCACCAACAGCAGACCGAGGCCGCTGAGGGAGCCGACGAATCCCGTTGCGACGCGCATGGGGAAGATCGCGCCTGCCGCGGCATCCGATAAGGGGCGAACATCGATGGCCGAGGTCGCATCCACATCAACGAGCGCGGTGCGTAGCGGCTTGATCCATTGGGTTGGATTGCCGGCGACGCGAACAATCAGTTGCGAATCTGCGAACGGCGTGAAGAAGACGGGAGCATGGTCCTCGCCCAGCGTGCGCATCTTTGAGTCCGCGGCGACGCCGATAATTTCCAATACTCGCTCATGCTCGCGGCCGACCAAGATCTCTGCGCCAATAGGATTGGCATCTCCGAACAATCGCCGCGCGAGCGTTTGGTTCACAAGAACCGGTACCGGCTGACGCGAGCGGTCGGCGATTTCAAAGTCGCGTCCGCGCAGAATGGGGATTCCGAGAGCATGACAGAACTGCTCGCCCGCGCCGACTTCGTAGGCGTCGCGGGCCGTGGAGAGTTGATCGCCCCTTCGACGGATCGGACCTTGCGTCAGCTCGCCCATGAACGGAAGCGTTCCGATTGACGTGACGCCGAGGACGCCGGGCACTTCTTTGACGCGCTGAACCAACCCGTCGCGCCAACTCCAACCGCTTTCGCCATGATGCTCCCGCGAATACACAATCGCGATCAAGGTGCGGGAAACATCGAATCCAGGATCGACGCCGGCAACTCGCAAAAAGCTCCTAAAGAAGACGGCGCCGAGCATTAGGAGCACCATCGATACGGCCAATTGCATCGCAACGAAGCTGTTCCGCATACTCCAGCGCCGGAAGGAAAAGGCAGGCTCGCCCTGTCTCATCGCGAGGGCGAGATCAGGATTCGAGCCGCGCAGCGAAGGGAGCAGGGAGGATACCAGAAGCACTGCTAAGGCTGTTCCCAACGCGTACAAAAACAGTCCACGGTCGTTCTGGAAGTGAAACTCGAAGGGAAGATTGTAGCCCGAGGGCCAACGTACATAGCTGAGCCAGTTGCGCAGAAAGGCATCGACCATCAGTCCCGCGCCCGCGCCAAGAACCACGAGCACAAATCCCTCGGCGAGAAGATGGCGTGCCATTTGAAAACGGTTCGCGCCGAGCGCTTTACGAATTGCCAACTCTCGCTGGCGGGAGACACCGCGCGCCATCAGCAATCCGGCGACGTTGAAGCAAGAAATGATCGCGAGCAAAAGGGCCGTGCCGAACAGCGTCGCGAAAAACACGAAATAGCGCCGATCGTCGCCTGCGCTGTTGGCATGCGCAGCCAGGCCAGCCATAGGCCGGAGGACGGAGATCTGTTTCGCGAAGTCTTGCCCACCGATGCTCCGGGCAGCGGCGATTAGCGCCTGGCGAGTCTGTTCCCGGGTAAGTCCATCACGCAGCCGGCCGAACGGGCGGCAATATGCGTAGTCCGTGCGTGCTAACCGATAAACTTCCGGGGAAACGCCGTGGCCCATAATGCTGCGGTAGTCCTGAGGCAACACGCCTAGCAGCCCGTGGTAAAAACCTTCCAAAACATGTGACCTTGATTGTGTTTTGAACGTCTTTTGTCTATGGGCATGGGGCGCAAGAAGGATCGGGAGAAGCAGGAGGATCTATGGGTGG
>JBEKRO010000066.1:0-37253 GCA_049518655.1 Bryobacteraceae bacterium | reverse complement strand
ACATCAGAAAATTTGAACAACTCGGGGGTGCACTAGTGAGCGGAACCGATCCACAAGCCACCATCAAACGCATTGATGAAGCCGTCGCTGCCGTCTTCGCCGACTCTCGCTTGAGGTCGCCAACGCTATACGACATCTTTGCTGAGGTCGATGAAAAGGCAAGGAAACCGCGAGACACCGCCGAATGCCTTGGCTAGACTACTCTGACGATGAAGTCGCCAGGTTTCATCCAGCTTTCCAGGACACTACCACGACAGCGTTGACCGCGGCACACCTCGATCTGGAGCTTGAGTGGGTTCACCATGCCCGGACGCCCGCGAATCCCCTGATACCTGATTTTGTGCTGCGCCGCCGGGCTGGCGGACAGTGGTTACTCGCAGTCGAGTTGAAAAGAACAAGAGAGGCAGTTCTTTCTACGCGCAATCAAGTCCAGGCAAAGGCGTATGCCGAAACTAACCATCATTTATACGGCCCTACCGCCCCGCGGTACTTCGTCATTTCAAATCTAGAGGTCACACTCTTACACGCGTTGAACCACAACCGACCTCCGCAGGAGTGCAGGCTCCAGGGTGGATATTTCGAAGCCGGCGATTTTCGGACTACTCCGGAGGCGACGCACAAGGCACACTTCCTTCGACAGGTCAGCCAGATCATAGACGTCGTGAGGACCGGACAGCCGCCAGTGTTCGACACGGTCTGGCCAGGAATACTTTCCGAATTGCTCACGTATTCTGCACAAGCGGTCGGCATTCCACACCCACATTTGCAGGAACCGAACACGCAGGATTGGTCGATTGTGAGGGACTACTTCGCGTCTGCTCCTTCCGTGGATTCTGCACGCCTGCTGTTCTTGCGTTGCCTGATGGCGGAATATCTTCGTGGCGTTCTCCTGAAGTATCAGCACCCTCGTGCAAATGAGGTGCCGCCAGCACAGCCAAATCTCCCCTCAGTCGCCACAACGATTGCTGCTCTTCAGCAGATTGACTTCCGGAGTTTGTTCGAAGCCCAAGCACCGGCGTTGTACCGAGACCTTACGCAACCAGCACTGCGTAACCTTTTGACTGCCTATTTACGGTCTTTGCTGGCTCCTGATCGACGCGTGGTTGATCTGGCCACAACGCGCCTGGATGCTCCCGATTTGGTAGACTCACTGCTCAGCACGGTATATCCACCGGACGTACAAGACGAGAGCGGAAAGATAAGGACAGATCCCGAGCTTGCGGCACTGCTGGCTTGGCTTACAATATCTAACCCAGCTGGTCCGGTGATAGACCCGTGCTGCGGCGACGGGGCGCTGCTATCCGCTGCTTATCAGTTCCTGGTAGATCACGGGACGGCTTTCCCTGATGCGCTTGCCTCGCTGACAGGCCTCGAGGCGGACCCTTTGGCTCTTCGACTTGCCGAGGTGCGACTGGCTCTAAAACAGACCGCCGCCCTGCGACCAGAACCTCCGCTGGCGCTGACGTATGGCGATATGTTTGCGCATCCTGCGGCTATCCGGCGCGCAACCGTAGTTCTCATGAACCCACCCTTTAAACGGTACGAGGATCAGGATCAGCGGCCTGTGCCACCCGGGCTACGCACCCACTACAACCAGGCGATTCGGGCAATTGACGGACACCGCCCGACGACAACAGGCGGACAATCAAATCTCTTTCATTCCTATGTCGAGTTCGTCATTAAGACCGCCCGTCCGAATGCAGCTATAGGCATCGTCTTGGACAATAAGTGGTATCACAATGGGTACGGTGCCGTTTTGCGGCGGCTACTTCTGGAACGGTGCCAGATTTTGGGATTAATCGAGTATCCTCACTGGGCTTTCTTCACGAACTGGACGATTGCGACCTCGCTTCTCGTTGCTAAAAAGACCGCGCACATCGATCCGGAGCACAACGTGAAGTTTGTCCGCGCCAGGACTGACCCACGCAGTGTTGACCTCCGGGTCATTTCCCACGCGTTTCACGACGGCGGTGATTGGCCGATCGATTGGAGGTGCCGTGAAATACCCCAACGCGAGCTTACGTTCAATGAGAGTTGGAAGAAATACTTCGGTGCTGAACTTGATAGGGATTTTCGGTTGGCGGATTGGCCCTTCCTTCCGGATGTATTCGAGGGGAGCCGCAGAGGCAGCCTAGAGAAGGAGGGCGGTGGCGTCGAGGTATATGAATTCCCCTTCGACCGTACCAATTACGGTCCTCGCCGGAGAGCAAAGCCCGATGGCACCGGGTTTCAAACAATCAAAGCAACCCCGCTCACTAATGCCGAAAACAGTACGCTCCGCAACTTGGCGTCACGCGTGCCAGCCACGTACCGTGGCTGGAGCCTGCGTAATGCAGATCAAGCTGAACATTTTGAATTGACACCAAGCGACGTGCAAAAGGACCAGACACTCGAACCCCCTCGGTTACGCGCGCTACATGGGCAATTTCACGGTGATCGCACTCCGTGGACTGCCGAACACGAGCAAGCGTTGTCGGGAATGAGGGAACATCCTCGGGTTGGGCCATTCATCGCCGCCGTGGAACAAACGGTCGGACTCGACGAGACCGTCTTGGAGCGAAAGAAGATCTGGAATGTGCTGCGCGAGCCGATCGCTGGCGAGTTGATAGTTCCACGCAAGACGCGCGTTGGACACCGAGTTCACGTCAATCCCTTCGCGTTCGAAGCGGCCGGGCGCCAAGTCAGGCTCTCTAGCAATTTCATTGGTTATAGAAGCTGTACCGCAACGGACCCAGACAGCGGCCTCGAACGGCCGGCGGCCACCCGGTTAATCGCCGCCTTCCTGGTGTCCAGCTTTGGCCAACTCCAATTCGAAATGGAGGGGTACAACCGCGAAGGCGCACTTTCGATCGAAGACTTCCATCTGGGCCGCATTCGTGTTTTTGACCCCCGATGGATTCGGCCCGAATGCAGGCAGGCGATTCTCAACGCTTTCGCGGCGCTGCCTTATCCGATCCCCGCCAACCGGAGGTCATCCGAACAGACAGAGAGAAACGCGCTCGATGCACTTTTCGCGGCCGAAATCGCGAATCGATATCCACAGTTTGATGCAGGGGAGTTGGTTTCTGACGTGCATGATGCACTCGATGAATGGCTTGAGGCAAGACAGCCGTGATGCGGAGCAATTATACAGCGGTCTCTTTGTTCTGCGGACTCGGAGGATTGGACTCCGGCTTCGTTCAGGAGGGCTTCGACGTGATCTGGGCAAGCGACATTTCAGAGAGCGCAGCGAAGGCATATCGAGTGAATTTCGGACGGGAAGCAGTATGCGCAGATGTCACGAAACTGCCAATATCTGACATACCGGACGCAGATGTCATCATTGGCGGTCCACCGTGCCAGTCGTTTTCGTTAATGGGTCGAAGGGATCCCAATGACCCAAATGGCCGACTGGTGTTCACGTTCTTGGAGGTCGTCAAAGCGAAACGACCGCTTGCATTCGTCATGGAAAACGTTCCTGGCATAGCGGCGTCAAATATCGATGGGATGCGGCTACCGGACGTCCTCACTCTCAAATTCAAGGAACTTGGCTACAACGTTGTCAAACTGCGTCTCGTGGCCAGTGACTACTTGGTCCCTCAAGCCCGCAAGAGGTTGCTTCTGATCGGTTGTGCTTCGCATATCCCACAAATGGTGGCCCCCGATGTCTTCGCCAAGGAATACCTTGGGGTTGACCGTAACGGGTTTGATATAAGCGCCAAGGCGGCTATCAGCGATCTAGGGCCTTGTGTGCCGAAAGGGACCCGATCTCCTTACTCATCGTGCAAACCGTCAGCGTTCGCACGGCTCATGAGAGTCGCCGGTCTTCCGGACTTTTCGTTGCACGAATGCCCGCGAATGTCGGACACGGATAAGCGTTTGGTAGCGGCATTGCCACCGGGCGGCAACTACATGGACATCCCAGACGAGATCGCTCCGGGGCGGGTGTTGAAATACAAGCAGACTGGCGGAAGGACAACAACTTACGGTCGGCTTCATCCAGACCGACCGGCGTACACGATCAACACCTACTTTCGGAGGCCGAACGTCGGCTGTAATTTTCATTATGCAGAACCTCGTCTTATCACACCTCGAGAGGCAATGCGGTTCCAATCTCTTCCAGACCATTTCGAAGTTGTGTTCAGGTCGCAAGATGAGCGTAATGCGCTGATTGGAAACGCGGTACCCCCGTTGCTCGCACGGGCACTGGCAATTAGCGTGAAGAGAACGCTAGCCGGAGTAACAGCACCAAACGAGTGCGCCAGTTATGCGGCAGATGCAGTTCAGCTCCGCCTGATCTGAGTAGAACAGCAGGTGGAGTCATTCAACCGTGCGTAATGAGAGATTCAAAATGAAAAGCAAAACTCTCGGAGGGCACCCCGCAGGGCTCCGTGGACGGAGGGTTTGCCGCCGATTACTTCGAGCCTGCCCCATCGCATCGGCCTTGAATCTTCCCCAGGAGCGCGACTCCACGGAGAATCGCAGACTATCACGCACTCTCCACAGTCCAGCCGAAACCGGACATCTCTACTTTGCGTTCACAACTTCAGCTACTTCAGTTGACACGGGCGTCAGTGAAATGTAGGATCGGAATCACGTTCGTATAGTCCTTTTTGGAAAGAGCGATCCGATGCCAAAACAGTTCCGTGCTTCCCTGTTGTATGCGTTAATTGTGGTAGCCATTCTCTCGCTTGCAGCGATTCCCAGCGCCGCGCAAAATCAAACGTACAAAGCGCCGCGGACCGCAGACGGTAAGCCGAACCTCAACGGTATCTGGCAGGCCATGAACACGGCCAATTGGGACCTGCAAGGCCACGCGGCCCAGGCTGGTCAAGTAGTGTCGTTGGGCGCGACGGGCGCGGAACCTCCGGGCATCGGTGTGGTAGAGGGCGGCGAAATCCCCTATCTTCCGGCAGCGGCTCAGAAGAAGAAGGAAAACTACGCCAACCGGCTGAAACTGGATCCGGAAGTGAAATGCTACCTGCCGGGCGTGCCACGCGCGACGTACATGCCATTTCCGTTCCAGATCGTGCAAACCAGCAAAGTGATTCTGATCTCTTATGAATACGATGGCGCGGTGCGGACCATCTACATGGACAACCCCGGACCGGCCCCGGTGGACAGTTGGATGGGCTGGTCGGCCGGGCATTGGGAGGGCGACACGCTAGTGGTGGATGTCACTGGTTTCAACGACCAGACCTGGTTCGATCGCGCGGGCGATTTCCATAGCGATATGTTGCATGTCGTGGAGCGCTTTACACCCGTGTCGGCAAATGTTTTGAACTACGAGGCGACTATCGAAGACCCACAGGTATTTTCGCGGCCTTGGAAGATCAGCATGCCATTGTACAAGCACCTGGAAAAGAACGCCCAACTGCTAGAATTCAAGTGTGTGGAGTTTGTGGAGGAGCTGATGTACGGCCATCTCCGCAAACAGCCCAGCAAGTAGCTGAGCGGAGGTTACCAATGGTTCGCTCGTCCGCTTCCGTGGGCGCGATAACGGCGTTCATCGTCCTACTCGCCCCGATTCGTCTCCCCGGACAGGGGCTCACTGTTCCCGCGAAAGCCGCGAAAGCGGCGACATCGACATCCAAGAGCTGGACTGCGCCTCGCACCGCCGATGGCCAGCCCGATCTGCAAGGCGTGTGGACCAATTCCACGTTGACGCCTTTGGAGCGGCCCTCTGAATTGGCGGGAAAAGCAATTTTGACCGAGCAGGAAGCCGCCGATTACGTGAAGCGGGTACTGCAGCAGGTGAGCAGCGATCGCCGCGATGGCGGCGCGCAGGTGGACGTCGGCCGCTCTTACAACGAATTCTGGCGCGATCGCGGAAACAACCTGGTGGCAGACCGGCGGAGCTCGCTGATCGTGGATCCGCCCGATGGCAAGATTCCGCCGTTGACACCGGAAGCGCAAAAGCGCGTGGAAGAATCCCGGGCCTGGATGCAAAAGCATGCCACCGATGGCCCAGAAGGCCGGTCGCTGGCCGAGCGCTGCCTCTCTTGGACGACCGCGGGGCCCCCCATGCTGCCGGGGCCGTACAACAACGATACGCAGATCGTACAAGGGCCGGGCTATGTGGTGATCCTGAATGAAATGATCCATGACACACGCGTGATCCCACTCGATGGGCGGCCGCACGTCTCAGACGAAATCCGGGAGTGGATGGGCGATTCGCGCGGCCATTGGGACGGCGATACGCTGGTGGTGGACACCACGAATTTCAATGGCGAGGCGGCCTTTCGCGGGTCCGATGCAAACCTGCATCTGAGGGAGCGTTTCACGCGTGTTTCGCCGGACGTGATTCAGTACGAATTTACGGTCGACGATCCCACTGCGTTCACTAAGCCGTGGACTGCACGCATCCCGTTCAACAAGACCACGGAAAGGGTTTACGAATACGCGTGTCACGAAGGCAATTATGCGCTAACCGATATTCTGGCTGGGGCTCGCGCCGGCGAAAAAAAGAAGTAGCGGCATGAGGCCAGCCTGGTTGATGGTGACGCTTGCGTTCACGGCGATGGCTGTCCACGGTCAATCGGACTTGCAAGACATCTGGAGCAACGCGACTATCACTCCCCTGGAGCGGCCTGCCGATTTGGCAGGCAAAGCCACGTTTACGGCAGAGGAAGCGGCGGCATACGAAAAACAAGTGGTGGATCGCAACAATGTGGACCATCGCTCCGGGAACGCCGAGGCGGACGTAACGCTCGGGTACAACGACTTTTGGTGGGATCGCGGGACCAAGGTTGTCGGAAGCCGTCGAACTTCGCTGATTGTGGATCCTCCGGATGGGCACATCCCACTGCTGACACCGGAAGCGCAGACCCGGGTACAGGACACGCGGGCCTGGATGCGCAAGCATGCCACCGATGGTCCCGAGGGCCGCTCGCTCGGCGAGCGATGTATTTTGTGGGCTACGGCCGGTCCGCCCCTGCTGCCCGGTCCGTATAACAACAATTTCCAAATCGTCCAGACCCCCGATCACGTTGTAATCTTGAGTGAAATGATCCACGACGCCCGTGTAATTCCGCTCGACGGAAGCCCCCATCTGGCTAGCAATATCCGGCAGTGGATGGGCGATTCGCGCGGGCATTGGGACGGCAATACGCTGGTTGTCGACACCACGAACTTTTCCGACCAGTATTCGTTTCGCGGATCGGATCGGAATTTGCATTTGACGGAGCGCTTCACTCGGGTTTCGCCTGAGGCGTTGCTCTATGAGTTCACGGTGGACGATACCACAGCATTCACCAAGCCCTGGACCGCCCAGATTCTTGTGACTCGTACCAAGGGCCCCATCTTCGAGTACGCTTGTCACGAAGGGAATTACGCGATGACGGACATCCTGGCGGGCGCGCGGGCGGCGGAGAGGAAAGCGCAATGATTCATCGGCTCTACGCGGGCGCGGTGGTCCTGCTTGCAGCGCACATGCTCTTCGGACAGGGCCAGCGCGATCTGCAAGGAATCTGGACGAATACTACGATTACGCCGTTAGAGCGTCCGGTGAGTTTGGCGGGCAAACAGGTTTTCACGCCCGAAGAAGCGGCTAAGTACGAAAGAGAAACCAACCAGCGCAACGACGCCGATAATCGCGAATCAAATCCAGAGGCAGACGTCAATCACGCGTACAACCAGTTCTGGTGGGATCGCGGCACCAAAGTAGTGCCAGGGTTGCGCACGTCGCTGATCGTCGATCCGCCGGATGGCCGCGTTCCCGCGCTGACTCCCGAGGCGCAAAAAAGAATGGCGGCACAGTTCGCGTATACCCGCGAGCATTCGACGGATGGTCCCGAGAATCGATCGCTGCAGGAACGCTGCATCAACTGGCCAACGGCGGGTCCGCCCATGCTGCCGAGTTTCTATAACAACGAATATCAGATCGTGCAGACGTCCTCAGCCATAGCAATCGTCATCGAAATGATCCACGATGTCCGTATTATCCCGTTGGACGGACGGCCGCATCTTGCCAGCAGTGTTCGGCAATGGATGGGTGATTCGCGCGGTCATTGGGAAGGCAACACCCTGGTGGTTGACACCACGAATTTCACCGATAAGAGCCGGTTCCGGGGTGCGGACGAAAATTTGCATCTCACGGAGCGGTTCTCGCGCGTAAATCCCGATACGGTGCTCTATGAGTTCACAGTGGACGATCCGACGGCGTTCACCAAACCATGGACCGCGCAGATTCCGATGACCAAAACAAAAGGCCCGGTTTTCGAGTACGCTTGTCACGAGGGGAATTACGCCATGGTGGATATACTGGCGGGCGCACGGGCTGCCGAGAAGAAAGCGCCGAAGGAATTCAGACAATGAAAAGAGGAGAAATGCGATGCGAACGAAGCTAGCGATGGCAATTGCCGGTTTGGGTTTACTTGTGAGCGCGACGCCCGTATGGGCGCATCACGCGTTCGCGGCCGAGTTTGATTCCTCGAAGCCGATCAAGCTGCATGGGACCGTGACCAAGATGGAATGGATCAATCCGCACGCCTGGATCCACATCGACGTGAAGAATGAAGATGGCACCGTAACCAGCTGGATGGTGGAGGGCGGAAGCCCGAACACTTTGCTGCGAAATGGTTTTACAAAGGCGTCACTACCGCCGGGCACCGAGATCGTCGTGGACGGCTATCAATCCAAGGACGAGTCCAACAAAATGAACGGCCGTGATATCACGTTTCCCGATGGCCGAAAGCTCTTCGTCGGATCGGCCGGCCAAGGCTCGCCGCCCGACAAGTCCGATAAATAGCTCTATCTAACCCTTGTCACGAAGGCTCGGCTCCCCTGCTCGCCGGCGGCGAGCGTCGCTGCCATAGCTGTGATAGTCTGAGGCACCGTCCCACCTGAGGAGACTACATGCGATTCACTTGGTTCAACCTGATGCCGTGGCCCTATTTGCCGGACGATTTTCGCGAGAAAAATCGTTCGGTGTGGGTGGATATCGATCCGAACCTATTCGATCCGGTAAAGGGCCATCAGGTCTACAACAACTATCTGGACCTGCTTGAATACGCGGGAACACTGGGCTTCGACGGCATCGGCGTGAATGAGCATCATCAAAACGCCTATGGTTTGATGCCCTCGCCGAACCTGATCGCAGCCAGCCTGGCGCGCCGCACCGACGATGTCGCGCTGGTGGTCTTGGGCGCATCCATCGCGCTTTACAATCCGCCGCTGCGTGTGGCCGAAGAGTTCGCGATGCTGGACTGTATTTCGGGCGGCCGTTTAGTCGCGGGATTTCCCGTTGGCACTTCGATGGACACCAATTACTGTTACGGCACGATCCCCGGATTGACGCGCGAGAAATACCGGGAGGCTCATGAGTTGATCAAGCGCGCCTGGGCGGCGCGGGAGCCGTTTGCCTTCAATGGCCGCTATACCAAGCTGCGCTACGTCAACCCCTGGCCGAAGCCTATTCAACAGCCCCATCCGCCGATTCACATTCCAGGCGGGGGGTCGATCGAGACGTTTGATTTCTGCATTGACAATACGTATTCGTATTCTTATTTGAGCTTCGGCGGCTACATTCGCGGGCAGGCTTTGATGCAAGGCTATTGGGATCGCGTGGCCGAGCGCAATGCGCCCGATACATCGCCCTACCGCGCCGGCTTCGCGCAAACCATTTGCGTTGGCGAAACGGATGCCGAGGCGGAGCGGCTCTACGCGAAACACGTCAGCTACTTCTACAATCGCTGTCTGCACGTGTATCCCGGCTTCGCGGATGCGCCCGGCTATCGGACTATCAAGACCATCCAGAAAGGCATCCTTTCGCAGTACGCTCCTCAAACCATGTTCCAGGAGCTTCCCTGGAAGGAGTTGGTGGACAACGGCAGCGTGATCGCGGGGAGCCCGGAGACGGTGACGCAGCGCATGGAGGACCTGATCAAGAAGCTGCGCGTGGGGAACATTTTCTGCCTGATGCAAATCGGCGACATGCCGAAGGACAAATGCATGCACTCGACGCGATTGTTCGCCGAGAAGGTGATGCCGAAGCTGCGCCACCTGTTTCCCGAATATTCCGATGACGGGCGCTTCTGGTGCAAGCCGCTCGCGAAGCGCGCAAAGCCTGGCTCACTGCCGGTGGAATCGGAGTTAGATTCGCCCGTGGGCGCGGAGCGTTAGACACCATGCAGCTAAAAACAATTCAAACCAAACGCGCTGCCGTTCGTTATTACGAAAGCGGAGAAGGCTGGCCCTTGGTGTTCCTGCATGGCGCCGGCGGACTGGATATGGACCTCGGATTTCTGGACGCACTCGCGCAGAAGTTCCATGTGTACGCGCCGCTGGTGCCGGGCTACGGCGATAGCGAAGAGTGCGAGGAATTGCGAGACATGCTGGACTTCACCCTGCACACCTGGGATGTGGTGGAGCGGCTGGGTCTGAAAGATCCAATCCTGACCGGCTTCTCGATGGGCGGAATGATTGCGAGCGAGATGGCGGCCATCGCTCCCAATGATGTTTCCCGCTTGGCGCTGATTGCGCCTGCGGGCCTGTGGATGGATCAGCATCCCATTCCGGATATTTTTGCAATGCTCCCCTACCAGTTGCCGGACTACTTGTTTTACGATGTCGAGGCTGGCGCGAAGATCATGAGCGCGGGCAGCAACATGAGCGATCCCAAATTTCTGCAAGCCTTCCTGGTGCAGAATGCGCGGCAGCTTGGCGCGGCGGGCAAGATTCTGTTTCCAATTCCGGAGCGCGGCCTCGCGTCACGGCTCTATCGCATCAAGGCGAAGACGATGCTGATCTGGGGCGAAGGCGACAAGCTGGTGCCGCCGGTTTACGCGAAGGCGTTCCAACAGGGCATCGCGGGCGCGGAAGTGATTATGATTCCGCGAGCGGGACACGTGGTGCCGTTCGAGAAACCAGCGGAAGTGATCGGAGCGATCGCGCGGCTGCAGTAACCCCTACAGCGGCGAGTCGGGACGCGAGATCGATCGCCACATGTGCGCCACCGGGCTGTTATCGAACCCGAGCCCTTCTTTAGGCTGCTTGAAATTTCGACCGATGATATCGATGAACTGATCGAGCGTTGGGTTGACCTTCGGATCGAAAGCGTAAAGATCGTTCACTGTCACCATGCGCGGTTCCAGGTACCACTTGTGGTTGCGCACCATCTTGTAGGTGGCCTCGATGTACGGCTCGGGCTTGTAATCGGAACCGAAGATACGCCGGTACAGGTCGGGATACTCGTAGCCGTGCTCTTTGTCTTCGTAAAAGCGTAGCGCCTGGTGATAGCGGATGGCGAACGACACTTTTTCGGAAACGTACGGTTCGTACATCTGCGCGCCCCACCAGCCATGATCCACTTTGATTAGATCCTGCACCGTGTCGTGCAGCAGGCAGGCCATCACGATCTCCTCCGACATGCCGTTCTGCAGGGCGCGATTGGCACTTTGCAGGCAATGGTTCGAAGTGGCCATAAAGCGCAGCCGATAGTAATCCACAAGCGTGGGACGCTGAGGCAACGGCGTGAGCTTTTTCACGTTACCCGTGTGGGAGACGAACAAGTTTCCCGTGCCTCGGCGCGACGGCTGCGTTTCAATCTGCTCCGCAACTTCAGCCGCGGTCGGGAACTTCCCCGCCCCTGCTGCCTGGTTGGCCGCCGTTTGATTAGCAACGTTGAGTTGAAGCATCATGTGATGTTCCAGAGCCTCCGCCTTGGCCTCGTCAGCCATTGCAGCGACAGCCGCCACACCACCGAGTCCCGCGAAAAACACCCGCCGGTCGATTTCCATGGTTTCTCCTCTCGCACAGATAGAATATCGCAGGACAATTTACTTTGCTGCGGTAGTATACTGGCCGATCATGAGAACAATGCTGGTCCTGATCCTGGGGTGCGCGTCCTCGCTCTGGGGAGCGAATCCAAGTGTGGTTGTTGTTTGGAACGCGACCCAAATGAAAGCGATCGACCAGAAGCTCGCGGCCAACGTGAATCCACAGACGCATGTCGGCGTGGAGCGATTGATGGATTCTGCGATCGTGGTTCATCGCGTAGGGCCGTCTGAGGCCGAGATCCATACCAAGGAAGCGGACTTCATTGTCGTCCAGGCCGGCGAGGGCACGGTGTTGGCGGGCGGCACCATTGTCGACGGAAAATCCAGCGGACCCGATGAAATGCGCGGCAAGTCGATCGAGGGAGGAACCCGCTATGCGCTCAAGGCCGGCGATAACATCTTCATCCCCGCCAACACCGTCCATCAATTTCTGGTTGAACCGGGCAAAGAGTTCTCGGCCACGATTGTGAAGATAGTGCCGAAGCAGTAACCGAAAAGGACCAATGATCACTCATCTTCTTAATCATCCAGCCCGCCTCGCCATCGTAGCCGGATTCACTCTGTCGCTCGCGGCGCAGGCGCCTGAAACATACAAAGTGCGATTGTCTCCCGTACCCGTGGAGGCCCAGACGCGTGCCAATATCGCAGGTATCGGCTCGGCGGCCGCAACCCTGGTGGGCACAAAACTTTCGATCACCGGATCGTTCGAAGGACTGCGCTCTGCTGCCCTGGCTGCCAAAATGCATCAGGGACCGGTAACAGGAGTGCGCGGTCCTGCGATTCTCGACCTCACCGTTGCTCATGCAACCAACGGCGCGATCGGCGCCTCACTCGATCTGACGCCACAACAAATCGAGAGCCTGAAAAAGGGCAAGCTCTACATTCAAATCGACAGTGAGAAGGCTCCGGACGGTAATCTGTGGGGCTGGCTTTTGCGATAGGAGACTCCGCGTGATCAAGCGACTTATACAAGCACTGGGGATCGGCATCGTCTATATCGCAAGCGCGCTCGCTCAGCAGCCAGGGCCGTACACGGCGCAGCAGGCGGCATCGGGCCGCACCATCTATCAAGGAAACTGCGCCATTTGCCATGTGGCCGATCTGGGCGGCCGCAATGAGGCGCCGCAGCTGGCAGGGTCCAACTTTATCGGCGAATGGGGCGATCGAACCACCGGCGACTTGATCACCTTCATCGAAGCGACTATGCCACCGAACAATCCTCGGGGACTCGGCGATGAAGCTTATATCAACCTGGCCGCATTCATTCTCGAAGCCAATGGCGCGCATCCCGGGAATCAGCCGCTGACGTCCGCCGCGAAAGTACAGATTCGTACCGTTGCCACCGGCAACGTTCCGGATGCGGTCCGTCACCCTCCCGCGGAGGAGGCGCCGCCCGCCAGTAACAGACTGGAGCCCCTGAAGGCCACAGGCCTCACCATCGAAGGCGAAGTGAAGAACTATCAGCCCGTCACCGATGCCATGCTGCGGCATCCGGATCCGTCCGATTGGCTGATGATTCGCGGCAACTATCAGGCTTGGGATTACAGCGCGCTCAACCAGATCACGCGCGACAACGTGCATGAGCTTCAGCTGCAATGGGTATGGTCGATGAACGACGGCGGCAATAATCAGACCGCGCCCATCGTTCACAACGGCGTCCTGTATCTCAACAATCCGAACAGCACGCTGCAGGCGCTGGATGCGCGGACAGGCGAGCTCATCTGGGAGAACCGTTATGGCGGCCTGGCTAACGCCAGCTCGATGCGGGGCATGGCGATTTACGAAGACAAGATTATCGTTTCCACCAGCGACGCGCGATTGATCGCCTTCGACGCGCGCAACGGCAAGAAGGTTTGGGAAACCGTGATCGGCGATCGCTCGAAGGGCAACTACGCCACCAGCAGCGGACCTATCGTGATCAAGGGCAAAGTGCTGCAGGGCCTGGGCGGATGCGAGCGCTATCGCGACGAAAAGTGCTTCATCAGCGCCTATGACGCGGCCACCGGCAAACAGGTTTGGCGCTTTAACACCATCGCGCGCGAGGGCGAGCCGGGCGGCGACACCTGGGGCAAGCTTCCGAATCTGTTTCGCGCGGGCGGCGAAACTTGGATCACCGGCAGCTACGATCCCGATCTCAATCTGACGTATTGGGGCGTCGCGCAGGCCAAGCCGTGGATGCGCGCCAGCCGTCAATCGGGTGGAGGCGCGGCGCTCTATAGCAGCTCCACACTGGCGCTCGACGCCGACACCGGCAAGCTCGCTTGGTATTACCAGCATGCACCGGGCGAGTCGCTCGATCTGGACGAAGTATTCGAACGCGTGCTGGTGGATTCAGGCGGACAGAAGTTTGTCTTCTCGGCCGGCAAGCCAGGAATTCTGTGGAAACTGGATCGCAAGACCGGCAAGTATATCGCGCACAAAGAGACCGTGTTTCAAAACGTATTCGATTCGTTCGATCCCAAAACGGGTGAGCCGCACTACCGCAACGACATCGTAGAGCAGCAGCTAGGCGAATGGATCGATGCGTGCCCGAGCACGGAAGGCGGTCACAATTGGCCGGCCATGAGCTACCATCCGGGGACCAACCGCTTGATCATTCCGCTCAGCCAGAGCTGCCTGTCGATGAACGGGCAAAAGATCGATTTGAAAGAGGGCGGGGGGAGCGGCGGGGGCGCGGGACGGCGCTTCTATGAGATGCCGGGGACCAACGGAAACATCGGCAAGCTGGCGGCGTTCGACGTGAATACCATGAAGCAACTATGGTCCATCGAACAGCGCGCGCCGTTTCTCACTTCGGCGCTCTCCACCGCGGGCGGCGTGGTGTTTGCAGGCGATCTGAATCGTCAGTTCAAAGCGGTGGATGTGAACACCGGCAAAATACTGTGGCAGGCGCGGCTGGGAACGTCGGTGCAGGGTTTCCCGATATCTTTCAGCGTGGACGGCAAGCAGTACATCGCAGTGCCCACAGGCTTGGGCGGCGGCAGTCCGCGGCAAGTGCCGGGACTCATCGCGCCCGACATTCATCATCCATCGAACGGCAACGCATTGTACGTATTTGCGCTGCCAGATAAGCGTTGACACCATGAAGACATACACATTTTTGATCTTTCTCACAGCGGGCGCGCTCACGGCGCAAAACTCCAGTTCCGTTTCCTTCGATCGCATTCTGCACGCGCAGGAAGAGCCGCAAAACTGGCTCACGTATTCGGGAACCACCTTGGGCCAGCGGCATAGCCTGCTCACCGAAATTACACCGGAGAACGTCAACAAGCTCGAACTGCAGTGGGTGTTCCAAGCCCGGTCGCTCGAAAAATTCGAGGCGACACCACTGGTAGTAAACGGCGTTCTCTACACCGTGCAGCCTCCCAACGACGTAGTCGCGTTGGATGCCGCCACTGGACGCATTTTCTGGACCTACCTGTATACCCCGTCTCCCAAGGCGCGCACCTGTTGCGGGCGGGTGAATCGGGGCCTCGCGATTTTGGGCGACACGCTATTCATGGGAACTATCGACGCTCACCTGATCGCGCTCGACGCGAAGACCGGACAAGTACTTTGGAACACCACGGTCGCCGACGTCAATGCGTTTTATTCCATCACGCACGCTCCGCTGGTGGTGAAAGACAAAGTCATTGTGGGAACTGCGGGCGGCGACATCGGGATTGGAGGCATCCTGGCCGCGTTCGATGCCCGCACTGGGAAGGAGCTGTGGCGCTTCCATACCATCCCGCAACCGGGTGAACCCGGTCATGAAACTTGGGCCGGCGATTCATGGAAACACGGGGGAGCGGCTATTTGGAACACTGGCGCCTACGATCCGGAAACCAATCTCACGTTCTGGGGCACGGGAAATCCCGCACCGGACTGGGATGGCCGCGAACGCGCCGGAGACAATCTGTACAGCGACTCCGTGGTAGCGCTGGATGCCGACACCGGCAAGCTCAAATGGTTTTATCAGTTCACACCGCATGACGAACTGGATTACGATTCCACGCAGGTGCCGGTGCTCGCGGACATCGACTTCCAAGGCAAGCCGCGCAAGGTGATGCTATGGGCCAATCGCAACGGACTGATGTATGTGCTGGATCGCAACACCGGCCAATTCCTGCTGGGCAAGCCGTTCACTCAGGTGAATTGGATGTCCGGCTTTGATGAGAAGGGCCGGCCCATGCGCGTGCCCGGCAAAGTGCCCACAGCCGCCGGCAGTACAATCATGCCCACGGTTCTGGGCGGCACCAACTGGTATCCGCCTTCCTATAGTCCGCGCACGGGTTTGTTCTACATTCCGCTATGGGAGAACTCGGGAACCGTCGCGATTGAAGGCGGCCGTCCGAAGGCCACAGGAAATACCCCCATGGGCGCGGCCAATTTGCAGACCAATCTTAAATTGGAAGAGGAAGGTTATGGCGCGGTGCGGGCTTTTGATCCCAAGACCGGCGAGCGTAAGTGGGAGTTCAAGATGAACGACATCACTTGGGCGGGAGTGCTCACCACGGAGTCGGATCTTCTGTTCAGCGGCGGTCGCGAAGGCTACATCTACGCGTTAGACGATCGCACCGGCAAACTGCTGTGGAGGGCGTCGCTCGGCGGCCAGATCAACAGCGCGCCTATGAGTTACTCTCTCAATGGAAGGCAATACATCGCGGTGTCGGCGGGCACAGCGCTGTTCACCTTCGCCCTCCGGCAGTAGAGGTCCCGGCCGGCAGAGCGATCCGGGGGCCAAACTCAGGCGGAGACCGTTCGGACCGCCTTTAGTCGATCCAGCAGATCCATCAGATCGTGGCGGTCGAGCGGCTTGCGCAGAAAACCAGAGCAACCCGCCTGGGAGGCGGAGCGCATCTGGGTGTCGATGTCGTCCGAAGAAAGAACCACGATCGGTGTTCTGGCGTTGCCGGTTTGCGTCTCCCAATCACGCATCGAGCGGATCGCTTTATAGCCGTCCAGGCCAGGCATGTGAATGTCCATGAGCACGACGTCGAAACGGCGAGCCTTCATCATCTCGATCGCTTCCAGACCATCCCGCGCGCGCCACACCGACTCCTTTTGCAGCAAGATTCCCGTCAGCACAAAACTTTCATCGGAGTCTTCGGCCACCAAAACGCTCAAGCCGGTCTCATCCTGCTGAGGTAGCTGCGGATGGCACTCCCCCTCCGTGTCGGCCCAGGGAATTGAAATCGACAGCGCCATGGCAGCGCGAGCGTCGGAGACAAACTCCGCAGTCCCTCCCAGGGCGCGGATTCGCTTTCCGGCTACCAGGGTGGCCACGCCGTACAACATATCGTCGGCATCCTGAAAATTCACCTGGTCCGGCTCGGTGTTCAGCCAATCTGCCACGCGCAGCGCGATGTTCGAGTTGGCGGGTACGATATCAAACCGGACGCCGTCGCCGTCGATGGACCGCTCGGCGGTGACCATGGCCTGCCCCTTCCGGCCGAGTTTAGAAACCGCGTCGAGAACCCGCATCAGCGCCTGCTCCACCGCACGCCGATGCTGCCGCCCCATTACGGACCGCGCCGCCGATTGCAAAACCAGACGGCTGGCGCGATCGCCCGACGCCAGGTTGAGTAACTCGATCGTTTCTCCCAGACACAGCGTCACATCGAACTCTTCAGCCGGATCGAAAACTGGGTTGTCAGTGGACAACAGTTCCCGAATATCGTCGATGGAGCGCAGCAGCCGGTCGGCGCTCGATTTGCTGTTGTCCAGGCAGGTCTGCCAGCCTAGATCGGGAGTCAGGCTGGGACACAATGCCATTAGGCCGAAGCTGGCGTGCACTGAATTCCTGGCTTCATTGCAGAGGTAATTCAGAAGACTGAGGACGGTTTGGTTCGTCATGTTGATGTTCTCGTGGTTACCGGATTTAAGTTTGTACATCGCGCGCAGCGCTGATAGAGAAATATTCGACGAAGCGCCGCACCGCGCCCGGTCTCTTGGTGGACGGACGGGTGGACGACATTTCTTCAGCGATCCGTGCGATGTGCTTGCCAAGCCCTGACGCAGTGTCCAGCACGGCGCCTTTCTGAACAGCGCGCGAGATTTCGCTGGCTCCGGCAGGCAGCAGATGTCGAACCGGAAGCTGGATAATGCGCTGAATGTCCTCCACCGAGAGCGTGCTCCTGCGCTCCATGCAATTCAGCACCACCGCTACTTTATCGGTCAGGCGAAGATCCTGAAGCCAGGCCGCCTTGCGGCGAGCGACATGCAGAGCGCCGATATCCGGCGTGCATACCAGATAGATCCGCTTGGCTCGCAGCAGCGTCTCGCATTCCTGATCCTCCATCGTGCCTGGCAGGTCAACCCCCACCAGCGAATAGCGGCGCATGGCGAAGTCCAGCAGTTCCATGAAGCGCTCGGCCGAGATATGGCGCGAAAAATCCATGGGGCCCGAGCCGAGCAGATGCAGGGTCTTAATTTGAGACACCAGGCTAGACCAGATATCCAAGTCCAGACGGTCGCTCTGGAGCAGCGCATCGACGATGGTGTGGGCGCCTTCGGCCTTCAGCAGAAAGGAGGTGACTCCCAAGCGGATGTCGAAGTCCAGTAATAAGATAGGCTCGGCGCTCAGCTCCGCTGCCATGGCGGTGGCATAGGTGGCGATGGTGGTTGCACCACAGCCTGGTTTGGCGGGCATGAAGGCGTATAACTCGGCCAGGATCTCACCGGCCGTCGCCAGCGTCGAGGCGGCCCGCGTAGCCGCCTGCCGGATGTCGCGATGAGTAAAGTTGGGAAGCACTTCGCGAACTCCGGCTTGCATTAACTGCAGCAGGTCCTCCCGGCTGCCTCCGCCTTTGACCGCGATGACGACGATTTGCGGACGGCCATCCACAGCGCGGGCCACCGGCATCGCAAGCGATAGATCGGCGAAATCGACAATGAGGATGCACTGGTGCTCCGGGCTGATAGCTCGCAAGCGATTCGCATCCTCATAACTCAGGTCCCACGCGGCTTCAAATCGAAGGTGGCCGTCCAGTGACGCCCGAACATCCTTATGAAAATCGGGATCCGATGAGACCGTGGCCAAGATCACGGTTGCCTCCTGAATTCAGCCTCTATCCGCACGCTGGGCTTATCGGTTGCGGCTGCTGGGAACAAGAGCAACCGCCACGAGTTCACGCTTCTTCCGGGCTGGCCGATGAGTTCAGTCATGGCCGCTGAGGTCTCAGAAAAACACCTGCGCTGTCCACCCGCCCTCGGACTCTTCCATGGGAAGGTGCTCGTGGTAGACGATGACCGGCACTTCCGGATGCTGGCGCGCACCATCCTGGAACCGGCTGGATTCGAAGTCATCGAATCGGAGAATGTACCGCAGTGCATGTTGCAGTTGCGCTACCAGGCCGTGGACGCAGTGATTCTCGACATGGTGATGCCTGGGAAGGATGGCATCGAGGGCGTGCGTCAAGTGAAAAGACTGTACCCGGAAATCCGGATCGTGGCCGTGTCTGGAGCCGACCAGTCCGATCTCTATCTGTCGGTGTCCGCGCATATGGGCGCGGATGCTTCCCTCGAGAAAGCGCGGATCGGTGCATTGTGCCCTCTGTTGCAGTTGGTCCTGGACCGCTAAAAGTTATGCGCTGGGGAAAATGGTCGCGAAAATGGCCAGACTTTTCTTTGCAGACCAAGTGTCTGCTGCTGATCTCGTTTCCGGCGGCGGCCACGGTCCTCATGTTCGGTGTTGCAAACCTGCTGGCGGCACGTGGGTCGGCGGCTGGAGAGTTAGTGAACCGCTGCCTGCATATCGCCGGGGAGATCCAGCGCCTGCGCTCCGCTGAATTCGAGACGAGCGCCAATGCGCGGGCCTATCTCATCTCCGCGCAGGAGTCCTTTGTCAGCCGGACCCGCTTATCGCTGGCCCGGTTCGACTCCGCACGGCAGCAACTCCTCAATCTCACCGCCGATAGTCCCGTGCAACAGCAGCGCATACTGCAGATCGCCGCGATCGGGCATGCCCACGAGGAGCGGATGTTTGGTGACATAGCCCGCTTCCGGGCGGGCGTGCTCCGGTGGGATCAAGTGCGGAGCGGACTACGCGAGGTGGAAACCGAACGGCTGCAGATGGAGGATCTGCTGAAGTTGATCGAGCAGGACAACACGCGCCAGCTCGAAATATTGTCTGGCCGCGTGGACACGTTGCGCGCGCAGCAGAGTGGCTTCAGCGGGGTTTGCCTCATTTTCGGGCTGGCGGGCGGCTTAGCGATGACCTTGCTCTTTGCCCGCGGCATCACCAACCGCCTGGGCCAACTGCGGCGCAACGTGGCGCATCTGGCCAGCGGCACGATTCCGGAAGCGCTGACGGGACTGGACGAAATAGGGGCATTGAATGAGGGACTGATTCAGGTAGCCGAGATCCTGCGGCGAAAAGGCGTTGCGCTAGAAAACGTGCTGCATGGCATCGCCGAAGTCGACGCCGACGGGCGCTACGTTTGGCTGAACAAATCATATGCGGAAATGGCCGGCTTTGCAGGGATCTCCACGCCTCCCGATATCGCCACGACGGTGCAGGCCGAGGATCGGCCCAGAGTGCGGGAGGCCATTGGCCAAATGCGTTTGAACGGACGCGCGGAAATCGCCGTTCGCATTGACCAGCCCAACGGGCCGGTATCCGATGTCGGAATAACATTTCTCGCCGCGGCCCAAGAACCAGGCTCCAGTTTCTATGTTTTGTTGCACGATCTCTGGGCCGGCAAAAGAGGGGACGCAGCGCTGATCCGCGCCAAGGATGCGGCGGTGGCATCCAACCGGGCCAAATCCGAATTCCTAGCCAAAATCAGTCATGATATCCGCACTCCGCTCAATGCCATTTTAGGCTCGGCGGATCTGCTTTCCCAGACTTCCTTGAGCCTCGATCAGGGCGAGTACGTGAGCATGTTCCAGCGGAATTGCCGGCGGCTGGTGGCCCTGATTAACGACTTTCTGGACTTCTCCCGCATCGAAGCCGGAGCGGTACGCGTGGAAATGGTGCCCTTCCGCGTCCGCGACATGGTGGCCGACGCTGTGGCGACGTTCCGCGAAGCGGCCGCGCGCAAGGGTATTCTGCTGGGCGTGGAAATCGATTCCGCGGTGCCCGAGTGCGCCTTGGGAGATCCCTTGCGCATCCAGCAAGTACTGGTAAATCTTTTGAGCAACGCCTTGAAGTTCACCGACGCCGGACGCGTGGACGTGAACGTAAAGGCCATGAGCGCGGCCAGCGCCGGCGACAAGCTTCGATTCGAAGTGTGCGATACCGGCCCCGGTATAAGGCTGGAGGATCAGGACAAAATCTTCGCGCGATTTGTGCAATTGCCCAATCAGAGCAACAGGCAGCGCGGTACCGGGTTGGGACTCACCATCTGCCGCGATCTGGTGGAGTTGATGGGAGGAGAGATCGGCGTGATCAGCCGGGAAGCCAGGGGGAGCGCGTTCCACTTCAGCCTGCCACTGGAGGCAGTAACGGCGGCCCTGGCGGATGCTAAAAGCACCGTGCAACCTGCCCCGGCCCAACTACCCGGTAGCGAAGCGATCCGCATCCTGGTGGCTGAAGACACCGAAGACAACCGGCTGTTGCTGGAGCATTACCTGCGCGGCCAGCCGGTGAAGCTTCGCATTGCCGCGAATGGCCAGGAGGCGTATGACGCCATCCAGCGAGGCGAACAATTCGATCTGATCCTGATGGATATCGACATGCCGGTGATGGACGGATTCACCGCCACCAAGAAAATCCGGGCCTGGCAGCAGTCGAAAGGGATGGGGACGCCAATTATTGCTTTGTCCGCCGACGCCATGCAAGAAGCAGTTCGGGCCAGCATGGACGCCGGATGCGTGGCCCATGTCGCCAAGCCAATCGACCGGGAGACGCTGTTAAACACCATCCGCCGTTACGCGCCCGGGGCGGGAGTAAGCAGCGCGTTCCCGCCTCGCACGATCCCCGTCTCGGATCAAGTGATGGCGCTGGTTCCAGAGTATCTGGCCTCCAAAGAGAAGCAGATTGAGGAGGCACGCGCGGCCCTGGCTTCTCGCGATTTCGGCCCCATCCGGCGCTTTGGACATAATCTGAAAGGCACCGGACGCGGCTACGGATTCCCGCCGATTGAGGAGATGGGAAGAAAGATCGAGAGCGCGGCGGCCCAGGCAGACGCAACCCGCATCGCCGATCAACTCGACGCGCTACACCAGTTCGTGACCGAATCGGCGGTCGCTCTGCACGGCTCTTAACGCAAGGCCCACGCGGCCGCAGTGATTGCGACGGCCAGCCCGGCCACAATCCATAGGACGATTGCGCGCTTCCTGCCTCCGGCGCTTTGCTGGCTGGCGGATTCCGAGGAACCCGTTGTCACGGGGGCCTCCGCAGCTCCGCCTGATTCTACGTCCGCCTCGGAAACGCTGGTGGCGGCTGGCGGATCATTCGCAGCGGCGGCGGAGGCGAGCAGCGCCAGAGTTTCTTCAGGCGGCGCCTTGGCGGGCTCTGAACCGAATTCCTGAATCCGCTGTTCGATGCGTCCGCAAAGCTCCGCGGGATCCTGCGTCAGGCATTCGCGCGCCCGTGCCGGCAGCTCCGCGATCACATCGCTGGCGTTGGATATCGAGAGAGGCTTTACGACGTCATAACCCAAAACATCAGCCAGACGGCAGGCCACATGGACGATTCTCAGCAAGTCCAGTTCCGTGCCCTCGCAAGGGTCGTGGTGGCGGCCCGCGATAAGGCCCATTTCGGGCGGCAGTCCCCAAAGCTCGGCCAGCAGGCGGCCCGCTTCCGCGTGATGCGCTCCGAATTCTTCTTCCTCAAAGTCGAGCACATCCAGGCTCCGCTCGGCGGCGTTGCGGATCACCTGTTCATACTCTTCCGGATACGCCACCAGTAAACCCAGCCTGCCAATGTCGTGCATGATACCGGCGGTGAACGCGACACTGGCGAAGGCATCACAGGCCACCGCAATTTCCTCTGCAAGGACGGCGGTGGCAACCATGTGCTGCCAGCAGCGCCTCATCGAATCGGTTCTTAGTCCGCCTTCGGCGTACGCAGCGGTGGCGTGGGCGAGGGTGATTTGGCGGGTGGTGTCGAGCCCGAGAAGCGCCACGGCGCGCCGCACATTGGTGATATCGGAGACGAACCCAAATTCGGCCGAGTTCACGCGCTGGAGCAACCGCGCGGTAAACGTGGCGTCGCTGCCGATGAGATCCGCCACTTCGTTCGTATCCACGGCGGGGTTGGAGAGCAAGCTCAAAAGCTTAGCCGCCACGGGAGGAAATGGGGGCACCTTTTTCAGGCTTGCGGAAATGGTCGTGGCGGACCTTTGCATGTTGTGTTGACCTGTCGACCTTCTATCGTCTCTTTCGCGCCACGCCATTAGGCTTTTGTTTCAAACATTTCTGCCCAATTCTTCGCGCATCTGAAGACGGTTTTTCCCATCAGTTGTCGAGACTGGTTATGCTGTACACATGAAACTCTGGGGAACCTGGTTGGCGGCGGCTCTTGCAATGGCGGCCTTGACGCCGTTCGCGGGTGCGCATTTTCGGCTGCTGGAGCCGCATTCCTGGCTGGTGGAAAACAATCTAGGCGATCCGCAAAAGCTCGGGCCCTGTGGCGGCACTTCAGCCGATAGCGGGACGCCCACGAACGCCGTGAACAAAGTGCAAGGCGGCCAGATGCTCCACATCAAGCTGCAGGAGACTATCTTCCATCCCGGACACTACCGCGTGGCCCTGGCTGTGAATTCGCGCTCCGAGCTGCCGCCCGATCCACAGGTGACAACGCGCGATACCGACAAAGGACCGTGGTCCGTATCCTCCCCGATAGCGGGCGCGCCCCAGATCCCTGTGCTCGCCGATGGCCTGTTCGTTCACACCACACGGCAAACGGCTCCGTTCGAGACGGACGTGCAGCTCCCGAATATTCGCTGCGACAAATGCACCTTGCAGATCGTCGAGTTTATGGCCGAACACGGCTACAATCACGACGGTGGCTATTTCTACCACCACTGCGCGGTCTTGCAAATTGCACCCGATCCATCGAAGCCCATCGACACGCGCTGGCCGGCAGCCCAATAGAAATTACTTGGTCGGTAAAACCAGCTCGCACGGCTCAGGATCCCACTTCGACCCATCCGGCTCGCGCCGATAATGGTTGCTTACCACCCACGGCGCGTCCAGATATTTTGGATCTTCGACAATCTGAGTCTGCACCAGGTATTCGTCGTTGCCACGCTTGTGCAAGTCGTAATACTCCGTGAGAATCGCATTGGCGCTGAAGGGGACGCCATTGTTACGCAGGTACCCGGGCTTGATGCGGGTGGTGACTACCTTTAACGTGCCTCCCAAGCGGCGCGTGTCCGGGGGCGGCGGCGGTGAAGCCATGCTGGCAGCGGCGAATCCTGGGGTGTTGGGATCTTGCGCCGAGATCTTCGACGTATAGGCCCGGATGGACTGCGGGGTCACCCATTGACCGATGGACGTTCCTTGCATGGAAGGTTCAGCCGTGGGAGCTGGCGCAAACAAGAAAAGGCGAGTCTGCTTTCCCGCGTCAATCTCAACTTTGAGGGTGCTGTCGTTCGCCCAGGTAATATGCAATCGGCCTGGCTCGCGCATAATGTTCGGCGCGCCGTAGCTCATGCATTGCCTGCCAGCCGCGATGTCCTTGGCCGGATCCCAGGTGTCCGCCGCGCGCTTCCCTTCCGCGTTGAGCGGGATGCTGTAGTAATCGCCTTTGGGCGCGTTCAGCATGCGATAGCGCCAGTCTTCGGTTACCAGCGAAACCCAGTAACCAGTGATGTCGATGGGGGGCGAGGGCGCCTGCCCTTTCAGAGCAGTCCCGGCCAGCGTTAATACAACCGCGACCCAACGCCCTTTCATTTCGAGCCTCCGGCTGCGTCGTGGCTCAGACTCTTATAGACGGCTTCGACAAACATGTCGCCACTCCAGGAGCTGGTGCTGTATCGGCGATCGTAATCCCGGCTGAGTCTAGCCGCCTTCACTTCTTCGAGCGTCTTTCCCTTGTGCAGCATGTCTTGGACCCGATCCCGAATGATGGTGAGCATGTCGCGATAGTCGGTCACTTCGGACTCGTCACACAGACGCCCATGTCCGGGGATCACCATAGTGCCACCTTCCTGCATGGATCGAGGAACGGTGAGCTCGAGAATATGGTTCAAGGCCAGTATCTCGCCCTGGATGCTTCCGCCGCGAGCCAGATCGATGACGGGATAGCCCGTGGTGAGGAATATATCGCCGGCGCTGAGCACATTCGAGCCACGAAAAAGTACCACGCTGTCACCGTCGGTGTGCGCGGCTTTCTCGTAAAACATCTGGATCGCCTCGCCGTTGAACACGAAACTCTTTCCATCCAGGTACGTCAGCGTCGGCCAGGCGCCCGATGGCACGCCCGATCCGTCACGGCTCTCGCGCTGCAACACATTATCCTGCGCGAACAGCGCCACTTCGGCCTGCAACTGGTAAGTCCGGGATGGCTTCAATAAAACTTCGTTCGATCCGATGTGATCCGCGTCCATGCTGGTATTGATGATGAAACGAACCGGTTCAGCGGACAGCTTGCGGACCTCGGCAAGAAGCGTTTCGCGCAGGCGAGGATCGCCGGTATCCACTAGCAGTACGCCGTCATGCCCCGGGTCCTTGCCCACTTGAATGGTGACGTTCCCAAGCGTACTGGCGAACATATAGACGTTGCCCTGCACGTGCCGAACTTCGTAATCGAATTGCTGGGCCGATGCCACAGAAGCGGCGAGCGCGGTGAACAATAGAGCGGCGAGCCTCATGGCTGGGCCTGCTTCTTGTGTTCCTGCTCAAACTGCACATCGAACACCTTGGGCCGTGGAATCGTCATCTGCTTGAGCTTCTTTCGATACTCGGGATACATGGTCTCGGCGCCGCCCCGGCTGGCTTCAAACGGTACGCCATATTCCTGCGAAAATTCCCGGACCACCGTGTTGGTTCCGGGCAAGTGATGAGGCACCCACCCGTACGGCCTTGGAATCTCCGGGCTGGGCAAGCACGAGCCATAACCCGCGATCGGGGTAAAAACCTGGTAAGGATTCCAAACCCAGCTTTCGGTGCGAACCAGCGGCTCAGTCAGGTAAACCGGATCCTCCGTGATGGACGTCAGTGTCAGGTATTTGTCGTGCAGGTCTAAGAATTCGGTCAGCTTGGCTTCATCGGAAAATGCGATACCGTTGCGCCGCAAATAACCCGCTTTGATATGCGTGGTCTCGATGCGCAGCGAGTCCCCTTCCCATGCTCCCGTGGAAAATCCAGCCCAGGTGTGCGGTGCAAATTGTGAAGGATGCGCGCGGCCATCCATCCAGATGGTTCGCGGGCCGGTATAGGTGCCATCGATGATGAACGCGAGGATTTGTCCCGAGGCGGGATCGTTCACGGTGCTGATCTTCAGCGCGGAAGGCGCGCGCATGGCGTAGACCGCCGAGTGCGGAATGCATTGGTGCTGGAGCACCGAAACAAGATCGCCATCCCATGTATCGGCGCGGAGGCGCGCGTCGTCGTTGATGGGTATGCCCAGGTAATCGCCCGCGGGCGACCCGGGATCCGTGCGTTCCAATTCATCCTCGTGGTACATCGCGGTCCACACTCCGGATGGATTGAAGCCCATGCCGCCCTGCGCGAACACCGGCGCGCTGGCCAGCGCGGCGATCGCGAGAAGCAGGGGAATCCTCGAAGCTACCAGGTCCATGTGCGTTTCTTCTTCTTCCAGCGCGTATTGTATAACAGTCGCGAAAAACAGGGAACTGGCGCGCGCGATTCGACGTATCCTATCCATGAGCTTTGCCCCGCCAGTGCACCTCGCCCGGATGGTCTTCCGGCGATACTGAAAGAATCTATGTCGAGCCGATTGCAAACCGCGGTCCTAACCCTGTTCGTTCCTCTGCTCTTTGCGCCCCTGGCCTCCGCCCAGTCGGAAATCAGCGTACAGTCTCCAACCGGACGCTGGGGTTGGCTCACGCATCCTTATGAGGCATCCAGCGTCCCCGCAATCCGTTTGACCAACTCGCCGCGTTTTAATGACTTAATTCGCGCCGGCAATTTGTATCTGACCGCGCAGGACGTGGTGGCGCTGGCGATCGAAAACAACATTGACGTGGAAGTACAGCGGTATGGGCCGCTGCTGGCCCAGCAGGTGCTGCGGCGCGCCGAAGGCGGAGGAGCTTTGCGAAGCGTCGGTCTCGGCGTGGCCGCGGGTCCGGAAAGCGTCAGCCTGCAGGGTGTCAGCGTCAACAATTCAGGTTCGGTGACGCTGTCGGGGGGCAACGGCGTTAGTTCCGGGGGAGGCATCGTGACGCAGTTGGGCCCCAGCATCCCCTCGCTCGATCCGTCGCTGTTCGCGTATGTGAATTTCCAGCACGCCACCGCGCCCCAAAGTAATACTCTCTTGACCGGCACCACGGCTCTGGTTCAAAGCGTGAAGAGCATCACCGCGCAATACCAACAAAACTGGGACTTCGGCTTGACCGCCCAGGTGACCTACGCCAGCACTTATTTCCACCTCAACAGCCAGGTATTTAGCTTGAACCCATACACCTCCGGCGATCTCGATTTGCAAGTAACGCAAAACCTGCTGCAAGGATTCGGACGCGCCGTCAACGGCCGCAATATTCGCGTTCAACGAAACAACGTGAAGGTGAGCGGGCTGCAATTCAAGCAGCAGGTGATCACCACGGTGTCGGCCGCGCTCAATCTCTACTGGGATCTGGTCAGCTTTAACGAGGATGTGCGCGCGCGCCGGCAAGAGGTGAGCACGGCCCAGCAACTCCTGGACGACAACAAGAGACAGGTGCAGATTGGCGCTCTGGCGGAGATTGAAGTCACGCGCGCCGAAGCCCAGCTCTATTCCAGCCAGCAGGATCTGGTGGTCTCCCAAACCAATCTCCAACAACAGGAGATTGTTTTGAAGAACGCGCTGTGCCGCGACGGCATCTCGGCGGCAGGACTGGAGAACATTCACATCGTCCCACTCGACAAAATCCAGATTCCACCGAGCGACGATGTCCGCCCCGTTCCAGAGCTGGTGAACCAGGCGCTCGCGAACCGAACTGAAATTGCGACCGCGCGCATCAATATCGAGAGCAATGAGATGAACCTGGTGGGTATCAAGAACTCGCTGAAACCCACACTGCAGGCCTTCGCGGAGCTGACCAACAACGGCATCAGCGGCGAGCTTACCGCTTTCGGCGCCACGCAACCTGGTTTCGATTATCTGTCCGGCGGATACGGCGGTCTCCTGGAACAGATTGCCCGCAGAAATTTCCCGAACTACTCCGCGGGTTTGTCGCTGAACATTCCGCTGCGCAATCGCGCGGCGCAGTCCGACTATGCCACCAGCCTGCTCGAGCTGCGCCAAAACCAGCTCAATCTGCGCAAGAACTCCAATCAGGTGACGGTGGATGTACAGAATGCCGTGATCGGTTTGCAGCAAGCTCGCGTGCGCTACGACGCTGCCTCAAAATCGCGGGAGCTTCAGGAACAGACGCTCGCGGCCGATCAGCGCCGTTATGCACTGGGAGCCACCACGGTTTTTCAAGTGGTCCAGGACCAGCGCGATCTGGCTACCAGCCAAAGCACGGAAGTGCAAGCCATGGCCAACTACACCCACGCTCAGATCTCGTTCGATCAGGCGCTCGGGACTACGCTGGATGTAAATCACATCTCTCTGGATGAGGCCATGCAAGGGCGGATTGCGCGGGACTCGGCGCTGCCCGCGAACATTCCGGGAGCCAAACCATGACTGGACGAAAATGTATCGTCATATGGCTCTCGATGGCGTCTTTGACCTGGGCGCAAGATCTTGCGACACCCATCGCACCCCAGCGCCCGCAGGCGCCCATCATTGTTCGGCCTTATCTGGCCGTCACGGTTCCTCCCGTCCGGCTCGCGAATTCCGAGCGGCTCGGCGAACTGGTGCGCGCCGGCATGCTGTATCTAACCGCGCAGGACGCCATTGCACTGGCGCTTGAGAACAACATCGACATCGAGGTGAGCCGCTACAATCCGTTCATCTCCGAGTGGCAGCTGGAGCGTGCGCAGGCGGGTGGCGCGTTGCCCGGCGTGCCGAGTGGAGCGTCGCAAGCCGGATCGGTCGCCAGCGGACAAGGGGTGGCGGGCAGCCAGGCCGCGGCTGGAGTCAGCGTTCCCGGCGCGCGCTCCAATGGGTCCACTTCGAACGCCACGGTGTCGCAGATCGGGCCGGTGACTCAGAACCTGGATCCGATCTTCCAAGAAAACGCTACCTTCAGCCATCTCAGCGCGCCGCAGCCCGATGAAGTGCAAAGCGGCGTGTTCAACCTGGTAGAGGCCACCCACGTATACTCGGGAAGCTATCAGCAAGGCTTCCTGGCCGGCGGCATCGCGTCAGTCAGCTACAGCGATCACTACCTGAGCGAAAACGCGTCCAGCGATCTGCTGAATCCGAGCGTCGCTCCCAGTGTGAGCGTGTCTCTGCAGCAGAATCTGTTGCGAGGCTTTGGAGTGGCCGCCAATGCCCGCACCATCACAGTGGCGCGCATGAACCTGAACACCACGGAGCTCAACTTCAAGACGCAGGTAGTCTCCGTCGTGAATCAGGTTTTGAATGCGTACTACAACCTGGCTGCGGACTACGAAGACTTACGCGCGAAACGCAGCGCTTCGGACACCGCGCAAACGTTTTTGAACGATGTAAAGCGCCAGATCGAAATCGGATCGGTTGCTCCCAGCGATCTCATCAGCGCGGAGTCCCAGGCCGCTTCCAGCGCACAGGCCGCTGTTGATTCCGACGTGGCAGTGCGGCAACAGGAGGTCTCGCTGAAAAATCTGATCAGCCGTACTGGCCCAGCCGATCCCGTACTCGCGAACGTGCGCATCGTGCCCATCGATTCCATTACGATTCCGGCCACCGATAATCTTCTTCCCATCGACCAGATGGTTCGGCAGGCGCTCACCAACCGGAGCGACCTGGCATCTGAGCTGGCCGGCGAAAAGGCCAATGAGGTGAACTCGCTGGGAACCAAGAACGGAATTCTGCCCACGCTGGACGGATTCGTAACCGAAAGCCAGGCCGGGCTCGCTGGTGTTCCCAGGACCGTCACGTTTGACGGACTCACAGAAAGTGGAGACAAATATTTCGGGGGCGGCGTAGGCACGGCGCTCGGGCAGGTATTCCGCCGCAACTTTCCCAGCGAATCGGTCGGCGCTTTCTATCAGGAGCCACTCCGCAACCGGCAGGCGCAAGCCGATTACTCCATCGATCGGCTGCAGCTTCGGCAAACCCAGCTCACCAACCGCAAGGACCTGAACCAAGTGGAAGTGGATGTGCGAAACAGCGTGGTGGTCATGCAGCAGGCCAGAGCGCGCTATGATGCCGCTCTCAAGAATCGGGAACTGCAGCAAGAGCTTTTCGACGCCGAAGAGAAGCGTTTCCGCCTGGGCGCATCGACGCCCTACAACGTCACGCTTCAGCAGCGCGATTTGATCTCCGCGCAATCCGCGGCCGTGGCGGCGCTGGTGGCATATAGCACTGCCCGCGTGACCCTAGACCAGACTCTGGGAATTACCTTGGAAGCCAATCACATCAGCATGGATGAAGTAAAAAGCGGCAAGATTATGCGAGCTGCGTCCCTTCCATAGGCCGCATAGAAACTTTGAATTGGTAAAGTTTCCGAGAGCACTCTAGAATATCAGTAGAGTCCTGTCAGCTCCCCGCTGTTTTTCGTTGGTAACCCAGTTGTAAACCCACAAGCCTCGTTCGAAACATTCAGCAGTTGGTGCAAAAAAGGAGGTAGTGTGTCTACGATCCAATTCTTCGGAATCGTCTGTTTTTCTGCATCCTGCCTTTCAACGGGAATGTATGCGCAGCTTTTATCCCCGCCGGGGCTCGGTGTCACCGCTGAGTACCCAGCGCACGTCACAACCGGCACTTATTCCATCCCGGTACTGGCGGCGTCGGGAGAAGACCGCTTTGGCGAGGAGTACGGCGAACTGGAGCCCGGCATCGCGCCGGCGGTTTTGAACTGGCCGGAACGTTCAGCCGGCAAACCAACTTCGAGCGTCGTGTCCCTTCACGATTTGGAACATCCCATCCCGAAGAAGGCGATCCGGCAAGCGTACGAAGCACAGCGGCTCGCGCGCGCCAATGAGATTCCCAAGGCCATCGCTAAGCTGGAAAGCGCGCTCCGCCTGGACCCGTCGTATCGCGACGCGCACGTGAACTTGGGGGTCCAATTCACCCGCCTCGGCCGCAACGCCGACGCTCGTGCGGAGTTTCAAAAGGCTGTTGACATCGGGCCGCCTGCGGCGCCTATCTATTCCGATTTGGCGGTTGTGTCTCTAGCCTTGCATCAGAGCCAGGACGCCGATCACTATGCACATAAAGCTCTGGAATTGGACCCGGAGAACAGCGCCGCGCTGAACGTGCTCCAATTCGCTTCAACTCATTGATTCTAAAAACCGATTTTAGGTGGTGTTTGGGCCTCCTGGGCTGCTAAAATAGGGTTTGCGAAACGCACCCTTTCTTGAGCGCTTCGCGCCTCTATTTCTAGGAGTTAATTAGTTGGCTGACGACCCGAACAACCCTCAAACTCCGCCCGGCGGCTCGCAGATGCCCCTCGGCGGCGACGGTAAGCAGAACCTGATTCCCATCAACATCGAAGACGAGATGCGGCGTTCGTATCTCGATTACGCCATGAGCGTGATCATCGGGCGCGCGCTACCAGACATCCGCGACGGGCTGAAACCTGTCCATCGCCGCATTCTGTATGCGATGTCGGAGATGGGGTTGGCGTTCAACCGGCCATACCGCAAGTGCGCGGGCATCGTCGGCGAGGTGCTAGGAAATTATCACCCGCACGGCGACGCGCCCGTTTATGACGCGCTGGTTCGCATGGCGCAGGATTTTTCGCTGCGCTATCCGCTGGTGGATGGGCAAGGCAACTTCGGTTCGGTGGACGGCGATCCGCCCGCGGCTTACCGGTACACCGAAGCGCGTCTTTCGCGCATCGACACCGCGCTTCTGGAAGACCTCGACAAAGAGACCGTCGATTTCCGGCCCAACTTCGATGAGCGGCGCGTGGAGCCCGAAGTCCTGCCGACGCGCGTTCCGAATCTGTTGATTAATGGATCGTCGGGGATTGCGGTGGGCATGGCCACCAACATCCCGCCGCACAATATCAACGAGATCATCAATGCGACCATTCTGCTGGTCCAGAAGCCCGAGACGCACCTGAGCGAGATCGTGAATCTGGTGCAAGGCCCGGATTTCCCCACCGGCGGATTCATTCTGGGACGCCAGGGCATTCTCGACTACTTCACCAAGGGCCGAGGCACGCTCAAACTGCGCGCCAAAGCCGGCATCGAAAAGTTCGGCAAGGATCGCGAGGCCATTGTCGTCACCGAAATTCCGTATCAGGTAAATAAGGCGCGCCTGATTGAAGCGACGGCGGCATTGGTGAACGACAAGAGGCTGGAAGGCATCTCCGAGATTCGCGATGAAAGCGATCGCGACGGCATGCGCATTGTCTTTGAGCTGAAGCGCGGCGAGCAATCCGAGGTGATCCTGAACAATCTCTACAAGCACACCCAGCTCCAGATCAACTTCGGCGTCATCATGCTGTCCATCGTCAATGGGCAGCCGCGAGAGCTGGGCCTGGCAGACGTGCTACGGCGCTTCATCGATCATCGCATCGATGTGGTTCGCCGCCGCACGGATTACCTGCTGCGCAAGGCGAGGGAGCGCGAGCACATTTTGCTCGGCTTCAAGAAGGCGCTCGAAAACCTTGACGCGGTCATCAAGTTGATTCGCGCATCCACCACGCCGCGGGAAGCGCGCGACGGTTTGATCACCCGGTTTGAATTCAGCGAGCGGCAGGCACAAGCCATCATCGAGATGCAGTTGCAGCGCCTGACCGGCATGGAGATCGAGAAGATCCTGAAAGAGCTGGCCGATATCCAGGTGGAGATCGCCGAGTATCTCGAAATCCTGGGGTCCGACAAAAAGCTGCGCGGCATCATCGTGCAGGAGCTGAAGGACGTGCAAAAAGAGTTTGGCGACGAACGCCGCACGCAGATCATCGAAGATACTGGCGAGATCCATCTGGAAGATCTCATCCAGGTGGAAGACGTCGCGGTCACCGTCACGCATGGCGGTTACCTGAAGCGCACTGCTGTCGACACCTACCGGCGGCAATCGCGCGGCGGCAAGGGGCGCATCGGCATGGGAACGCGCACCGAGGATGTGGTGGAGCACCTGGTGGTCGCATCCACGCACGCGTATCTGCTGGTCTTCACCACCAAGGGCCGCGTCTTTTGGCTGAAGATCTACGAAATTCCGGACGCCGGCACCACCGGCAAGGGCAAGCACGTCTCCGGCTTGATCAATCTGCAGGTGGATGAAGCTGTAAAGACCTTCCTCCCGGTGAAAGATTTTGTGCCCAACCAGTACATCGTAATGGTCACCAAGCAGGGCGTCATCAAGAAATGCGAGCTCACGGAGTTCGACAATCCCATGGCGCGTGGGATCATTGCGGTCTCACTGGACGAAGGCGACGAGTTGCTGGGAGCGCGGCTCACCTACGGCGACAATTACATCTTCCTCGGCACACGCGAGGGTAAGGCCATTCGCTTCCATGAAAGCGACGTGCGCGCCATGGGCCGGCCGGCTCGCGGCGTCCGCGCCATGGATCTGGCCGAAGGCGACGCCATTATCGGCGCGGAGGTGGTCGAAAAAGACGGGCTCATCCTGTCGATTTCCGAAAACGGATTCGGCAAGCGCACGCCGCTGGAAGATTATCGGCTCACCGCGCGCGGCGGCAAGGGCGTCATCAACATGAAGCTCGCGCCTAGGATCGGCAAGGTGGTGGCCATTCTTTCGGTCAAGGAAGACACGGACCTGATGATCATCACGCGCGACGGCAAGATCATTCGCCTGGAATCGGGCGAGATCCGGCAAGCTGGCCGGTCCACGCAGGGCGTGCGGTTGGTGCGCATGGATGAGGGCGATCAGGTGGCTGCGGCGTCCGTCATTCCTACTGTGATTCCCGGTGAAGGCGAAACCGAGGGCGGGAACGGTCAGAACGACCTGCCGTTGCAATAGTTCGCTAACGCATGAAAACATCCGCTAGTTTTGACGACGGGCTTCTGTCCGTGATGACGAAGCGTCTCTTCGTCTTTGACATGGATGGGACGTTGCTGATTAGGACCACGGCATGCATCGAAATCGCAAAAGTGTCAGGCACCCTCGACCAGCTGCATGTCTTGGAACACCAGTTTGCGGCTGGAGAAATAGATGCATTCTGTTTCGCCCAAAATATTGGCGCCCTATGGGGAATGGTGGACGAACAGGTGATTAGAACAGCGTTTGAAGCCACCCCGAAGCTCTCCAACATACAAGCCGTCACAGCTCTGATCCGGAGAGGTGGAGGGAAGTCTTGTCTCATCACCATGTCCCCTGATTTCTATGCCAACCTGTTCTACGACTATGGCTTCGATTTTATAGGAGCCTCTCAATTCCCGAGGAGCGCCAATGAGGAGGTAAAGCGTGAAAATATCCTCAATCCCAAGGACAAAGCGACCATTGTGGAGCGGTGGTGCAAGCAGCTCGGGTTTTGAGCTGAATCAATGCGTCGCCTTTGGCGACTCCATGTCCGACTATTTGCTGTTCCAAGAGCTGGAGCACACTGTTTCGATCAACGGCGACTCGACACTCAGAAGTTTGGCTCGCTACCAGTATCAGGGATCGGATCTACACGATGCGTTCTTGAGCATCTGTGACGCTCTCAGGAAGTCGACAGCCGAAACATCGTAGCGGGACTACTTCGAGATCGTGTTTTGTGCGACGCTTTCCAGTTCGGTGGCGCGGTGCAGATCCTCTCGTGATCCCGCCAGATCGCCGGCCGCCTTCTTAGCGACCGATCGATTTAGATACGCATTCGCGTAGGTGGGATTCAAGCGGATGGCCTGGCTGCAATCGTCGATGGCGCCTTGGTAGTTGCGCAGCCGCAGTTGCGCATATCCCCGGGCATTAAGCGCCAGGGCGTGCGTAGGGTCGATCTGGAGCGCTTGATCGAACGCCTGCACCGCTGCCTCGAAATTCTCCTGTTCGGACAAGTAGCGGCCTTGCCGGTAGAAACGGTTCGCATCGCGCGCGCCTCGCGGGCCCGAGGGGGCGGACAAAACTTGTGGCGGCTTGATGCTGGCTAGCGGAGTGCGGGGACTCTGCGCTAGCTGGGGTGGAGCAACAGGTGGCGTGGCCAGTGGAGTAACGGCAGGACGTGGCGCAGCGAATGGTAAGTGAGGCAAACTCTCCACTGACGCTGACGGCGGCGGTGTGGAGGGCGTCGCGGACGCGGTGGCAGATGGTGTGGCTGCGGACGGCGGCGTGGACGGCGCTGCCGGAGGTGTTACTGGCGCTGGACGAGATTGGGCCACCACTGCAGGCTGGGGCTGTGGAGGCCTTGCCACTGGCTTCACATCGACCATTTTCTGCGCGGCGCTCAGCAGATTAGCCGCTTCCGCAGGATTCTGCCCAATCAGCATAGCGCGGTTAATGTCTTCCAGGGCCGGCTGGGGTGCTCCCGTGGCCAGATAAAACTGCGCCCGGCAAACATAGGCGGCGCTGTCCGCCGGATTAAGTTGGATGGCCTTGGTGCAATCGGTGAGCGATTGCGCAAGCTGCCCATGGGTGCGAAGAATTGCGGCGCGGCCCAGGTATGCCTTGGCCGACTCGGGCGCTAATTGGATGGCACGGCCGTAGTCTTCCAGCGCCAACTGCGCCTGGCCGGCCTGCTGTTGATAGCTCGCGCGCATCAGAAAGTTTTCCGCGTTGAGCGGATCGCGCTGCATGGCCTGCGTCACGTCGTCAATCGCTTCTTTGGTGCGGCCACTCGAAGCAAGCGCGGAGGCCCGCATCGCATAGGCCCTCGAGTTATTGGGCTGGAGGGCAATCGAATGGCCGATATCCGAGATGGCCATGGCGAAATCGCCCAGATAGAAGTGCGCATATCCGCGATGCAGGAAGGCTGAATCGTTCTTGGGGTCCAGATCGATGGCCTCGGTGAAGGATTCAATCGCCGATCCGTAGGCCTTTAGATCCTCCGAACGCCGCCCGCGCTCATAGGCGTCCTGAGCGCGTTGCCAGGCTGAGGAGGCGCTCCGTGGGGCGGACTCGGCCTCTGCGACCTCAGCGGGCTGAGAGGACGCCCGCGAGGACTTCTCCGCCTTCCCTGCCTTGGCCTTGGCTTCCTTGGCGTCGCGCGCCAGCTCTTTCACCGAAGACTGGAGGTCTTTAATCTCATTTTGCAACTGCGAAAGTGTAGTTTGGAGATTCTGGATCGCCGCGCCCAAGTCAGGCTTGGGGATGTCGTCGCTATAGACCCACCCGGCGAAAACAAGGAGCACCACCACCGGGAGGATGTAGCGAAGACGATACAACATTGCGATTCTGTCTCGGACGCTTTTGAAAACCGAGTATACCATTCAAGTGCTAGAAACGGCATCAGCAATTGACCTGTAAGGTTTGTCCGTACTACCGCTAAGGTCTATCCTTCCCGTCACCTGGACCATTTTCCCTGCTCTGTGACATAATCCCATGGGAGCGATTGCACAGAAATGGGACAAAACAGCAAGACGGTCGAAGCATTCTACGCCGCGATGGGACGCGGAGACATTCCGTTCATCATCGGAGCTCTCGATCCGCAGGTGGTGTGGCATGAAGCCGACAACTTCGTTTACGCCGACCAAAGTCCGTACGTCGGGGTCGATAAGTTGCTCTCAGGCCTCTTTGCCCGGCTGGTAGGCGAGTGGGAGGGCTTTTCAGCCGTTCCGCAAGAGATCGTCGATGGCGGTGAGACCGTCGTCGCACTAGGGCGTTACGGCGGCGTCTACAAAGGCACCGGAGCGAAAGTGAACGCCCAGTTTGTGCACGTGTTCCGGTTTAAGGACGGCAAGGTCGCCAGTTTTCAGCAGTACACCGATACGGCGCAGTTTAAGGACGCGGTCAGCCGCCGCGCGGGAGCATAGCGCTCAAACCAGATTCATCATGGCCGCTAATTTCGGCCAACGCGGGCTGGCGCGCAGCGGTTCTCCGATCGCGCCTTGCAGGAACGCCGTCGCATTGGGGTATCGTTCTTCGATCGCCTTCTCGAACCAGTCCGCCGCCAGGTCGATTTCGCCGCGACAGGTATGATAGATCGCCAAGGCTGCCGACGCTCCATACGCCTCGCCCGAACCCAGACTCTGGATTACCTCTCTTCCCCGATCTTGCTCGCCCAGGCGAACCAACAGCCCTGCGTAGAGGCCGGCGCTCGGCCTGGACCAAGGGCCCAAAGAATGCGCTCTTTCAGCGATAGGAAGCGCTTCTACAAACATTTGGCGCGCCGCGTAGAGCTCAGCGAGATAGTAGTGGGCCCAGACGAAGTTTGGATCTAGATCCACGGTCTGACGGAAATGCTCCTCAGCCTACGCATATCGGCCAGCCGCTCCGAGGCAAACCGCCAGGAAGGTCCGTATTGTAAGCTGGAGCGGGTCTCCCTGAAC
>JBEKRO010000065.1:0-37256 GCA_049518655.1 Bryobacteraceae bacterium | reverse complement strand
TTCCTCCAGCGATCCATACCCGAATAGCTCGTGCTGTGTTTGGTCTTCTCCGCGCATATGGAAAAGACGAACTCGCTGGCCTTTTGGATACTCTCCGGTGGAGCTTTTCAGCAGCCTGCTAGGACAGAAATTTGGTGCTGCAGGTTTTACCTAGACTAGCCGCGCCGCATTACAGTGCTATGTCGATAGAGTTAAAAGGCTGCGACTGTTTTAACGAAGCAGTCGCCGTAGCCGGTCCCGCCACGAGTAACGCAAGATTGTGCGGCTATTCATGCCCTGGTGTTGCCAGCCATCCGGCCCGATGTCCTGTTCCCGGATCTTGCGGAAGAAGGCCGTTCGAACGGCCACTTCTTCGAGAACGACGGAGGATTCCAAGCCGAGGTATCGAGCCAGTTCGTGAACAGAAGGGATCTGAATGTCATCCAGCACCATCCAACCGCCTTCCTTGACTTGCGGGAATAGATAAGCAAACTCCAGCTGGGGAAGTGGATAGGCATGCGGCCCATCGAGCAGCGCCAAATCCAAACGATTCTCAAAGGGATGTTGCGGAAGCGTGCGCCGGGTTTCGCCTTCGACGAATACCACCGCATCCGGCCGGAAATCGGAATGCTGACGAAGCCCGGTAATGGTCCGATCCGCACCCTCCAGCGCGAAAGCGGTGTGATGTTGGCTGATTTGCGACAAAACAATGGTGCTACCGCCGCAGCCAGTCTCGGCGGAAAACTCAAATGGTCCGCGTTTCGCAAGAGCTGCGAGAGCCGCCGGCGCCATAGCATCCCAGGCATGAAATTGGACTGCACGGGCGATCAGCGCTTGGTGAGACATATGTCCAGTATCCGGCACTGGGACTAGCTGATCGAAATGGTGTGGCGTTACCAGCACCGCTCAACGTCGCGCCATCATTACCAGATTTTGAGCAGATTTTGAGCACATTGACAGTAACAAATGAATCCCACTTTGTAGCGCGATTCGTAGCGGTCGAAGTTCCTTGGATGACCTAAGCGATTGCACACAAGACGCTTGTGTCGTTAGAAATGCTGGAAGAGACGTTAAAGTACTCCTAACATATTCACGATATATACCTAAGATGTTGGCTCAGTTTGCGCCCTTGAGATCTCGCAGTCGGAAGCAGGGGCCGAGCTTTCAGGCCGTCCGGCTGCCGTCCCTGTCGGCAGTTCAAATGCTTGTCACGGCCCTGCTTGCTTCGAGCAGCCTCGCTGGTCAATCTACAGGGTTTAGCCAATCCGTCGTCGTTTCGGTGAAGGATGTCCTGGCATCGCTCAATAGTGTTGTGAGCGATCGTGCTCAGGGGGAACAGCCGATTGAAGTTGCCGGTGTCTTGACGTCCGAGCCGAGCTCCACCAATGATGGCGAGATCCTGGCTTTTTTCCAGGATCAGTCCGGAGGCATTTCCCTCATCAGTACCAACGGCAGCCTGACGAGCGTCCGCTTCCGCAGAGGCGACACACTAAAGATTAGCGGGTACGCCCGCAAACATCTGGGTACCAACGAAATTATCGTCAGCACGGTGCAGAGGACAGGCTCGGGTTCAGCGCCTGCCGGGAGACTCATCAACGTCGCCGACGCACGGGCGGGCCGTTACACCGGGCAGCTAGTGAGTATTGAGGGCACTATTTTGCCGACACGGTCCCCAAGCATCCAGTTGCGTGACCGTTTTGGAACCATTGTTGTCTATACACCAGTGGAAGTGCCGCTGGGACCGGATGTATGGGCTCGTTGCGTGGAAGGCGGCCGTGCCAGGATCACGGGCATCTTAGCGCTTCGGAGCCTCGAGGGCGACTCGAAACCGGAAGTGCGAATCTATACTCGCGATCCGGCGGACTTTCAGTTTGTCCATGTTCCTCCTTACGGCAAGATCCTGATCGGCATATTAGGGTTGATTCTGACTGGCGCCCTGCTCTACTCTTGGCTGCGGCGGCGGCACGCTGAACGGCGGGCCAACGAGTTACTGGCTGTCTCGGCCGAAATGGCCAAAGCACGCGACGCGGCCCTGGAAGCATCTCGCGCCAAGTCCGAGTTCCTGGCCAATATGAGCCACGAGATCCGGACGCCCATGAATGGAGTGATCGGAATGACGGGTCTTCTGTTGGACACCGCCCTCGATCCCGAGCAGCAGGACTTCGTCCAGACGATTCAAAGCAGTGCCGCGGCTCTGATGACGATCATCAACGACATTCTGGATTTCTCCAAGATCGAGGCCGGAAAACTGGACTTTGAGACGCTGGATTTCCAGTTGGACGTCACCGTCGAAGATTCTGTCCGGCTGCTGGCGGAGCAAGCGCGCGCGCAAGGATTGGAACTGGTTGCGTGGATCGACGATGAGGTCCCCCAGGGCTTGCGAGGGGATCCGGGACGCCTGCGGCAAGTTCTGGTGAATCTCGTTGGGAACGCCATCAAGTTCTCGAAACAAGGCGATGTCGTGGTGCGCGCTTCTCGGGAACGAGAGGACGAACGTCACGTTTTGATTCGATTTGAGGTCCAAGACCAGGGGATAGGAATCGCGCCGGCCACACTGGCAAAGCTGTTTGCCCCGTTCACTCAAGCCGACGGATCTACTACCCGCAAATACGGCGGCACTGGCCTGGGACTCGCGATCTCCAAGGCCTTGGTTCAGAAGATGAATGGTGAAATTGGCGCCAAGAGCGGGCTGGGAGAGGGATCCACCTTCTGGTTCACCGCCCGGTTCGAGAAGCAGGAGCATTTTGTTCGAACCGCGAAGGCGCCCGACAGCCTGAAAAATGTTCCGATCTTGATCGTGGACGATAACGCCACCAATAGAAGAATCGTGGAACACTACGTAACGGAGTGGGGAATGCGCCCCCAGTCCGTTTCGAGTGGGGTGGAAGCGTTGGCTCTCATCGCTTCACGAAGCGAGGCCGATCGCTTTCGGGTAGGACTCCTGGACATGCAGATGCCAGGCATGGACGGCTTGACCTTAGCGAAAGAAATCAAAGCGGGCTCGTCAGCCGAAATGACCCTGATCCTGCTGACTTCACTCAGTGAATTGAATGTTTACAAAGGAATGCGACCAAGGCTCTTTGCAGATTATCTGACCAAGCCGATTGCCAAGATGCAATTGCTCGACTGTATACTTTCCGCGACGGCTCGGCCGGTTGAATCGGCAGCCGCAAGCATACAGCAACAACTCATGGTGAATCGGCGCTCCTCATCCCGCGGCAAAACGGGCCAGGGCACAACAGGCAAGCCGGTACGCGTTTTAATAGCCGAGGACAACATCGTCAACCAAAAGGTCGCCCTGCGGCAATTGCAACAACTTGGTTTGAGAGCTGACGCAGTTGCCAATGGCCTGGAAGTCCTCGACGCGTGCCTGCGCGTTCCCTACGACGTCGTCATCATGGACTGCCAAATGCCTGAGATGGACGGATACGAAGCCACTCGCAAACTTCGACAGCAGGAACGGGGAACCCATCACACCACTGTGATCGCAATGACCGCCAGCGCAGGAGCCGAAGATCGGGAACGCTGTCTTCAGGCGGGCATGGATGATTACCTCAGCAAGCCGGTCCAATTTCCTGAACTGGCTCAGATTCTGAGGCGCTGGGTGGGCCCGGCCAGTTCCGCGGAATCGGATCCAGGCGAGTTAGAAGTGCTCTTCCCAGATAGTTAACGGCGCTCGAAAGAAAATTGGAGTTCCGCCACGCTGCCGCCCCGTAGGTTCCGCTGTATGCAGCGACCCCGTGGCCTAACCTTTCCCTTCCATCATGCCGATATCTTAACCGGCGAATGCCTTATGTCGGAAGTGTCTGAGCGTCGCAGGAAACCTCGTCAGAAGCCCGGTCGCGCTGGCGAGCCCGTCTGGGTATTGCTGCTGAACGTGCCTGGATCCGCCACCGAAGTGCGGGCCAAAGTTGTAGACACAAGCGAGCTAGGCCTGGGGGTGGAAACCGACTGCCTGCTGGAACCAAACGCCGTGATCACCGTGGACGGCCACATTGGCAGCCACGGGCCTAATGGCCAGAACGGGTCTCCCAGTAAACTGCGTGCCAAAGTGGTGGACTGCAAGCCGTTCCAGGGCGTCTTTCGGGCCGGCCTTACCTTTGAAAATGGGAACGAGGCTGCGGCCGCATCCGGGGAAGCGGTTCCGGACTACTACGAAGTGCTGCAGATCAGCCCCAACGCCGATCCCGACATGATCCATCGTGTGTATCGCTTGATGGCCCAGCGTTATCACCCCGACAATACCGAAACTGGAGACGAGAAAGCTTTCCGCGCCATCACCGACGCCTATAAGGTTTTGAGTGACCCGGAAAAACGCGCGGGCTACGACGTGAACCTGCACGCCTACCGGCAGGTCCGCTGGCGGATTTTTGACCAACGCCAGGCTTCCATTGGTAAGGTGGCGGAAAAATCCAAGCGTAAAGGCATTATCGACCTGCTCTATACCAAGCGCTGCAATGAGCCCGAAAAACCCACGCTGAACCTGCACGACCTGGAAGACCTGCTGGGTTGTCCTCGGGAGCACCTGGAGTTCAGTCTCTGGTACCTGAAGGAAAACGGATTGGTGGCGCGCCAGGACAACGGGCGTATCGCTGTAACCGCCAAAGGGGTTGACTGGGCCGAACAGGAAGAAGCGGCTGAGCGATTGCGTGCGGACCGCCTGCTCACGGCGGCTCATGGCTCCCAACCAAACGGTCTCTGACGCCCCTCCAAAACATAGGTGTTCGGGCCGACGTCCAGCGGCAGCACCGTGAACCTGTATAATCAAGCGGTTTAACTCCACGACAGAAAGAGTTTGCAGTTGCAACCGTTGCGTATCGGCCTCATAGTGCCGTCTTCCAATACGGTGATGGAGCCGGACTTTCATCGGCATCTTGGACGGGAGTGTGTCGTCAGCACGACGCGCATCTTCCTGGAGGATGTGACTCGTGAGGCGGAAGTCCGGATGCTAGAAGACGATCTGCCGAAGGCGATAGAACTCGTTGGGAGCACGGCGCCGGAGGCCGTGGTGTTTGGTTGTACGTCCGCAGGAGCGCTCGGAACATTAGCCCACGACGACGGGATAGCCGCTCTCATCCAAAAAGGATGCAACGCTCAGGCGCTCACCGTCCTCCGGGCCGTGCTGACGCGGTTGCGACGGATTGGGCCCCGGAAGGTGGCGGTATTCACACCCTATATAGAAGATTTGACCAAAGGTGTCGCATCTTCTTTAACCGAAGGCGGATTCCCGGTGACCAAAGCCGCGGGGATGGGGATTCACTCAAATCTTGAAATCGGCAGGGTCACGCCCGCGGAGATCGCCAGTTTTGTGGAATCTCAAATCAAGGGCTGCGCTCCAGACTGCGTTTTCCTCTCCTGCACAAACTGGCGCGCCATCGAAGCCATCGAACTTTTGCAGACAACGTTGGGGATACCAATCGTCTCCAGTAATCAGGCTGCAATCGATATGGTTCGGCAAGTCGCTGCCCACCGCCTTCCGGCCGTCGCACGAATGTGAAGGGGATCTTGGCTGCCGGACATACGATAGCGACGGGCGATGTAGGGTTGCGAACGGCCGCTAAACTTCGCCGCCACCTGCTTCCCATGCTCTTTCTGCTTTACGTTGTTGCTTACCTTGACCGTATCAACATTGGTTTCGCGGCGCTGACGATGAACGCCGCTCTATCCATTACGAGCGCGCAGTACGGACTGCTGGTCGGGATATTCTTTTGGGGTTACTTCATTTTCGAGATCCCCAGCAATCTTCTCCTCCACAAGATCGGCGCGCGCATTTGGATTGCTCGCATCCTGATCACTTGGGGGATGGTCGCAATGCTCGGCGGAGCTGTGCATAGCGTGCGGCAATTGTATGGTGTGCGGTTCCTGCTCGGTGTTGCCGAAGCTGGTTTCTTCCCCGGCATCGTTCTGTACTTGACGTATTGGTTCCGCCAGCGCGAGCAAGCGAAGGCAATTTCACTGTTTACGACAGCCATACCAGTGGCCAGTATTCTGGGCGCTCCAGTTTCTGGCTTTATACTCGATCACGCACATGGGGCGGCTATGAGCAGTTGGCGATGGCTTCTGATCCTGGAGGGACTTCCGGCCATCGTTTGCGGCGTTCTCACTTATTTCCTGCTGCCGAGCCGGCCGGCGGAAGCGACCTTTCTCGCGCCCGACGAGAAGCGCTGGATCATCGCGGAACTCACTGGTGAAGAACAGGATAAGATCGGCAAGCACTCCATCTCGGCGTTGCGCGCACTCGCTCACCCTCGGGTGTGGCATCTAGCATGTGCACTCTTTGCATTCGATATCGGGCTGTATGCGATGAGCTTCTACATGCCGCAAGCGGTGAAATCGCTTTCTAGCGGTTACTCCAATACAGCAATAGGGTTCCTGGTGATGCTTCCTCACCTCGCCGGGTTAGTGGCGATGATTCTGGTATCCCGAAGTTCAGACCGCCGGCTGGAACGGCGATACCACGCGGCGATTCCACTCATCGTGGCAGGCATGGCTCTGATATTGTTGGGCGCAACCAGCTCCCCATTTCTTTCCATCGCGCTTTGGTCATTCGTGGCCATGGGAATCTACAGCTTCTTCGGCCCTTTCTTCTCGATTCCGAGCCGCTTCCTGGCGGGATTTTCCGCAGCCTCGGGCATCGCCTTAATCAACTCTGTAGGAAATCTGGGCGGGTTTGCCGGGCCATCGGTCATCGGAGCCATTTCCAGCGGGACCAGGGGAATCTACGGAGGCCTCGCGCTCGCGGGCATTTCGTTGTTCGTGTCAGCAACGCTTGTGGTGCTCCTGCCCAACGCGGGCACACGTCGCCGTGATCGCCCAGCGTGATCGCCCAGCGGATCGCGCCGGACGGCACGGTACAATGACAATAATGGTTGCAGCCCCGGTGACGCTCTCCAAGCTCAACGAACTGGAGGCGTCGCTCAATTCCACCATCCGCGGAAAACCGGAAGTGGTCCGGCTTTCGATGGTGTGTTTGCTCGCGCGCGGGCACCTGTTGATTGAGGACGTTCCTGGAGTCGGAAAAACCACGCTCGCGCAGGCCATGGCGCGTTCTGTCCATTGCGGGTTTCACCGCTTGCAGTTCACCAGTGACATGCTGCCGAGCGACGTCCTGGGTGTCACGATTTATAACGCGCAGAGCCAGGAATTTCAGTTCAAACCTGGCCCCGTTTTTACGAATTTCCTCCTGGCCGACGAGATCAACCGCGCTACGCCAAAAACGCAATCGGCGCTGCTGGAAGCGATGAACGAGGTGCAGGTCACCATTGAAGGCCGTTCGCACCCGCTGGAGCAACCATTCATGGTGGTAGCTACGCAGAATCCAGTGGAGCATCACGGAACTTACCCTTTGCCCGAGAGCCAGCTCGATCGCTTCCTGATGCGTATCCGCATTGGCTATCCCGAGCGTGAAGCGGAACGCGAAATCGTGAGAGGGCCGGACGGGACTCAATCCGAGAGCCTGGGCCCGGTGCTGTCTTCGGCCGAGCTCTTACGCTTGCAGGAGCAGGCCGGCCGAGTGACCGTCGACGACAGCCTGGTGGATTATATGCTCGCGATCGTGGAGAAGACCCGTTGCCACGAATCCCTGTCGTTGGGCGTGAGCCCGCGCGGATCCCAAGCCTTGTATCGCGCCGCGCAAGCACTGGCGCTGGTGGAAGGCCGCGAGTACGTGATCCCGGACGACATCAAACGCCTGGTGGTCCCGGTATTCGCGCACCGCGTCTCCATCAATGCGCGCACCTCGCTCTCACAACGCAGCACGGAACTGAGCGAACGGACGCTGCAGGAAATCCTGACGCTGGTCGAGGTTCCGTTGTAGTCCGCCTCCGTTCGTTGAACCGAATCACATGAAAACTGCAATTATCGGCCTGCCCATGGTAGGCAAGACATCGTTGTTCACCATCTTGACCGGAGTGCACGAAGCCACCCGCGTCGGACTGATGGAAGCGCGCGTCGGGATCACCAAGGTGCCGGATGCGCGGCTGGACGCGCTCGCAAAAATATTCGAGCCACCCAAAATCACACATGCCACGGTGGAGTATCTGGATTTTCCAGCCGTCTCCAAGGAAGCTCTGCGCGATCCCAGCTATCTTGCCAGCATGCGGGTAGCGGACGCGCTGGCGCATGTTCTGCGGCTGTTTCAAAGCGATACCGTGCCGCACGAAAAAGGATCGGTGGATCCGGTGCGCGACCTTGAAGATGTTGAGATCGAGCTGATTCTGAGCGACCTGGTGGTGGTGGAGAAGCGCATGGAGCGGCTCGAAAAAGAGCGCAAGAAAATCAAAAGCACCGAGCACGATCGTGAGTTCGCGCTGCTCGAACGCTGCAAAGCCACGCTGGAGCAGAACGTCGCGCTGCGCACCTTGGAGCTGACACCGGATGAAGAAAAGCTGATTCGCGGCTTCCAGTTCCTTTCTCAAAAGCCGATGCTGTTCGTCTTGAACATCGGCGAAGAAGATGCCGGCCGGCTGCACGAAGTGGAAGAAGAGTATCGCACGGGCCCCCTGGCCGGACGAACCAACACGGCCGTTACCGCGATCTGCGGCAAGATCGAAGCGGAGCTGGCCGAACTGTCTCCCGAAGAAGCCCGCGAATATCTCACTAGCTATGGTCTCAAGGACTCAGCGCTCACCCGGCTGATCTCGGCCACCTACGCGCTGCTCGGTCTTATGTCGTTTTTGACCGCCGGTGAAACGGAAGTCCGGGCTTGGACCATTCCGATGAACAGTCCGGCTCAAAAGGCCGCCGGCGCCATTCACAGCGATTTCGAGAAAAAATTCATTCGCGCCGAAGTGGTGAACTGGCAGGCGCTGATCGATCATCACGGCTATCCCGGCGTGCGCGAGAAAGGCCTGCTGCGTCTGGAAGGCAAAGAGTACATCGTCAAGGATGGGGACGTGCTTGTGATCCGGCACGGTTAGCCCGAATTTCAGATTCGGGTATGTAGTGAGGTGTGTAGTTCGGCCGTTGCGACCAGCCGAGCGCGAAAAGCGCCGCGATCAGACAGCCCCACGCGAACCAATCGCCGTAGTTGGTGTAAAACGTGGTGCCACTGCGAAAAGCGAAATGCATGTGCTCCACCAGCTCTTGATAGGGCGGCAAGCGTTCATCGATGTGGCCGGCGGGATCGATTACCGCGGTAATTCCATCGTTCGTCGAACGGATCAGCCAGCGGCTGTTTTCCACCGCCCGCATCCGTGCGATCTCCAGGTGCTGCTCGCGCGCGGCGCTGTGGCCGAAGTAACCATCGTTTGAAATATTCACCAGCAGGTTCGCGCCGCCCTTGACGAACTGCCGCACTTCACTGGGAAATACGGATTCATAGCAAATGAACACGCCCAGCCGGTGTTCCCCCAGAGGAAAGACGACTATGCGAGTGCCCGGCACAAAATCGCCCGCCTCCTGCGTGATGCGGTTGACGAAGCCGAAGATCTTCGGGACGAACTCGCCGAACGGAACCAGATTGATTTTGTCGTAGCGGTCCACCAGTGCGCCGTCGGGCCGCAACAGGACGGCGGAATTTAACGGCGCGTTTTCCGGCGTTTCAGCCACCGTGCCGAAGAGAAAATAGGCGTGCGCCTGTTGGGCCAACTGCATCGCCTCCTGGTGAAAGCGGGGGTCGCGATAGAAGTACAGCGGCCCGGGGCTTTCTGGCCAAATGATGAGCTGCTCCGATCCATGCAGCGAGGATTCCAGCGACTCCATGATCAAGTGTTCGCGTTCCGCGCCGAAGGACTCGTAGGTCCATTCCTCCTCGGCCGGAATGTTGGGCTGAACCACCAGCGCGGTCTCTACCGGCGTTTCGCGCGGCGGTAAATCGGGCAGCAGCAGCAGAACCGGGACCATGGCCAGCCAGTAAAGGTTTTTGCGATTGCGCCGGAGAATCAAAAAGGCGACCACCGCCGACGTGATCGCGAAGAGAAACGAAATGCCGTAGACGCCCACGAACGGCGCCAGGCGCAGCGGCAACGGCATATCGATTCCCGCGTTGCCGAGCGTCAGCCACGCGAAGCCAAATGTTCCGTGGGTGCGCTCCAGGCCGGTCCACAACGCGGCGACGGCGGGCATCGCATATTTTGTGTCGAGCAAAACTGCGGCCAGCAGACTAAACAACCCTAGATGCAGCGCCTTCAAAACGCAGAAGAGCGCAAATGTTCCCCATCCGCCCCAGCGCCCCATGCCGCCGTGGACTTCCAGAACGAACTGGATCCAATAACAGATGAGGAACCAGTAAACGATCCCCGCGAACTCGCCCAGCAGAAAACGCCATAAAGGCCGCGGTTCGCATGCCAGAGCAATCAGCAGAGGCGCCAGCGCCACCGGCGCGAGCCAGGGCAAGCCGAAGCCCGGAAAGATCAAATTTGGATAAAGCAGAACGAGCAGCATTGCCGAGAGCAATGCCAGGGTAAAGTTGCGGATCGAAGACCTCACTAGTGGTGAAAGGCCTCCCGATTGATTAAAAGCCTCAATATTTTCGCATGATCGGATTCTTGAAACCGGCCGATTCCAGTCCGGTGCGGGTCTGGGCCTGGGTGGGTGCATCCGCGAGGGGGCCCACCAAGACGCGGAAGATGCCATCCTTCGGGGCGGGCGCGAGCACCACGTGGAATCCTTTCTTGCCGAGCGCTTCCGCGATGATCTCGGCGTCCGGCCGGGACGTCGCCACTACTTGCCAATACTGGCCGCCGGCTGGCTCTCCGGCTGCGGCGGCATGCACGGGGGGACGCGCCGCGGCTGGCACGGGGGCTGGCGCTGGGGCGGGCGAAGGCGAAGGCTTCGGCCTCGTTTCCTTGGCGCGCACCGGCTCGGGTTTCGGGGGCGCCGGGGAGGGCGCTGTTTGCGCCGGCTTGGTCACTTGCGGAGCATTGGAGTCGGTCGCGGTGGAGGTGATGGCGTCGGTCCCCGACGGAGTCTTAGCGCCGTCCGATGTCGCGTCCGGATTAGAGTCATCGGAGGAATCGGTGTCCTGCTCGGACTTGGGCTTATCGTTGCGTGCGGATTCCGTCGCGGGCGAGGAGTTGCGGCCCACGATGTAGCCCATGGAGAAGAACACTCCGAGCAAGATCACGACAATCAGAAACACACTGATCAACTGGCGATTTCCGAGTACTAACTCAAACTCTCCGTCGTCGTTCTTGGGCAAAATGATCTAGCCTTCCTCTTTCTTCGGGGCGAACTTCTCGAGCGCTCTTCCTAAAGATGAGAGTATATCGATAGGCATCGGGAAAACAACCGTGGTGTTCTTTTCCGCGCCTATCTCCACCAGCGTCTGAAGGTAGCGGAGCTGAAGAGCCGCGGGCTGGCGCTGAATCACCTCCGCCGCCATACCGAGCTTCTCCGCCGCCATGTACTCGCCCTCGGCATGGATGATCTTGGCACGCCGCTCGCGTTCGGCTTCGGCCTGGCGCCCGATGGCGCGAATCATTTGGTCCGGCAGATCCACCTGTTTCACCTCAACCACGGTGACCTTCACGCCCCAGGGCCCGGTATGCGCATCCAGCACGGACTGAAGGCGGATATTTAGTTTCTCACGTTGGCTGAGCAACTCGTCCAGTTCCACCTCACCCAGAGCGCTGCGCAGAGTGGTTTGCGCCACTTGCGATGTTGCGTAGAGAAAATTGGTCACTTCGAGAACCGCCTTAGTGGGATCCACGACGCGGAAATAAACCACGGCGTTGACCTTCACCGTCACATTGTCGCGCGTGACCACATCCTGCGGGGGCACTTCCATCGCTTCGATCCGTAGGGAGATGCGCACGATGCGATCGATGGGGGCGAAAACCAGGATCACACCCGGTCCCTTGGGTTGCGGCAGCACACGACCCAAGCGAAAAATGACGCCGCGCTCGTACTCGGCGAGTATCTTGATGGACGAGAGCAGATAGATCACGACGATCAGGAGGGGAATTACGAGAGTCAGGTCAGGCATAGGGGTTTCTCGGAAGCCATTTCACTATACACCGCGCGATTGCGCGCCCGCCCGGACAATGCAGGGGCCTTCGCGATCAAGACTCAGCCGGTCTGACCGAAGAGTTCCAGTAGAGCGTCCAGGAACATGTCGAAACGCCTTAAATCTTCGGTTATCTCCTATGGGTGTGCGTTTCTCAGTGTCGCCCTAGCGATCGGAGCCAGGCGGCTGCTCGATCCGGTGCTGGGCGAACAGTTTCCGTTCGCCACGGTGTTCGTTGGCGTGCTAGTAGCGGCTTGGTATGGCGGCTTGCGGCCGGCCCTGGTGGCCGTGGCTCTGGGTGCTCTGGCCTCAGACTTCTTCTTGCTCCCACCGCGCGGGCACTTTGAACTGATTGGCCGGGATCAGCAGATGGGCATGGCCCTCTACATCTTCACGGGTCTCGGGATCTCACTGATTGCAGGGGCCATGCACGCCGCTCGCCGGCATGCGGAGTCCACCGTCGATTCGGTTCGGCATCACGCCACGCTGATCGATCAAACCTACGATCCGGTATTGGTGTGGGATTGGAACGGCCCAATCTCTTTCTGGAACGGCGGGGCCGAGCGCCTCTATGGATTCTCTCGCCAGGAAGCGCTGGGGCGGATTAGCCACGATCTGCTGCAGACGAATACGTCGGGGGGCGTGGGGACCTTCATTGAAATCATGGAGCGCAAGGGCTCCTGGGAAGGTGAGTTGCATCATACCGGCCGGGATGGCCAGACGATCGTCGTGGACTCCCGGATGGTGCTGGTGCGGGAGGCAGGAGGCGCTTATGTCATCGAGACGAACCGCGATATTACGGAGCGTAAGAAGGGGGAAAAGGAGCTGCGCGACCTTAATGACCGGCTGGAAGCACGCGTCCTTGATCGCGCTGCGGAGCTGCTGCAGACCAATGAGAAGCTGCGCGCCTCCGAGGAACGCAGCCGCCTGGTCTTAGAAGGCGTCCGGAGCCACGCCATTATCATGCTCGATCCCGCTGGCAATGTCGCCAGTTGGAACTCCGGCGCCGCGCGGATCAAGGGGTACCAAGCCGAAGAGATTCTCGGCCAGAATTTCTCGCGATTCTACATGCCCCAGGACATTGACAATGGCAAACCACAGCGTCAGCTCGAAATCGCAATCGCCGAGGGGTTCTTCGAAGAAGAAGGCCTCCGAGTCCGCAAGGATGGTTCGCTTTTTTGGGCTATCGTCACCATCACTCCGCTCTACAACCATGGCCCTGAACCCATCGGATTTGTAAAAGTCACTCGCGACATCACCGATCGCAAGAAAATACAAGAGGCCCTGCGGGTATCCGAAGACCGGTTCCATCTGCTGGTGGATGGCGTAAGCGATTATGCCATTCTCATGCTCGATCCCGAAGGCATAATCCTGACGTGGAGCCGGGGGGCGGAACGTATCGATGGCTACACGGCCGAGGAGATTGTCGGCCGGCATTATTCTTGCCTGTTCCCTCCCGAGCTGATCGCAGAGGGCAAGCCAACGCAAGAGTTGGAACAAGCGGCGGCGGAAGGAAAAGTGGACATCGAAGGATGGCGCGTCCGCAAGAACGGCGCAAGGTTCTGGGTGAACGGCACGCTGGCGGCGCTGTATGACGAGAACGGCAAAGCGCGCGGTTTCGCCAAGATCACCAGGGACCTGACGGCCAAACGGCGCAACGATGAATTATTACAGTCGGTCCTGAACCATACCCTGGACGGGATCATCGGCATTGACGAGCGGGGCACCATCTCCATGATCAATCGGGCCGGAGAGAAGCTTTTCGGCCGCTCCGCGCCGGAGGTGATCGGACAAAACGTCAAGATGCTGATGCCCGAGCCCTACCACGGAGAACACGACGGTTATCTCGCGAACTACAAGCGGACCCGGGAAGCCAAGATCATCGGCACCGGCAGAGAGGTTCTGGGGTTGCGGAAGGACGGCTCCACCTTCCCGCTGGACTTGGCGGTGACAGAGTTCCAACTCGACAACGAGCGTTATTTCGTGGGCATCGTGCGCGACATTTCCGACCGAAAGCGGCTGGAAGGCCAGCTTCACCAGTCGCAGAAAATGGAGGCGTTCGGTCAATTGGCGGGTGGCGTGGCACACGACTTGAACAATTTGCTGACGGTGATTTCCGGGTACAGCGACCTGTTGTTGACCAAATTGCCGCACGACGATCCCAAGACAAAGATGGTGGATCAAGTCCGCCGTGCCGGGGAGCGGGCGGCCTCTTTAACTCGCCAGCTTCTGGCCTTCAGCCGCCAGCAGGTTCTGGAACCGAAAGTTCTGGATCTCAACGTCATCGTCACCGATATCGAGAAGATGTTGCGCCGGCTGATCGGCGAGGACGTACACTTTACTACCGTGCTTGCGCCTGCCATCCGCTCGGTGAAAGTGGATGCCGGCCAAATCGAGCAAGTGATCATTAATCTGGCGGTAAACGCCCGGGATGCCATGCCCCAAGGCGGGAAACTCACCATCGAAACCAGCGAAACGGAACTGGGCGAGTCGTACACGAAGATTCACCCGGAAGCGCGGCCCGGTCGGTTCGTGCTGGTGGCCATCAGCGATACCGGCTGCGGGATGACGCCGGAAGTAAAAGCGCGCATCTTTGAGCCTTTCTTCACCACCAAAGGCGTCGGCCAGGGAACGGGGTTGGGACTGGCGGTGGTGCACGGGATCGTCAAGCAGAGTGGCGGCAACATCGACGTTTACAGCGAGGTGGGCGTCGGAACTACGTTCAGAATTTATTTGCCGACGGTGGAGCAGCAACCAACCACCTTGGCGGACAATGGCCACGAAGCGGCGTCGCGGGGGTCAGAGACGATTTTGTTGGTGGAGGATGAAGAGAGCGTTCGTGAACTCGCCACCTTCATTTTGGAGGAGTGCGGCTACAAGGTAATGACAGCTCCGGAGGGCTTGGCGGCGCTCAGTCTCGTGGCGAGGTGCCGGGAGAAGATCGACCTGTTGGTGACGGACGTGGTGATGCCTCAGATGGGTGGCCGTAAGTTGGCCGAGACGCTGCTGGCCGAGCATCCCGAACTGAAAGTGCTATTTATGAGTGGCTATACCGACGATGCGGTGGTTCGGCACGGCGTCCTGCAGGCCAACGTCGACTTTCTGCAAAAGCCGTTCACGCCCGGCTTGCTGGCCCAGAAGGTGCGCGAGGTGCTGGACCAGCAGTAGCGGCCGGATACGCTCGGCGCTCACAGCTCGGGTGTAGGACTCAAGCTTTCCGCGCACCGAACGATGAGACTTATAGGGTGTGATGGCGGAAGGGTGTTCCGAGGAGGGTCCCCACATGATGCTTTCCGGTGGGACGATCTTGATCGTGGAAGACGATCCCGCTCTTTGCGCCCTGGCACAAGAAGTCCTCAGCTCCGCAGGCTACAGCGTCCTGGCGGCACAAGATGGGGCCTATGCGCTTCGCGTGGCTGAAGAATATTCAGGGCAGATTCAACTGCTCCTCACCGATATCACGCTTCCGGACCTAGGCGGCCAAGAGATCGCCGCCCGCATCCAGGCACGCCGGCCGGAAACGAAGGTGATTTTCATGTCGGGCCATGCCAGAGTCGGAATAAATGAGAAGGAGTCCCTGGATCCGCAAACAAACTTTCTACAAAAGCCTTGGACTCCGCGAGGGTTGTGCGAAAAGATCGTTACAGTGCTGACAACTCAACCACCGGCGCAGCGGATTCTGGTGGTGGACGATGAACCGGACGTGCGCGATTGGCTGGTTGAAATCTTGGAAGGATGCGGTCATCGGGTATTCACCGCGAAGGACGGGTTGGAGGCCAAGCAACTGGCCGCGCGGGAAGCCCTGGACGTATTGATCACCGATATCTCAATGCCAAACGAGGAGGGACTAGGGGTCATTCGGGCCTTGCGGAAGACGTATCCTGGCCTCAAGATCATCGCAATGTCGGGATCTCACGCCGAAGTTCTGATGGACGCTAAACTCCTGGGGGCGAACGCAGCGCTCACCAAGCCTTTCACGTCGGAAATGGTGCTGAAGTGTATTCGCGGTCTTGTGACGCCGCAGACGCCGGGCGCCCCCGGTCGAGCTATGTGACCCGCGCTGTGCGCAACAGACGAAGATGATGCAAAAAGTGTTCATCCGTTGAGCTCGCCGGATGAAGCTCGATGCCAACATGAAACTCGTTGGCCGCGATGTAAGTGCAGTTCCAAACGGTGCCCACCACGGACGCACGCTCGATGCGAATCTCTACTTCGCTGAGCACTGTCAGGCGAAAGGGAACCGAAACGCGCAAGCCTTGAGTTCGACATCGACTTGCACGCCGTCCCGCCTGCGTCTGATCGATTGCCCCGTAAGGCCCGGCGAGGACGTCGGTCCTCCTCTTAATTCGTAAGTTCTACACTTATCGCCTTAGCTATCCATCCCAGCTTTCCATCGGTGAGTGGTGCTTTTTTCTTCATAATTCGAGTGTATTTCAGTCATCTGGAAGTGGAACTCCGTCCGCAGAGGTACTGCGACAGGTTGTCAAAAGAGAGCGCCATCTAGTCCCCCGGCGTCAGAACGCACGTGACACTGGATGGGAAACTCGCTGAAAAGGCGGGGTTTGCAGGTCCAATTCGGTTGGCGCTCCGAATGCCTACTGAAGGGCATGCGTTATTCGACGATTGTTCTGCTGCTTGCTTCCGGTTTCAGCGTGGCTTACGGGGCCGAGGCGAAGCTGGATCCGGCGCTGAGAGACCTTAACTCCAACCAGAATGTCGACGTTATCGTCCAATTTCGAACCGCTCCAACCGAGGCCCAACAGCAGCGGGTATTGGCCCATGGTGGAGAATTAAAGCAGAGCCTCGACATTATCCGGGCTGCTCACTATGCGGTCCCGGCAAACCAACTGAAAGCGCTTTCCGATGAGGCGGCCGTCGAGTTCATTGCTCCCGATCGGCCGGTGAAAGCGACCGCGAATTCCGTCTATACGGGCAGCCCGGATTATGGGTGGAAGACCGTGGGGGCTGATCTCGCCACCAGCGTATTCGGCTTGGATGGCAGCGGAATCGGTATCGCCCTCATCGATAGCGGGACGAACAATAGTAACGACTTGAAAAATGCTCAAAACCAGAACCGAATCGTCTACCAGACCAGTTTGGTCTCTAACTCCGATGCGAACGACCACTACGGACACGGCACGCATGTTTCGGGCATTCTGGCGGGAAATGGACATAACTCCAATATCCAAAACTCGACTTACTTAGTCCGAGGAATTGCGCCCAACGCCAACCTGATCAGCATCAAGGTCCTCAATGACAGCGGCGTGGGAACGGACTCCACGGTGATCGCGGGCATTGAACTGGCGATTCATCTTAAGGATCAATACAACATTCGAGTAATTAACCTGTCACTCGGACGTCCGGTGTACAGTTCTTATTGGATGGACCCCCTGTGCATGGCGGTCCAGCAGGCCTGGCAGTCTGGAATCGTCGTCGTGGTTGCAGCTGGTAACGATGGCCGCGACAATTCCCAGGGTACCAACGGCTACGGTACGATTACGTCGCCGGGCAACAGTCCCTATGTGATCACCGTGGGGGCGATGAACACGGAAGGCACGCTCAGCGCCGCCGACGACAAGATTGCCAGCTACTCGTCCAAGGGGCCGACCGCGATTGATCACATCGTCAAGCCGGATCTAATGGCTCCCGGCAATCGAATCGTCTCAATCAACCAGGGCGGATCGTTTTTCGACAAGACTTATCCGGGCAACGACGTGGCTCGAGAGGTCTACACTTCCACCACAAATACGTCGGGTCCTGACTACTTTTTGCTGAGCGGCACCAGCATGGCGGCTCCCATGGTGAGCGGAGCCGCGGCATTGATGGTACAGCAGCACCCGAACCTCACGCCGGACGAAATAAAGGCGCGGCTGATGAAGACGGCGACGAAATTCGCGCCGGGCTTCAGCACGGCCACCGATCCGGCTTCCGGCATCACGTACACCGATGAATACGACATCTTCACGGTAGGCGCGGGCTATCTGAACATCCCCGCCGCGCTGGCAGACTCGGATTTGCTTGCTGGTCCTGCTCTCTCGCCCACCGCTACGTTCGATGCCAGCACCCAAACGGTCTTGATGGGGCCGACGGCAACAACCGGAGTTTGGGGCTCTACCGGCGTCTGGGGCTCCACGGCTGTTTGGGGTTCCACGGCTGTTTGGGGCAGCTCAGTATTTGTGAACGGCACCTCCGCTATATGGGGCACGACTGCTGTCTGGGGCTCTACGGCGGTCTGGGGTTCTACCGCGGTCTGGGGCAGTTCCTCGATCTGGGGTACCTCTTTCGATCAAGTTGAAAGCGAGGCGACGACAATCGCGATTATGGGCGACCAATAGCTCTTCCCGAGCGCGAGCTACTTTTCGACGACGAAGTTTCCCACATATAACGCGTCCACGCCGGAAGAATAGAAGCTCCGCACCGCATCGCGCGGAGTACACACTAGTGGATCCCCAAACAGATTGAAGCTGGTGTTATAAAGTACGGGAAGTCCGGTTGCCTTGCCCGCGGCATGCAGCAGCTTGTGAAACAGCGGATTGTCCTGCTGCCGCACCAGGTGAACGCGCACGGCGTCTCCATCCAGCACCGCGGCTTCGAACGTTTTGCGATACGGGGCTCGCACCCCGCCGACAGTTGCCAGGTAGCGCGCGTTGGGGCCCGCCTCAAAATATTCCGATGCCATTTCTTCCGGCACCGACGCCGCGAACTTGCGGAACGACTCGCGATGCTTGATGTAGATGTTCAGGTTTTCGGTGGAGTAAGGATTCAGCGGCGACGCCAGGATGCTGCGGTTTCCCAGGGCGCGCGGTCCAAACTCCATGCGGCCTTGCATCCACGCGATGATTTTCTCGCTGTTCAGATCGCGTACCGCGCGATCCAGCAGTTCGTCAGTGGTCATCAGATAGTGGAATCGCAGCTTGCAATTTTCCAACACCGTCTTCACTTGTTCGGCGGTGTAGCTTGGCCCCAGGCAGAGATTGTTGAGCGGGGCTCGCTTCTTTTGTCCCAAAACATTGTTCCAGGCGTAGAAGACGGCGCCCAGCGCTGTCCCCGCATTGCCGGCCGCTGGTTGCACGAACACCTGCTTCGATTCTTCGAGCGCGCTGATCAGCAGCGCATTCAACCCCAGGCCGCCCGCCACGCACAGGTTCTCGGCCGGACCGGCCATGCGGAGCACTGCGTTTTCGATGGCGTGTTGCAACCCGGCGGCTAACGGCGCGCCAAGCGCTTTCGGAATCTCCGCACCATCTTCCAGGCCCATCCGTGAGTAGAATTTCTCGCTGAAACCACCCTGGCTCAAACGATCAGAGTCGAAGAAACTCCGGTTGATGCAGGGCCAGTCGCCGGAGCCCAGCAGTTCCTCGAACAACGGCAAGAACTGCTCGCCTGAATCGGAGGTCGATAGCCATTGGACTTTGTGTTCATCCGACCCTGCGTTAAATCCCAGCAGCTCAGTCACACGACTGTACAGATCGCCCAGCGAATCCGGATAATACAGATCCTTTTCCAAGTGCAGTTGGTTGCCTGCGGCGCGCCAGCGCGCAGCCGAACGGAAATCGCCATCGCGATCGAGCGTCAGAACGGTGGCATCATCGAATGGCGATGGATAGTACGCCGACGCCGCGTGCGCCGCGTGATGTTCCACCATGAGCGTCTGCGCATTCGGGAACTGCGCTCGTAAGGTGAGGTGAACCGCCTGCGCGAACGGACGCACCAGGGCGACGCGGTTCACATCGGCAGGCGTGAGCCGAGCCACTTCGAGCGCGCTGGTGATGGCGGCTTGAGGCAACGTGCCGGCCGTGGCTTGGCGAGCCACTTTCCGCTCTTCGATCGCCGCCACCAACTCGCCATCCTTGAGTACCGCGCACGCGGCATCTTTGTTCATGCCGCCTAATCCGAGGATGATCATTTGGATTTCTTTTCGGACTTTTTCTCGGACTTTGCTTCAATCTTGGCCCAGGTATCGCGCAGCGCCACCGTGCGGTTGAAGGCCAGCTTCTGGGGCGTCGTATCCGGATCGACGGAGAAATAGCCAAGGCGCTCGAATTGATAGCCGGCGCCTGGTTTCGCTCCGCGCAAACTCGGTTCCAGTTTTGCTCCGCTCAGCACCTCGAGCGACTGCGGATTCAGATTCGCCGTGAAGTCCTGACCTTCTTCCGTTTGATTCGGATCTTCGCGCGTAAACAACGTATCGTACAAGCGAACTTCGGCATCCACGGCGTGTCCGGCCGACACCCAATGGATGGTGGATTTCACCTTCCGCCCATCGGGCGCATTGCCTCCGCGCGTGGCCGGATCGTACGTGCAGTGGATCTCCACCACTTGACCGGCAGCGTCTTTCACCACGCTCTGGCACGTGACGAAATAGCCATAGCGCAGCCGCACTTCGCGTCCTGGCGCGAGCCGGAAATATTGTTTGGGTGGATCTTCGCGGAAATCGTCCTGCTCGATGTAGAGGACGCGCGAAAACGGAACGGTCCGGTTGCCCATGCTCTCGTCTTCCGGATTATTCACCGCCTCCATCTGTTCGACTTGACCCTCCGGATAGTTGTCGATGACCAGACGCAGGGGCCGGAGCACGGCCATCACACGAGGCGCGCGCTTGTTCAAATCTTCGCGGAGAAAATATTCCAAAAGACCGAGCTCGGTTGTGCCGTTGGTTTTCGACACGCCCACCCGCTTGCAGAAGTTGCGGATCGCCTCCGGCGTGTATCCGCGCCGCCGCAGTCCCGATATGGTGGGCATGCGCGGATCGTCCCAGCCTCGCACCAGCTTGTTCTGCACCAGCGCCAGCAGCTTGCGCTTGCTCAGCAAGGTGTAAGTGATGTTCAGCCGGTCGAATTCGATTTGCTGCGGATGATAGATGCCCAGCTGCTCCACGTACCAATCGTAGAGAGGCCGGTGATCTTCAAACTCCAGCGTGCAAATGGAATGCGTGATGCCTTCGATGGAGTCCGATTGCCCGTGGGCGAAATCGTACATCGGATAAATACACCATTGATTGCCGGTGCGATGATGTTCGGCGTGCAGAATGCGATACATGATGGGATCGCGTAGGTTCAGGTTCGGCGATGCCATATCGATCTTGGCGCGCAGGGTGCGGGTGCCATCCGGAAACTCGCCGGCCTTCATGCGAGCGAACAGATCCAGATTCTCCTCAACGCTTCGTCCACGATAGGGGCTCTCCTGGCCCGGTTCGGTCAAGGTGCCGCGCTGCTTGCGAACGTCGTCTGGCGGTAAGTCGTCCACATATGCTTTGCCGGCCTTGATCAGCTGCACGGCCCATTCATAAAGCTGTCCGAAATAATCGGACGCGTAGAACAGCCGGTCACCCCAATCGCCGCCCAGCCAGCGCGCGTCTTCGATAATGGAATCGACGTATTCGGTCTCTTCTTTGGAGGGGTTGGTATCGTCGAACCGCAGATTGCATTTTCCGCCGAACTCCTGCGCCAGCCCGAAATTCAGGGTGATCGATTTGGCGTGCCCGATGTGCAGATAGCCGTTCGGTTCCGGTGGAAACCGTGTGTGAACGCGGCCCCCATATTTGTTGGTCTTTAAGTCGTCCAGGATGATCTCCCGGATGAAGTTCGACGGGCCTGTTTCGGCCGGAGTTTCCGCGCCGGTGGGGGCCTCGTTCGTTTGTGGATTCATGGTCTCTTTCATTGTGGAGATAATCGCGGGCCTACTGCAGCATCCGAATTGCTTGTTCGATGCGTTTCAGACAGGTCTCGCGCCCCAGAACTTCCAGCGTTTCAAATAAAGGAGGCGCGTTCTTCCGTCCGCATACCGCAACGCGAATGGGCTGGAACATCTGCCCCGCCTTGATTTTGAGGCTCTCGGCCCCGCCGCGCAATGCCGCCTCTAAGCCTGCATGGCTGAAGCTTGCTGCCGCAAGAATTTCTCGGGCCCGGAGCAGCACCGTGAGCGCCAGCGTCTGGTCGCCCTTTTGGGGGATCAGCTCCGCGGCATCGTAAGGTGGCAATTCGTCGACGAAGAAGAAGTCGGCCATCGTTACCACGTCGCGCAACGTTTTGATGCGTTCCTGTAACAACGGCGCGATGCGCAACATCTTGGCGGGATCGGCGCGCAATCCGGCGGCGCAGGCGAACGGCAGCATCTTCGCGGCGAGTTCTTCCACCGGCAGCGTTCGGATCAGTTCGCCGTTCAGCCACATCGCTTTCGGGTCGATAGGATCTTCTTCGGTGAAATTCACCACCGCGTTATGGCGATGAATCCCTTCGAAGGAAAACGCGTCCATCAGCTCCTGGCGCGTCAACTGCTCGCGATTATCTTTGGGTGACCAACCGAGCAGGCACAAGAAGTTGATATAGGCGTGCGGAAGGAATCCGGCGTCGCGATACGTGGTTACGCTCACCACCGGCCCATGTTTGCGCTTCGAGAGTTTCGAACCATCCGGCGCAATCAGGAGCGGTAGATGGGCAAGCTGCGGCGGCTCCGCGCCCAACGCTTCAAAAATCAGCACGTGCTTGAAGGTGTTGGTCAGATGATCCTGGCCGCGAATAATATGGCTGATCCGCAAGTCCACATCGTCGGCGCAGGACGCCATGTGATATGTGGGAACGCCGTTGCTGCGCAGCAGCGCGAAATCCTCGATGTCGGCCGTCTGCTTCGACTGCTCGCCATACACGGCATCCTGAAATTCGACCGCTTGGGAGCCATCGCGAGGCACGCGAAACCGCAGCACAAACGGCTCGCCTGCATCGGCACGGCGCTGACTTTCCTCGGGAGACAACTCGCGCATTCCCGGATTGAACAACCACGCCCCGCTGGATTGCTCCCTCTCTTCGGCTGCGGCTGCGGGGACAAAATCGCGATATGCCAAGCCCTTCTCAAAGATGGTCCAAGCCAGCTGGCGATGGAGGTCGCCGCGTTCCGACTGAGCGTATTGCTCGTCCCAGTCCAGGTCAAGCCATTTCAAGCCGTCGAAAATGGAATCGAGCGAGGCCTGTGTATTGCGATCGATGTCGGTATCGTCGATGCGCAGGATCATCGTGCCGTGGTTGCGGCGCGCGTACAGCCAGTTGAAAATGAACGTCCTGGCGCTTCCAATATGCAGATAACCCGTCGGCGACGGGGCGAAACGGACACGCAGCATGAAATTTCAGGATACAGGAGCGACGCCCGAACCCACCACTCGGTCAAACAATTGCACGAATTCGGGGATCGAAAGCTGCTCCCCACGCTTGGCCGTTTCCGGAATAGCGGCCAGCAACTGGCGGTCGTAAGAACCCGACAAATTGTTGCGAATTGTCTTGCGCTTGTGGCGAAAGCACAGACCTGCAAAATGGAGGAACGCCTCGCGATCCAGGGCGGGGAACTCGGGTTTGGGTTCTGGGGTCAATCTCACGATCGCCGAATCTACTTTGGGCGGTGGACGAAAAGCTCCGGCGGGTACGGTAAAAAGGAGTTCTGGCGTGCTCAAAAGCTGAGTCTGCACCGTGAGGTAACCGTAATCGCGCGACCCCGGGCTGGCCGTCAGACGCTCGGCAACTTCCTTTTGCACCAGAAACACCGCGCGAGTGAGTTGCTTACCCAGCGCCAGCGTCTTCTGCAAAATCGGCGACGTGATGTAGTAGGGCAGATTTCCCGCCACCGTCACCGTTCCCCATTGCGTCAAGTCGGCCTTCAGGACGTCTGTCTCGACTAATGTGAGCCGAGGCTCGTCCCGGAATTCCGCGCGCAGATATTGCACCAGCACCGGATCGATCTCGATCGCAATCACGCGGTCTGCCCGCGCCAGCAGGTGCGACGTCAGAGCGCCACGCCCCGGCCCGATCTCAATAACTGTGCCACCTTTCTCCGGACATGCCGCCTCGCCGATTCGTTCCAGAATCGATTGCCGCACCAGAAAGTGCTGTCCCAGCCGCCGTCCCAATCGACTATCTTGGCATGGATATTGGTACGCTTAGATCGATGAAAAAGCTAGTGGGATTTTTGTCGCTGTTTGTGCTCTTGTCGTTGCCAGCTCTGGCGCAAGAAAAGGGCGGGGCCCGCGGAGGTGCCGTTCGCGGCGTGGGCGGAGGGCATATTCCAGCGCACGGTCCAGCGCCGGCTCGCGCGCCGAAAGCGAATTCCCCGGCCCCGGCCGAACATCCTACTTTTTCCGATCAGAAGGGCCATCCCGAAGCGCCGCACGTGCACGCGAAAGGCGACAAATGGATCGGTCACGACAGCGGCCCGAACGATCCGCACTATCACCTGGATCATCCCTTTGAGCACGGGCACTTTACCGGCGGCATCGGTAAAGGCCATGTCTGGAGGTTGGCCGGCGGCGGTCCCAGCCGATTCTGGTTCGGCGGCTTCTACTTTAGCGTTGCACCGTACGACGTTGGCTACTGCGATGGCTGGTTATGGGATACCGATCAGATCGTGATTTACGACGATCCCGATCACGTGGGCTGGTACCTGGCGTATAACACGCGCCTTGGCACGTACGTTCATGTAGATTATTTGGGCAACAGCTAGGGCGGAAGCAGGGCCCGGCGCACGATCGCATCCAGGTGCAGCCGCGCGCTGTTGATGTTCGGAAAGTCCGTGTTGCCTTCGTCGAACACCAGCGCCAGCTCCGTTCCGGCGAGAATCACCGCCTGGACGCCATCGCGTTCCATTAATTTGTGAGCCAACCGGCTGAGACCCTCGCGTTGCGCCGCCAGTCCGGCTCCCGCGCCCACCAGTTCCAGGTAAGTAGCATGGATGTAATCAACTTCATCAGGATGCGGTGTGACAACTTCCACGCCATCCAACCGCCCAAAGAGTCGCGACTCGACGGCAAAGCGTGTGCCGAACAATGCAACGCGTCGGAGTTGGCGGGCTTGTACCTCGCGTCTAATTTCGTCGATCAGGTTCACAATCGGCAACGGCGAAAGTTGAATTAACTCGGCGATCGCGATGTGCGGCGCCACCGCGGGTATCACGGCGAACTCCGCGCCAGCGGCCTGCAGACGTGCGATCAAAGCCGCCAGATAGGATGCAAGCCCTTCCTTATCGCCGGCCTGCACTGCGCCCAGTACGCGATCGACCTGCGCGTGGGCCATCACCAGATTCAAGGCTTTTCCCCAGGCCGCGTGCGCCTTCGCCAGTTCTTGATAGTAGTAAACCGAAGCGCCGACGCCCAGCCCGCCAATCAAGCCGATACATCTCCCCAGGGGCGCATCACTCATACGTTCCACCCTTCGCCTCGATGGTAAACTCTCCTGGAGGCGAGATATGAACATTTCACGAATTCTCTTGTGTGTGTCGATGGCGAGCGCGATGCTTGCGCCCGTGGTAGCCCGAGCTGAGGACCATGGTGAGAAATCGCTGGCGGCGCGGGTTCAACGGCTGGAAGACGAAGAAGAGATTCGAATGCTGCTGGTGGATTACGGGCGGTCGCTCGATGCGCGCGATTTCGTGAAGTATGCCAGTTTGTTCGCGAAAGACGGTGAATGGTCGGGCGGTTTTGGCACGGCCAAAGGCCCGGCCGCGATCAAAGCGATGATGGACAAGGAAATCGGGTCGACGCCTGCGCCGCAGCCGAACTCCACCTATCATCTTCTGACTAATTTCGCGATTGATGTACACGGAGACACGGGCACGGTATGGTCGCGATGGGCGTTTGTGGTTACCACCAAGCAGAACACGCCTTCGATTATGTATGGGGGGCATTACGATGACATCGTCGTGCGTGAAGACGGCCACTGGAAGTTCAAGAGGCGCGCGGCGTCGAACGACATTCCACACTTGGACAACCCGGCGCCTGCCAAGTAAAGCGCGGATTTAGGCGAACACGTCGTACAGCGAGTTCGGAGGCGTTGTGGAGGGAGTGCTAGCGAAGAGTGTCTGCATTTCCTGGGTCTGCATGTTGCCTTGGTAGGCTGCCAACTGATCGGCGAGTGGGGATCCCGGGTTGAGCGGCGATCCCGAAGCAGAGGAAGTTGAGCTGGAGCCGACGGATGCCAGGGCCGAAAACAGAGAGTCGGTGGGCGTAGTTGCCGTGTTGGAAATCCCGAAAAGAGCGTCGGTGGCTTGGAGCTGGAGCGCCTGGTCGGAGATTTCGACGATGTCGCTGGCAGGCGCGTTTTGAAGCGCCGCTTCCACGGTCGGCGAAGACAGAGTCGACAGCAGTGGCGAGTTCTCGTTGGATAGATCCTGGAGCAGGTCGGACAGACCGTTGTTGCTGGAAGTAAGATTGTTCGTTGAGGCGACGGATCCCATATAGGCCTTCTTTATTCATATCGGCTTGCAAGCCGAATGCATTAGCGCCTTGACAAATCCTTACTCCGACACGCATAGACCTTAGGTAATGGGCCGTCCCTATCGTTCAGCCTCTTCCGCGGCCCGCCCTATTCCTTCACCCTTATAAGCGCTAGCGACCATAGGCGCTAGTCGGCCAAACCGCCTGGACCCTACTGAGCGCGCGGCTTTTATTCGGAGGAGCGGCATGAAAATATCGAAACTTGGCTTGTTGGCGGGCCTGCTGGGTGTCCTGTATGCGCTGCCGGTTGTCGCGCAAGGAATTCCGAGCGTCTGCGATGCCGTTCCCGGCAATCTGGTCGCGAATTGCGGATTCGAAACCGGCGATTTCACCGACTGGGTCACGACCGCGGCGACGATGGGGAGTGAGTTCGGCCTTATTAAGTACGACGTTAATTCCGGGGCGTGGGCGGCCAGGTTTGGCGCGCTCGACGGCGAGAACGATTACATCGATCAGTTTCTGCCGACCGTTCCGGCGCACTCCTACAAAGTGAGCTTTTATGTTGACGCGAGCCGGTTGAATCAAGGCGGCCAATTTGTAGCGAATTGGGGCGGAACGAATGTCTTGACGCTTTACGGTCAGCATGGCAGCGGTTACCAGTTGTACTCTTTCACATTGACGGCGACCTCGAATTACACCGACCTTCAGTTCGGCGGAAGCAGTGCACCGGCTTTCTATTACCTGGACGACGTCATGGTGGTCGACACGGTGGCGAATGCGGCAAACCTGCGGGCCTTTGGCGATAATTCCGCCGGCGAACTGGGCAACGATAGCAACTCCAGCAGCGCCCTGCCGGTCCAGGTGAACGGACTGGCTGGCGTGGTGGCCATTGCGGCCGGCTTCGATCACACGCTGGCGCTCGCGAGCGCAGGAACGGTCTGGGCGTGGGGCAACAATTCGTACGGCGAACTCGGCAACGGGAATAACACGAGTAGTACGGTGCCGGTCTGGGTGAGCGGGCTCAAGGGCGCCGTGGCTGTTGCGAGCGGAGGGGATCACAGCCTGGCATTAACCAGCGACGGGAGTGTATGGGCATGGGGCGCCAATGGATACGGTGAGCTCGGCAACGGGAGCAACGGGAATATTAATGTGCCAGTCCAGGTGAGCAGCTTGTCCAGCGTTGTCGCGATAGCGGGAGGAGGCTACCCGCTGGGAGCCGGCGACAGCAGCCTGGCACTGAAGAGCGACGGAACGGTGTGGGCTTGGGGCGACAACCAATATGGTGAACTGGGCGTCGGCAGCAACCTGAACAGTAATGTCCCGGTGCAAGTGAGCGGCCTGACGGGCGTGGTCGCTGTTGCGGCCGGCGCTTATCATACCCTGGCGCTCAAGAGCGACGGGACCGTGTGGGCTTCCGGCGACAATCAATACGGGGAACTCGGAAATGGCAGCAATACCAACAGCAACGTGCCAGTGCAAGTGAGCGGCTTAACAGGTGTGGTGGCGATTGCCGGAGGCTTCTATCACAGCCTGGCGCTGAAGAGCGATGGCACCGTTTGGGCCTGGGGTTACAACACTGACGGCGAACTCGGCAACGGCAGTAATGTGGGCAGCAACGTGCCAGTGCAGGTGAGCGGTCTTACTGGCATAGTCGAGATCGCCGCCGGCGGAACTACCAGCATGGCGGTGAGCAGCAGCGGAACAGCTTACGCTTGGGGCGCCAATCAATATGGCCAGCTCGGCAATGGGACCCAGATGAGCAGCAACGTGCCAGTGGGCGTTACCGCTGTGACCGCCGCCGTGGCGATTGCGGCAGGCTCCTATCATAGCTTGGCCGCACTGGGTGGAAGCGTTCCAACTCTGGACGTCAATCCCACCAGCCTCAGCTTCACCGCCGATGGACAGCAGACCGTCACGATCACCAATGGAGGAGTTGGGCCATTAAGAATCGGCAGTATCGCCGTCGTCGGCGCGAACTCGGGCGATTTCGGAATTTCTGGATCGTGTTCTAATGCTTCGCTGGCTCCCTCAGCGACTTGCACGCTTACTGTGGCCTTCGGCGCCACTGCGCAAGGCAGCCGCACGGCCGCGATCCTGGTCATGGCGAACGCGCCTGGTTCCCCCATGCTGATACCGCTGAGCGGAACCGGCGCGGTGGAGACACTGGCTGTGGCGCCGTCCGTCAGCACGGTAATCAGCGCCTCGGCGTTCGGCGGGTTTACGGCCGTCGCGCCTGGAACCTGGATCGAGATCTACGGATCGAATCTGGCTACCGCCACGCGGGAGTGGACTAAATCCGATTTCAATGCAAACAACGCGCCCACTGTGCTGGATGGCGTCCAGGTGACCATCGGAGGACAAAATGCGTTCGTCGACTACGTTTCGTCGAATCCGGGCCAGGTGAATGCACTGTTGCCGTCCAACATCGCTGTCGGCGCTCCGCTGCAACTGGTGGTCAGCAATGCCAACGTAACCAGCGCCCCCGTTAACGTGAGCGTGAACGCCACGCAACCGGGCCTGCTCGCGCCGGCGACTTTCCAAGTGGGAGGCAATCAGTACGTGGTCGCCTTGCTGCCGGACGGGACTTATGTAATGCCCACCGGAGCGATCGCGGGTGTCAATTCTCGGCCGGCACAGCCCGGCGAAACGATCACCCTGTACGGCATTGGGTTCGGTTCGGTCACGCCGGCTTTCCCGGCCGGGCAGATCGTAACGCAGCAAAATCAGCTCACGCTGCCTTTGCAGTTTTTCTTCGGACAGACCTCCGCAAACGTAACGTACGATGGGCTGGCGCCGAACATGGTGGGCCTGTATCAATTCAACATGGTAGTTCCCGACGTGCCGGATAGCGAATTGGTGCCGCTGACCTTCAACCTGGGCAAAGCATCCGGGACACAGCAGCTCTACATAGCAGTGCATCAGTAATTGGGGACAGGGGATGGGGAGCGTGGCGCACGCGGCGGCCACGGTTTGCAACGCCGATATAGGTGGGCGCCATTCAAATCGTTGGTGCGACTTCCGATGGCGATACTCTTCTCGCTAGTTCTCCGGCGTATCGAAAGAAATAGATGTTTCCGAGGTGTAGACTCTGCGGTGACCCGGCTCGTCGTTAAACAGTTGGATGATCGTGCGCCCTGGTTCGGAAGCTTCCACGATGAAATATTTTTTGCGGAACTTCTTGACGTCCAACAGCACTGCCTGCCTGGGCTTCGCCACATGATGTATGACATTCACCCCTTTGTGCGCACACTCCTTCGCTTGCGGCTTGTTGGAGACGCAAAAGGTCAGCGCGATGGGCTTCTCGGAGGCGTTCAAGATATACACTTGCTGGCCCTCGACCTCCCGCTCCAGCAGCGCCCATGCCGAGTTTTCAAACGCGTTCGCGGGCTTACGATCATAATCCTCGAGTTGATTGCCTTTTAAAGTCTCAACAAAAGCGCGAACCTGAACGGCGCCTCCCCGCGCGCCGGAGATTTCGCGGACGCGCGCCCAGCACAGCACTTCCATGCTGGTCTCTGCCTCGATCCGAATGTCGCGCATTTGGTGCGGCTCGACGGCGAACGTGGGATCCAGCGGAAATCGCTGGCCCGCTTCACAGTAAACGTCCACATGGAGTGAAGCAACGGCATTGGAGTTGTTGGTCAAGCGCAGGATGGACCACGCGTTCGGACTGTAGCCCAGAGCGGGGATCTCCCACATCTGTGCGGGCTCCAGGCTCAACGCGCTGGTGGCAAGATCGGGCGGCGTTTGCGCGCGGGCGCCGAAGGCTATAACCAAAAGAACCGAAATACGGCGATTCACGAAGGTTATTTATCATGTTATCGAATAATCCGCGTTCATCGGCGTTCATCAGCGGCCAATCAATCCTCCGGCAGCGAATCGTTCCCGCCCAAATCGTTGGTTCGATTTTCAAACTTGGTGAACTCTTTGAGGAACACCAGATTCACCCGGCCCGTCGGCCCGTTGCGCTGCTTGGCGAGCACCAGCTCGGCCATGCCCTTCAAGTCTTCGCGATCCGGCTTGTAAACTTCTTCGCGAAAGATAAAAGACACCAGATCGGCGTCCTGCTCAATGGACCCGGATTCGCGAAGATCGCTTAATTGCGGCCGGTGATCGCCAGGGCGCGTTTCCGGTGCGCGACTCAACTGCGAAAGCACCAGCATCGGCACCTTCAATTCTTTCGCGAGCAACTTCAGGCCACGCGAAATGGTACTGATTTCCTGGTTGCGGTTTTCGGAGCGCCCCCGGCCGCTCATCAATTGCAGATAGTCGACGACGACCAACGAAAGCCCGTGCTCGCTCTTCAAGCGCCGGAGCTTGGCGTGAATATCCATGATGTGCGTGCCGGACGTATCGTCGATGAACAGCGGCGCTTGCACCAAATCGGACGTGGTGCGCGCCAGGCGCCGCCGCTCGTCCTGATTCAAGTAGCCGGCGCGAAACTTCTGCTGATCCACGCGCGCACCCGCGCAAATCATACGAGTGAGCAGCGATTCGCGCGACATTTCTAGCGAGAACACCGCGACGGTCTGCTTCTTCTCCGGAAACATCGCCACGTGCTGTGCGATGTTCAGCGCGAGCGCCGTCTTCCCCATCGAAGGACGCGCCGCCAGAATCACCAACTCGCCTTCGTGCAGCCCGCCGGTCATTTCATCCAGCTTCAGGAAGCCGGTGCTCAGGCCCTTGATGCGCTTGCTCGGATCGAGAAACGCGTTGATACCGCCCTCGAAGTCGTCCAGAATCTGCTTGGGGTTCAACAGCGCTTCGCCGGCGCGCGCGTCGCCCATCTTGAGCAGGCTCTCCTCGGCGCTGGCGAGGATCTGATCGGGCTCTTCCTCCCCGATGATGCAGCGATCGATCAGATTGCGCGACGTGAAGATGATGCGCCGCAGGATGGCCTTGTCCTTGACGATGCCGACGTAGCTTTCCAGGTTGGCGAGCGTGGGCAGGCCTTCGTCGAGCGAGACCAGATACGTGATGCCGTCCACCGATTCCAGCTGATTCTGCTTCATCAGCTCGTTGGCGACGGTGACGCGATCGATACGGTCGCCGCGAGCGTAAAGCTCGCCCATGCGAAGGAAGATGCGGCGATGCTTCTCCAGGCTGAAGTCTTCGGCTTCGAGCGTGCCGGCTACCTGGATGTAGAGCGCGTCGTCCATGAGGATCGCGCCCAGGACAAAGCGTTCGGCGTCTAGATTTGCGGGAAGTCCACGTTCAAGAGCGATGTCGGGAGCAGACGCTGCCATAAGACCAACCGTTCTACATTAGCGGCGTGGTGTGTCGGATCAAAGCCATTTATTTACGCCGTGTTCTGAGCCAGATAGACTGTGAATCATCCGGTGGAAAAGGCTAAGCCCACCTCTTGCATACAAGTACTTCACCAAGAGTTAGTTGGAAGAGATATTCAAGGGACTGCACAGGTTTTCCACAGCCAAACAAATTAGATTCTGATTGTTTTATAGCACGAACGGCGGGCGCAGAGTGGGTCAGTTCGATAAGCGCAGGGGCTCTGTCGGATGGATCTCAGGCGTTGCCATTCGGCGATTTGGCCGTTATATGGCCAAGTGCCGATCGCGACATTTATCACCGGACCGGAGCCGACTTCTGGTTACTGATCTATCCTCTAATTTCGTGGCCGACCATTGAGAAGCCACCGCGCGCTTCCTTAGCGTGAGGTGACGTTCGGGCGCTTGTGCTGCTCAGCTTCCATCTCGGCGACACCTTGGGCCACGGCTGGCGAATAGAGCGCTTTAACCCAGCGTGGATTCCGCCACTCCAGTTGTCCTTTGGCGACGGCTTCATAATCCTTGAGCGCTTCATCGGTCTGTCGAGCCTGCCAACGCGCTACAGCGCGGCCCATTTGCGGCGAACTCCAGCCGTTGTCGGCAATCGCAATGGAGAAGTGGCGAATTGCGTCGTCCAGTTGATGCAGTTCCAGCTGATCAAACGCTAAAGCGGCGTGCAAGTTCAGGTTCCCGGGACGCAGCGCCACTGCCCGGAGCAGCAGTTCTGAGGATGTGGAATAGTTTCCGGCCCTGTAATACCACCACGCCAACCGTCCCAGAAACTCCGGCGCCAATCCTGGGTTCTCAAGCACCAGGCTTCGCGCCTCGCGGTCGTCCGCCGACATGAGCTTCAATCCGGCCTGTTCGACGCGGACTTGCATTACGAAAGCGAGATCGTCGAAGTGCACCTTGACGCGCCACTCGCCGAACTCCGCCGAAACCTGACCGGCGGCGGCTGACAGCGCGTCGGCGTAACCCCGCACCACTCTCATGTCGGACGGGTCTCGATCGAGGAGCTTCCGGTACGCCGTGGCGGCCTGGGCAAAGTCCGCCAGCGTAAATCTCGCTTTGGCCAGGGTCGCGACGGAATCCCACTCATTGGCATCCAGCTCCAGAGACAACTCCGCCAGGGCCGCCGCTTCCTGATATTGATTCTTGGACAAACTCATGGAGGCGAGACGGCTGGCGTAAACACTCACTGCGGTGGCCGCCCTTGAATCCACCTCCCTCAGCTTGCCGCCCGACTCCGCGGCCCCTCGAAGATCCGACAGACGAAGCTGCGCTTCCGCGAGAATCACGAGCGCCTCCGGCCGATTCGGTTGCATCTCCAGGGAGGTCTCGGCAAGCTGCTTCGCCTGCGGATAAAGCTCAACTCTCAACGCTTCTCGCGCCATCAAGTCCGCATAAATCCGAACGCCGTCCGCAAAGGTGGGCGCATTCGCAACGATCCCGCGGTAGCTTGTCATGGCAGCATCGTATTCGGCCAACCCCAGATGCGCCACCGCCATGATCTCCAAGCCGCGCGATCCATTGGGATGAAGAACTAGCGATTGGGACGCAAGCTGTATCCCTTCGCGGAACTGCTTGGTTCGCTCTTCGTCCCGTTTTTGCTTCTCTTTGTAGTTGAGAAGCGCACTGGGGCGAACGTTTGCCGCGGCCAGCAAACGCCATGCGCGTTCGGTCAAGAAAAAGTAGGCGAAAGCCATGGGCTTCGTGTTCCGCCAATCACGGAGTTGTCCGCCCGCGATCATCTTTTGAATTTGGTCGATTCGCTCGGCGTTCTGGGGATGGGACCGAAAGTAGCCCTCCAGGGTTTCGAGCGCCGCTTGAGACAGTTCCTCGACGGGCGTGCTGCCGTGCGCCGTGTTCGCGGGCCGGAAGCGCTCCATTGCCTGAAACAATCGGATGGCGCCCTGCGGAGAATATAGAGCGGCCACCGCGAGCTTCGCGCCTTCCCGGTCCGCTTCTAGTTCCTGGTTCTTGCTGTAGCCCGCTACAAAGACCTCCACGGGCAGCGCCGCCAGTTGGCCGAAAGGAAGTTTTTGCAAGGCGGCCTGGATCTGGATCCGCTCGGCGCAGTGGTAGTGATCGATATGTTCCAGCTCGTGCCCCAGCACGGCCGCCAGCTCATCTTCAGTGCTCATCAAGGCCATAAGACCGCCTCCAATAAACACCGGACCGCCCGGCAGCGCAAAGGCATTGACGAAATCGAGGCCGGGGATATAGTGAAACCGATAGGGCAGCTTGCGATGAGCGTTCGCGGCCACGCGCGCGCCCACCTGTTGAACGTATTCCTCGATGGCGCCGTCTTGATCGTCGTCACCGGGACGGCGCCAACCCCCGGCGTATAGCCTTTCCAGTTCCTTGCCAATCTTGATTTCGTCCGCATCGGAGAGCGGCGCGAATTTCACGGGCAGCCGCGAAAGCTCGTGTTCAGTGTCAGCCACGAAGTTGAGAATCGGTTCGGGCCCCACGGGAGCTTCCACTTTGCGTATTTCGCTCCAGACCAGCGCGGCGCCAAGAGCGAGAATGATGCCTGCAAAAGCGATCCAGCGTTTCATACGGATTGGCTCACAGGTATTGCCGCAAGATGTCGCGATACCGCGTGTAAAGATAAGACACCAGCAGCAGCGCTGTGCCCAGGACAATGAAAGTTAGATACCGGTCGCGCGGTGGAAGGCCCCACACATCGCGGAGAATGATCTTGCCGACGCAGACCAGCAAGAGCCCCAGACCAGATAGACGAAAGCTGCGTTCCTTCACGGCCAGCGCAAGTAGAAAGACGGCAACCGCTTCCAGGCCCCACGCCAATGTGACCATTCCGATTCGTACCTCGACGGCGAGCATGGCCGTCAGCAGTGCAAACGGGATAAAAAAGAAGACCTGTTCGGGGCGTTCATCAAGTGCCTCCAGGAATCGCCGATACCATTTACCGGAGGCGGTCCGGTTCGCATTCAACCGGCGAAGCGACAAGGCAAAAGGCAACGCCAGACCCAGCAACGCGACGGTAGCGCCCACCGTCACGACGCGGCCATGCCCGAACGGAGCGGGGAAATAACTGCGTTCATACAGGTTGTGCAGAGTCGCGCGAAACAGAACGCCAAAGGCGAGCAGTAGGCCTTGGTGCAAGAAGAGTCGCGTTCCGCTCTTCCAGGCGAGAGCCACCCAAATGAGAGCCAACGCCGCCCAGCCCACTGCGACCAAGTCCGCGTCGAACTCGAATCGTACTAAAACGGAAAGCGTCAGGATGCCGAGCAAGCTGTGCCACGCGGCGGAATGGATGCGTCGTTCGAGCGCAAAATGGTCTGCCGTCTGATCCTTCAGCCGCAGGTAAACATAGTAGAAAGCCCCTGCCAAAGGAACAGTAGTGTAGAGACGCGGACTGATGGCGCCTTCGTTGCCGGCTGCGTTCAGGTTGACGAAGAACAAACGCAGGAAGCTAGCCGCGAACGCGACATAGGCTTGAAGCCGAAGAGGCGCAGACCGTCGCGTCACACCCACTTCCAGGAGAACCAGCCCCAGCAACGTCCAACCCAGCGCTACGCCTACCGGCCGGAGTTCGTACCACGCCAGCAACGCAATCAATCCGGAGGCCGCCCATGTGTAAACTGGCGCCGCTTGCTCCGCGGTGACTATTTCCCGAACACCTGCCATTCGTGATGCCAAGTAGATGAGCGCCGCCACCAGCGAGATCGTCAGCAAACGCTCCGTCATCCACGGAACATCAGGCAGCGTCTGTTTGGCACCGAGGTTCACTATCAGGACGCGCAGCACAGTCGCGGCCGCGCAGACCATCCCGTCGAGCGAAACCTCCCGCACCTGCCAGCGCTGCCCAACGTAAGACAACGTCAGCGCGAGCGCCGCCCAAGCCAACGCCGTCCACGCTTCCGGCCAGGCGATCCAGGCGCCAACAAATGCTAGGACTCCGGCCAGGTGCGACATCCGACGGAAGCACAACTGCTCCAGATCGGTCTCGATGAGACGCGGCCAATGGCGAGGAATCCAGTGTGCGTTGGCGTAGAGGACTGCCGCTGCGATGCCGAAGAACAACCCCAACCCAGGACGGCCGCCCAGGTCGATGCCGTACATTCGCTCGAAATAAACCTGCCCGGCATCGGCACCCACCATTTGTATCCAGACCAGCAAAGCGGTCACCAGGCCCAGACGGCGGAACAAGATCTCGCGCAGGAAGACGCCCACAAGCAAAAGGGTCTCAGCCTCCGCCAGCCAACTGATCGAGAGCGTGGTGTTCGCATACCGCCGGGGGAAGGCTGCCACCAGCAGGCACGATCCCAACGTCGTCAGCACCACGAATGCGGCACGTCGCTTCCGCGTCACAGGCAATTGCCCAAGGACCAGTTCGACGCCGCCCAGCGCCAGCAGAAATTGGAAGGACAACTCGGGGTGTACAGACTGGTAGCCCATCACAGCAAGCAGCAGTGCGGGATTGAGCAGCGCGGCGATCGTCGACGCCTGTTCCTGTCGCGGGTTATCAATCCGCCGTACCATGTAGGATGCTCGGAAAATCAGCCAATATCCAACCAGGAGCGCGGAGCTTGCTACATAGCCCGCGAAAGCATGTATGTGCCCGTGCATGGGCTCGATGATGGGTCGCAGCCACAAGTAGTGATTGACGAAGGCGGCGGCCATCCCTACCAGCTCCATCTCAAACCATTGCCGGCGCACGGCAATCACCGCCAACACGGCTGCCAAAATAGCACTGGCTATTAGGCTATTCGCGTTTCCCCGGCTGATGTTGATCGTGGTGAAAGCCAGAAGAAACGTCAGCCCTGTCACCACCTGAGATTGGTAGCGCAGAGTGTGAGCCACCATCGCCGCCGCCGCTGCCAGCAGCAAAATTAGGTCCACGGATTCCGAAGAAAGCACGCGTGCGGCGGGAACGTGATACATCGCGTAAGTTGTGAAGTAAACCAGGGACCACCCGCCCGCAATCCCGGCGCGCGCGAGCAAACGCCACATCTCGCGACGCTCGAAAACAACGCCAGCCGCAAGCATGACGAAGCTCACGACATAGCCGACCGTGATTTTTCCTTGCGGGCCCAGTTCGCGCAGTTGGTAGGCGAGGAACAGTGCCACGCCGATCACCAGAATTGTGATGCCCAGTTTGTTTAGCCAGTTGGTGCCAAGCGTCTCTTCCAGATTCAGGAGACTGCGCGGCGAAAAGCCCCGGGGTTCCGCCATCGCGAAGTGAGGTAGCGTCGAAGAAACCGGCGCCTGAGGCGGCGCCGGCTGCGACGCGCTCACGACTGTTGGGGCGACAGGCGCGGCCGGTGGCTTGGCAACTCGCTCTATTTCGGGCGCCATCACGTTCTTCTTGGCGAGCGCTTCGCGGAGCGTCGGCGCGTGACGCGCGTCCAGACGTTCCTCCGGGGTCAGCGTCCGAAGCTTTTCCAAATCTTGTTCGAGGTGAAAAACTCGCGACGTCAGCTCCGCCAGACGAGATTCTGTTTCTGAGGCCTTCGAAGAGCTCCTGGCGAGCCAAATCACCAGCAGCAAAACAACGATCATCAGAAACGCTATCATCGGCGGACCGAGTCCGAGGGAACCACTCACGGCAGGGAGTCTACGCTACATCCCTCGCCCAACGACCGGCATCTCCAGAAGTTTATCAGGGTAGGTGGAATAGCGAACGCTAGAGAGATCTACCGGCAACATCGGCGCGTCTATGCCGCGCTGAAGCGAACCAAGAATTCCCTCAATTCGATCGCCGATCCACTTTGACGGATAGTCGCTAGCCTTGATCGGAAACGCCTCGGCGCACGAACGCTGATTAAATGGAGAAAATCTTCGACCGAGGCGTTTTCGATAAGGAGACTAGAAGGAAGCCGCTGGC
>JBEKRO010000064.1:0-37419 GCA_049518655.1 Bryobacteraceae bacterium | reverse complement strand
CTGGCGAGATGAGTACAATGGCGAACGGCCCCACAGCAGTTTGGGTTATCGGACGCCGAATGAGTTCGCGGCCATCCTAAAATCCTCAGTTATGACTGGTTGAAATAATCGAGGCAGGTCAGTTGCAAAGGACCGCGAGGGAACGAGAATAGAACGCGAAGTCCGTCCTTTAGGTCAACTTCAGGCGTGATCCGGGCGGCGTACGAGCGCTAAGAGGTCGCCTGTCTTCGATAAACCGCCGGCGAAACGCCCACCTGCCGGATGAACCAATGCGACAAGTGGCTCTGCGACGAAAAGCCCGATGACAGCGCCACGTCTACGACTGGTAAATCGGTGTTGCGCAGCAGCTCCTTGGCGCGCTCGATTCGGCGCCCGAGCACGTACTGGTGCGGCGATTGTCCGACGGCCGCCTTGAACGCGCGCGCCAGATAGAGCGGGCTGATGTCCACTTCCTCGGCCATGGCTTGCAAGCTCAGATCGCCTTCCAGATTATCCTCGATGAACTCGATCACGCGCCGCATTTTCCACCCGGCCAAGGGCTTCGCCGGAAGAATGCGCACCGGCCGCGAGCGCGACGAATGCGTGCGAGCCAAGTGAACGGCCATCATCTGCGAGATGGTGTCGATATACAATCCGTCACTATACTGCCCATCTGTGGAATTCCCGTCCCGCAGTGCGTTGGTGATGGCGATAGCCAGCTGCTCCAGCAGCGGATCCAGAATCGCAAAGCGGGGCACCAACTCCGCGCCCGAGCTATCGCATCCGTAGATCTCGCTCACCGCCCCTTCATAAACCGATTGGCGCAGGTACACCTGCAGGATCTCCGGATGTCCTGCATGCTGCCACTGAGCGGTGGCGTCGCCCGGCGTCAGGCAGATGCGGCGCGGTCCAATGAGAGCGGTCTCGCGCGCGGCGCCTTCAATCTTGCGGGTCACTTCCGTGGGACGGCTCAAATGATAAATCAGCGAAGGATGGCGAATGGGCCGCTCCACGGCGTGGAACGGTGCTTCTTCGAGAATCGCCGCATGCAGTGACCGCCAGCCCGCATCCTGGCTGTGAGCGATCAGCCGGTTTCCAGTGCGGAGCACGCGGCCATGCGTTTCGCGAGCGGTGAAGACGGAATTAGGTGTTACGATCACGGCATCACTTCAGACGTGGAGGTGCGTCCAAGTTTCTGTGGCTCTATTGTACATCACAGCCGCGGCGATCTATGCACCTATGTTGTTGAGAACTTTGTCAGTTGAGGTACACTACTAGCATAAACCATGAAACATGGACCGGAACTATTCAGTCTTGACGAAAGTTTGCCGATAACCCATAATGTGGGAACGGTTTGCCGATGAAGTTCTCAAGTGACGCCTTTGTGGCTCAGCCGAAGCGTTGTGTGAACTAGGATTCGTTTATATATATGCACCGACGGTTTCTTCTTATTTTTGTTACGATTACCCTCCTCACGGGCTCAGCCTTTGGAACCACCAACAACCGCAGGAAGCGGCACCGTCTTGTACGCAATTCGGTGAACGCGGTCAAGGTGTCGTTCACCACGGCGCCCAAGCTCATAGGAGTGCACCGGTCCAAGAAACGGATCGCGACGCCTTTCGTGGATCCCACGGTTGGAGATTCGGTGGATGGTGAGGATTTGCTGGCTCGCCGTGCGGCGGTGCAGGCTCTGGGACCGCACAATGGCGCGATTATCGTCGCCGATCCGAACAGCGGCCGCATTCTCTCCGTGGTGAATCAGAAGCTGGCGTATCAGGGCGCGTATGAGCCGTGTTCGACGATCAAGATTGTCGCGGCGCTGGCGGGATTGAACGAAGGCGTCATCAATCAGGAAAGTGCGCTACGAGTCACGAAACACCATTCGGTGGACCTGACGGAAGCAATCGCGCGTTCCAACAACGCGTACTTCGCCTCGGTGGGCGAGAAGCTGGGATACGACAAAATTGTCCAGTATGGTCAGATGTTCGGCCTGGGCGAAAAGGCCGGATTGAACATTGATGCCGAGCAGCCGGGTTTGATTGCCGAAGCGCCTCCCTCCGATGGCCTCGGAATGATGACCAGCTTTGGCGAAGGTTTTTCGATGACCCCCATGGAGCTTACCGCCATCGTCGCCGCGGTGGCCAACGGCGGAACGCTCTACTATCTTCAGCATCCGGCATCACAAGCAGAGGTCGATCAATTTGTTCCTCAGGTGAAGCGGCAGCTCACTATCGCGCAATGGCTCACGGACATCAAACCGGGCATGATGGGCGCTGTAGAGTACGGCACCGCGCGTCGGGCAGGGTATAGCGCCACCGATCCCATTTTCGGCAAGACGGGCACGTGCACCGACAACCGTTCGCCCGTGCACTTGGGCTGGTTCGGATCCTATAATGAGATTGCCGGACGCAAACTGGTGGTGGTAGTTCTGCTGACTTCCGGTCAACACTCTGTCAGCGGACCCATCGCCTCAGGCGTTGCTGGGGCCGTTTATAAGAACTTGTCCGACCAAAACTATTTCGCTCAAGCCGCTCCGCAGACTTCGCCGTCGGCTCTGGTTTCGAACCACTCCTACTAACCCGAGCCGCGACCATAGGGAGCGTTCTCAAAAGTATTCTCGCAACTCCTCAAACCGCGTCATCCGCAGCAATCGTCCCGGACCGTCGCGCAGTTCCTCCCTCTCCAGCGTCCACGTCCGCTCGTGCGGCACAAACACCGCATGGATTCCCGCTTCGAGCGCCGGATTCACATCGGATTTCGGCGAATTCCCGATCATCCACGTATGCGCCGGATCAAGCAACCGCTCGCGGATCAGCGCTGCGTACGATTTGGCGTCCTTCTCCTTCACAATGGCGGTATGGCCGAAGTAAATCGCCAATCCCGATCGATCCAGCTTCAGCTTCTGCTCTTCCGGATCGCCTTTGGTGAATAGCGTCAGGCTGTGACGCCCCGAAAGGTACTCCAGCGTCTCTTCCACGCCCGCGATGATTTCGATGGGATGATGCAGGATCTGCTCCGTAAAGCTCATGATGCGCGGCAAATCCTCGGCACTGACCTCGCGCTCCGCCAGTTTGTGATAGCACTCCGTCAGGTTGCGCGCGAAGTTGGCGGTGCCGTAGCCGTGCGTTTTACTGTTGACGATTTCGATCTCGTCCAGCATCGCGCGCACCTCATCGGGCGCGAGTGTCGAGTGCGCGAGAAAGTCGCAGAAATCGTCGAACGCGCGTTCGAAATAGATATTGTTCTCCCAAAGCGTGTCGTCGGCGTCCACGATCAGGTTTTGTCTTTGGTTGATTCGGACGGGGCTGATCCTCACACGTCCAGCGACCCTTTGGCATGTCCGTTGGTGGGCGCCACCGCGCGCGCGTGCTGGATCTGGCGCTGGCGGGAACTGTAGCTCGGAAAGAATTCGGCCAGGCGCCGCATGCGGTCGGCCTCCGATCGGGTGGCCAGCAGAATCTGGCGAAAGTCGAGATCGGGCACCACTTGCGCCAGTTGGAAGCTGAGCTGCGGATCGCTGAGCTCTGGTTCGAGGACCGGTTCTGAATCTTCCAGTGCACGCAGGTCGTTGTAAGACTCGATCACGCGTTTGCGCACGTCGGGCGGGATCGGATCGGTAGCGTCGTCGTCGAAATACTCCACCGCGCCCCGCAAGTACGGCTTCTCGTCGTTGAGCAGGATGATTTCAAAACGCCTGCGGCCCAAAGTGATCAAATCCATGCGCCCGTCGGGATATTCCTTGAGAACTTTTTCCACCGTGGCGGTACACCCGGTATTCACGATGCCCTTTTCGCCAGCCAGCACCACGCCAAATTCCGTGTGGCCGCGCTGCACGTCCGCGATCATCTGCTTATAGCGTTCCTCGAAAATGTGCAATGGCAGCGGGGTCCTGGGGAAGAGGACCACTTGAAGGGGAAAAAGCGGTAACAGCTCTTCCTGCATGAGTACCATTATGCTGCTTGCCTGAAGTGCTTTGCACCTCCTGTTGCGAACGGACTGGAAGCTGTGGGACCATTCGTACGCGGACGTTACTGGAACCAATGCTACTGAAGCTGAAGCGCACGCCGGGCCTGTATCTGGTCGGCTTTATGGGATCGGGGAAATCGGCGGTCGGCCGCCTGCTGGCCGACGAACTTGGTTGGTCCTTCGCCGACATTGACGAAGACATCGAGCAGGCGCAAGGCGTTTCCATCGCTGAAATTTTCGATACGCGCGGCGAAGAGGAAGTCCGCAGGCTGGAGCAGGAAGCGGTGCGCAACCGGGTGCGCGAAGTGGAGTGCGGCAAACCCACGGTTCTCGCGCTGGGTGGCGGAGCGTTTGTAGATCCGGCGAATCGGAAGTTGCTCGAGGAGCGTGGCGTCACGGTCTGGCTGGATTGTCCTTTCCCCCGCATCAGCGCCCGGCTGGAAGGCCAGACGCACCGGCCGCTGGCGCGCGATCCCGAAAAATTCCAACGGCTTTATGACGACCGTCGCGACATGTACTGCAAAGCCGAGCATCGCATCGAGGCCGACACCGACGATCCTGCCGCCATCGTGGCTGAAATTTTGAAGCTCCCGATTTTCTAACTCGTGCGACGTCAGGCGCTTCGTATTTTTCGAGCCGCGCTAAAAGCTGCCGCACCCGGGGAAGCCGTGCTCCGCCACGTCCGTCTTGATGGAGACACATTGATCGCAGCCGGTCAGCGCTATCGCTTGCCGGCATTCCGGAACATTTACGTGATCGGCGCGGGCAAAGCCACCGCGCAAATGGCGCGGGCCATCGAGCGATTGCTCGGCGCGCGCATCGCTGCCGGCGAGATCAATGTAAAGGATGGCCATGCCGCGGCGCTGCGGCGCATCAAGATCAACGAATGCGGCCATCCCATGCCGGACCAGCGCGGCGTGGCTGGCGCGCGGCGTATCGCGAAAATTGCGAGTGCAGCGGGCGCGGACGATCTCATCGTTTGCCTGATTTCGGGCGGAGCCTCGGCGTTGCTCCCGCTTCCCACGCCGCCCATCACGCTGGCCGAAAAACAGAAGACCACGCGACTGTTGCTGCATTGTGGCGCCAGCATTCACGAGATCAATTGCGTTCGAAAACACGTCTCGCGCATCAAGGGCGGCCAACTCGCGCGTCTGGCTTATCCGGCGACGCTCCTTACATTGATTCTCTCGGACGTGATCGGCGACGATCTGGACGTGATTGGCTCCGGGCCAACGGTCCCCGATCGCTCGACCCTCGCCGATACTCGCGCGATCTTAAGAAAATATGGTATCGGGAGCAAGGTGCTCTCGGGAGCCCAAGAAACGCCCAAGCCCGGCGATAAGATCTTCGAAAATACGCGCAATGTGATCGTCGGCAGCAATGCTCTTGCCGTCGATGCAGCGGCGCTCGAAGCACGCCGGCTCGGCTTTCGCACGCTGGTGCTGTCGACTTTTCTGGAAGGCGAAGCGCGCGAAGTAGGGCGGGTTCACGCTGCGATCGCGAAGGAGATGAGAGCCACCGGCCGGCCCGTCCAGCCGCCCGCCTGTGTCATCTCGGGCGGCGAAACCACCGTCACCGTTCGTGGCAAGGGGCTGGGTGGCCGCAATCAGGAATTCGCGCTAGCCACTGCGCTCGACATCGCAGGTTTGCACAACGTTATGATTCTCAGTGCAGGCACCGACGGCACCGATGGACCCACCGATGCGGCCGGCGCCATCGTGGATGGAACTACGCTCGCTCGCGCGCGAGCCTTGGGTCTCAACCCTACCGAGTCTCTCCGCAACAACGATTCCTATCATTTTTTCGAATCGCTCGGCGATTTGATCAAGACCGGCCCCACTGGCACCAACGTGGCCGACATCCAGGTAATTTTGGTGCCTTGATCTTACTCGTGTTCCACTTTGAGCGGCGCGCTCGGCGCCTTCGGCGGTTTCGGAGCGTTCGGCGGCGTGCTGGGAATATCCGGGAACGTGGTCGTTTCATCCCCGCTCGCCTTGCGCACCGAAACCGATCCACGGCCGGTTTCCAACCGCAATTGCGGCCCGCCACCGCCGGTGCTTCCCGCGATGGTGTTTCCATGGCCCGCCTCCTCTTCACGCAGCGGATCGCCATATTCATTGTCGGCGTCGCCATGTTCCGTGGAGGCCCGCAAATCGAACTTTGCGCCGGACGGCAGCGCCAGATTGATGTCGCCCGATCGCGTATGGACTTCCATCTTCGGCAAAGTTTTGCCGGGCTTCAGATCGATGTCGCCGCGGTCCAGCGTCAAATCGAGCGATTGCGTGAAATCCGAAAGCTGCACATCGCTCGAGTGAGCCTTCAAACGTATCGGGCCGACAATGTTGTTCCCGCTAAAGTCGCCGCGGCTCATCCGGGCCTGGCCAGGCAGCTTCTCGCAATCCATCGAGATCAACGGATCTTCCCATCGCAGGGGCTGCGCCAGGTTGCTCAATTGAATCTCGCCCACGTAAACGCCGTTCACGGTCACCAATCCGGCGATATTCTGCAACTCCACATCGTCGCCCCGGCCCTTCAGTTCCACGCTGCCCTTGACGTTCACCGCGCGGATGGTATCGCTGGCCCGGGTATCGATCTGCACATTGCCACCCAGATTCTCCAGCCGCACTCCCGCGTTATCGCTGTTGATGTTCACATTCCCGTTGATGCCCTGGACGTCGAAATCGCCATAGCGCCCGTGCGCTTCAATCGACGATCCCTCGGGAACCGAAATGTCCAGATCGGCGTTAGGCTGCGCGCGGTCGCTCACCTTGTCCTGATTCGTGCGCACGATAATCTGATCGCCCTGCTGGATCAGTTCCAGCGGCGTTTGCTTATTGGCGCTGTCGGCGTCGGTCTGTTGAAACGACCGCACGGTTTCCTGTCCGCTCGCCTTCACGGTGTTGTCCGTGGTCCCGGTGATTTTGGCATTGCCGCGAAAGCTCTCAAGGACGATGCGGCAATTCTTCGCGCACGGCTTCTCCACCGGCGCGAACGTATAGTCGTAACTTTCCCCCATGTTCACCACCACGCGTCGCCACGCCCGGCCGCTGGGAAACCAGGACGGCGCATTGTGGGCCGTGTACATGGTGGCGCCCACAATGCAGATTACGAAAATAAGCGCCCATTCTCCGCCCGACACGCCGTTGCGCGGCAGGGGCTTGCCGGTCATGGACCAGAACAGGATTTCGATCAGCCGGATGGCGCCCCACGCGATCAGCAAGAAAGGCCAGAACCGCGAGATCAGATCCACCAGAGGGATATCCGGCCACAGATTGCGAAATAAGAACAGAACGCCGAGTCCAATCAGGATCAGCGGCCCAATCACCGAACCGCGCCTCATATTGCGTTGCCTCCGGACGGTCGGTCGCCGGGGTAAGTGCCGGTGTACGGCGGCGCCGGTCTGGCGGTGGCTCGCTCCAGCAATTTCAGCAGGCCGAACACAATGATCAAAATCGGCCAAGTCCGCCAGAATCCGTAGATGCCCGCATAGTCGATTGCCACCAGCGATCCCAGCACGATCAGCATAATCGGCCCGCGAATCGCTTGCACGAAATTGCTAACGTCGTTCATTGGCGGCCTCCCTGGCGGGCGGTGCGTGGCGATCCGGAGGTTCGGGATGCCCGGAAAGCCGCTCGTAAAGCATATACGCGCCCAGACAAATCAAAGCCACCGGCCAATAACGAATGAGCTCACCGATGCGCAGAATATTCAAATTGTGCAAAAGAAAGAGCACGCCTACGGCGATCAGAACCGTCGGCGCCAAGGGAAACCGCGAGGGCTGTCCGGAGCGCGGCACGATACTGGAGAACTCATCCACAGGCTGGCCAAGCTGGCGTCGCTTGGCGGTATGGTAGGCCTCGAAGGCCATATAGAACACCCACACCGCGATCATCATTCCGAACAGAGGCTGAAGATTGCCGCTCATCTCATCGTTGCTTACGATGCTGATGAGAATTCCCATTACGATCACATGCATCACGCCCTTGACATACTGGCCGTTATAAATCGCACCCACGCCAGGAATGAAACCCAACAGAAAGGCCAGGCCCGGCGATGCTCCCGGATCGATGAGGGAAGGGCGCGTTGGTTGGGTCGTCGTAAACGGTGCGGGTTCCGGCGCCGTATAAGGCGATGGCGGAGCGAACGGGGGCGGCGGAGGCGCGGACCATGTGGCCGCCGGCAGATGCTGCTCGCAGTAGACGGTTCCATCGGCTTGACGGCGGCACGCTTCGCACAGCGCCTTTCCGCAGTCCCGGCAATAAGCGATGGCCGGCGCCTCTGGATGATTTACACAATTCATTGCTGACTACCTTCTTTCACTCCCCGCTGTTGGGCCGCCGGATCCTGCTCGGTCCATTCTTTAAGACGCGATTGAATTTCGATCACCAGCCGCAGATTGTCGTAATATTTCATCGCCCGGTCATAGACGCGGTGCGAGTGATCGTCGATTCCTTGCCAGACTCTTACCGGATCTAAATCCGACGCCCGCAACTGCCTCGGCTCGATGTGCGCGAAGCGCGCCAGCATGGAGAACGATAAAATGGTCATCGCCATGCCCATCACGTAGCGGGGCTGCAGCCATCCCTGCACGAATCCGCCGAAGAAGCGCTTGACCCAGGACGGCCGCGGGTCACTCGGGAGCCGCTCGGCAATGGCTCCCGGCCCAATCGGCGCATGATGCAGAATCCGCGTCATCAATTCCGCCGGCGGCTCGGCTTGCGGAACGCGCTCGAAGAACGCCGTCACGCCCCTGACGTCTTCAGATAATTGCGTGCACGCGGCACACCCCGAGAGGTGTTGCTCCAGCGCAGTCCTCTCCTCGGCGCGGAGCGTTCCGTCCACGTAGTCGCACAGCAGGATTTCGAACTCTGCGCACGTCATATTCGAATCTTCTGTCTGCGAAGCACCTTAGCCAGCTCGGCACGCCCACGATTCAATCGCGACTTCACCGTTCCTTCCGGAACGTTGAGTACTTGCGCGATCTCCCGATATTCTAATTCCTCCAGATCCCGCAGGATTACCGTCTCCCGCAGCTCCGGTGACAACTTCTGCAATGCGGACTGCAACAGCTCGCTCGCTTCCCGGCCGGCTAGCATTCCGTCCGTCCTGGCGATCATCGCGGTATTCTCTTCCAACGCCACGGTCTGGTCTTCAATCGATTCGGTGGCCCGCTCCATGCGCGTCCGCCGGTAATGATCGATCAGCAAGTTCCGCGTGAGCCTGGTGAGCCAAACCACGAACAAACCCTCGCCCGCCCGAAAGCTGCGCAGGTTCTTGAACACTCGCAGGAAGACGTCCTGCGTCAGATCCTGCGCTTCCGAATCGCTGTTGGTGAAGCGATAACAGATCGAGTACACACGCCGGGTGTGCACCCTCACCAGGTCTTCCCAAGCGGCTTCCTGGCCGCCCAGGCAGCGCTCCACGAGTTGGGCATCCGCATCCAAGCTATGGCTCGTCCGGACTTGCGGGTAGGGTGACTCCCAGCTCCATTTTGCCGCCGGAATTGCCACCGTTGCCATGCTGCTCCCTATCTCCTGCTTCCAGTAATGAAAACGAGGATCTATGATAAGAAGTTCACTTGAATCCAAGCTTTACATTCTATCGAGGCTCTACTCTATAAGGAGGCTCTACTCTATAAAGAGGCTCTACTCTGTAAAGAGGGGCCGGCAACCGGAACCACTGATCACTTTGCCCCTGGAACCCGCAGCAAATCATTCCCGATCTTCCCGTGCCCGTCCTTCCCGAACGCTAGTTCTGGCTGTTTTAGCCAGCCTGTTTGTCCTTGTGCTTCTAGCTTACCGGACGCGGGGCATATCTTTCCGCTGGGAGTTGTTCCTGGCGACCCTCGATCATGTGGACTGGCGCTGGCTGGTCGCCGCTATTTCCTTGATATTGCTGAGCAATGTGGGGCGCGCGCTGCGCTGGCAAGTGATGCTCCGGCCCCTCGGGCATCCCATTGGAGTCTGGCGTTTGACCTCCGATACTGCCATTGGACTAACCGCCGGAGTTCTCCTGGGGCGTGTGGGCGAAGTGGTCCGGCCCTATCTGATCGCTGTCCAGACGGGCCTGCCGTTTTCTTCGCAAGCTGCGGCGTGGCTGCTCGAGCGCATGCTCGATCTACTGGCCGTGTTACTACTTTGCGGCTATGCCTTCATAAGCATTCCGCCGTATAGCTGGCGTTTGGGTCCCAAAATTCAGGATGCCTTGGTGGCTGGAGGATACTCGCTGGCCATCGCGGGAGCCATCTGCCTGGTGCTCCTGCTCGCCTTTCGGCATCCTGCGGGAGGGGCACAGCGGCGTGTTCTGAGCGCCCTCACCTTCTTGCCTGAGCAGGAACAGCACCGGGCCGCGCGGATGCTGGAAGCGTTCTCTCGGGGAGTAGAATGCACCCGAGATCCCCAATTGCTTGTGCTCCTGCTAGGTTACACGTTGCTGGAATGGGGCATCATCGTGGCCGGCACTTTCGCGCTCTTTCGCGGCTTTCGGGCAACCAGCAGCTTCGGTATTCTGGACGTGCTGGTGCTGCTGGCCTTTATCGCTCTGGGTAGCCTGGTGCAGGTCCCTGGGCTAGGTGGTGGCGTACAAGTGGCCTCCATTGTTGCGCTTACCAAGATCTATGCCGTTCCTCTCGAGGCTGCCACAGGCATCGCGATCCTGCTGTGGCTTGTCAGCTCTATAGCTATTGTCCCCTTGGGAATTGCTTGCGCTTTCCATGAAGGCCTGAATTGGAGTAAACTCAAACTGTTGTCAACAAAGCAGATACTGGAAGATCCCCAAGCATGAACTGCCCGTTTTGCGGCCACAAAGAGGATAAAGTCATTGATTCCCGCGAGAGCAAGGAAGGCGACGTCGTCCGCCGCCGCCGCCAATGCCTGGGCTGCGAGCGACGCTTCACCACCTATGAGCGTAGCGACGAAATCCCCTACATGGTCGTCAAAAAGGATGGGAGGCGCGAAAAGTTCGACCGCCAGAAGGTCCTCAACGGTTTGTTGAAGGCTTGTGAGAAGCGGCCGGTAGCTATGGCCAAGTTGGCCGAGGTGGTGGACGCCGTGGAGGCCCGGCTTGCCGACAATTCCGATCGGGAGATCACCACCACTGAGATCGGAGAGATGCTCATGGAACACCTCAAGAACCTCGATAAGATAGCATATGTACGGTTTGCGTCGGTCTATCGAGACTTTCAAGATGTGGAGGCGTTTCTGAATGAATTGAAGAACTTGGTCCTGCACAAACGCCCTTAGTATCCCGTCTTACTTAGTGGTGGAGGTGGCGGCTAGATTTGGTGTAACCAATCTGGAATCAGAACATCTTCTATTTAGGGCTTAACTTCGCAATCGATTCGATGCTATAATCGATTGCTAATATTCAAGGTCGGCACGGTGGCTGAAAGCGCGCCTAAGCTAGTGGTTTGTATAGAGGTTAACATACCCCGCCAGGTGGATATTGTCGCAACTGCGAGTGTCGCAAGTGCGAGTCGTACGAAGTATTGTGCCCGGTTGGGGAGGTGAGCATCCAAGTGGATCAATTCGAAGATCAGTTTTTAGCAGAGGGTCACGAGCCTTTAGGACTTCCGTTCGACGAAGAAGCAAATTTCTTCCATCCCGAAGAAGTCCAAGAAGAGGAATTTCCAGCCCAACAAGCCGAGGAGTCGATTTACACCGACGACCCGGTACGCGTGTATCTACGCGAAATGGGCTCCGTGCCGCTGCTCACTCGCGAGGGTGAAGTCAATTTGGCCCGCCGCATGGAGCGCGGGAAACTGCGGATGCAGAAGTCCATCAGCCGTTCCGCTCTTGTTCAGTTGCGGGTTTCCGAAATCGCAGAGTTACTCAAGCGTGGCGATGACGAGCTCGACAACTTCGTCGATTTCGGCGATGTCGAAGAGGGCAGTCCGGCCGATAGCAAAAGACAGGCTGAAGTTCGCGGCCAGTTTGGCGACCTGATCGCATCGCACAAAAAACAGCTCCAGTTGATCGACAAGCTGGAAGCCGTACCGCTTAGCAATAAGAAGCTCCGCCGCAAGTCACAGGGCAAGGTGAACCGCGCCAAAGTGGAAATGTCGCAGGCCATTCGCCGTCTTCCCTGGCTGCCTTCGCGCTGGAAGCAGTTCGCTAAGGAAATCGAGCATGCCGTCGAGCAGTTGGCGCATCTGGAAGCGGAACTGCGCAAGCTGGAAGGACGCTCGGGGCTGGCCGCTCAGGCTCGCACGCGCGAGTTGCGCCGCGAAGTTCGCAAGCTGGAGAATGCCGCCGGCGCGTCGCTGGGCGATCTCAAACACAGCATGTCCGTCATCCGCCACGGCGAAATAGAAGCCGAGCGGGCCAAGAAAGATCTGGTCGAAGCCAACCTTCGCCTGGTGGTTTCGGTCGCGAAGAAGTACGTCAACCGCGGGCTGCACTTGCTGGATCTTATCCAGGAAGGCAACATCGGATTGATGCGCGCAGCCGATAAGTTCGAATACCGGCGCGGGTACAAGTTTTCGACCTACGCCACCTGGTGGATTCGCCAGGCGATCACGCGCGCCATTGCCGACCAATCGCGCACCATCCGCATTCCAGTGCACATGAACGAGAGCATGAACAAGTTCCTGCGCGCGACGCGCGAGCTGGAAAAGGAACTGGGCCGCGCTCCGACCAACGATGAAATCAGCCGCCGGATGGATATTCCGGTGGAGAAGGTCCAGAAACTCAAGACCATCTCGCGCGATCCGGTTTCGCTTGAAACGCCGGTGGGCCGCGATGGCGAGTCCGCACTGGGCGATCTGATTGAAGACCGCTGGGTGGGTTCGCCGGTGGACGCCGTCATCGATTCGAACGTCCGCGACGAGACCGCCAACATTTTGAAGACCCTGTCTCCCAAAGAAGAGAAGGTGATCCGCCTGCGCTTCGGCATCGGCTGCGAGCGCGAGCACACCCTCGAAGAGATCGGGCAAGAGTTCGACGTTACCCGGGAACGCATCCGTCAGATTGAAGCCAAGGCCTTGCGCCAGCTCCGATCTCCGGAACGTGCTCGTCACCTGAGAGCTTTACTGGCAGCCCGGTAAAGCCAAACCACTCCTCCTCCTGTGTGAAAGGCCGGGCTTACCTCCCGGCCTTTTTTATTGGAACCCGGGTCTGTGCCGTAGCCGGACGTTGGAAAAAGAATATCAGCCACAGATGACCACGGATACACGCTGATAAGAAATTTGTTCTTCGATCCGCGTTCATCGGTGTTTATCTGCGGCCATTCTGTTTCCCGTCGTGTTATGCTCCCTCGCAGGTACTCCATGATCACTCGCCGCGCTTTGCTCTCGATCTCGCTCCTGGCCGCGCCGCTCGCCGCCGCAACTTGCGACAGTCTTGCCACCTTGAAGCTGCCCGATACTACCATCACCTCTGCCAAAACCATCGCGGCCGGCGCTTTCACCATGCCTCCGGGCGTGCCGGCATCGCCGTTCGGACCCCCATCTTTCAAGAAGCTGTCCGATTTCTGCCGCGTCGAAGGGGTGATCCAGCCTTCCAGCGATTCGCACATTGAATTTGAAGTCTGGTTACCCGCCTTCGGCTGGAACGGCAAGTATCATGGCGAGGGCAATGGCGGATTCGCGGGCTCCATCAATTACACCGCCCTTGCCGACTCCCTCCTGAGCGGCTATGCCAGTTCATCCACCGACACCGGTCACAAGGGCGACGCAACCGATGCCCGTTGGGCGCTCGGGCATACGGAAAAGATCGTCGACTTCGGGTACCGCGCCATTCATGAGACCGCCGAGAACTCCAAGGCAATCGTGCACGCGTTCTATGGCGAGGACATCAAGCATTCCTACTTCAGCAGTTGTTCGAACGGCGGGCGTCAGGCGCTGATGGAAGCGCAGCGATTCCCAGCCGACTATGACGGCATCATCGCCGGGGCGCCGGCTGCTTCTTTCACCCATATTGTTGCCTCGTTCACCTGGGATCTGCAGGCCGCTGAGATGGATCCGGCCAGCTATATCCCGGCCGCCAAATATCCGGCCATCGAAGCCGCTGTGGTAGCCGCCTGCGATGCGCGCGACGGTGTGAAAGACGGCGTGATTGACGATCCAACCAAGTGCGATTTCAAACCAGCCACGCTGCTCTGCACTGGACCCGAATCCCCCGCCTGTCTCACCCAGCCGCAGATTACGGCGATCGAGAAAATCTATGCGGGCCCGCGAAACTCGCAGGGCGAACGGGTATATCCAGGTTTCCTGCCCGGTGGTCAGTCCGGTCTGGCGGGTTGGCCCTTGTGGATTTCCGGCGCCGCCCCGGCCAAAAGTTTGCAGTACGCCTTCGCGACGCAAGGCGGAGCGAATCTGATTTACCAAAATCCGGCGTGGGATTTCCGGGCCTACAACCTGGACCACGACGTGAAAATCGCAGACGATACCATGGGCGGTCGGCTGAACGCGGTGGATCCGAACCTGAATGCGCTGAAGAACCGCGGGGGTAAGCTCATCCTCTATCACGGCTGGAGCGATTCCGCGCTCGCACCGCAAGCCACCATAAACTACTACCAGAGCGTGGCTGCGAAAATGGGCCAGAAGCAAACCGCGGATTTCGTGCGCCTCTACATGGTCCCAGGCATGCAGCATTGCGGCGGCGGACCGGGGACAGACACTTTCGGCGCCACGCCCGGTGGTCCGGCGTCCGATTCCAAGCACAGCATGTCGGCTACCCTGGAGGGTTGGGTGGAAAATGGCTCCGCGCCAGGAAAAATCATCGCCGCGAAGTATGCCGCAGGCCATGTGGTTCGCACACGTCCGCTTTGCCCTTATCCACAAGTGGCGCGCTATTCGGGAACCGGTAACACCGACGATGCTTCTAACTTTACGTGCGCCGCTCCCTAGCTCTTCTTGACATCAGGCTGCTAAGTATTTTACTGTGAACATTCATCTTGGCCGCGGCGTTGCCGAGAAAGACGGCCTTCACGCTGAAACTATGGCAGAACGCAAAATACTGCTCGATTCGACCTTGGACAGTGTGGAGGTGGCGGAAACGGCGGTTCTGGGGGCTGCGCGAGAGATCGGCTTCCATGAAGACGATCTGCACCAATTGGGAATGGCGGTTCGGGAAAGCATGGTAAACGCCGTGGTTCACGGGAACCGCTACAACGCGCGCAAAAAGGTCCATCTTTCGGTGACCAAGGCGCCTGATCGGCTGACAATTGTGATTGCCGATGAAGGCGACGGCTTCGATCCGGATTCGGTACCGGATCCGCTGGCCGAAGGTAATCTGCTCCGCCAATCCGGCCGGGGGCTGCTTTTGATCCGCGCTTTCGTGGACGAATTCCAGGTTCTTCCTGGGCAACCGCGCGGCACGGAAGTGCGGATGGTGAAGTACCTGGCCAAGGCCAGTTGAGAAGATCCAAAAGAATCGCGAGGAGGGTCCAAATTCGTGAGTGTTAAAATATCACACCGCCAAGTCGGCGACGTTACCGTGGTGGATGCAGCGGGGCGAATCACCCTGGGAGAGGGCGCCAGTGTGTTCCGGGATATGATTCGCGACTTAGCGACGAAAGGCAACAAGAAGATTCTGATCAACCTGAACGAAGTCTCCTACATCGACAGCTCGGGGATCGGCGAAATGGTATCGAGCTTCACCACGGTGACCAATCACGGGGGCCAGTTGAAACTCCTGGGCTTGACCAAACGCGTCAAGGATTTGCTCCAGATCACCAAGCTATATACCGTGTTCGAGGTCTTCGACGACGAGTCGGCGGCGGTTCGCAGCTTCGCCTGACGGATCCGGGCGTCGGTGGCCCGCCTCACAGTCCCCGCCCGAGCGTTTCCTTCTCCACTGGGCGGGCCGTGTTGTCACGCCCGCCTGTCAGCCGTATGCTAAGATGAAGTTTCCCGCAGTTACGAGGTTTCCGTGGATAAGCATACCCGCAAGGAACTGAAGAGCGATAAGTTCGCTCTGGAAGTTCAACATGGCGTAGAATACGTTTCCGAGCACCGCGACATGATGATCCGGTGGGGCATTCCCGCCGTCGCCGTCGTTCTGATCGCGATTGTCGTCTTTTATTACCGTGGCTACCAGCACAATGTGCGGCAGGAAGCGCTGCACTCCACCATGCAAATTCAAAACAGCACGGTGGGCCCTTCGCAATCTCAATACGTGGTCTCGTTCCCTACTTCCGATGCTCGCGAAACTGCCGTAGTCAAGGCCTGGCGCGATTTGGCTACTAAGTATCCGGGAACCGAGGAAGGCGACATCGCGGAGTTTTTCCTGGGCACCAACGCCGCCGACAGCGGAAATTTGCCGGAGGCTGCCAAGCATTTCCAGACTGCGATCGATTCCGGCCATGGACCCTACACGTCTGAGGCCAAGCTGGCGCTGGCCCAAGTCTACGGAGCGCAAGGCAAAGTGAACGATGGTGTCAAACTGATCCAGTCCGTGATCGATCATCCTACCGTGATGGTTTCTAAAGACGCCGCCATTCTCGCGCTGGCCGATCTCATCAAGACTAGTGACCCCCAGCGCGCCAGGAAGCTGGTGGATCCGCTTCGCACCAGCACCCGCAGTGCGGTAAGCAAAGCCGCTATCACTTTGGACAGCTCCCTGTCCCAGCAGTGAACGGGCCAGCAGTTAACAGATTAAGCCGCCTGCGTTTTCCCGTCGAACGAAGCCGAGGCCGTCGTTACCCTGAACTGGCGCATGCTTACCGCGGCGAATTCCAGCGCGATCGCGACCGCCTGATCCACTCGCGCGCCTTCCGCCGGCTGGAGAACAAGACGCAAGTTTTTCCGCCCGGCATCTCGGATCATTTCCATAACCGGCTCACCCATACCATCGAAGTCGCCCAGATCGCCCGCACGGTGGCTGCGGTGCTGGGTCTGAATGAAGAACTCACCGAAGCGCTGGCGCTGGGCCACGACATCGGGCATCCTCCGTTTGCCCATGCCGGTGAAGACGAATTGGACCGCCAGATGCGCCGCTTCGGCGATCGTTTCGACCATAATCTTCACGCCCTGCGCATCGTCGAATGGTTCGAGCGCCGCTATGCGCGCTTTCCCGGCCTGAATCTGACCTTCGAGGTTCGCGAGGGCATCGTCAAACATTCGCACGATTTCGAGAAGGGCGAAAATCCAGAACTGGACGAATATCTTCCCGGCCTGCGCCCGCCGCTCGAAGCCCAATTGATCGATTTAGCCGATGAAATTGCCTATAACACGGCCGATCTGGATGACGGCTTCGCAGCCGGACTTTTCAAGGTCGAAGATGTTGCGCAATCGGTTCCCGAGTTCGGCCGCCGCTGGCAGGTGGCCGAATCCCAATTTCCCGGGGCCCCGGAACGCGAGCAATTTCATGAAGCGCGGCGCGGATTACTGGATTGGCTGGTCTCCGGGTTGTTGGAAGGAACCATCGAAGCTTCGGAAGCGGCCTCGGTTTCAAACGTTGACGATGTTCGCGCCCATCCCAAGCGCCTGGCTTCGTTCACGCTGCCAACTCACACCACGAATCGCGCATTGAAACAATTTTTGCATCATACGCTTTACTACTCGGAGCCCATGGCGGGAGAGCGCCGCCGCTCCGCCGCCCAAATCTCCGAGCTGTTCGAGTTCTGGATCGCCCATCCCGACAGACTCCCCGCGAACTACGTCGAATCGCTCGCCAACTCGCCCGTGCACCGCGTGGTGTGCGATTACATCGCCGGAATGACCGATGGTTACTTTCTGCGGTGCTATCAGCAAACCATAGATGCGCCGTCAGCCTGACGTGCCCGGCTAGAAGCCTTTCCCATTACCCTGGGAATGTAAAGTATGCCCATCGCACGATCCAAAGTGACCGCACAGGGCCAGATTTCAGTCCCCATGGACGTGCGCCGGAAACTCGGCGTCGCTCCGGGCTCGGTTTTGGAATGGGAGGAAGAAGGCGGCAAAATCGTCGTTCGCCGCGCCGGCAAATTCACTTTCGAGGATATTCATCGAAAGATCTTCGGTACACGCACGCCGAAAAGGCGATCCCTCAATGAGATGAAGGAAGGTATCGCCGAGCACGTACGCGAGCGCTATGCGCGCACTTGATACCAAGGTTCTTGTCCGTTTGATCGTCAGGGACGATCCCCGTCAGACTGCCGTCGCGGAAAGCCACATCGAAGGAGGCGTATGGGCCTCCGTGCTCGCACTGGCGGAAGCTACCTGGGTGCTCGTCAGGGTTTACGGTCTGAGTGCGAACGACGTGGCCACCGCAATAGAAATGTTGCTGAATAACCGGAATTTGGTCCTGCAGGATTCCGAAACGATCGCAGCGGCGTTGCAGCTATTCCGCTCAAAACCATCTCTCGGCTTCTCCGATTGCGTGATGCTCGAACTGGCTCGCAAGGCAGGGCATCTTCCGCTGGGCACTTTTGACCGCAATCTAGGCAAAGTGGAGGGCGTCCAAAAACTGTAACTCAGACCCGTGCGAGCAGCAGTTGCTTCGCTTCTTCCAGCGTCTCCCCACCCTAGGCGTCAGTGAGGGCAACCAGCGCAACGTGGTGACGCACTTTTGTTTCCACATGGCCGGCCGACAGTAAGCCACAGCGTGCGCAGGGACCGCACACGTCTTCCGGGCATTGTCGCACCCTGCCGGCTTGACAACTGCTTTAGAACAACAACTTCAAGCTGAACTGCGTCTGCCGCGCGACGTTGCTGAGCCCACCGCTTCCCACCAGCGAGGTAATCTGGCCCGCGGTCGAGATCGGCACTCCCTGGTAACCGGTGGCAGCAGACCCTGCGCTGAACACGGTCGTCACCGGGTAGTTGAAATTGGGGTGATTGAACAGGTTGAACAGCTCGGCGCGGAACTGAAGGCTGAGCCGCTCCTTGATCCTGGTTTCCTTCATCACGCCCAAGTCGGTTTCGACGTATCCCGGCCCCACCAGGGCATTGCGTCCAAGGTCGCCAAGAGTGCCATAAGCGGAAGGGCTGAAGCACGCCGGGTTATACCATTGGTGAACGTTCTGACCGGCGTAGACATTGCAACCGGCTATGTAATTCGGCCGGGGTGTATCGAAGTTGTTGTTCAAATAGGGCTGGGTGCCTTCGCCCAGGGAGAACGGAACGCCGGTGTGCCAGGCCTCGATTCCAGTGATTTGCCAGCCTTCCACCAGACGATTGCCTTTGAACGGAAGTAGATATACCGCGTTGGCAGCGATGTTGTGGCGGAGGTCGAAGCTGCAGTTTCCTTTGTCCACGGCCCAATCGTGTGGGTTGGTATTGGCGGAGGTGACGTTGTTGCCGCCTAGGCCGGCATACGCAAACGAGCCGTCGATGCAGTGCGACCAGGTGTAGGAAAACTGGAACACAAGATCAGAGCTGAGCCTGTGACTGACACCTAGCTGCAAGGCGTTGTAGGCCGAATAGCTGCTGGTGTCCAGCATGTCCAACGAACCGAAGTTAGGATCAGGCGATGGATTGGCTACCAGGGCGCCGGTGGAGGTGGGGTGGACGAAAGTATATACGCCGTTGTTGATGGTTGGTACCGGCGCGTTGAAGTCATGGAAGGCCAGCAGATGAACGCCGCGAGTGCCCTGGTAACCGACCGTCAGCAGCGTGTTGCCAGGGAGCTGGCGCTGGATGCTCAGCGTGTATTGCAGGCTATACGGAGTGGTATGGATTCCGTAGTAGGTCCCGTTGGTGTTGCTCAGAAGAGGAGTACCGCCGCCGACGAAAGGCGTTGGCCAGTTCGGATCGCCGTTGGTGAAGACCTGATTCTCAGTCAAATACGGAGGATTGGTCAGATACGCGGACGAGAAAGTGTAGGTCTGGAACGTGTCATGGAAGATGCCGAAGCCAGCGCGAACGGCCGTTTTGTGATCGCCGAACACGTCCCACGCAAGACCGATCCTCGGATCGAAGTTTTTGTTGGATGGATTGCTCACGAACGCATGTGGCACGTTCTGAAATCCGGTTCCGAAGGGCGGCCCCACGGCGTTGAAGAAGTTATTGTGAACCTCGATGGGGTTGGACTCCCAGTCGTAGCGCAACCCGATATTCAGCGTGAGCCGGTTGTTCACTTTCCAGTCGTCCTCAATATACGGAGTGATCCGAATGTCGCGTTCGGCGCGGTTGGTGTCCGTCCCTCCGTTCGGCGCGCCGGTAAAGGATGCGGGAGTCCCGGCAAAGAAGTTCGGGATGCTGGTAAAGAGATAGAATCCGTTCCAATATGTATAGGCGTAAGGATTGAGCTGCTCGCGCCGGAAGGTGGCGCCCATGCTGATGGTGTGCGCTCCCCGGATCCATTTCAGGTCGTCTCGCTCGGTGAATTTATTTTGGATGTACTGGAATGGATTGATGAACGATGCGCCGATCGGCGTGAGGCCGATGGGCAGGCTGACGTAAACATCTTCTCTGGCCGGCGTGAAAATCTGGAGCGGGGCATGCTCGGTGGGCTGCGTTTCGTTGGTCACCGGTCGGGAGTACGAAACGTCGAACTCATTGACGAGCGTAGGCGAGAAAATGTGATGCTCGCCGATGGTCAGGAATTGATTGTGCGTCAGATCGTAGGTGGGCCAGAGCCCCAGGCCCGCATCGGTGGTCCGGGTTCCGAAATCCGCCTGATACCGGCCGAAAAGTGAGTCTTTTTCCGAGATATTGTAATCGATGCGCGCCACGCCGAAATCTTCCGGCGTGATCTGCGGGCCGACGAATTTGTATATGCCGACGTTGGCGTTGTCGGGCGCATTTGGAAGCGGATATAGCTGCAGCATGGCCAAAGACGCGGGATTCACGTTGTAGGGCGTGCCGTTATAGATCCCTTGGCGCAGCGTCAGGCTAGGAACAAAGTTGACGTACGTCGTATCCAGCACCTGCCGGATTCCTTCGTAATTGACGAAGAAGAACACTTTGTTCTTTTTGATCGGGCCGCCGAAAGTTCCACCGAATTGGTTCCGGCGGAAAGGAGGCGGAGAATGGCCGTCGAAGAAGCCGCGCGAATCGAGGTCGCTGTTGCGCAAGAACTCGTAAGCCGATCCGTGAAACTCGTTGGTACCCGATTTGGTCACGGCAATGATGGCCGCGCCATTGCCGCCGTACTGGGCGCCAAAAGTGCCCGTGACGGTTTGGAATTCGGCGATGCTGTCGATGCCCAGAGACGTGCCGGTGACATCGCCGCCGGCGTTCCGCTGCCACCAGTTCAGGACGTCTTCGCCATCCAAGGTGTTGGCATAACCTTCCGGCCGCGCCCCGGCGATCGAATACGCGTTGGCCACCGAGGTTAGTGCGGAGCTTCCGCCGGCGGGATATGTGGACACGCCGGGAGCCAGCAGAATCAGTTGCTCAAAATTCCGCCCGTTGAGCGGCAGTTCTCGCATTTGGGTCGAGTTCACCAGAGATGAAACCGCCGCTGTGGTGGTTTCGACTTGCGATGCCTCAGCGGATACATTCACCGTTTCGGTCGCCTGCCCGACGGACAACGGAAAATCGATGACAGCTGAGCTGCCGACGCTCAGGGTGATGCCGCTGCGAACCGAGTTTTGAAACCCCGGCTTGGAAACCTCGATTTGGTAAGAGCCGATCGGGAGATCGGGTACGGTGTACCGTCCTTGGTCGTCGGTTACGGTAGTCTGAGTAGCAGAAGTGCCGGTATTCTTGACGACTACCGATGCAGATGGAACGGCGGCGCCTGAGGCGTCGATGACACGTCCCGAGATGGATGCCGTCCCAGCCCCCTGCCCAAAAAGCTGCGTCGAGCCGATCGCCGCGAAAAACACAACGGCAACCGACAGAACAACACGGTTCTTTAAACTTGTCACGTGAATTCCCCTTGCCGGCGTCGAAGACACCACCCTAGCGTTCTAGGTAGCTTGTCGCAACATATCACCAGTTGTTACAAATGACCATGTTTGACGGGTGATAAGCCGGATCAGAATTGCTGATAATCGACGTCGGTTATCCGGCGTGAAGGGATGAGCGGCGCGAGGTTCGCTCAATGCGCCCAGATTGCGGATAGTTGGCGAGAGAGAGCCAGGAAGCTCCTTGCGGTGACGCTCCACGTCAAGTCCTTCCTCCCCGCCCCTCAACCACTTGCCTCTCTGCGCCACGCAAGCGGGTTCACCTCCGCTACCCTCAAGCCAAATCCCATGCCTCCCACGCGCCCGCCACCCATCCTGGCCCACTACCTGGGTGGCATGGCTCCAATTCCGCACACTTTCCGCGCGCATCTTCACCTACCCCTGTATGAAAACTCGGCGATTTATCCATTAATATCTTGCCCATGCAATCATTTACAGAAAATGCGCCAGTAAACACAAAAACACCCCTGATGCGTCCCCAACCTCAGGAAACGCACCAGAGGTGCTTTCAATCCAAATTAAATGACGCGCCGCGCTAGTTGGCCGACCCCGCCTTGCCCCACAGCCGCTGCGACGCGATCTTCGCCCCATCGGCCAGCGACTTCAGCTTCAGCCACGTGATGTCCGGATACACTGCGCCGAACCCGGCAAACGTGCCGAATCCGCAATCGGTGCCTGCAATCAGATGCTCACGCCCCACAATCTCGGCATACCGCACTATGCGCTGCGCCACCAGTTCGGGATGCTCCACGTAGTTGGTGTTCGATCCGATCACGCCCGGCACCAGTACCTTGTCCTGCGGCAGCTTGATGGTCTTCCACAGTTCCCACTCGTGCTCGTGCCGCGGGTTCGCACCCTCAATCAGCAGACACTCGGGCTTGGCCTTCAGCGCCACCGGCAGGATCTTGAATCCAGGAATGTCGCGCGTGTGCGGACCCTCATAGTTCCCCCAGCAAATGTGCAGGCGCGTCCGATTCGCCGGAACATTCGCCAGCGCGTGATTCAACGCCGCCACCTGCAACTCCGCGTTTTTCAGGAACTCGTCGTCATCCACGCCGCGAAACTTGATGTGCCGCCCCATCGCCAGATCCGGGCAATCCACCGAAAGGACCAACCCCGCGTTCACGATGGTCTCGTACTCGGTGCGCATCGCCTCCGCCAGCGCTTCCAGGTACGCTTCGTGCGTCGGATAAAACTCATTCGGCTGGAAAACCGCGATGGTGCCGGGCGACGCCGCAGTCATGAAGCCGTCCGTCACTTGCGCCTTCGACAGCGCATCCTTGAAGCGAGCAATGTCCTGGTGCAGCGGTTCCAGGCTTTTCACCTTGATCGGCCCTTTGCAAATCGGCCGGATATACTTTGGAGTGGCGCCCGACGCTGCGATCCTGTCCCGATACGCCGGATAATCGTCCAAATCCTGTGGCGTGGCGCGCGGCACTTGCCCCGGCTCGAAACCGGTCAGCCGATGGCGGATGTATGTCGCATAGCTGATTTTGCCCATTTCGCCGTCGCTGACGATGTCCACGCCCGCTTGCACCTGCTTGTTGACGGCATCGGCGACTGCGCTGCGTATCGTCGCATCGAATTTCTTCTCATCGATCACCTCACCACGATCTTGCGCAAACAAGAGATCGACCACTTCCTGCGGCCTGGGCAGGCTACCGACATGGGTCGTAAGTATGCGGTCGGTACTCTTCATCTTCGTGTGTTTCTCCCTTTATGTAAGCTTAGTGACTACAGTGAGTCCCGTACGAGCATATCACGTTGCAATGGAACGTTAATCTTAGAGACGCTCGCGGTTCCAATTGGCCAGAAACGATTCAGATGCAAGCTCTTCCAGCTGCGCGGCTTCCTCGTATTTCCACTCCTGGAGCCTGCGATCCCTCAGTTCTTCCAGCAGCCGGACCCGCCGCTTGGCCTCGCTGTACTTCTTTCGTTGCTTCGCCAGATCGCGTCCGCACCGCAGCAGTTGTTGCGCCAGATTTTCGGCATTCCGGCGCAGCCGCAGCCCGCAGGCCGTCAGCGTCCGCAAGTCGTCTCCCCGCAAGTCGGGCATGGTGCCCAGGGAGGAAATCAGCCTCGACCGCTCGGCGCTCACTTCCGCCAGCAGCGTCTGCAGGTGGAGCTGTTCTTGCACCAGCGCCTTCAGCTTGGCTTCTTCGCCGGTCAGTTCCACGCTGCGCCACCGCAGGACTTTTTCGAGTGAAAATCGAAAGGTCGCCACCGCTTATCCCAACGCCGTTGCCAGTTTCTGCAAACGTACCAGTGTTTCCGGCAGCGGGCAGAACGTGTGCGCATCCTGCCTGAGGAAGTCCAGAATCTCCGGCCGGCAGCGGATTGCCGCATCCAGCTTGGGATTGGTTCCCGCTACATACGCGCCCAGTTGGATCAGATCCTGCGAGTCGTGATACAGCGCCAGCGCTTCCCGCAGTTTCTGCAAATGCCCGCGCTGCTCCGGCGTCGCAATTTTGGAGGTAAGCCTGCTTATGGATTGCCGAATGTCGAGCGCGGGATAGTGTCCCGCCACCGCCAGTTCGCGCGACAGAATAAAATGGCCGTCCAATATACCGCGCACCGCGTCGCAGATGGGTTCGTTGAAATCGTCGCCTTCCACCAACACAGTGAAGAATCCCGTGATGGAACCCTTTTTGAAATGTCCCGAGCGCTCGAAGACCTTAGGCAACAACGCGAATACCGACGGCGTGTAGCCTTTCTGGCTGGGCGGCTCTCCCGCAGCCAGGCCAATCTCGCGTTGCGCCATCGCCAGGCGAGTGACCGAATCCACCACCAGCAGAACATTCTTGCCTTGATCGCGAAAGTACTCTGCCACGGCCAGTGCCACGAAGCAGGCTCGAATCCGCAAGGGAGCCGGCCGATCCGAAGTGGCCACCACAACCACCGAGCGGCTGCGGCCTTCCGGTCCCAGCTCGTTTTCCAGAAACGCCCGCACTTCACGATTGCGTTCGCCCACCAGCGCGATTACGGTCACGTCCGCATCGTTGTGCCGAGACATCGCGCCCAGCAAAGTGCTTTTGCCGACGCCGCTGCCTCCGAAGATGCCGACGCGCTGTCCTTTGCCGCAAGGCAACAGGCCATCGATGGCGCGTATACCCGTGACCAGCGGCTCCACGATATGTTCGCGATCTAGAGGTTGGGGAGGAGCAGTGTATAAAGGATACGCAGTGGCCGCTCGCAACGGTGGACCGTCGTCCATCGGCCGTCCGAATCCATCCAGCACCCGGCCCAGCAAGCCCGGTCCTACTCGCAGCAATGCGTCATCGCGCCGGGCAATCACGCGATCGCCGGGCTGCAGGCCGTCCGTCTCTTCCAACGGCATCGACAGTACGCGATCGTTGCGGAATCCGATTACCTGCGAGCGAATAGAGCGGCCGGAAGACGCGCGCACTTCCACGAAATCGCCGATGGACACCACCGGTCCGCGCGAGGCAATGAGCAGCCCCACCATCTCCGTCACTTCGCCGATCCACGGCAGCACTTCCATGCCGGGAACCTGCGGGACTAATTCGCGAATGGATGAACTAGGCGGCGCCACGTTAGCGCTCCAACTTGTCGATCAGTCCGCGTTCGATCTCACGCAGCTGCGTTTCTACCGACGCGTCCAGGATGCCTTGCGCTGTTTCGAAGAAAACTTCCGTGGGCTTGAGGTTCGGATCGGCTGTCAACGTCAGATTCTTTGGCGCGCCGGCTTGCTCCAGCAGTTTACGAACCAGTGCTTCCAGTGTCGGATGCATGCGTACGCGGTTGATTTCGCGCGATTGCAATTTCGAAAACGCGGCCTGGATCAGCCCCGCCAACGCGTCCGGATCCACGGCCACTTCGCGGTGAATCACGCGCGCTGCAATCGAGGTCGAAAGATGCACCAGGTCCTGGATGGTTTCCTCGCGAATACTCTCCCGCAGCCGCGCCAGGGTGTTCAGCGTATCCGCCAGGCCTTGCACCGCGGGCCGAAACTGCTCCTCGGCCTGCTGTCGTCCGGCCGCCAAACCTTCCGCGTAAGCTTCACGCCGCGCTTGATCCAGTTTGCGCGCCGCTTCGCGCTCCGCATCGCCGTGGCTGTTTCTTCGCGGATCGCTTACCGAAGCCACCATGCGCCACAACATAGGGGTGGCTGCGGAAATCTGCTCGCCTCCGGGAACTTCGGTTCCCAGAATTTTAGACGACATATTCTGCGCCGCCGCCTCCCTTTAGGCTCAGCGTGCCTTCGCTCTCCAATTGCCGGACCACTGCCAGGATCTGTTGCTGCGCCACTTCCACGTCGCGGATACGTACGGGTCCCGCAGCTTCCATGTCCTCGCGCAGCATCTCTGCGCCGCGCTGCGACATGCATTGCAGAAATTGATTCTTCAACTGGTCGCTGGTGCCCTTCAGCGCCACCACCAATAGTTTGCGATCGATTTTGCCCACCACTTCCTTCATCGCCATGGTGTCGATCAGCAGCAGGTCGTCGAAGGTGAACATGAAATGGCGAATCGCATCCACCAGCGGCTGCTCGTCCTGCATGTTACTCAGGATCTCGTCGCTCATGGTGCCTTCCATGCGGTTCAGGATTTCGGCCACCGAGCGCGGACCTCCGCGCAGCTCCATCTTCACCTCGCCCAGCGTTTTCAGCTTTTCGCTGATGACGATGGAGATCCGAGCCACAACATCGGGTGAAACGCGGTCCAACTGGGCGATGCGCAGCGTTACGTCGGAACGCAAGGGAAGCGGAAGATTGGCCAGCAGTAACGCGGCTTGCGAAGGGGAGAGATGCGAAAGAATGAGCGCGATGGTTTGCGGATGCTCGCTTTCGATGAAACGGCTCAATTGATTCGGATCGGCCTTCTGCAAGGACTCCATGTTTTTGTTGAACCGCGCTCCGATCCTCGGAAGATGGTCCGCGATGCGCTTGGCGCCCTCCGGGCCAAATGCGTTCGAGAGCACTCGTTTGGCGTAATCGAAGCCGCCGCGGCCGCCGTTCTGTCTGGTCAGTTGGCAAAACTCTTCCAGAACGGATTCGGTTTGGCTGGGTGTAACCTTATCCAACCGCGCGATGGCCTTGCCCACCGCCTTAGCCTCGTCGTCGTTCAGTTGCTTCATTACTTCGCCGCTGATCTTGTCCCCCAGCGCCACCAGAAGTATGGCGGCCTTTTGCGGACCCGTGATTTTTGTCGAAGCGCTTTCTGTTCCCGGCATGGTCTAGTTTGCTTCCTCTTCGGCGAGCCAACCTCGCAGAATATTGGCCCAGGCTTCTGGATTGTTTCGGCTGTTCTCCTGGAGTTGAGTGAGCAGCACTTCCGTTCGGGAGGGCATCAGAGCCGGCAAACGGGAAGGTTCGGCGATCGCGGCCGCTCCAATTGGTCCTCCTGGCGGCAAGCCGGCGTAGGTGTCCACTGCCGGCAAAGCCTCGCGGGTCTCCATGCTTACACCCTGTTTGCGGCCGCGCGTGAGCGCGAAGACCACCAGGCCGATCACCAATACCACGCCTCCCACCGATCCCCACAGCACGGCCGGCTTCTTCTTTAGGGTTTCGATGGAGAAAACTTCGTCCGATTTCTTCTGAGCGCCCGGCGCGCCCAGCGATCCGGGATCGAGGTTCATGCTGTTGTCAAACGGAAGCGCCTCTACAGTGAGCTGATCTCCCCGGGTGGTGTCCAAGCCAACCAAGGTTCCCACCAGCGTTTGAATGGCCTTCAACTTCTCGGGGTCGGGAGGAATCACCACGCGATGGGCCTGCGCCCCTTGTCCTTCCATCTTGGATCCCTGATCCACCAGCACCGCGATCGACAACCGTTTCACCGTCCCTTGGGGAAGCTTCAGATGTTTGGTAATGCGGCTGGATTGGTACGTGATGGTCTCAGATCGCCGGTTGGTAGAGGTAGTGTTGCCGCCCGTGCGCGGAGGAGTTTGCGCCGCACCGGGCGCGCCCGGCGCGCCTGCGGCTTGGCCGGGCTGTCCCGGCTGCGCTGGCTGCGTGCCACCTGCTAGCGTGGGAGCGGGCGTCTGCGGTGCTGCGTTCGATGCCACGGATTGCTGCGGGGGCAGGTTCGCGGCCGTGCCCGGAGCGGCGGAGCTGACGCGCGTGGTTCCGCTCGAATCTTCCGTTTTTTGCGAACTCAACATAACGGATTTGGCTGGGTCGAAGGTTTCTTCGCTCTGTTCGCCGCTGGTCATGTCGATATCGGCCGACACGCCGGTGCGAAACTTGTCCGGACCCAGCAACGGCTCGAGCGTGCTGTTGATCTTCGCGGCCACGTCGTGTTCGATGGCTTGCCGGTACTCGAGTCCCGCTTCGGTGATCTGCGTGCCATCCGTGAGGCCTTCGTGCCTCGGCCGGCTCAGCAGATTTCCGCTCATATCGACCACGGAAACGGCCTCGGGCGACAGGCCTTCCACCGCGCTCGAAACCAGATTGGTGACTGCAACCACGTTGGCCGAGGACAACCGCGTCCCGGGACGCAGACCAACCAGCACGCTGGCCTTAGCGGGCTCCCGCGCGTCGGTGAATACGGAATCCTTGGGCAGCGTCACGTGAACGCGCGCCTGTTGCACGTCCGAGATCGCCATGATCGATCTTTCCAACTCGCCTTCCAGTGCGCGCCGGTAGTTCACATGTTCGGCGAAATCGGTGATCCCGAAATTTGTTTTGTCGAAGATCTCGAATCCGATGCGTCCGGTCTTGGGCAGCCCCAGCCCGGCCATTTCCAGGCGCAGTTCGGGGACTTTGTCCTCCGGCGCCAGCAGCTCGGTTCCATTGTTGGTGATTCTGTAGTCCACTCCGCCTTCATGCATCTTCTGCACGATGGCGTTGGCGTCTTCAGGCGCCAATCCGGTATAGAGGGGGCGCATTCCACTTTCGCGTTCCCAGTGCGAGAATCCCATCACGCCCGCCACTACCGCGATCGCCACGATGGCGATGGTCGCAAGCTGGCGTGGGGTGAGCGCTCCGAGGAGTTTCTTGGCTTGATCCATTTTCTTTGGCTAGAGGGCAACAGGCTTGCAGGGGTTCAAGCGTCAGACCTGCATCCGCATGATTTCCTGGTAGGCCGATACGGCCTTGTTCCTTACTTGCAGGAACAGATTGAACTGCAGGTCCGCGCGTTGCGCCGCCAGCGCAACCGAATGCAGCTCTTCATCGCCTCCGCTCAAGAAATTCTGGGCCGCTTGCTGGGCTTGCGTCTGGGATTGTTCGACGTTTCCAATCATTCCTTCAAGCATCGATTGAAACGCGCCCGTACCGCCGGCCGCACTGGATGCATCCACCGGCGCCGCTGGCGGCACCGCGATCATCGAAACTGGAGTAATAGGAGACATGTTTTATCAGGCCTGAAATTAACGGAAGAGATCCAGAGATTTGTTAATCATGTCTTTCACCGCCGAGATGGCTGCGACATTGGCTTCATAACCACGCGAGGCGCCCATCAGATCCACCATGTCTTCTGCCGGATTAATCTTTGGGTACGCCACGTAGCCGTCTTTGTCGGCATCCGGATGCCCGGGCTGGTAACGCATTTCGGGAGCGCTGTCGTCGACGGCGATTTCACTCACCACCACCCCAGAAAGAGCCGGGCCCAGCGCCGAGTCGAGTTGGGAAGAGAAGGACCCTGCGGAACTATCCTCGGTGAACACCACGTCTTTTCTGCGATACGGGCCGCCTTCGGGGGTACGCGTGGTTTCCGAGTTGGCGAGGTTTTCCACCAGCACTTCCGTGCGCGCGCGCTGCGCCGACATTCCGGATGCACTGACCGACAGGCTGGAGAAGAGGCTCACGAGGTTTTGCCTCCCTCTTGGATTGCGGTGCGGATGGTGTTGATTTCCGAGTGGGCCAACTGGGAAGCGACGCTAAAGCGCAGGGCATTCTCGGCCAGCAGGCGCGCTTCGCGGTCCATATCCACGTTGTTGCCGTCGTTTTTGTTTTTGAGACCGGAGACTTCGATCACGTTGGGTTTGGCGCCCGACAGCTGGCTTTGGAGCTCGCTTTCAAAGTCGATGTCTTTGGTCTGGTACCCGGGCGTGTCGGCATTGGCGATGTTGGAGGCCACCAATTTCTGGCGGGCGCTCACCAGATTCATGAATTGCTCGATGCCCGCACCGACATTGTCCAGCATGAAGAAATTTGGGAAGCAATCGGGATGCCATGAGCCCGGCAGCGTTTTTCAGGGACTTATCGGGCGCTGTGTTTTGACTGGTGTTTCAAACCCGACGCTGGAGCGTTGAGATTTCGACGCTCCGAATCAGGGTTGCGCGTCGAGAGTGGAGGTTTGGAGGTAGAGCGCGCGGGCCGTCAGGCGGCGGTTGGCTCTTTGGACATATGCCAGATGTTGAGCTGTCATGGCTTGCTGCATCAGCGTCATATCGCGGACCCAGGCGAGGAGCTCTCGGGACTGCTGGGGAAGGGACGATGCGGCGCGTCCCTGGGGAGACAATCGTGTCCAGTATTGGCGCAATGCCTCAGTGTACTCCGCCGCCAGGCGCTCGGCCTTTTCATGCTTGCCGGCCAGCACCGCGGCACGCAACTCGCAGGCGAGTTTATCCGACTGTTGAAGCATTCGCGTTATTGCTCGTATCGGCCTGGAACAGTCCCTGCAGGAAGTTGGTTTGGTTCTGTAGCGACGCGATGAGCGCGTTGGCCTGCGCCATCTGCGCCTGCAAGTTGGTCTGCATCAGGGTAAGTTGCGCCTGATCGTTGGTGATCTCAGTCTGATCCTGCGTGTTTTGGTTTTGCAACGACTGGGTTTCCGTGGCGACTGCGCCGCTGATGGGGTCCGTGATGCTGTTCAGCGTATTGTTGGCGTATTGCAGGAAGCCGCCGGTGTTGGGGTCCCCCAGAAATGTGAGGGCATCGTTGATTTGGGATTGACTCAATCCGGACAATGTGGATGAGTTGAAAGTCAGCGTGCCTTGCTGGGTAAACTCCACGCCGAGCTGCGCTAAAGAGGTGATGGAGCCGCTCGATCCGGAGTAGGTGATCATTTGCGTCAGCGCCTGCTCCATGTCGAGCACGCTGCTATCTCCCACCAGCGCGCCGCCGTTCTGGCCGACATTTTTCTGCACTTCGGCAAAGGCCGAGTTGTAGGCGCTGACGAAGGAAGAAAGCTCGCTGGATACCGAGCCCAGGCTGGAGGAAACCGTGACGGTGGTGGTGCCTTGTTTCTCCAGAGTGACGTTGAGGCCGGGCGCGACGGTAACCGTCGGCGAATTGGTGGTGATACCGAGCGGCGGCTGGCCGTCCACGGTGTAGGAGGCGCTGGTGCCCGTGTTCAGCGAGGTGAGCAGATTGCTGGTGCCATCGTTGAGTTGAAGCGCGACAGCTCCCAAAGCTGTGCTCTGGAGACTGAGCTGATAATTGGGGGCCGTTGGACTGCCAATGTTAATGACCACGGCCTGCACCGGAGCGCCGCTGGAATTGATGGCGGTCGCCAAGGCGTTAAGGTTCTGCGCCGAAATGTTGTAGTTGGTGGTGCCGACGGTGAGGGTGAATGAAGCGCTGGAACTGATGTTCTGGCTGGTGGGATCCGTCACCGCGGTGGCGGAGTTGCTCATCGCACTGGAAGCGGAACCCGCATTGAGAACGTCGACGGTATAGGTGCCCGGCAGAGCGCTGCCGGTAACGTTGGCCGTAACGATAGTCTGGTCACCCACCGCGGCTTGCAGTGCATTGCTACCGGTCCCGGAAGTGATGGCTTGGAGGGAAGTTTGCAAGCTGTTAAAAAGGCCGCCCAGCGTGCTGAGCTCGCTGGTCTCGCCGCTAATTGTAGACTGATCGGCTTGCAGAGCTTGCATGGGGAGCGAGGCGATCTGCAGTGCCCGGGTCACCGAGGCTTGCAGGTCCGACGCAAAGGTGCTGGTTCCCGTAGTGCTGGTCTGGGGTGCAGCGAGGGCTGCGGCGGTCGACGTTAATGAATTGACCGAGCTCGTGCTCATGGAGACTACTCCTCCAGCCAAGTACTAAACTGGGCCGTTATCGCTTTACCATCGGCCCAGTTCGACTGGAACATTAACGTTTTCTCTACTGCAGGAGTTTCAGGATCGCCTGCGGCATGGAGTTGGCCTGTGCCAGAGCGGCGATGGACGATTGCTGCAGGGTCTGAGCCTTCGCCAGGTTCGATGCCTCGGCGGCGATGTTGGCGTCCTTAATGGACGATTCCGAGGCCGTTAAGTTCGTGATTTGGGAATTGGCGAGCGTGGTGGCGTAATTGAGCAGGTTCTCGCCCGCGCCGACCGCGCCCTGAACCGAACCAAGATCGCTGATTGCGGTCTGGACCGCCGCCAGTGCCGCGGTGGCATCAGGCGCGGAACTTACGTCCGAAGTGCCTATGCCGAGCCCTGTGGCGTCGACGCCAGTGACCGTGACACCGCCGGCGCCGCCATTGGTCAAGTCGACGGTGACCTGGGCATCGTTCGCGTTACCGGTGTCGCCGCCGCCGATGAAGATGTTGAGAGCAGTCGTATTGTACTGTGACGAACCGATGGTTCCGGTGTTCGACGTGGTTCCGCCCGACGCCAAGCCGATGTTGCCGGCCTGACGCGTAATTTCACCCAACACCGACTGGAACTCGTTGTTCAACGTGGTTCGGCTACCTTCGAAAGTTCCGCTAGCCGATTCGGTGGCCAGGGTTTGCAAGCGGTCCAGAAGATTGGAAATGTTGCTCAGACCGCCATCGATAATCTGCAGCGTGCTGGTTCCGTTGGCGGCGTTGATGACGCCCTGCTGCAGTTCGGCGACGTTGGCCTGCAATTGGTTGGCAACGGCGAGACCGGCGGCATCGTCTCCCGCGTTATTGATACGATAGCCGGACGTCAATTGCTGAATCGTGTTGCTCTCAAAATTGTTGTTCTGATTCAGTTGTTCTTGCGCAAACAGCGACGTGACGTTAGTTTGAAGTGAAATCATAATTTATCCTCTTTCGCTTTGATCGGCTCCCGCCGAAGTCACGCCTTGCTCAGCGTGCAGTAGTCTTTTCGATGATCCAGAGCGCTTTTTCACGTTTTTTGACATTTTTTTTGCATGCCGGCCAAAGCTGTCGAAAGATCGACGCACGGCGAGGGCAGGGGAGGTCATCATTTCTGAACCACGGCCTTCGCGGCCTCGGTACGCTCGATCTTCAGGCTGTTGAGGATCACGACATCCACGCGACGATTGCGTCCGCGGCCCTCCGGCGTCTCGTTGGTATCGATGGGGACAGTATCGGCGCGGCCAACTACGGAGAAGCGTTGCCGGTTCAGTTGGAAGGTGCCGCAAAAGGCTTCCAGCACCGCAATGGCGCGGGCGCAGGACAGCTCCCAATTGCTCTTGAAGCGTGCGTTATGGATAGGGATAGAGTCGGTGTGTCCTTCGAGCTGGATGGAATTGGGAAGGGTGGCGATAAGCTCGGCGAGCTTCTTCATAGTGGGCAGGTTGGACTGATCCAAAACGTCGGTACCCGAGGAAAAGAAGGCGGAATCGCGTAAACTGATCACCAGGCCGCGCGGCTCCATCCGGACCTCGAGCCTGCCTTCCCGGATTTCTTTTTCCAGCTCCTTGTTCAGGCGCTCGAGCGACGGCATCAACTCGATCACCGTTTCCGGAGGAGCGTCTTTGAGGGCCCGCTGCGCGCCTCCCGGACCTTTCATCATGGCGTTGCCTTGCCCTCTGTCGTCCACCGTGCCGCCCAGAACCTTGGCCACCGCCGCCGGAACGCTGATGGAGGTTCCGTTGTCCAGCGCCTTTTGGACGGCTTGGGAAACTTGCTTGGCGCGCGCCTTGTCGGTCTGCGAGGACGCGAACATCACGACAAAAAAGGCAAACAGGAGGGTGATGAAATCGGCGTACGACACCAGCCAGCGTTCGTGATTTTCGGGCTCTGGTGCGTGTTTCTTGGGCATGGCGCGGGTCTATCTTGCGTCCCTATCCTTGTACCGCGGCGGTCCGCGCAGCTCGCGGAGCTTTGGCCTTCTCGGGCGCTTCGGCTTCACCCTCGGCGAAGGCGTCCAGCTTGATGCGAATTAATTTGGGGTTGAGCCCTTCCACGATGCTGCACACGCCTTCCAGCATGAGTTCTTTGATATGCAGCGTTTCATGCAAGCGCGCTTTGATCTTGTTGGCGGCCGGCAGGAAAAACAGGTTCGCGGACGCGACGCCGTACACCGTGGCCACAAATGCGACCGCGATTCCGCGGCCCACCTCTTCGATATTTTCCAGATGTTTCATCACCTGGATCAGACCGAGCACCGCTCCGATGATGCCGATGGTTGGGGCATAGCCGCCGGCGCATTCGTAAACCTTGGCGATGGACTCGCCGCTGCGCTGCTGCAGATCCAGATCCAGCTCCATCATCTTGCGCAGTTCCTGCAAATCGGTTCCATCCACGCTCAACGAAATGGCCTTGCGGAGAAACGGGTCTGAGATTCTTTCCAGATCCGACTCCAAGGAGATGATGCTGTTCTTGCGCGCCTTGGTGGCGTAGGAGATGATCTCCTCGATTACCTGCTGGGGCTCTTCCCCTCTTTCGAAGAAAACGGTTCCCAGGTACTTCGCGGCGCGGATCAAGGTTTTGAGCGGCGTGGTTACCATCACCGCCCCAATGGTGCCGCCCAGCACGATCATCAGCGCGGTGATCTGGGTGATGTCGGTCAGCTTGCCGCCCTCGATCAGCAGGCCGCCCAGAATGCCGCCGGCGGCCAGCAGCAACCCCCCGAGAGTTGCTATATCCGGCCGGCTGGATGACTTCTTGCGCTCAGCGTTGTTTGCCATGCGCCTCCTCTACTTCACCCACGAGGCGGCCGGTTTCTGATCGGGGTCCACGTGCTCCGAGGTGTCGCTGATCTTGAGAGGACAGCGAGTTGAAGTGAGAAGCGCTCTCCGAAACTGGACGACCTTGTCCACTACTTCTTCCGCGGATTCGAGAACCATGAATTTCTGACCGGTGGTGAGGGCCACGACGGTATCGGGGGTGACCTCGACGTGCTCAATCAGGTCGGCATTCACAATGAGCGGAACGTGGTTCAACCGGGTGAGCTTGATCATAAAGTGCTCCGCCGAAGCCGGAATTCAGAAGCCAGAATTCAGAATGAAAACCTACGACCGGCCACGGTTCGTTGGTATATCGACCCTTCTGGCCAAAGATTTACGATTTTATGGACGGATTCAGTGAGTTAAGTCCAGCTAGGTAAAGTGTTTGCCGGAGGCAGCCGATTGTAGGATTTACGGTGTAGCCTCTCCATCCAACATGGAATCGAACTGGACCAAGGCCGAGTTTCGGGTCAACAACAAATTGCAGGGAGTGCCGGGAGAGCTGGTGCGCCTGGCGAACGATACGCTCGCCCGGGAGCTAACCATCAGTCTTTCCGCTTTCCTGCGGACGTCGGTGACGGCAACCCATACCAGCGGTGGAGAGATCTCCTTCGGGGAGTTTCCCGTAGCCGACAAGCGGGCGTGTTTCGGGCTGGCGCTGGTGCGTCCGGACGACCGCAAGCTGGTCCTCATAGTGGAATACTCGGTGCTCCTGCCCTTGGTGGGCGTGGCACTGGGCGCGAAAGCGGGCTCCTTCGGCGCGGTGGACCGCAAGCCCACCGAGATCGAATTACAAGTAGTCCGGCTGTTGTACCGCATGATCCTTTCGGACGCGTACCGTTCCTGGGCAACCCTGATGGAGACGCCGCTGGAGACGGTCACGTTGGAGTTTGAGCCTGTTCCGTCGCGCATTCTACCGGCTACCGAGCCCGTGTTTGCAGCCCATTTCGATCTGGTGGCTGGAGACCAGGTGGGACAGCTCACCCTGCTGGCGCCGCCCGATTTGTTCACCACCGTGATGGCGGCGGAAGAGCCCGTTCCCGTGGAGACGCCAGAAACCACCGTTTCGGTGGAGGCCACTTTAGAACTGCTGCTGGGCGGCCAAGTGGCGATGCAGGTCTGGCTGGATGGGTCCGAGATGCGCCTGGGCGATCTGTTGCGGCTGTGCAAAGGGCAGATCGTGAGGCTGGACCATCCTGTGGAACGAAGGGCAGTTTGCACCCTGAATGGCGTTTCCAGTTTCAGCGGGCAAATTGTGAGCACAGGCCAGCGGCGGGCATTCCAGGTAGAAGACTTCATTCGTTAATTTCACGGGGCGCAGGGTTTGTTTCACCAGACGAAGCCGCTCTGGCCAGATGCTCCAGCAGGCGAACCGCGCCCAGGTGCTGGCCACGGCTGTGCCCAAGCGATTCTACGGCGCCAGACAGCACTTCCAGTCTTTCCATTTCAAAAGTGCTGGCGATTTCCGGGGCGCTGGCGTGGGGAATCTGAGCGGCCAGGGATCGAGCGCGTTCCAACTCCTGCCTGAGGCCGGCACTTTCACCGTTGCGCCAGGCCATCAGGATTCTGCCCGCCACTTGCGTTACGCCTTCCCTCTGAACCTGCGTGGACTGTGCCATGGTAGCCGTATCGAGGATCGGCGGCCTAGATTGAAAGAAAACTTACCGAGAAAAAGTACTTAGGCGGAAGGTAGTAAGCAAAGAAAAACGGCGGCGGGGGTCAAACTGCACCCTCCCGCCGCCGTGTTGGAACCAGGCTTTAGCCTTTTGGGGCTAATTGACCGGAGCCTGATTGTTGAATTGCCATTGTTACACCGGCCTGGCTGCTTACCCTGCCCGCCGCGACCAGAACCTTGGCGGAGCCGGGTCTGAGTGAGACCTTGGCTCGGCACAGCGGCGGGGGTCAAACTGCACCCTCCCGCCGCTATGCGCTCGCTGGCCGAAGCCTAGTTCTTAACCGACATTGTTACACCGGTCTGGGCGAGCACCCCGTTCACTGTTACTACAACCGGAAGGTTGACCGGTGTGGTGCTGGTGGTGGCTTTGGGAACGGTGACATTAATCTGATAAAGCCCGGTCACCGAACCGGATACCCAACCATCGTAGAGGACGGTAGCAGGAACGCCGCCGATGGTAACGGTGACGTAGCTTTTGGTGGTGAAGCAAGGAGGCAAGTTGCCCGTGCCCCAATCGCTGGCTAAGAGCACCGCGCCGTCGGCGGTAGCGGGGCTAGTGAGATCCGCGGCAGTGACGTAGCCGGCCACCGAGAAACACGAGGTGGGGAACGTACCCGCCTTGGTGGAGGTGACACTCGCGGATGTGCTGTTCGGGACGCCCAGACCGCTGGCGTAGATCAGGACTGAGCCAGCGACTTTGTCACCGATTATTGCCGGATTGGCGGCTGAATTCACCGAATAGTTAGACAGCAGGATCGCGCCCTGTCCTTGACCATTCGAGGTGGTGGTAAAGATACCCGGATTTGCAGCCACCCCGTTCACCTCATAGAGGACGTTGGTATTGCTGAGAACGCTGTTGTAGCTGACAACCACTTGCATGGGATTGTCGGCCGCGACAACAGTGGACGGAACCAGCGCGTTGATCTGGGTGTTGTTGGCGAAGAGGATGAAGGCGTCGCCGACCAATGTGACGCCATCGCTCTTATAGAAGGTAACCGTCAGCGGGTGGCCGGCGGCCGGGGCGGTAAGCGTAGTGGGATAGCGCGAGGAGACTACCGGGGCTACCACTGGACTTACGCAGGTTGGGCAGAAGTTGTTGCCGAAAATGGTGACCAGCTCGTAAGGCGCCACGTTCGGCTTGTTGCCGGACACGGGTTCCGTCAATGCCGCAGCGTCCGATACCGAGTAGATTATCGGATTGGCGGTGACGTAGAGAAGTGCAGTTACCGTGGTGCCGCCGTTGGTGATGCTGATG
>JBEKRO010000063.1:0-37525 GCA_049518655.1 Bryobacteraceae bacterium | reverse complement strand
GTCACAGGGACCTCCTTGTGACCCACACAATACTGCTCCCGTCAGCCGACTGCTCGTACTTTTACCCACGCGAAGCGTCCGCCGCGCCAGCGGCTTCGTTCTGGTCGGCCACTCGGAAATTGACCGATTACGCGGGTCTGGCGCCGCGGCCAGCCGACAGCGGCCTGAGAGCAAGTTGTATCATCGATCCTGAGGGATCCTGAGGTTACTTCAAGCAATCCAATGAGGAGAACGGAATGAGAGTTGTCTTGTACGGCGCGACGGGCATGATCGGGAGCCGGATTTTGAAAGAACTGCTGTCGCGCGGGCACACCGTTACCGCGGTAGCGCGAGACCCTTCAAAGGTGAAGGCGCAGAACAACCTGACCATTGAGAAGGGCGACATGCTGGACGCCGATAACATCGCGAAAGTGGCCAAGGGAGCGGACGTGGTGATCAGCTCGTATGGGCCGCCCTCCGGTCCGCAAGGTCCCGATCCCACCAAGGCGAACCAGTTGTCGGAAGCCGTGCGAGCGCTGATGGCCGGCGTAAGGCGCGCAGGCGCACCTCGCATCATCATGGTGGGCGGCGCCGGAAGTTTGGAAGTTTCGCCGGGGCTGCAAATTGTCGACGCACCCACGTTCCCGGACGCCTACAAGCCGGTGGCGCTGGCGCATCGCGATGCATTCCACATTTTGCGCGAAAGCGATTTGAATTGGACCTACTTCAGCCCCGCCATGATGATTCAACCGGGCGAGCGAACGGGCAAGTTCCGCCTTGGCAAAGATGCGCTGGTGTCGGACGCGAAGGGTAACAGCACAATTTCCGCCGAAGACTATGCCGTCGCGCTGGTGGACGAAGTGGAGCAAGGGCGTCACACCAAGCAGCGGTTCACCATCGGCTACTGAGCACACGCTACCGAGTCGATATGGATCCACTCCAGCAATTCAAACAAGCCGCGGCGGAAGCTGCGGCCGCGCTGGTGGAGAGCGGGATGATCGTCGGTCTCGGCACGGGTTCTACCGCGAAGCTGGCGGTGGAGGCGCTGGGCAAGCGCGTAAAGGACGGATTGCACATCGTTGGGATCCCGACCTCGGAGTATACGGCACGTCAGGCACGGGGAGTGGGCATTCGCATCTCGTCCTTAGCCGAGTACACGGAAGTGGATCTGACGATCGATGGCGCGGATGAGATTCAGCTTGGAACGCTGGACTTGATCAAGGGCCGAGGAGGGGCGCTGTTGCGCGAAAAGGTGGTGGCCAGCTCCAGCCATCGCTTGATCATCATCGCCGATGAGACCAAGCTGGTGGACCAACTCGGCACTCGATTCGCCGTTCCAGTCGAGGTGGTGCCTTTCGGCTGGCAAGCGGCGCAGCGAAAACTCCAGAAGCTGGGCGCCCATACCAAGCTGCGCCCGGGCCCGGATGACAAGCCGTTCGTCACCGATGGCGGAAACTTCATTGTGGACTGCAGCTTCAGCCCGATCGAAGCGCCGGCAGCGTTGGACCAGGAGTTGAATAGCGTGGTCGGTGTTGTAGAGCACGGGCTATTTCTGAAAATGACATCGCGAGCGATCGTTGCCGGGCCGGATGGAGTCAAGGTTCTGCTGCCGCAATAGTCGCGTCCGCTTCGAAGTCCGTGCGCTCCTCTACCGAAGGCACCTGGCCGAAATAGGCGCGCAGGCGCATGCCCGGGAAGTAGTAGTGCAGCGTCGGTAGATCGGTTTGAGGAGCTAGAATTGCCTTGTTCTCCAATTCGTTTTGGTGTATAAATACCAGAACCGCCGCCGAACGGGGATTTGGATTGTGGGGCTGGTGGACGACCTGGTACCAGGCGTTCCCGTAGAGTCCCGCAACAGCCAGAGTTACGACGGCTAAACTGGCTGGCCTCCGCAAAGGACCGAGTGAAGGAACCAGCGCGAGGCCAGCGAGCAGATCCAGTTCCGGCACAAACGTCAGCGAATACCTCGGCGTGCTGGTGAGAACACATAGCGTTACCAGTAGCATCAGTACAGTCATGAGTGCCGCTGGATATAGGCTCGGGCCCGTCCGTGAGCGATTTCGGAGTTGCACCAGCAGAGCGAGCGCAATCAGCCCCCATTCAAGCGGTGAATCGAAAATACGCGCGCGCCACGTATCCATGAAGCTCACGTGGCCCCAGGGAGCGTCGCGCAGTAGCGCGAGATACGCCATCGCTGCGTAGGACTTCACAAAGGACAATCGCAGGATGGCACTTGGCCACGCGGCAAGAACGGTGGCGAAAAATGTCCCCACGGACAACGCTACGAATTTCCGATCAACCTGCCAGCGCCTCCGCTCCACGAAGCCGCAGATCGCGATTGTGAGAATCAGAACGAAAGCCACTTCCAGCGTGCAAAATGCAAGACCGGCCGTCACTACAGCGCCGTACCAATAACGTCGCTTCCCAGTTGCGACAGCTTTCAAAAGAAAAATGAGACTCGCCAGCGAGCAAAGCGCGAACAGTTGATGAGGCGCCAGTTCGGTGGACCCGATCACAGAATAGCTAGTAAGAAAGAGCACCGCCGCAAGAACTGCGGCAATTGAGGCTTTAGGCCCCGGTACAAGCCACAAGCAGCCAAAATAGACCACAGCCAGGCTGGCGGCCGGAATCGCAAGCATGACGGTGCGCGCCGCGCGTTCGTTGAGGCGGAGTTGCGACACGGGGATCAGCAAGTAGTGAAAGAGCGGCCCGTGGAAGTGGCGATAAAACAAAACGTCGTTGCCAGTGCGAATGCGTTCGGAAAGCGACCGCCGGCCATCGAGATGCATTCCAGCTCGCAAAAAATCCGCAATCGGGATCGACGGCGTGTCGGTCCAGTTTGCGAAGAAGCCCAGCGAGGCGGCGGACATATAGTCGGCCTCGTCGTAGCCATATGGCTCCGATGAGACATTGCGGGCAATCAGCAAAAGGAAAAGCGCCAACAGCAGTCCGAAACAGATGAGCGAACCACGAACGTGAAGGAGCAATGCCATCCATCGGCATAGTGCCGCGACGGCCCCACTTATCGCACTTGCTGAAGGTGATGAACCAGATGCACGAGATAATCCTCGGCCAGGAACTGAATCGTGACAGGGTCGCTGGAGCCAATTCTGCAGGATGCCTTAAGCGCATCCTCAGGCAGATGCTCGATCACGTGCGCCAAATACCGGTTGTAGCTGGCCCAAAGAGCGATCAGAACGGGCCAGGGCATCTCCTGAACGGCTTGCACGCGGACACAACCGGCTTGATCGTAGCCCGGGAATTCCAGAGAACCTTGCAACGCGGCGCGCACAAAGCGCTGATGATTGTTGGATGCAGAGTCAATCAAATGCCCGATCACCTGCTTGCGCGACCATCCGTCCGCATGAAGCGGTAAACGGCTGTCGGCTTCGGTGATCTTGATCAGACTCGCCTCGGTGGAATCTACCAGGCGCGCCAGCTCAGCGCCCAGAGCCTTCACTGAATATCCAAAGTGACCCGGACATCCACGCTGCGGGGGGGCAGGCACTCCTTGTTATTGCAGGCCTGATAACGAAGCTTCCCGTTCATGAAGGCCATGCCCGGCATGGCGCTGGCGGGCGCTTTGAAGCGCGTCCCAATCTCAAAAGTCCCGGTGTAAACGGAAATGGGATTGGGCGAGAACGAGAGCTTCTCCATTTGCGGCTTGGGATAAGCAACTTGCTCGGCTTCCAGCGGATCCTTGTTCCAGGTCAGTTTGATCGGGATCAGGTAATCGTCACCCGGCATGTTGCTGTTGACGTGGAAGCCCGGCTGCAATTCGGCTTTCAGGGTAAAGTCCGCCGTGGCGCCGCGGTGGATAGTGAGGCGCGTGGACGGCGCGATGCTCAGGACGGTATTACCTGGCGCTTGGGCGAGTAAGCAGAGCCAGGGCGTTGCCAGAAGCAACAGAAGCGCGGTCGTGAGGCGCGTTGAGCAGTTGAACGATGGCATTCTTGAATTCCTCTTTCCCCATGGAGACGCCGACATGAACCGATGCAATCTTCCCGTCCCTGTCGATCAGCAGCGTAGTCGGCAGCGAGTCCAACCCGCCGTAAGCAGTGCTGACGTCGTCGTTGCCCAGCAGGATGCGATAGTTCATCTTCATGTTTTGGACATAGGGCTTGATGACGTTCCATCCGTCTTCGTCCATGGAGACACCCACCACGGCGAAGCCCTGGTCTTTGAACTGCCTTTCGAAATCCATGAACCACGGGATCTCGATTTTGCACGGGCCGCACCAAGTGGCCCAGAAGTCCAGCAGCACCACCTTGCCCTTGTAGTCGGCGGGACGAACCATCTGGCCATTGGCGTCCTTCAAGCTGAACGCGGGCGTCGGCTGCCCAACAGCGGCATTCAGGCTGAACGGACCTGCGGGCTTTTGCTCTTGGCGGGCCTTGGGGGCAGGCTTCATCCCGCCAAAATCCGAGCATCCGGTCCACAAAAGTGCGCAGGCGAGCGCCGAGCCAACACCAATTACCAAGGCTATCTTCGACACAGGTATCTCCTGCTTCATTATATCGGGCATTAGATAGCTATCGGCCCGTGTTGAAAAACCGACCGAAACCACTCGGCCCGCCGGTTGCGATGCCGCGCCGCCAGCGTGTACTCCGGATGCCGGCGGACACCCGAATAGATCCAGGCGGCAGTATCGCAAAAACTCTCGCAAAGGTAGTCGCGCCAGGGAGGCGAACTGCGCAGAGTCCCGTTCGATAACACCCGTTTCCTCGATTCGGCGGACCAGCCCAGCTCACCACGCGCCCGTTGCTTCCATTCTTCCCGCACCAGGGCCTCGTAGGAGCGGCGCGAGGGGTTGCCCAGCCTGACCCAGGCGAAGTGGAACAACTCATGCACCAGAATGCGGGCCAGTTCTCTCGGTTGGCGCTCCAGTTCCTGGTCCAGCACGATCTCCCGCTTGCGGATGAATGAGCCGGCATAGACCGGCTGGCCGTGCGGGCGATTGGAATATAAGTAGCTGCGATCGGCGGTCAGCGCCGGCAAGAAACGAACGCTAACACTTCGGCCTTCAAAAGCCACCAGCCGCCTTTCGATGGCTTTAATGGACCTGCTGCAGTTGCGCGGGTACCCGCGGAGCAAAATAGGCCTGATTTTCAATTTTCACGCTGTATTGGGCCTGCAGGCCCTTGAGCCATTCTTGAAACTTCGCCTGCTTCACGGCTTGGATCACTTGCATGGTGGCATCGCTAAAGGACTGCTGGTTGATCTCTTCGGCCCGAATCAGGTAAAACCCGTTGGGCTGCTTGAGGGGCGCGCTCAGCTCTCCTTGCTTCAGAGCGAAAACAGCAGTTTTGATCGGCTGCGGATAGGTGCTGTCCAGCTTCATCACTCCAAAATCGCCGTCTTTGGCGGCAGAGACTGGATCGTCGGAGTTATCACGCGCCAGCTTGCCGAAATCCGCCCCGCCCTTGATCTGCTTTCCCAAGTCCTCGATCTTGGCTTGAGCCTCTGCTTCCGTGAGTAGCTTCTTGCCACCCGGGGCCGCCTTCCCAGGCGTGGGATTGAACGCAATGTAGATGACCCGGACTTTCACTTCCTTGAATTTTTCGGCATTGTCGTTGTAGTACTTCTGCTCATCGGCCTCGGAAATCTGCATCGTATTATTGACCTCCGAGAGCTCAGCGGTAGAGAGCACCTGGATCCGCGACATTTCCAGTTGTTCTTTAAAGGGCTCTTTTTGATCCAGCCCCGCCTTTTCCGCGTCCTCGGCCAGCCGCTGCATCAGAAAGACCTGGCTGAGCATTTGGGGCTGCGATCGCGCCATTTGCTGGTATTGCGCGGGAAGCATGGTGATCAGCTTGTCCAGATCGGCCGCCGTATATTTCTTGCCATTCACTTCCGCAACCACGGTATCGGGCGCCACGGGAGGCGCTGGAGGAACAGCGTTGGTGGGAGCCTGGACGGCAGGAGTGCCCGGAGCGACATTCACCGGCCGCTGGGCTTGCCCAGGCGCCTGACTGTACGCTAGTGCGGACAACATAAGAGCAATCGCTAGAATCTTCATTGAATACTTCCAGGTCTGGAAGCATTCAGTTTATCATGCGCTTGTCCTTACGGTTCGTTCTGGGAGGACGGTTCGTTCTGGGAGGCACCCGACTTCACCTGAACATGATGCGGCAGGCCGGCCTCGCCAGAAATCTTGATGTTGTTCACCACCTGAATCGCCCCCGCGGCTTTCGCCATTCGCGTGGCGGCGCCCTTGTGTTGCATGACTGTGGTGACACCGGTCCAAGTGGCCACGCGATCCTTGACATGGACCTGGAAGCCATCCTTTCCGATCTTGGACTTGGCCAGCTTCGCCTTGATGGTGGCTTCGATCTCCGGATCGCTGAACTTACCCTGGCTATGCGACATGGTGAGAGGTCCGGCGAACAAGGACACCAAGGACGCCAAGGACGCCAGAAAACAAAGCACGAGAGGAGCTCTTTTCATACCGCTTCAGTGCGCCGCGGAAGCGGGAATTCGCACACGAAATGCGCCAACCCGGTTTTATCTATTCGCCATCCAAGACGCGCGCCGCGATTTTGCCCTGGGCGATGCGGATATCCACCCTGGAATCTGCGGGAGCGTCGGCAGCCTGTTTGACGATGACGCCGTCCTGATTGGTGACGATGGCATATCCCCGTTCCAGGATTTTGAGCGGACTGAGCTGCGTGAGATGGGCAATCAGCGGATTCAGCCTTCCATGTGCCCGCGCCAAGCGAAGATGAACCAGTTGAGCGGCGGCTGTATCCGCGGCCTCCAGCCTGCGCCGCGCGCGGGCGATTCGCAAACGCAGATCCAGACTCCGCAGCCTGCCCGTCAACTCCTCCAGACGCTTGCGGCGGATGGACGAAGCGCTTTGGGCCCGGCCACGCATCCGGTAATCCAGCTCATCTACGCGCTGCTGCAAACGGCCGACATTGCGGTGCAAAATAGCCGAACCTCGCTCCACGCCGCGTTCGTGCAACGCGCGCGCGGCCATCGCCAGGCGGTAACGCGTAGCTTGTAACAGCTTGTGGTCGAACACGGTGATCTGGTCGAAGATTTGCTCGCGAGGGCAAATCACCAGCTCGGCGGCGGCCGACGGTGTGGCGGCGCGGAGATCGGCGACGAAGTCAGAAATGGTGAAGTCGGTCTCATGCCCGACGGCCGAGATCACGGGCGCATGGCTCGCCGCAATGGCGCGCGCCACGGCTTCTTCGTTGAAGGTCCAGAGGTCTTCGAGCGACCCGCCCCCGCGAGCCACGATCACTACGTCGGCCCATGCCGAGTTGCTGAAGTATTCGATCGCGCGGCAGACGGCTTCCACCGATCCCTCACCTTGTACCAGCGCCGGATAAATGCGCAGATGGAGGCCCGGAAATCGCCGGGAAAGAATCTCCGTGATGTCGCGAACCACAGCGCCCGTGGGCGACGTGACGATGCCGATGCGTTGCGGAAGCCGGGGGATAGGACGCTTGCGTGCCGGATCGAACAGGCCTTCGGCGGCGAGCTTCTTCTTCAGTTGCTCGAAGGCGAACTGCAGCGCCCCGTGGCCCTGCGGCTCAATGGCCTCCACCAGGAGTTGATATTCGCCGCGCGCTTCGTAGACATCGATGTGGCCGCGCGCCAGCACCGCCATGCCATCTTGCGGCTTGACCTTCAAATATCGCAGCGACTGCCGGAAGCAAACGCAACGCAACTGCGCGTCGTGATCCTTTAGCGTGAAGTAGCAATGGCCACTCGTGGCGGTTTTGCAACCCGAGATTTCGCCCGCCACCCAAACGTCGTCGAACTCATCGCCCAGCAGCCCCCGGATACGCGCGTTCAGTTCCGCCACCGTAAAGGTTTTGCGAACCGGGCCCCAGGCCAGGGCGAGTTGTTCCATCCTATTTGGGCAGCGTCTTCAGATAAGCCAGCACCGCTTCGGCGTCCGTCCGCGTCATGCGAAACGGTGGCATCGGCGGATTCGGAGGCCTGCCGGTGCGAGAGATCCCGGTAGTAAGCAGCTTGATGAAGTCGGCATCGGTGCCGGGAGGACGTCCTCCGATTCTAGGTTCCACCAGCGCCCAGTAGGGCGATGGATAGGCGGGCCTCAACTGCGCCGGGCCGCCCATCAGCCAGTGCCCTTTATCCGGGTTACCGTTTTCGTCACGCGGCGTGTGACACAGTTCGCACATCGCGACGTTCTCCACGATGTATCGGCCGTGTTCAACGACAGTCTGACCGCCCGAACTGGCGCCCCCCTTCGAATTGTCGCTTGGTTTATCCTGCGCCTTCGCGGACAATCCAACCGCGAACGTCAAGAGTGAGAGTAATGAAAGTCGAGTCAGTTTGCGCACGTTTACAGCGTATCCGATTTTGAATCGCTGAACTACTGGCCCGGCATCGGCGGGCTTAGAATGGAGAGTACGCGCCAAGCGTCCATCGGCCCGGGTGGCGAAATCGGCAGACGCAAAGGACTTAAAATCCTTTTTCCGGCAACGGGAGTGTGGGTTCAAGTCCCACCCCGGGCACCAAGTTTTCTGGCTTGTAAAAAGGAGCAGGACCGATGAAATTCGCAAGGCAATTTTCCCCGCTGATCATAGCCGCGACGGCCATATCCTGGAGCGCCTGGGCGCAAGGGCCGCGTATCGACTACGACAAGATCGAAATCCTGACAGAGAAAATCGCTCCGAACCTTTACATGCTGTCTGGTTCCGCTGGAGCCGATCCTGGCCATCAGGACGCGGCTGGTGGCAGAGTCGGTGTACTTGCGGGCCCGGATGGTATCTTCCTGGTGGACGCCCAGTACGCGCAAATCACCGACAAAGTCGTGGCGGCGATCAGAAAAATCAGCCCTGAGCCGATTCGTTTTTTGGTGAACACGCACGTGCATGGCGACCACACGGGCGGCAATGCGAATTTTGTCAAGATGGGCGCCTTGCTGTTCGCTCGGGAAGAGCTACGCGAGGAACTGCTGCGTCCGCCGCCTGCCAATGGCAACCCAGCACCCGCGCGCGATCCGGCCCGTCTCCCGGTCGTGACCTATGGCCTGGGCGACCCGGTGAAACTTCGATTGAACGGCGAAATTGTCGACCTGATTCCGGTGCGGGCGGCCCATACCGGCGGAGATTCGATGATCCGGTTCGAGAATGCGGACGTGATCATGATCGGCGATTTCTATCGGAACTACGGGTATCCATTCATCGACACCAACAATGGCGGCACGTTGCAGGGTGCGCTGGAAGCGCTCGACGCCACCATGAAGCTGGCCGGTCCGAATACCAGGCTCATCCCCGGGCACGGCACCATCATCAACCGATCGGACATCGTTCCTTACCGCGACATGATTCTCGACGTGCAGGCCAAGGTACAGCGGATGATCGGCGAAGGTAAGAGCGAGCAGGAAGTGCTGGCCGCGAAGGTGACGTCGCCTTATGACGCGAAGGTTCCCGGGGGGCTGTCGCCGGCCGGAGCCGGGACCAGCGCCGACCGTTTCGTCAGCATGGTGTATTCGCAGCTAATGAGTTCCGCCCGCGGCCGGTAGCTGTGCCTTCAGCCAAGCCACGATCATCGGTTCCAACTCGGGATTCTTGGCAAACATCGGGACGCCGTGTTCGGTACCCGCGTAAATCTTGACCACGGATTTCGGGTCCTTCGACTCCGCTACCGCCTCGCGAATCCCTTTCGCGGCGCCAGTGTCGCCTTCGCTTGCGGCGCCAAAAACCGGCAGCGACGAGTTGCTGGCAATGTAGACCTTCGCGGCGTCGCTGGCCATGCCAGACAGCAGCATTAATGCACGAATTTCGTGATGCCGCGCCGCAAGATCCGACGATTGGGTTACGCCGCAGCTTGCTCCGCCCACCGCAAAGCGCGATTGATCCACGCCCTTCTGCTTGGTCAGATATTCAAATGCGGCGTCCACGTCGGACGGCCACTTCTGCCTGTTCGCCGCACGCGTATCCGGATCCGTGGACTTACTTCCGCCGCTCTCACCGAAGCCGCGATAGTCGACCGTTAGAACGTTGAATCCATTACCGGCCAGATCCTCGGCCAGACCGTCCCACGCATGCCGGTCCATGTTGCACTGATGCAGCAGCAACATCGCGGGACCCGGCCGTCCCGCTGAAAAATACGTGCCCTTCAGATTCACGCCGTCTGGCGCTTTGATGTCGACGTCTTTCTTGTGGACCTCGGCTGACAAGCTAACCGTGATGGTCAGTGCAGCCGCAATGAGAAGAGTTTTCATGGTGTCCTCCCGTGCGATTCTCAATATCTCACAAATGTCTGTCGCGAAAGCGGAACTCGGGGGATGCGATCAGCGTCGCGTAGGAGCCGAATCGATCGCCGTCCCAACTGGGTTCGGGCTCCATCGGCTCTTGCTCAAACACTCGCAGAGTTTTGTAAGTGGTTGACCGCTGCGCCGGAATTCGCCCCGCAGCACGAATCCACGATCGTAGCTCCGAAGGGTGCAAAAATTGACCGTGCTGAGCGCCGGCAGATGTCGAAATGCTCTCGTTCATCAGCGTCCCGCCAAAGTCATTCGCGCCGGCCTGGAGACATTCCTGCGCAAGCTGCGCCCCCTGCTTCACCCAAGTGGCTTGGATATTCGGAATCCATGCGTCCAGCATGAGCCGGGCGACGGCGTACATGCGTAGTACATCTTCGCGAGAAACATTCGTTCGTATTCCAGGCACCAACGACTTCTTCACCATGGGCGCTTCGGAGGCAATGAAACTGAGCGGAACAAATTCCGTGATGCCGCCCGTCTCCTTCTGAATACTGCGCAGAAGATCCAGGTGCCGCGCGCGATCCAATGCGGTCTCGATATGCCCGTACATAATCGTGGACGTGGTCGGAATACCCACTTGATGGGCCGTACGAATTACCGTGATCCAGTCGCGCGTCGAAATCCGCCCGGGAGAAATAATCTCGCGGACACGATCGTCCAGAATCTCCGCCGACGTGCCCGGCATCGAACCGAGTCCCACGTCTTTCAGCGCCTTCAGATAATCTTCGATGCTCCGATTCGAAAGCGTCGCGCCGTAAAGAATTTCCTCCGGCGAAAACGCGTGGACGTGAATCTCGGGTATCTCTTTCTTGATGGCCGCGCAAAGATCGATGTAAAACGATCCATCAATGCGCGGCGGCAGTCCCGCCTGAATGCACACCTCGGTAGCGCCCAAATCCCACGCCTCGCGAACGCGCCGCAGAATCTCTTCCGCGGGCAGGAAATAACCTTGCTCCGCGCGATGACCCCGGCTGAACGCGCAGAAGCCGCAGCGTTTCACGCAAACGTTGGTGAAATTGACGTTCCGGTTGATCACATAGGCAACTTGATCGCCCACTCTACGGCGTCGCAGTTCGTCCGCCGTGGAAATCAGCCGATCGAGCCGATCGGCTTCCGCCGCGAAAAGCGCTTCACCATCTTCGGCCGACAATTCGCGGCCTTCCAGTGCTTTGTCGAGAATTACGTCAATGCTCATGCCACCAACCCCGCCTCGTCTGTCCAGCCTAACGCCTGTTGGCGCAAGGACCCATCCATCCATTGCGAATCACGCAAATACTCCGGATATGCAGCCAGCCGTTCCCGCAGTTCGAACCCAGCTTCGCGGGTCACCTCTCGAAGCGCCGCGATCTGCGGCCAAGCCATTTCCGGATTAATAAAATCGCGCGTCACCGGCGAAATGCCTCCCCAATCGTTGATGCCGGCTAGCAAATAGAATCCGTATGCATCCTGTGAAAGGTTGGGCGGCACTTGCAGATTCACCATGGTGCCCAGAATCAACCGGGCCACCGCCGCCGTTCGCGCCACATCCAGCGCCGTGGGTTCCGAACGGCCGGCGAACAGCGTGTCTGCTTTCGCGCGGAAGTTCTGCACGATCACCTCTTGGATGTGCCCGTGCTTCTCATTCATCTCGCGAATCGCAAAGAGCGCGTCCACGCGTTCATCCAGCGTTTCTCCGATTCCAATCAGAATGCCTGTGGTGAACGGGATTCGCAATTCCCCAGCTGTCTCCAGCGCGGCCAGCCGGATTTTCGGGACCTTATCCGGACAGCGATAGTGCGCCTCGCCCACGGACAACAACCTCGTACTCGCCGTCTCCAGCATCATTCCCATGCTCGCGTTGACGGGACGCAGTTGCTCCATCTCTTCTCGCGAAAGAACGCCCGGGTTCGCGTGCGGCAACAGCCCCGTCTCTTCAAAAACCAACTGACACATGGCCCGCAAGTACTCGATGGTGGAACGGAATCCCCGCACCTCCAGCCAGTCGCGATACTCGGGATAACGCAGCTCCGGTTTGTCGCCCAAACTGAACAGCGCTTCCTTGCAGCCGGCCTTTCTGCCCGCCCGCGCCACGGCCAGCACTTCATCCGGACTCATGGTGTGCGCCTTGCCGTCACCAGGTTCACGCGCGAACGTGCAATACCCGCAACGGTCGCGGCACAGGTTGGTCAACGGAATAAAAACCTTGCGCGAGTACGTGATTACCGGCCCAGTACGCGCGTCACGAACGGCACTGGCCTCCCTCAGGAGTTCGAGCAGTTCCCCGCCCTGAGCGCGAATCAAACTGAAAGCGTCGGCCCGCGAGATTCCCGTTGCGATGTTTTGCAAGGGCACGATCAGCCCATGGAATGGCTACGCTCGGGCTCGATTTTGTAGATCACGCGCACTTCGCCCGGCCCGCGATACGGATATTTATCCTGGCCCGTATATTTCTTCGTGAGCTTGTCGATATGCTCGTCCGCGCCCTTTTCGGTGATCTCCACTACGCGGCCGCGAATCGAAAGGTGGCGATATGGATTGTCGGGATCGAGAATGTCGATGCCAACACGCGGGTCGTGCCGGATGTTCTTGTCCTTCACCCGTCCCTTGGCTGAATTGATCAGGATGTGCTTGCCATCGTATTCAAACCAGACTGGCGCTACGTGCGGGCTTCCGTCCGGCATCAGGGTGGCCAATTGCGCAAACGCCTTCTTCTGGGTCAGGTCGATGTAGTTTTCAGGAATCGCTGCCACGGTAGGTCTCCTCTTCATTTCGAGGTTACCACCAAGCGTCAGCAGCTTGGCACGAGTTATTTTAAGAGTACTTGTGCAAACAATTGTCGCAGTCGTGGGTGGCACCGGAGCCGAAGGTAGCGGGCTCGCGCTTCGATTGGCTCAGGCTGGTGTGCGGGTGCGAATCGGTTCCCGCCATGCGGAAAAGGCGCAGGACGCCGCTCGGAGGATTGGGGGCCAGACCACGGGCCATACCAACCCAGATGCTGTCGCGGAGGCGGGCATCGTCGTTCTCACCGTGCCGCTCGCCGCGCAGGTGGAAACCCTCAAGTCGATTCGCGGCAGCTTCATGCCAGGCGCAATCCTGGTGGACACGACGGTGCCGCTCGAAATCGCGATCGGCGGCCGTATTTCGCGCATACTAACGCTGTGGGATGGCTCGGCCGCGCAGCAAGCAGCGCGTCTGGTTCCGGGCGTGGCCGTGGTTGCGGCGTTTCATGCCTTAAGCGCCGAAGCCCTCGGGAAGCTCGATCATCCGCTCGATTGCGACGCACTGATCTGCGGCGATAGCGCGGAAGCCAAAGCAGCAGTGGCGCAACTTGCCGCCACGATCCCCGGCGTGCGCGCCATCGATGCCGGTCCTCTAGACAATGCGCGTCTGCTCGAAAGCGCGGCTGCGCTGCTGATATCACTCAATCTGCGTCACAAGGTGAAAGAGTCGGGAATGCGATTTACCGGAGTTCCGAAAGCGTGAAACGGCGTTCCGTGGTCGCGCTCGCCGGTGGCGTGGGCGCAGCACGCTTCCTGGATGGACTAACGCGCGTGATTCCCCCCGAACGCGTCTTCATCATCGGCAACACCGCCGACGATGCCGAGATTCACGGACTTCACATCTCACCTGACCTCGATACCGTCACCTACACTCTGGCCGGCTTGGCGCATCCGCAACACGGCTGGGGAATTCGCGGCGACAGCTTCCGCTGTCTGGAGGCGCTGGGAGGCTTGGGCGCCGACACCTGGTTTCAACTGGGCGATGTGGACCTCGCCACTCATCTCTACCGCACCGAACGCCTGCGTCAGGGCGCGACGCTGGCAGAAGTGACGGCTGAAATCACTCGCGCTCTCCAGGTTGCTTCCATCCTGGTTCCTATGTCGAACCAACGTGTGCGTACGCGCATTTGCACTCCGTCGGGCGAACTGGAGTTTCAGACCTATTTCGTGAAGCGGCGCGCGCGCGATCGGGTAACGGCCATGCATTTTGAAGGCGCTTCCGACGCTGTGCCGGCTCCCGGATTATTGGACACGATCGACAAAGCAGAGGCAATTATCCTTTGCCCATCGAACCCGTTCATCAGCATCGGCCCGATTCTCGCGGTCCCTGGTATTCGCGAAGCCCTGCGGCGCAGACGCGATCAGGTGGCTGCGATTTCGCCCATCGTCGGCGGCCGCGCTCTCAAAGGTCCCGCAGCGAAAATGATGAAGAGCATGGGACTGCGATCGTCGGCTGCCGAGGTTGCGAAGCTCTACCTGGATTTCTGCGGCATCTTTATCCTCGACGAAGTGGATCGCAAACAAGCCTCGCAAGTAGCGGCGCTCGACATGCGGCCCGTGGTCACCGGCACCATCATGCACGGGCTGCGCGAAAGAAAATCGCTGGCGCGAGTGCTCGCCCGGGAAATGGGGATCAAATGATCTTTGCCATTCTTCCGGTGAAGAACCCGCAAAACGCCAAGCAGCGCTTGACCGGATTTCTTGCGGTTGAACAACGGGAAACGCTGGCTCGCATGCTCTATCGCCAAACGTTGGCTGCGCTGTGCCGGGCCGAAGGGATCGACCGCGTGGTGGTGGCCACGAGCGACATCGAAATCGCCGATCACGCGCGTCAATCGGGCGCCCTGGTTTTTGAAGAGAATGAACAGATCAGCCACAGCGCCTCCGCCGACGCGGCGTGTTTGCGCGCCATGGAGATGGGTGCATCCACGGTTCTCTTGGTACCCATCGATGTCCCCACAGTAACGCCCGCCGATTTCACGCGCCTCGCTGCTTCCGCCCGCCCCGGCCTGATCGTTGTCCCATCCTCGGATGGCACCGGAACCAATGCGCTGGTGCGAACGCCGCCCGATTGCATTGAGAGCCGCTTCGGCCCCGGCAGTTGTCGCGCGCATCTGGATCAGGCGCTCTCGAAGGGCTTGTCCGCCGATGTGCTGCGTCTTCCCGGCTTGATGTTCGACATCGACACTCCCGAAGATGTGGCCGAACTTTTGGCGCGCCCGCATCACTGTCAGGTTTCATCTTTCCTCCGAACGGTATGCGCCTCGAAATAACAGGGCTTTCTTCTCTCCCCGAAGTGAGACCGGGCGATGACCTCGCGTCACTGATTCACGAGGCGACACCGGACATGGATCAAACCGTTCTGTTGGCCGTAGCGCAGAAGATCGTTTCGAAAGCAGAAGGCGCCATCGTGGATCTGCGTGAGATGCGGCCTTCCGCGCTCGCCAAATCTTGGGCCGAAGAATGGAACAAGGACTCGCGGCTGATCGAGCTGATCCTGGCTCAATCGCGGCGCATCGTGAAAATGGAGCGCGGCGTCCTCATTTCAGAAACGCGGCATGGTTTCGTCTGTGCCAACGCGGGAGTCGATCAATCGAACGTCGAGGGCGGCGATTTCGCAACGATTCTGCCGAACGATCCGGATGCGTCCGCGCTTCGTCTTCGCAACAACCTCGCTTGCGGTGCGGTCATCATCACCGATACCTTCGGACGTCCGTGGCGCGAAGGCCTGGTGGATGTCGCCATCGGGATTGCGGGTCTCGATCCCTTGGAGGATCTTCGCGGCCACACGGACCGTCATGGGAAGAAGCTCTCGAGTACCATCATCGCGGTGGCGGATCAACTGGCTGCCGCCGCGGGACTCGTGATGAAGAAAGCCGCCGGATGTCCGGTCGCACTCATTCGGGGGTTCGAATGGCAACCCGCCGAGGGCTCCGCCCGTTCCCTACTCCGCAAACCCGAGCAGGACCTATTTCGATGATCGTCTAACGAAGCAGCGCGCCGGCCAGTTCCCTCCACTCGCGCAGAGGCAGCACCTTTGAATCCGCTGTGAGCACCTGAATGCAAACATGGTCCGCGCCCGCCGCGTGATGCTCGCGAATTCGATTGCGAATGGCGTTCAAATCGCCCCACGCAACAATCGCGTCGATGATCCTATTGCTCCCGCCATCTTTGAAATCGCTTTCGTCGAACCCTAGCCGCAGAAAATTGTTGACGTAGTTGGGCAGTGTCAGATAGAAGCCCAGAAACGCGCGCCCGATTCCCCGCGCCTTGTCGGGATCGGTTTCCAGCACCACCGCCTGCTCGGGACAAAGATACGGTTGCGGCCCCAAGATCTTCCGCGCCTCAGCCGTGTGTTCGGGATTGGTGTTGTAAGGATGTGCGCCATCGGCCTGCTTGCCCGATAGTTCCAGCATCTTCGGCCCCAGCGCCGCAAGAACTCGCGCGGGTTTCGTGGCAGGCGGAAAGGCATTGTACGGGGCGCGATCCATGGCTTCCAAATACGCTTTCATCGTCGCCACCGGCTTCTCGTAACGATGGCCGCGTAACTGTTCCACCAGTGGCACATGGCTCACGCCCAGCCCCAACAGAAACCGGTCGGGATACGCTTCCGCCAGTGTTTTCTGGCCGGCCGCCATCGCCACCGCGTCGCGCGCGTAGATATTGGCGATCCCGGTTGCTATTACCATTCGCTTCGTCGCCGCCAGCAGCAGGCCGGCGTTGGTCAGCGCTTCCCGCCCAGCCGCTTCGCCAAACCAGAAAGCCCCATAACCCAGCTCCTCCAGCTCACGAACAGTCTCCCGTGCCTTCGCGGCTGGCTGATCCTCCAAACGCGTCCAGATTCCGATGGAACCAAGTTGTATCGATGTTTGAGCCACTGCTCTCCTCCGGCTATCCTCTTAGGATAGAGCTTCCGTGGCTACCAAGCCGTGAGGCCGAAAATCTATTGGGCCGAGGGTTATCCGCCGATATTTGCCCCAGGAGGCTCTGGGCTGGGGTTCCTAAGCATCAACAATCGCCGGCTGTGGCTGATTGTCTTTGTCGCGGCGGCGCTTTACTTTGTCGTGCGCGGCCCATGTCGCGCCGTCGACGACAGCGGCGACTTTCTCATTGTGTTCACCGCTGCGCGAAACTGGATGCAGGGCCTGAACCCTTACATCCCCGCCGATCTTGCCGCCTCTGCGCAAGCCGCCGGCGCTCCAGTCCCTGCGGCGTATTTTGTCACTAGTCCGTCAGTTTATCTGCCTTCCGCACTGCCGCTCGTGGCGCCGTTGGCCCTACTGCCATGGGCCATTGCCAAAGTGCTTTGGCTGGCCTGCCTGCTCGCTCTTTCCCTATGGAACGTCGTGGCGCTCGCTCGATTAGCGAAAGAATGGGCTCTGCCGGTTGCTTCCTTGCTCCTCGCATTCGCGCCCCTACATACCGGCCTGGGCAGAGCCCAGCCGAGCGTGCTCGTTTGTGGTCTCATCTTTGTCAGCCTGTTCACCACCGACCCCGATATCGCTGGTTTGTTGCTCGGGATGGCGGCATGCATCAAACCTCAACTGGCGGCCGGCTTCTTGCTTCTGGCCTTGGGACAGCGGCAATACAGAAAGCTCATTGTGGCTTGCGTGATGGTAGCGGTGTCCACCGGAATTGGAGTAGCGCTCATCGCGCCGGGATGGTTTCCCGCTCTGAATTGGAACCTGCGGGAAATTGTCGGCTCTTCTTCGGGTTTGCACAGTGGACCGGATCCAACCTCCTGGTACCAGCTCATCAATCTCCACATCCTGATTCCGGAAGCTCTCTCCCAAACGCCCGTTGAAATCATTCTTTACGCCCTCATCGTTCTCCTCACGATTGTTGCCATACGACGAGCCGCCGACCACTGGATGTCCGCCGCTCTGATTTCCTCCGCCACGGTGCTCATTGGCTATCACCGCTTTTACGATGCCCAAATCCTTTGGCTGGGAGTCCCCGCGTTATTGTTCTTCGCTCAAAGACCACTGTCGCTGCTTCTGTGCGCAGGCTATGCCGCCTTCCTCGTCCCTGGCCAGACCTTGGCCGCCTTGTGGTTGGGCACCCGAACGGATAATGCTTGGCGGGCGTTGGTTCTGCGCCATGAAACGATCGCGGTCGTATTGATTTGGACGATCTTTGTTTGTATTGCTCTAAAGCCACGCGAGGTCTGGCACGGCACGACACGCGGACCGCTTCGTGAAACCGAGCTTACTTCGCTTCAGCCGCTTTAGCTGCCGCTTGCCGCTCTTCCGCCCGCGCCGCGCTCAATCGATTGTGCATCGCATAGTTACCCTCATGGCAGGCATATTCGAAGATCTGATAGCCCGGTTCGCGGGTGATCGGAAAAGCCACGGTCCAGGGCGCCGTGTATGTCTGGGGATCGGTAATTGTGATCTCGTATTGGATCGTCTTGTCCGAAGTCCGGGTGAAGCGCTCCACCAGCTTCAGGTCCTCGCTATAGGGCGGCCCGTTTCCATTCCCGCCCACCCCAACGTGTCCTCCGATGAAATTGGTGGTTTCCACAACCAGCGTGTTGCCTTCCCAATGGCCGATCGGATCGCCCATGTAGCTGCGCAGGTTAGCGGGCAAATGCGGCCGCCCGTCCATGGGGACGAGGCGCGTCTCGTGGATCATTTCGTAGCGTAAAGCGATCAGCCCCTTGGTTTGGAGGAACTGCGTGCCGTTTCCATAGACCACTGGAAAAATCGACCCGGCCACGCCGCGCGTAATGCAGCGATCGTACATGGTCAGATCGAGCCACGACCCCGGTGGTTGGCCCCGCCGCGCTGCGGCAGCGGCTGCCAGCGCTTTCCCGTTTTCAGTCAGCGGAATGCGGCCATCCGGCGGATCCACCACCAAGGAAGTCTGTCGCGAGGCTCTGCGTGCGAACTCCAACCAATTGGCCGGCACCGCCGCAGCGTCCACACCTTTTTGGTTTTTCCAGTAGCCCGCGTTCGGCCGCTCGCCCGCTTCAATGCTGGTTTGGAGCAGCTCATCTTCTTTCACTCGATCGGCTAGTTCCTGCTCGGTCAACGTTTTCCTGGTGCCGAACTTCACAGGACGCTCGAACGGCACGCCATACTGGTCGTCGCTGGTCCAGGTTCCTTCCAAGTCGGGATCGCCCCATGAAGTTTTCGGCGGAGTCCAGTTTTTGGTCGCAGTCTGAGCCAGTCCAAAACCTGCCACGATGGCCAGAGGCGCTAGGAGACGAAGGGCAGCAAGCATGCAAACCTCCCCATGATTGTATTTGTTTTTTGGCGCAACGGATGAAATCGGCCGCGGGGAGCATTATAGTCAGTGTTAGCCCGGCAATTGGTCAATGAGGCCGGGCGACCTGAAAGGGAGGCAATTCCAAGAATGAAGAGTTTACTGTACGGCATGAGCGCGCTGATACTGCTGGGGGGCGCGGCGATGTACGCCGCCGATGCTCCGCCCGCCGAGGGAACCAAGGCGCCCGGTTTTACCCTGAAATCGCAGGAAGGCAAAGATGTCAGCCTGAAGGATTTCAAGGGCAAATGGGTGGTTCTTTACTTCTACCCGAAAGACATGACACCGGGCTGCACCATTGAAGCGCACAATTTCCAGCGCGATCAGCCCGAGTTCGACAAGAAGAACGCGGTAATCGTAGGCGTCAGCCTGGACACCGTGGATTCGCATGTGCAATTCTGCACCAAAGAGAATCTGACGTTCAAGCTGCTGTCCGATCCCGAGCACGAAGTCACCGACAAATACGGCTCGCTCAGCGCTTTCGGCAAGATGCAAGTTGCGGCGCGCAACACGTTCCTGATCGATCCGAAGGGCACGATCAAGAAGGTCTATCTCAAAGTGGACCCCAATCCGCATAGCAAGGAAGTTCTGGCGGAACTGGACGAGTTACAAAAGAAGAGCGACTAAAGCCGGGCGGCTAGCCAGCCTGTTCGAGGCGGTAAGATGAAGCGAAGTGCCCACGCAGCAGCAAGAATTCGAATGTATTGCCATGCCGCATCTGGCGGCCCTGCTGCGTGTGGCTCGACGCTTGACGCCTGAGCCAGCATCTGCCGAAGATCTGGTGCAGGAAACCATGCTGCTCGCCTGGCGCGGGTTCCGTGGCTTCCAAACCGGCACCAATGCGCGCGCGTGGCTGTTCCGGATCATGTTCAATGTATTCCACGGGCAGGCCCGCCGGGAATTGCGAGTTCCCGATCTCCCGTCACGGGGCGTTCGCCCGATGTTGCAGGAAGCTGCCGAAATCGCCGAAGCCCTGGGTGCTTTGTCGCTGGAGCAGCGGACCGTACTGTTGTTGTGTGTCGTGGAAGGATTCACCTGCCGCGAGGCGGCGGGGATTTTGGACTTGCCGATGGGAACCGTGATGTCGCGGCTCAGCCGGGCGCGGCAGGAGCTGCGAGAAAGTCTGGCGCCCATGGCGAAAGAAGCATATCGATGACCGACGATGAACTGGATCAACGCGTGCGGGCGAGCATACTGTCGGAAGAGCTCGACACTTCACGTGTCGCGGCCGCCGTCCGGAGTCAAATCCAAACGCAGCGTCGCCATGTCCGGGGCTGGGCCGTCGCAGCCGCCGCCCTGATCGCCATGGTGCTCGCCGCCGGGTTCTCGTACCGGACATTCCGTAGAGAGCAGACTCCGCAACTTTGCGTGGCAGCCGCTCAGGATCATGAGCGTGAAATCGTGAATGGCGAGCCGCGACAGTGGCTGTCGGACCTGACTGCCATCCAGTCTCTCGGAGCGAAGCAAGGGGTGCCTGCGTCCGCAATCGCCGCACTCGGGACCACGGGCTATAGCTTGGAGCGCGGGCGTCTCTGCTTCCTCAAAAAACAGATCTACCTGCATTTGGTTTACGTCAAGGACGGCACTGAATATTCGGTGTTCCTGCGACCGCTCACTAACGAAGCCCCTTTCGGCCATTCCGTTCGAGAGGTTTCGGTCGGAGCGGAAGACTCGGCGTACTTTCAAACAACTCGGTTAACCGCGGTATTCGTGGCGGGTCACTCTCACGCTGCCGCCGCTTTTGCACGCGCAGGCGCCAGAGTTCTTCAAGGCTTGCCGTCGTAACACCGCTCGTTCGACGTCGTCGTTATTCTCACCGCATTCCAGCGCTCGCAGAGGATGGATCACCTAGTTGCCGCCCGTACTGGCAGGCGGTCCAGAAGTTTTCTTGCTGCCGTCGGCCCAAGTAACTTCGCGCGAGTGCGCAAAGTTCGATCCGTCGCGCGCGCGCCATCCGTACACGCTAACCGTATCGCCAGGCTTCATCGTCTCGCGCCTCCATCCTTGCCGGATCAGCATATTGGGCGGAAAGCCTTCAAATTTCCACTGGACTACGTTGCCCGAGTCGTCCTTCACATCGAGATAGAAATGAATGTGAGGATTCTCCCAATCAACCTTGGTGACTACGCCAGAGACAGTGACTGGTTTGGTGTCGTCGTATTCAGCCCCAAAGGAATGGTGCGCGAATGCGGGAGCCGAAACCATAAGTGCGAGAGCCGCAGCCAGGAAATGAGTTCGCATAAAATACCTAACGCAACATTATATCTTGCCGCCACGCAGTCCAAATACCTGTTCGGCATTGGTCTGATACAGCTTCTTCTTGTCGGCGTCGCTGATGGGAAGATGGTCGGTGACTTTTACTTCTTCGGGAACAAACTGGTAGGGATAATCCATTGCGTAGAGAACGCGGTCGACGCCTAGAACCGATTGCGCGTACAGAATCGGCGGCTCCCAAGCCATGCCGCTGGTGGTGACGTATACGTTCTCTTTGATGTAGTCACTCGGTTTCTTCTGGAGTTTCTGAACGGACGGGTAGCGATTGGCCCTCACCATGGCGGCGTGCATAAAATCGATACGGAACAGCCAGTACGGCAGCCCTTCACCCAAATGCCCTACGACGATGCGAAGCTTAGGGAATCGATCGAAGACGCCGCTGACAATGATCCGCAACAAGTGCAGCCCCGTTTCCACCGCGAAGCCGAAAATGGCGCCGTCCAGGCCGCGTTCAATGAACGGCCCGATCATGGACTTCGGCGGCGTGGTGGGGTGAATATACACCGGAACGTTCAAATGCTCGGCCGCTTCGAAGATGGCCCAGAATTTGGGATCGTCCAGGTACTCGCCCCGAGTGTGGCTGTTCACGATTGCGCCCTTCAGGCCAAGCTGGCGCACGCCGCGCTCGAGCTCCTTAGCTGCTCCGGCGGGATCTTGCGGGGCGATGGCCGCTAGCCCGGCGAACCGGTCAGGATGTTGCCGAATAGCATCGGCCAGCTGATCGTTGAAAGTTCGCGCCAGAGCCGTAGCCTCCGGCGCGTCGAAAACCTGCACTCCCGGCGCGGTCAGCGAAAGGATCTGCATCGCGATACCTGTGTCGTCCATATCGCGCAAGCGCCGCTCGCCGATGTCTTGTATGCGTTCCGCTAGCGCCGTGGCGCGAGGGCTGGCGCCGGAATAAAACCCCCAGAGGCTGCGAAATCCTGGATCGTCGTAACCGTCGTTGAGAAGCTTGCGATAGCGCGCGATCAGCTCAGGCGGGGCGAACGCCTCTTCGGTGGCAATACGCAAGTAGCCGGCCACTAGGACTCGCTCACAAACTTGGTCACCAGACACGCCTCCAAGCCTTCCATGCCTTCTTCGCTACCGTGCCCGCTTTCCTTAATGCCGCCGAATGGGGAATCGCGCACCGAGATCAGGTAACTGTTGATGCCGATCAGGCCGGCCTCCAACTGATCGCCCAGCAGGTTCACGGTGCGATTCGAACGCGTGAAGGCGTAGGCGGCCAAGCCATAGGGCAACCGATTGGCCTGTTTGATCACGTCACCGAAATCGGAAAACGGATTGATGATTGCGATGGGTCCAAACGGCTCCTCGTTCATGATGCGCGCTTCGTTCGGCACTTCCGAAAGGACAGTGGGCTCCCAGAAATAGCCGGGACCCGGAATGCGCGAGCCGCCCGCATCGAAATGCGCGCCGTGTTTCTTCGCGTCGCTGAGTAACTCCTCCATCGCGTTCAAGCGTAGCGTATGCGCCAGCGGTCCCATTTTGTTGGTTTCGACCAGCCCATCGCCCACCACCCAAGAGCTGGCGCGCGCCGCGAATCCGTCGACGAATTGCTTGTAGATTTTCTCGTGGACGTAATAGCGCGTCGGTGAGACGCACACCTGACCGGAATTCCGGAACTTGGACGTAGCCGACAGATCGAGCACATTCTCGACATCGACGTCGTCGAATACGATCACTGGCGCGTGGCCGCCGAGTTCCATCGTGGTGCGCTTCATCCCGTCGGCGGCCAGCTTCATGAGTTGCTTGCCAACCTTTGTCGACCCGGTAAACGAAACTTTGCGGATTACCGGCGAGGCAAGAAGATGCGTGGACACTTGCGACGGCACGCCGAAGACAATCGAGATCACGCCCTTCGGCAGTCCAGCATCCATGAGAGCGCGCGCCACTTCGAGCGCCGACGCCGGTGTGTGCTCGGCCGGTTTCATGATGCAGGGGCATCCCGCGGCCAGCGCCGCGCCCAGCTTGCGGCACGGATTGCCAACGGGGAAATTCCACGGGGCGAACGCAGCCACGGGACCAACTGGTTCGCGCAGCACCGTCATACGAACGCCCGGAGCTCGTTGCGGAAGCACGCGCCCATAAGCTCTGCGGCCCTCTTCGGCATACCATTCCAGGATGTCGGCCGAGCCATGCGTCTCCAGGCGCGTTTCGTGAATGGTCTTGCCTTCTTCGATGGTGGCAATGCGCGCGATATGCTCGGCGCGCTCATGCATCAAATCCGCTGCACGCTTCAAAATCTTTCCGCGATCCTGCGGCGACATACCTCGCCACACCGGGTAAGCCTTTTCGGCGGCGTCCAGCGCGCGATCCAAGTCGGCTTTCGATGCGTGGGGCAGCACGCCGATACATTCGCCGGTAGCCGGATTCATTACCGGTTCGTGTTCCCGGCCGTCTTTCGGCGTCCACTCGCCGCCAATGAGAAGTTTCAAATCTGCGTAACTTTGGGACATCGTTGCCATTCGTTTTGCCTGCTCATTATATGGTATAAGCACTAAGGATCGAGGCCCGAGGCATGAAGAAAAAGGCATTCTACGGCTGGAAGCTGCTGGCGGCGTTCTGGTTTATTTATCTCGTCAATCTTGGATTTCCTACGTACGGACAGAGCGTCATCAACGCCTACATGGCAAAGTCCCTGCATCTGGATCGCACCATGCTGGGTCTGGCATTTTCGCTCTATATGCTAATGGTCGGATTGCCGGGGCCGCTGGTGGCCGCTCTGGTTGGCAAGATCGGCGTTCGGTTCACGCTGTTGATCGGAAGCTGCTCCGCGATGCTGGGCGCGCTCTCCATGGCGCTGTTTGTCCACACCGGCTGGCAGGCCGTGATCTCGTTCGGAATATTGATTGGCTTCGGATCCTGCGCGGGCGGAGCGATCGCCGAACAGCAGGGAATCGCGCAATGGTTTATCCGCAAACGCGCGCTCGCGCTGTCCCTCATGTACAGCGGCGGTGGTATCGGCGGATTCGTTCTGCCGCCCATTCTCAACCGAGTAATCGCGAACTCGAATGGGAACTGGCGCAATGGCTGGTGGATCTTCCTGGTGCTGGCAGCAATTGGAGCAGCCTTCGTAATCTTCTTCGTGAAAGAGAAGCCCGCGGACCTGGGTCAGGTGCCTGATGGCGGCGCTGCCGCGGATCTTGCGCCGGGACAAAAGCGGCCCAAAGGCGTGTTTGTAACCACCGAAGCCTGGACATTCAAAGAAGCAATTTTCTCGCGCGCGTTTATTCTGATGCTCGTCTCGTCCATTGGAATTAGCTGCGGGTTTAGCCTCATTCAAGCCCACGGCGTAGTGCACCTGAAAGACCTGGGCCATTCGCCGTCTGAGGCTGCGATGGCGATGTCGATTCTTGCGATCTCCACCTTGATCGGCAAGCTGCTCGCAAGCTTTGGCGATCGGATTGAGCCGCGCTATATATGGGCCAGCGCGATGGCGGCGTTCGGATTGGGAACGGTTCTGGTTGTGCATGCGACGAGCCCGGCCGACCTTTATCCGTTCCCGATCCTGCTCGGATTTGGCTGGGGAGCGACTTTGGTATCCATGATGGGCGCGCCCATGAACTACTTCGGACTGAAGGCTTATCCGGCCGTAATCGGATTGTGGCTCGCCATTCAGACCGGCATCGGAGCGGTGGCTCCTTTTGTGGCCGGCTACGTGTTCGACAAATTTGGAAGCTACACGCCGGTGTTTTATTCCATCGCTGGGTTATGTTTTGCGGGATCGCTGCTGTTGCTGCTGGCGACGCCTCCCCGACGGAAGGTAGCGGATGAAGCCCCCGCAGGCCAAGGAGCTTTGCGACCCGCCCGAGCGTAAGACGAGTTTATGGAACAATTCAAACCGGGCGATCTCTGCCCCAAATCCGGAATCTACGACGTTGTGCACGATGGAGTCCATCAAGATAAGCACCAGGTGACCATGGTGAAAGGCGAGACGTTTCCGCCCTGCCGGCATTGCGGCGAGCACCCGCGGTTTACGCTTGCCGTCGCGGCGCATCATGCGCCGAATCACGAGCACTTCAAAAAATAACTAGCGCGGCTCCCGATTGCCGAGCGCGATGGTCCAAGAGACGAATAAGAGTCCAACGCCCACCAGGAATAAGATTCGAAACAGCGAGTCGTTGAAGGCGGCTGCGGGCGATCCGGCGGTCCATGGCCGAACGGACCATCCTGCCTTTTCGAGAACTGCGGTCGCGAGAATGACCGTGCCGATCAGGTTGAGCAGGAGCCGCGTACGATACGATGCGCCGCGCAGCGTGTAGCCGATCAGGAACGCCACGACAAAAACAGCCGCCACCAGCAGCACCGCGATAAAGTAGGCGCCGATTACTTCGGACATTTAAGCGTTACCCGCTAGTTCTTCGGACGGGACCCAGTTGCCATGGACCTGCACGCGCAAGCGGAATGGCACTTTGATGCGCGCGATGGGACCTTTTTCGATGTGTTCCGCCTCCACGATGGCGACTTCGGAGAGTTGCTGATCGTGCATGTCGCACACGAACGCCAGGTAACCTTCGTGGCCTGGTTTTTTGGACGGAATATGAATGTGTTCCTGTACGGTGACCGTTGGACCGAGCCCGAGCGTCGTATATTTTCCGGTCTTCACTTCCATGCGAACGATGGTGTTGAAGCCCGCACCCACGGGTCCAGCGATAGGCGGCGGCCCGTTCTGCGGAGCATTCCTTGGATCAAAGGTTTGGTAATAACCGATGTCGAAATCGGTCATCTGATCTTTGAGCGCAGTGCGCGGCATGTCGCCGCTCGGGCCAATGACCGTCTCTTCCCAGGTGTCGCCCGGCTTCGAGAGATCGAAGGTCCAGCGCACGAATCCGATGCGTACCTGATCGGGACGCAGGTTGATACCCGAGGCCTTCTGCATGAACGGGAACGGCGGCACTTTGCTGACACCGAAATACATGTGCACGCGATTGCCTTCGGTAAAGGCGTTCATGAAGTGGAACGAAGAGCGCGCGGGACCGCGGAACCATCGCATGTGTTTGACGTGAGCGTCGCGCGGCAAGATTCCAACGAACGATTCCTTATCCTGCTCGAACACCCAGTGGTGACCGCCGGCTTTCAGGCGATTGAGATCGGCCGTGATGGGGAACACCGGGAAGATGACGTGCTCGCGCGTAACGGCGAAATCGTGCATCAGCGCGACGTAGGGCGCTTCGAACCACTCTTCGCGAGTCAGGTTGCCCTTCTTGTCCGCCACACAGAACGATACATCTTTGGTGACCAAGCCACCAGCTTCGTAGCCGAAGAAGTAGAGATCCCCCGAATCCGGCGCAAGGCGCGTGTGCGCGGTCATGGTCTGGCTTTTCAGCTTGCCGTCGTAGTCCCACTCGCCGATGGTTTCCAGCGTGTGCGGATCCAGCTCCATGGCGTGGCTGTCTTCTTTTAGTGCCAGCAGCTTGCCCGCGTGATAGATGGGCGTTGTGTTGTTGACGTTGCGCGGCTTGCCTTGCACGCTGGGGTCGTCGGTGAAAGGATTGCGATACTTGCCATACAGCGATCGGCGCGCGGCACGCTCGGCCTTCCAGCGCTCCGTTTTCACGTAGCGCATCTTGAAATCGACATGGCCGTTTTCGAAGCGAAACAGACTGACCATGCCGTCGCCACTCAAGAACGTGTCATCGCCGAGCATGGGTGAGTATTGAGGGTCGGGGATGGAACGATACCAGGAACCGTTGATCTCCTCCGGCACGATGCCTTCGGTAACCAGATCGTAAATATCGCACTCGATGCGGGATGGGGCGTTCCATCCCGCGAAGTCCATCGTATTCGGAAAAGGCTTGGCCATGTACTTCGACCTTTATTTCACGGCCGCTTTCTGAATAATATTGGGCGGCCGCTCGAGCTTTACTTCTTTGCCGGTGACTGGATGCGGATAGTGGAACGGAAGAACGTCGGTATCGGGCCACAGCGGCGGCGTCGGTTTTTCGAGCTCGTCCGGGCCGGTTGGATTGGCCGGGTAGGTGTCGGTGTAATAGGGAACGTAATTGGGTTTGGTGAAGGCCCAGCCCTTGTCGAAGTCGGCGTGATAGACGGGACGATAGTTGAGCACCTTCATTTTCCAGATGCCGTTTTCCTTGGCGTAGACGTTCTCATACAGCGAACCTTCCCACCACTGGCGGAGCGGATGCGTTTCGTCGGTAAATTCGTGATGGCGGCCGGCCTGCATGAAGACCCGAAGACGCACGTACGCGAGTTTGCCATCAGGCGAGATGTCGATGATGTCCTGCAGCATCATGTGGTCGAGCAGGTAGCCCTGCACGGGGCCGTTGTGGCCGCCGGTGAAATTCTTGCGAAAGCGGCCGCAATAGAGGCGCCGCGCGCTTTCCTTGCCGCGGAAGATGCCGCCGATGAAGTGGACCTCGCAATCGTCGGTGAACAGATCCACCACTTCGTCGTAGAGGCACTTGTCCAGATAGTAGCCGTACTTGAACTGGAGGTCGCGGACGGCCTGAATGTCCTGGAGCTTGCCAACCTGGGCGGTGAGTTCTTCGACTTTCTTTTCGAGGGCGCGGAACTGTTCATCAGTGGGCATGAGGGACCTTTCCTAAAGAGAGCAAATTGAATTGAGCCGGACTTACCACACTGCCCGGCAGCGGGAGTAGGGACCGCCATAGGAATTATAGTGAGGCGCTGCATACAGGTCAAACGAAGGGAGCCGTGGCTGGTGATTGGTGGCTGGGGATTGGGGGTTAGGGATTGGTGGCGATACAATACCGCCATGCGATGTGTCGCTCTGTTTCTTTTCGCGATTGGAAGCGCTTATGGCGCTGGCTGCGATCGGGCCTGCCTGAAGGGCATGCTCGACCAATATTTGAATGCGATTGTGCAGCACAATCCGGCAGGCGTGCCACTCTCGGCGGGATACCGGGAGACGGAAAACTCGATGGTCCGGCGGCCCGGAACGGGGCTATGGTTGAGCGCAAAAGCGCTGGGTAAGTTGCAGCGCAGATATTTCGATACCGAGAACGGACAGGCGGGCTATTTTGGAACGCTCGAAGAGGAGAGCGGCACCGCCGTTGTGACCGTGCGATTGAAGGTGGAAGATCACAAGATTGCCGAGGCCGAGTGGTTCCTGGCGCGCAGGGGCGATCCGGGGATCGGAACGGGGGCCGGCGCTCAGGCTAACGCCGCGTTCCACGATCCGGACAACTTGATAGCGCATCCGCCGGCTGAGCGCGTGGTCCCGAAATCCGAGCGGCTTTCGCGCGCCGACATGGTCGCAATCACCAACAGCTACTTCGACGGATTGACGGCGCACGATGGCACGCTGATCATCGCGCACCCGGGCTGCATTCGCCTGGAGAACGGCTTCCTGACGACGCAAAGGCCAGTCCCTGGCGGGGATCCCGGTGGAGCGCTCACCGACTGCACGTCGAAAGGCGCGATGGCCAACATTTATGCCGTCACTGCGCGACGGTACCCGATTGTCGACGAGGAAGCGGGCGTGGTGCTGGGCCTCGGGGTGTTTGAGCGCAAGCCGGGCGTGGCCATGCGGCGGAATATGTTCAGCGAGTGGTTTGTCATCGAACAGGGCAAGATTCGATCGATCTACTCTTCGATGTTTTACCCCGAGCAAGACGCCATGGTGCCGAACTGGCCGCCTTTCGATGGCAACTGGCCGGTGGCGCCGCCACCGAAGTAGAGGCTGGGCGTAACATGATATAGTTCGCCCAGAGCGGACAATCGCAGAGGCAAATATCCATGGCAAAATCCAAGACACCATCACTCGCCCGTCGAGGTTTCCTCAAAGGAGCCGCAGCTGGCGCGGCTGCCGGAGCGGCCGCTTTAGTGGCTCCAGTCGCTGCCGAAGCGCAGGAGGCTACCCAGCGCGTCACCGCCCTGCCGCCCACTGCCGCGCAACGAGCTGCTGAAAACGCTACTCCCTCAACAGTCGCCGTAGAAGACCTGCAGATCGTTGAGCGCCCCGGCGCGGATTACATGGTGGACGTCTTCAAGTCGCTCGGTTTCGAATACCTTTTCGCCACGCCCGGCTCCAGTTTCCGCGGCATCCACGAATCGGTGATCAATCATGGCGGCAACGTCAACCCGGAATTCATCACTTTCACGCACGAAGAATGCTCGGCGGCAGCCGCCAATGGATACGCCAAGATCGAGGGCAAACCGGCGCTGGTTTGCGCGCATGGAACCGTGGGCATCCAGCACGCCGCCATGGCGATCTACAACGCCTATTGCGACCAGGCTCCGGTCTTCATTGTTGCCGGCAACATTTCAGATGCCGCCGAAAGGCGCGGCCGCGTGGAATGGCTGCACGCCGCCCAGGACGTCGCCGCCACTGTGCGCGATTACACCAAGTGGGACGATAACCCGGCGTCTTTAACGCACTTCGGCGAATCGGCCGTGCGCGCCTACCAGATCGCCATGACCGCGCCCATGATGCCCGTGGTCCTGGCCGCCGACGGCGTTCTTCAGGAAGGCGAGGTACCCAAGGATTTCAATTGGCGCATTCCGAAGCTTCCAAGAATTTCCGCCCCGGCGGGTGATTCAGAGGCGGTGGCCGAACTGGCCCAGATGCTGGTGTCCGCTGAAAATCCCGTGATCGTCACCAGCCGCTCCGCACGCACTCCGGCCGGCCTGAAGCTGCTAGTGGAACTGGCTGAAGTGACCGGCGCCTCGGTGATCGATCAGCAGCGGCGCATGAACTTCCCCTCCCGCCATCCGCTGAATCAAACTCAGCGCTCGCGCCCGGCCATCAGTAACGCCGACGTGATCCTGGGGTTGGAAGTTTACGACTTCTTCGGCGTGGTCCACGCCCTGGGCGGCCAAGTGGAAGTGGTTCCGCGATCCATCATCAAGCCCGGAACGAAGCTGGTGAGCATCAGCTCTTCCGACCTTTTCTACAAGAGCAATTATCAGAATTTCCAGCGCTTCGAGGATGTGGATCTATCCATACCCGCGGACGCGGAAGCCACGATGCCGGCGCTGATCGAAGCCGTAAAGCGCCTGCTGACGGATAATCGCAAACAGGCCATTCAGGCACGCACCGCCAAGCTGGCGCAAACCAGCCACCAGGCGCTGGAGCAAACCCGAACCGCCGCTTCTTACGCTTGGGATGCCAGCCCGGTCTCTACCGCGCGGCTCTCGGCGGAACTGTGGGCCCAGATTAAGGACGAAGATTGGTCGCTGGTGTCGGATCCATTCTGGGTGAGCAACTGGCCACTACGCCTTTGGGATTTCACCAAGCATTATCAATTTATCGGCGGCGCGGGCGGCGAAGGCGTGGGTTACCTCGCTCCGGCCGCGCTGGGGGCGGCCATCGCCAACAAGAAACATGGAAGGTTGAGCGTCTCCATTCAATCCGACGGCGACCTGATGATGGCGAACGGTGTGCTTTGGACCGCCGCGCATCATCGCATCCCCTTGCTGACGGTGATGCACAATAATCGCGCGTACCATCAGGAGATCATGCAATTGCAGCGCGTGGCGAACCAGCACAACCGCGGCGTGGACATTGACAAGTGCAAAATTGGAACCGAGATCGCGAATCCCAACATCGATTACACGATGCTGGCCAAGAGCATGGGCGTCCACGCCGAAGGTCCCATTTCCGATCCGAAGGATCTCAGCGCGGCCATCCGGCGTGGCATTGACGTAGTCAAGCGCGGAGATCCTTATCTCATCGACGTCATCACGCAGCCGCGTTAAGAGAGGACTCATGATTCGCAACGTGATCGTAGTTGTGCTGCTGGCCGCCGCGGGACTTGCCGCGCAATCGCCCGCGTCCGGGAATGCGGAAACCGGCAAACGTCAATTCGTGAAGTTAGGTTGTTACACGTGCCACGGTTATGAAGGCCAGGGTGGCGGCGCAGGGGCCAAACTCGCGCCACATCCGATTGCCCCCACAGCGCTGATCGCCTACGTGCGTCACCCGGCTGGCAGCATGCCGCCCTTCACTAAAAAGGTGGTTTCCGATGAGGTTTTGACGGATATCCACGCGTACCTGGCGAGCGTTCCGGCTCCGCCTCCGGTCAAAGATATTCCGCTCTTGAACCAATAGTCGGGTAGCAGCGGCTACCGGAGTGGATCGGTGACAATGATTCTGAAACAGTACTATCTGGGCTGCCTCGCGCACGCCTCCTATCTGGTGGGAGACGAGGCCAGTTCCACCGCCATCATCGTCGACCCCCAACGCGATATTCAACAGTACTTGGCCGACGCCGAGAAATTAGGGCTCCAAATCCGCCACGTCTTTCTCACTCATTTCCACGCCGACTTTGTCGCTGGCCATCTGGAACTGCGCGACCAGGCTGCTCAGAAAAAGGGGGCAACCATCCATCTCGGCTCCCGCGCCCAAGCGGAATATGCCTTCGTAGCGATGAAGGATGGCGATACCCTCGAGTTCCCGGGCCTGCGCTTGCAAGTGCTGGAGACTCCCGGCCACACCATCGAGTCGATCTCGATCCTGGTGTTCGATCTAATGAAGGACCCGTCGAAACCTTACGCCGTCCTAACGGGCGATACGCTGTTCATCGGCGACGTTGGCCGCCCCGATCTGCGCGCGTCGCTGGGATGGAGCGCCAACGACCTGGGCGCCCATCTCTACGACTCGCTACACAACAAACTGATGACGCTTCCCGACGAGACCCTGGTTTACCCGGCTCACGGCGCTGGCTCGCTCTGCGGGAAGAAGCTTTCCTCCGACACGGTTTCTTCCCTGGGAGATCAACGTCGATTGAATTATGCCCTACAGCCCATGTCGAAGGAAGAATTTATTCGTCTCGTCACGGCCGACCAACCCGACGCTCCGCCCTACTTCACGTACGACGCCATTCTCAACACCCGCGAGCGCGCCACGCTGGACAACAATCTCGAACAGGTTCACCGTCCGATCGATCTCGACGAAGTCCTCCGGATGGGAGATGCGGGTGCTCAGATTCTCGACGTGCGCGATCCCGCCGAGTATGCCAAGGGTCACCTGGCCGGCAGCATCAACATAGGGCTCGTCGGCCAGTATGCAACCTGGGCTGGCACAGTGCTCGACCGCACCAAGCCCATCGTGATCATTGCTGAGCCTGGACGCGAACAGGAAGCCGCCCTGCGGCTAGGGCGCATCGGTTTCGACCACGTGAAGGGCTACATGAGTGGTGGCATGGAAGCGCTCACCGGGCGAGAGGACCTGGTGTGGCCGACCGAGCGCGTCACCGCCCCGATGGTAGCGGAGGAGTTAGCGAGCGCCGATCCGCCGCTGTTGCTGGATATTAGAAATCCGCGCGAGTGGGTGACGAAACACATCCACGGCAGCGTGAACGTTCCACTCGGCCATCTGCAGGAGCGCATCGCTGAAATCCCACGCGATCGGCGCATCGCGGTCCATTGCGCGGGCGGCTATCGCTCTTCCATCGCCGCCAGCATCCTGCACCAATATGGACTCACCAATCTGATTGAGATGGCCGGTGGCCTCGCCGCCTGGGATGCCGCGAAACTGCCGGTCGTTTTGGAAGCCTAGCCGCGGCTCTATTACGGCGTCTGGCTAACGCGCTCCAACGCTGCGTCCAGCTCGGGCGATTCCGGTAATCGCAGGCCGAAATCCATCTCCAGACAGGACCGCAGCGCAGCGGCGTCGCCGAGAGTGCGTTTTTCCGTTCCGTCCGGGCGATGAATCGCAAGCGTGTTGTTGCGCAGCGCATAGCGGGCTTTGGGCGTAGTCCGCGCACCCATCAGGATCTGGCGGAAGAAGGAACTCGGGTGCTGGCACAAATACCAATTGGAGACTTCGTAATCGGCCGGGAACTGCGGCTCGAGCGTGAAGCGGTAAAAAGGCTTCCATTCGCCGCTCAAACAAGCCTCCAGCACGTAGCCGTTTTCCAGTGGCATCAGGCGATGCGCTTCATGCGGCGTGGACTGCTCGACGTGCGGTTCCAGGCGAAGGGGCGCCGTCAGGACGTTGCCGCCAAATCCGACGTCGGCGATGTAGCGCAAGCCGCCCGCTTCCACCAGCAGGACCATGTGGCTGCGCGGGCCGATGGGGCTGCCGGGATCGGCGTTCCACAGGACACGCGCCGCCAAGCTGATGACTGAGAATCCTAAGGCCTCCAGCGCATGGCGGAACAGTGTGTTGTGTTCGAAGCACCAACCACCGCGGCCGCCAGACACCAGCTTGGATTGCAGCGATTCCACATCCAGCAGGACGGGCCAGCCCACGAGAGGATTCAAATTCTCGAACGGGATCGCAGCCGGATGGAGCGCGTGGAGGGCCTGCAAAGTTTCGATCCCAGCGGTGCGCGGCCCGGCATACCCGATGCGATCGAGGTAGGCATCCAAGTTAAAGTCAGAGGGCACGCAACCAGGATAAACCGAGCGGGCGGTTTAATAGGGGCGCTCGCCGATCCAATTGCCGGGTGGGTCGTAGTTGCAGACCCAGACTTCGCGTCCGGCATCGCGGGCAACCGCGCATCCCACCTCGCGGGTTCCGCTCCAGACCAATTGGGTATAGTGGCCGCAAACGGCGCGGCAGGTGTTGGCACGATAGCTGTAATCGCGCGCTTCCGATGCCCAGTCTCCCACCACTTCGTCCGGCGTGGCGCGGCTGCCGGTAATTTCAAAAAGGTTCTCGCCGAAAACCGGCTTGGGACGATGATAAAACTGGCGCTCGCGGAGCAGATGGCTGGCCCAATCCTCGGCGCGCGCCGCCAAGCGGTCTGACCAGCGGAGCGGCGGCACGTCCACCCGTGCCCTGATTTCGTTGTGGGCCACCAGCATCTCGCGCGCGAAGGAGCCCACGGGAACAGAACCGTTTTCGCCGACGGCGAGCGCGATCGGAAAGCACAACAGCACGACGAAAAGGCAGCTCGAGCGGGGCATCTAGGAAAGTTTAAGGAAGAGTCTGCGCTGAAGCCGCCGGGCGTTCGGCTGAAATGGGTGGCTTATTTGCCGTAGTATTCTGGGGCGGGCGCCTAAGCTTGTACGTATCAATTATTTGCTATCATACGTACAGATGTCGAAGCTGACACTCAGCGTGGATGAAGCCGTAGTTTTGCGCGCTAAGCGTTTTGCGAAGAAGCAGGGCATGTCCGTCTCGAAGATGGTTGAGGCATACCTGGCTGCCATAGCCGAGCCGCCCGCCCGGGTGCCGGCCGATACTCCGATCCTCGATTCCGTCAGAGGCGTGCTTAGGAAAGCAGACATGAAGGACTACAAGCGGCATCTGGCTACTAAGTACCGATGAAGCGGCTGATGGTGGATACGAACGTCGTTCTAGACGTTCTACTCGACCGGCAACTGCATGTAGAGACGAGCACGGCGATTTGGTCCGCGATTGAAGCGCGCCGTTCCGAAGGGTTTCTGGCGGCTCACGCGATCACGACGATCCACTACTTCGTACAGAAGGAAGTCGGCCTGGTGAAGGCGAACCAAGTGATCGGTCTCATTCTGCGCGTGTTTAACGTGGCGGCAGTGGACGGTTCCGTGATCGAACAAGCGCTGCGGTTGCCGATGGCGGATTTCGAGGACGCGGTGACAGCGGCCGCGGCGCTGGCCTCAGAATGCGAATATGTTGTGACGCGTGACCCGAAAGGGTTTCGGGGCTCACCTATTCGGGTCCTTGCGCCGGAAGCGGCGTTGCCAATTTTGGGATTGCGGTAGAACAAAGAAATGTCAATCCCAGCCCGACGTGCATCATGTGGGCATGGATCTTCTAACACCGTTCTACAAGGTCCTGGACCTCACACCGCAGGGTCCGGGAGATTCGCGGGCGTCGCTAGACTATGGCTCAAAGCCGGACGCACGGTATGGCTGATTTGGCGCTGTCGATAGAGCGCCCCAACCTTAGAACACCTTAGCCGTTCCTAAGCAAAACTCCCGGAAACAAGATATTCATTGGCGGGCCCTAATGGGATGGGCTACAATGCTCGATCAGAGAGCGCGCGGGTTTTTCCCCCGAACTCCGCCGCCCGCGAACCGCGGAGGGTTCGTAAAAGCTCCCATGTCCACCTCCACTCAGCCACAAGCGCTGGCCTCTCCAGACGCAATCGATCAGCTTTGCATCAACACCATCCGCACCTTGTCGATGGATGCGGTCCAACAAGCAAACTCCGGTCATCCTGGTACGCCGATGGCCATGGCGCCCGTGGTCTATACCCTCTGGCAGCAGTTCCTGAGGTTCGACCCGGAAGATCCCATCTGGCCCAATCGCGACCGCTTTGTACTTTCCGCGGGGCATGCCTCGATGCTTCTGTATTCGATGCTGCACCTGAGCCAGGTCAAGGCGGTGAATCCCAAGTACGAGACGCTCGGAACGGTGAGCGTCACGCTGGACGACATCAAGAATTTCCGGCAGCTCAACAGCAAGTGCCCGGGGCACCCCGAATACCGCTGGACATCCGGCATCGAGACCACAACCGGTCCGCTCGGGCAGGGCGTGGCCACCAGCGTCGGAATGGCTCTGGCATCGCGCTGGATGGCGAAGTATTTCAACCGCCCCGGCTTCGAAATGGTGAACTTCAACGCCTACGCGCTGGCGGGCGACGGATGCATGATGGAAGGCGTCAGCGGCGAAGCGGCGTCTATGGCGGGACACCTGAAGCTGTCCAATCTTTGCTGGATCTACGACAACAACCACATTACGATTGAGGGCAACACGTCGCTCGCTTTCAGCGAAGACGTGGCCACGCGGTTTCTGGGCTACGGCTGGAACGTGCTCCGGGTGGGCGACGCCAACGACCAGGAGATGGTCGCGCGGGCCATTCGAACGTTTCTGGCAACTGAAGAACGTCCGACGATCATCATTGTGGATAGCCACATCGCGTATGGCGCCCCGCACAAGCAGGACACCAGCGCGGCGCACGGCGAGCCGCTGGGCGAGGAAGAGATTCGCCTCACCAAGCGCAACTACGGCTGGCCGGAGGACGCGAAGTTCCTGGTGCCGGACGGCGTGTACGATCGATTCAAGGAACAGCTCGGCCAGCGTGGACACAGCGCGCGTGACGCCTGGATGGCGAAGTTCGCCGAGTACAGCAAGCAGTTTCCGGAACTGGCCAGCCAGTTGGAGAAGATCCAGAAGCGCGAGCTTCCGCAGGGATGGGATGCGGCCATTCCAACGTTCCCCGCCGATGCCAAGGGCTTAGCGGGGCGCGATGCGTCCGCGAAGGTGCAGAACGCCGTTGCGCAGCATTTACCTTGGCTGATCGGAGGCGCCGCGGATCTGGCGCCGTCCACGAAAACGCGGCTCACCTTCGACGGCGCGGGCGATTTGGAAGCCAACAACTATGGCGGCCGCAACATGCATTTCGGCATCCGCGAGCACGCCATGGGGTCGATTCTCAACGGGCTTTCGCTATCGAAGCTCCGGCCTTTCGGCTCGGGTTTTCTCATCTTCAGCGACTACATGCGCGCGCCCATCCGATTGAGTGCGCTGATGGAGATCCCCGTCATTTACATCTTCACGCACGATTCCATTGGCGTCGGCGAAGATGGTCCGACGCATCAGCCCGTGGAACAATTGATTTCGCTGCGTGCGATTCCGGGACTGATCGTATTACGGCCGGGTGACGCGAACGAGGTGGCTCAGGCCTGGCGTGTGATCGCGCAGCTTACCCATGAGCCGGTGTGCTTAATTCTTTCACGCCAGAACATGCCGACTTTCGACCGCACTAAATACGGGTCGGCGTCCGGCGTCGCTTACGGCGCTTATGTTCTGGCCGACCCGCCGGAGGGCAAGCCGGACGTGATACTGATCGGAACCGGCAGCGAAGTATCGCTGTGCGTCGACGCCTACGAAACACTTACCAAACAAGGAATCAAGGCGCGCGTTGTCAGCATGCCATCCTGGGAGCTGTTCGAGCAGCAATCCTACGAATATCAGAACGCGATACTGCCGCCACGCGTGCGTGCGCGAGTCTCGGTGGAACAGGCGTCGGTGTTCGGATGGGACCGCTATGCCCGACGCCGCATCGGGATGCACACCTTCGGCGCATCCGCGCCGCTCAAAGAGTTACAAAAAAAGTTCGGCTTCACCCCTGAC
>JBEKRO010000062.1:0-38537 GCA_049518655.1 Bryobacteraceae bacterium | reverse complement strand
GCAGTTTTCCTGCGAGTTTTCATGACCGCCTTTGCGCCAATCACCAACCGTTGGGAACCGTTTGTATGGTCGTCGGCGCTGCTCACCATGATCATCGGAAACTTCGCGGCTCTGATGCAGACCAACATCAAACGATTGCTGGCCTACAGCTCCATCGCGCACGCGGGTTACGTCATGGTGGCCATCGCGGCGCACAATCAGATCGGCGTCGCTGCTGCAATGTTCTATTTGGCCGCTTACGCGTTAATGAACATCGGCGCCTTCGCCGTCATCACCCATTTCTCGCGGCAAGGCGAAAAGTACGTGAATATTGAGGACCTCGCGGGACTGGGATGGAAACAGCCGGTAACCGCCGGGCTCTTTGCGATTTTCCTGTTGTCGCTGATCGGCGTGCCGCTCACGGGCGGATTCTTCGGGAAGTTTTATATCTTCAAAGCAGCGCTCGACGCGAACCTGGTGTGGCTCGCGATACTCGGCCTTTTGAACAGCGCGGTGGCGGCTTACTACTACCTGCGCATCCTGGTGGTGATGTACATGAACGAGCCAGGTGAAGCGACAATGTCGATCCAACCGGTGGGCGCGGGGATTGGAGCTACGTTGTGGGTGGCGGCGGTGGGAACGCTGTTGCTCGGTATCTTCCCGGGAGTGCTGCTGAACTTCGCGAGCAGTTCAAGCGCTCTGGTAAAGTAAGCCGCGTATCTAGCCGATGGCCTTCAACAGCGTCTGCGTCATCTGATCGCCGACCTTGAACGCCGCGGTATTGGCTTCAAAACTATTCTTCGCCTGTATCATTGCCACGGCCTGTGCGCTCAAGTCCACCGTGTCGCCTTCTGGCCCCGCCGATGAGGACGATGGCCCTTGAGCGATGTTCTGGGCTACTTGATTGAGTTGGCTCTCAGCTCTTTGCATCCCTTGCAGGGAAGATGTCATTCCAATTGTCATAGGAACCTCGGGAAGCGCCTACCGGTCACTTCCATCTATCTCTCTCAATCTTTCTCTATCTATGCTTAAGTTCCTCTTCGACAGTTTTGGAAAGATATTGAGCCATATTGTACTTAAGGTCTTCGATACCCTGGCCCGTGACACTGGATATCTCGTAGAAAGGCAAGCCCTTCTCGGCCGCCAGTGCCTTCACGGCGTTGATTCTGGCCTTATCTTGCGCTACGTCCACCTTAGAAGCCACCACGAACATCGGCTTCCGGATCAGATCTGGACTGAAACCTTCCAGTTCCTCCATCACGATACGGAAATCTTCCACGGGATCGCGCCCCGTGGCCTCCGACACGTCCACCAGATGAACCAGCAGGCGCGTGCGCTCGACGTGCCGTAGAAACTGAACACCCAGGCCATGCCCCAGGTGCGCCCCTTCAATCAATCCCGGGATGTCGGCCACCACGAAGGTCTCGTCACCCGCGCTGACCACGCCCAAGTTCGGCTCCAGGGTGGTGAACGGATAGTCGGCGATTTTCGGCCGCGCGGCCGAGATACGCGAGATCAGCGTCGATTTGCCGGCGTTCGGGAAACCCACCAGTCCAACGTCGGCTAGCAGCTTCAATTCCAGGCGCAGTTTCTTTTCTTCACCGGGGCGACCCGGCTCGTGTTCGGTGGGCGCTTGATGCGTCGGGGTGGCGAAATGCTGATTGCCCCGGCCGCCTTTGCCGCCCTTCGCGACAACGAATCGCTCGCCCGGGTGCGTGAAATCGTGCAGCACCTCGCCGGTCTCTTCGTCGTAGACGATGGTTCCCACCGGCACTGGAACATCTTTAGAAGCCCCTTCGCGGCCCGTGCGTTGGCTGCCTTCGCCGTGCCGTCCGCGTTCGGCTTCGTGCTCGGGATTGAACCGGAAATGTAGCAGCGTGTTGTGATGCTCGCTCGCGACAAAAACCACGTCGCCGCCCCGTCCGCCGTCGCCGCCACTGGGTCCGCCGCGCGGGACAAACTTCTCCCTCCGGAACGCAAGACAGCCGTTGCCGCCGTCGCCCGCCTTCACGCGGATTCGTACTTCATCAATAAACATGGGATTGGGCTGGGTTGGGACTAACCGATTCAGCCCGAGGGGTGTTACTCGCCCGCCGTTTGGATGCTGATGAACTTGCCGAAACGGCCGCGATCGCGAAACACCACGATGCCGGGAACCTTGGCAAACAGGGTGTCGTCCTTGCCACGGCCGACGTTCTCGCCGGGCTTAAAGATGGTGCCACGCTGCCGGACCAGGATGGATCCGCCTGTTACCGTCTCTCCGCCGAAGCGCTTCACGCCCAGACGCTGGGCATTGGAATCGCGCCCGTTCTTGGAACTGCCTAAACCTTTTTTATGCGCCATATGAAACCTATGCCAGAATCTCGCTCACCGTCACCTGCGTATAGTTTTGCCGGTGGCCAATGGTGCGCTTGTACTGTTTCTTGCGTTTGAACTTGAACACGATCACTTTCTCGCCGCGTCCATGTTCGGAGATGGTGCCCGTCACGCGAGCCGAGGCCAGCGCCGCGCCGGCCGTCACTTCGTTCGAATCGTTCACTACCGCCAGCACGCGGTCGAATTCGACCACGGAGCCAACATCGCCTGGTAGCGTTTCTACGCGGACCACATCGCCCGGGGCCACGCGATACTGTTTCCCGCCGGTTTCAATTACTGCGTACATAACTATCCTTCGTCAGTCTTGAGAATTTGGGTCGTCAGGCAGACCTATCCAGGGAAATGCCACCTGGAGCCGCAAAGTTCTATGATACAGCAGGTTGCGCCCGATCCGCAAATACCAGTAGTAAGCGGGAAGTTGGTTGATGGCGATTCTTGGCCGTGACACCATGACCTACAGATCCTTCGCTCGACCAAGTGCCCAAATGATCCACATCCACCAAGCAACTACTCCAAGTACAATCAGAGCCGCAAGGAGGATTAACGGATGCAAGCGAAACAGCTTCACCACCGGAAGTATATCCGAAGCGTGGCTTCCTCTGTTGTCGCGCACGCTACCACCTCAACCAGGATTTTGCGCGCTATGCAAACGCCGCTACAACTCATCGGGCTCACCGATAAGTCGCGAGCGCATTCTGCACCGCCTGAGGATCCTTTGCGATGACTGCGAGCAGGACCTTCGCCGGACCTTCTGGGACGCGATGCCCCTGCTCCCAGTTCTTTACCGAATCAAGCGACAAGCCGAAGGCCCGGGAGAACTCGGCTTGGGTCATCTTCAAGCGGCGGCGGATTTCCCCAACGTCGATGCGAGGAATGATAGTTACTCGCACGGCGGTGGTATCGCCTTTGATGGCGGCCAAGGCCTCCCTGGCTCCCTGGAGAATCTCCTCTCCAACTGTCGAACGTTTTTGCTTTGCCATGACTAATGCTCTTTTCGGTATTGGCCTCGAATCGCTTTGATGACGCTCTTCAGTTCGGCCTTTTCCTTTTCCGTCAAATCGTCCTTGCGCCCCTTTTTGTAAACCGCGAAAAGAATGAGAGGCATATCGTCTCCGCCGAAGTAATAAACAACTCTGACGCCGCCGCGCTTGCCGTCTCCTCCGATGGCCCAGCGAAGCTTTCGCGCCCCACGGTATTTGGGATTAGATCTCCCGATTCCGGGTCCATGCCGAGCCAAAACTTGAGTGCGCTGTCCTCTTCGGGCGATAACAACTCTTCCGACTGACGGATGAAGGTCTTGGTTTCCCACAACGTCATCGGCGCCCGATACACCGTTTATTGTACGTCAATGACGCATAAAGAGCTCCTCCCAGCCTGGTTTTGGGCTTTATCCGCAACTCCCTCTCCGCTTAAGGTAGAATCTGGTGTGGATCGGAGGGTCCAGCGCGCCCCTCCGCCTTCCCGTCGCATCGCAATGAACCTGGACGGCATCCGTGTCCTGCTGGTGGAAGATAATCCGGGTGACGCGCGCCTGTTCAATGAGTTGGTCCGCGATACCGGCGCCGGCCAATGGAAGCTGGTGCAGGTGGATCGCTTGTCGGCCGCCCTGGAACGCCTGCGCCACGAAACCTTCGACGTCATGTTGCTGGATCTGTCGCTTCCAGACGCCGACGGGCTGGACACGCTGATTCGCGCCCACACCGAAGCGCCCAAGGTTCCGATCGTCGTCCTGACGGGCCACGATGACGAAGCGCTGGCTGTCCGCGCCGTGCGCGCCGGTGCTCAGGACTACTTGGTGAAGGGCCGCATGGACGGCGACCTGCTGGTCCGCTCCATTCGCTACGCCTCCGAGCGCGGCCGTGCCGTGGAAGCGCTGGAGCGGCGCGAAGAGCACTATCGGTCTCTGATCGAGAATTCGATGGACCTGATCAGCATCATGAACCTGGATGGCACTATCCGCTATGTCAGTCCATCGCACGAGCGGCTGCTGGGCTATCCTCTCGACGCGCTGGTGGGCAGGAACGTGTTGTCGTTTGTGCACTCCGAAGACAAGGCGCGGGTTCAAATGGCTCTCACTAACGGGAACAACGGACGGCCAGTGGAATGCCGCATCCGCCACTCTGACGGTTCGTGGCGCGTTCTGGAATCGTTTTCCCGCGATCTCTCGCACGTCGCGGGGGTCAACGGAATGGTGGTGAACGCGCGCGACATCACCGAGCGTAAGCACCTGGAAGAGCAACTGCATCATTCGCAGCGGCTGGAGGCGGTTGGCCGCCTGGCCGGAGGCGTGGCCCATGACTTCAACAATCTGCTGATGGTGATCACCGGCTACTCGCACATGCTTCTGGACGGCATGCATCCCAGCGATCCCGCGCGCCAGGATCTGGAGCAGGTGGTAAAAGCGTCCGAGCGCGCCACCGATCTTACGCGCCAGTTGCTGGCCTTCAGCCGCCGCCAAGGCGTCCGCGCATCGCTGGTCAATCTCAACGCTCTGGTGCAGGAGATGGACCGCATGCTGCGGCGGATATTAGGCGAAGACATCGAGTTGGTCATCCAGCTCGCACTCGAGCTAAAAACCGTGCGGGCAGATCCCGGCCAGATCGAGCAAGTAATCTTGAACATGGCGGTAAATGCCCGTGACGCCATGCCGTCCGGAGGTCAACTGCTGATAGAAACGAAGAATTCCGCGCTCCCACGCCAGGACTGCGTAACCATATCGATCAGCGACACCGGCATCGGCATGGACGCTCAAGTCCTGTCGCGCGTCTTTGAGCCGTTCTTCACAACCAAGGAGCAGGGCACCGGGCTCGGCCTTGCCACGAGTTACGGAATCATCAAGGAAAATGGCGGCGACTTGCGAGTTGAGTCCACGCCCGGCAAGGGAACTTCCTTCCACATCGAACTTCCGGTGACCGAGCAGACACCCGAGGATCTGGAATTGCCGAAAGAAAGCGGGGCGCCGCGCGGCACCGAAACGATTCTGCTGGTGGAAGATGAGGACGGCGTGCGGCGCGTAGTGGAAACCATGCTCAAGCGGCACGGCTATCAAGTGCTCTCGTCAGCATCCTATAAAGATGCTCTCGCAGCCGCTGAACGGCACCGCGGCGTGATTCATCTATTGATCACCGATATGGTGATGCCGGGAATGAGCGGACGCAAAATGGCCGAGTGTCTGGTGGCGGGGCGGCCGGACATGAAAGTGCTGTATGTTTCCGGCTACGGGGACGCCAAGGCCCAAACCGATACTCACTTTCTGCAGAAGCCGTTCTCCACCGAAGAGCTGGCCACTAAGATCCGCGAACTGCTCAAGTGACCTTCCAACTTGAAGCGTGCCGTCTTCAACTCGCGGCGCGGCGTGTCATTCGATTTCCGCCTGGGATGGCGGGAAACGTTTTGCGCGGCGCGCTGGGAAGCGTCTTGCGGGAGGTGGCGTGCGCGGAAGATTACGCGAGCCTCTTTGAGCCAACGGCAGAGGCGGGACCGAGCGGATTGTCGGATAGGCCGCGGCCATTTGTCATTCGCGCCGCGGCGCTGAATGGACGCAGCATCGAGCCCGGTGAACGATTTTGCTTCGAACTTCATTTATTCAACTCCTCCCTCGATCATTTCACCCGTGCGTTTGCGACGTGGGCTGAACTGATTTCGGTGGAGCATTCACCGGTCGCCGTCGATTTCAGCCCCCGAACCGACCCCGTGTCTCGCATCCATGTGGAGTTCCAGACGCCGACGGACCTGAAGGGCGCGGAAGCACCCGACAACTTTTCGGTCTTGCTGGCGCGTGCGCGCGATCGCGTGAGCACCTTGCGGAGTTTGTATGGAGCCGGACCGCTCGAAGTCGATTTTCGCGGGCTCGCCGAACGTGCGCGATCCGTCAAGACCGTGCGCAGCGAATTGCGGCGCGTCACCGTGGAACGTCGTAGCAGCCGCACCGGACAGCGGCACAGCATCGGCGGTTTTGTGGGATTCGCCGAGTATGAAGGCAATCTCACCGAATTTCTGCCCTACTTCGAAGCCGCTCATTGGACCGGCGTCGGTCGCCACTGCACCTGGGGCAACGGCCAAATTCTCACTACCATTCTGGATTCTGACTTCTTGGCGTGATCAGAAGCCAGAAGTCAGAATCCAGAAGTCAGAAGACAGAAGACAGACAGAAGCCAGAAGCCCAGGGCGACGTACCCTGCTTACCGGCATTCTGAATTCTGACTTCTGGATTCCGTATTCCGAAGCTATGCGCGCCGTCGCCGTCTTCCCCGCCAAACGCGAAGTCCACGTCATCGATCATCCCGAACCCAAACTCACTACGGATACGCAAACCAAAATGCGGGTGCTGGATGTCGGCGTTTGTGGAACGGACCGTGAGATCGTCGCGTTCGATTACGGCACGCCGCCCGAGAGTTCCGATTACCTGATCATCGCCACGAATCGCTGAGCGAAGTGGTTGAAGCCGGTTCAAAGGTTTCCAAAGTGAAGGCCGGCGATCTGGTGGTGATGACGGTTCGGCGCCCGTGTCCCCACCCCGAATGCGTGGCGTGCCGCCAAGGCCGCCAGGATTTCTGTTACACCGGCGATTTCACCGAGCGCGGGATCAAACAAAACCACGGCTACATGACTGAATTTGTAGTGGAAGAAGATTGCTATCTGAATCTCGTTCCGGGCGAGTTGCGCGACGTGGCCGTGCTGGTGGAACCACTCACCATCGCCGAGAAATCTCTGGAACAGCTCTGGATGGTACAACGCCGGCTGCCCTGGGACTGTCCCGACGATCCAGGCAAGACGCCCGTTCATTGTCGACGCGCCGTGGTGCTCGGCGCGGGACCGGTTGGAATTCTGGGCGCAATGGCTCTGAAGGTGGAGGGCTTCGAAGTGAGCGTGTACTCGCGATCGCCGAATCATGAGGAGAAGAATCGGATCCTGGACGCGATCGGGATTCCGTACATTGCCGCGGAAACGCATTCCACGGAAGAGATGGCGAAGATGGTTGGTCCCATCGACGTCGTGTATGAAGCCACCGGCGCGTCGGGCGTCGCCTTCGATGTGCTGAAGCATCTGGGCCCGAATGCCGTGTTTGTATTTACCGGCGTACCCGGCCGCAAGGGGCCGATCCCCGTGGACACGGACGAAATCATGCGCAACATGGTCTTGAACAATCAACTCGTGTTGGGCAGCGTGAACGCACCCCCGCAGGCATTTCAATCGGCCATCCAGCATCTCGGCGTCTTCGCTCAACGCTGGCCCGAAGTTTTGCGTTCTGTGATCACCGGTCGTTTTCCGCTGGAGCGAGCCCTCGATGCGCTGAAGAATCAGCCCGGTGGCGTAAAGAATGTAGTTACGGTTGCGTCGTGAGCAATAGCGACTGGATCGATATTTCCGTGCCATTGCGCAACGGCATGGTCACCTGGCCCGGCGATGCGACGTTCGAAAGGACCAGCACGCTCGAAATCGCGGAGGGCGATCCATGCAACCTGTCGCAAATTTCGACCACCGCGCACATCGGGACTCACATGGACGCTCCACGCCACTATCTGCCGAACGGCGCCGGTATCGAAACCATGCCGATCGCGGCGGCTATCGGACGGGCGCGCGTCATCGAGATCGCCGATCCCGAAGTGATCCGAACCTCGGAGCTCGAACCGCATCATCTGGCAAAGGGCGAGCGCATTCTGTTCAAGACCAGGAATTCTGGGCATTGCTGGAAGACCGATCACTTCCAAAAGAAATATGTTTCCATCGCGCCCGAGACCGCCCATTACCTTGCCGCGCGCGGCATCCAAACTGTCGGCGTCGACTACCTTTCCGTCGGTGGATTCGAGAGCGGAGGCCCGGAAACGCACCGTATCCTGCTCCAAGCAGGCATCTGGATCATCGAAGGCCTCAATCTGGAGCACGTGGAACCGGGCGAATATGAACTGTTCTGCCTGCCGCTAAGGATTATCGGAAGCGACGGCGCGCCCGCGCGGGCCGTTCTTCGGAAGCTGACTCTGTAGCTGGTAGACTTCAGACGCAAACAGAATGCGGTCGCTGGGCACAGCCTGTTTTGTGGGACTGTGTCTGCTCGCCACTTGCGTCTGGGCGCAGCCCGTTGCTTCGCGGGGCCAATACTGCGTGAGTTTCAAGATCGTCGGCGGCAAGCTGGCCATCGATCATGACGGCTTTGATGTCGCACCATCTTTCGTCAAATTTGAGCCCGCTATCCGGTTCACGGTGCGCCAGGCGATTTCCCGAATCGATCCCCTCTCGCCAGATCTGCCTGGCGACTACGCGTGGCCGGACTACATCTCCGCTTACGAAGCCGCGGACTCCGACCGGTTAGACCTCGGAACGTTTTTTTCATCGGATTTTCTTTTTTCGGATCTCTTGAAGCAAACGCCTGACTCAGGTCTGATCTTGAATGAGGATGAAATCGACCCTGCCAGCGGCTCACTATCGTTCTCGATCCTTCCCCCCTTCGATTCAAACCGTGTGGCGATCGATCTGCCCGCGATGATCGAGCCTCGCCGGCGCGCCCGGATACCGCAACTACGCAAGCGACTCGCGCGGCTCAACGGCTCTCTGTGGTCCTCCGCCGATATTCGCAAAGCCGTTGCCCCGCTCTACGCGAATCTTGGGCTGACGCCGCAAGTCTTAGTGCTTCCTAGAAACCAGTCGATTCAGATCATGGAAGGGCCGCGGATCGCTTCCATCACATTGCCGGCCGATCAAGTGCCTGCCCGCGATATCGACCGGCTGCTCTGGGAACTGCTCGACACAAGCCACTTTCGAATGGCCATGCCAGGGAAACGCGTCGTCGACTTTCACAGCGATCTCGGTTACGCCGAGGGCGATGAGCCGTATGCGATTCAATACCAGATTCAGGCGATGCAGCTTCTGATCTCGCCGCTCGGTTACTCCCTGGCCACCGACGCAAGCTCGCGAACAGGGGCCAGCCAATACGTCGATCTCCGAGTAAAGGCAGTAAAGAAATCGCGCCACATTGCAGGAGGCTTCGAATACAAGCCAGGCCAGGGCTTCAGCGCCCTCGGGCTCGCTCAATTGTCTTCCATGAATTTATCCGGAGGCGGGCCATCGGGCACCTTAGGATCGGGGAGCTACTCTGCCAGCTTTATCGGCGGCTCGGCAAGCTTGACCGCAGGCGCGTCCATGGAACGGAATCGAGTGCTGGATGGCGTCAAACTAAACGAGGAGAGCACCGCTGAATCCGCAACGCTCCAATGGGAGCCTTGGCGCGGCTTAGACGGAAACACACTCGCGTTCCACGTGGATCCGAGCCACGCGGTGGTTTTCAATCAAGTTCTGAATACGATCGATCCCGGCGTCCAATTCGTTCACAACGATTTCACTTCCGAGTACCCTTCCCGGACGCTCATCGAGCCCCGCGTCTTGATCGATCTTCGCTTCGCCGACTGCATCCTTACGGCCAATACGCATCGCAGCTTCGATCATTGGGAATACGATTTGAGCGGCCGCTTTGAAAATGCCGTCGGCAATCCACCCATCTTTGAGCTGCCTTCCTTGGGCGGCGCCGACACAGTCCGGGGATTTCGCGCCGACGACGCGATTGGCCGCCGGTTGTGGAGCGCTCAGAGCGAGCTGTGGCACGATTTGCCGCGCTGGCCGATTTTGAAAATCGCAACGTTCCTCGATCTGGGAGGCGCGTATCAGACCACAGGATCGTACGCGGGGTTGCGCGCGGGACCGGGAACGGGACTGCGGCTTGACCTGCGCGTCGCCGTCTTGAAATTCGATTGGGCCTATGGATTCGGTCAGGCCACAACCGGAGGAAGCCGAGGGAAATTCTATTTCAATGTCGTACTTCCAACTCATTAAGGGCGCCGCTACCTACGTATTCGACACCGTTGGCGGGGTTTCCACAGGAGGAACCTCGGTGGGCTCCTGGACCACCAATGCCAATAATCAGATTGTCACAAGCTCGGTTGCGTTCGACGTCTCGTGGGTCTTCAACAGCAAAAATCAACTCACCATTCAATGGAACGGCGCTGAGATTTTCAACTTCGCCGCCGCCGGCTTGCGCAGTTCATTCACCACACGCAATACCGCGCTCATCGTCAAGCCGGATCGTCTTGCCGCGTTCACCTTTGCATTGCAGGGTGACTGGGCAATGAGTCCGGATCACAACCTCACATTCACCGCTGGTAGCGTCACATCCACGCTGGACGGTTTCGTCAGCGACCCGCTGGGCCGGTTCATTTTTCATTTCGCAAATCAAGACAACGTGCTGGAGACCAATGTTCTCGGCTTTGCGGGTTCCTGGCAAAGCAAGGTGGACGCCAGCGGTACGCCTTTGCTGGACTTTCATTACCAGACTTCCAGCGGTGAGAAAGTCTTCGAGCTGCCGAAGGCCATAACCGTGAATCGCAGCTCGAACCAACTCACCTACACCTACACCAAGGGCAACAAGAATCTCAGTATCGACTTTCAAGGCATGCTGATGATCGGAGCGGATTTCGAGATCAGCTACGTCGTGCAGCGGCAGGTTTCCAGCTCGGGCGATGAGATGGTCTCATCCACCACGCTCGGCTTTAGCGCAACGCTTACCGAACCCAACTTGCATGGCGACCTGCAGCTCACCCTCACGAAGCCCGACGGAACGGCGGGTCCATCTACTCTCACCATCGGCGGCCAGTGCCAAGGCGTACTAGGTAAAACGAACTTGCAGATTGGCTTCACCTTCACGCAGACATTCGGTGGAGCGGGAAACCAGATCACGAGAACGGCCGCGTTCAACGGGACAATCGCGTTCAACGGCGGTCAAGTCCAGTGGACCTTCAGCTCCACCGGAGCATCCATCAATCTGGCCGTGGGCGTGGATATCAAACTCGGTGGGGTCCAGGTGGACGCGCGGCTGAATCTGCCAATGGCAGGAGCGGCGACGGCCGGGGTTATGGCAGGTGTTACGTTCCTGTTGGGCGTGTCATTCTAGCTTTGGCGGCGCGTGGCTCCGCGATCATCCGCAGCCCGTTCTTCACACGCAGCGTAATTAACGGAAGTGGCTCCACGTGCTGGCCCGGCTCAAGACGAAGCCGCCATTTCTGCGCGATAGCCGCCATCACGATTACGCCTTCCATCCAGGCGAAGCGCTCGCCGATGCAGACACGCGCGCCGCCACCAAACGGATAATAGGAAAACTTCGGACGCGCATCGCGGGCTTCCGGTGTCCAGCGCTCGGGATCGAACTTCTCAGGTTCAGGAAACCAGCGCGGATCGCGATGCACCAGGTAAGGACACAAGATACAAATCGATTTCCCGGGAATCTCAACGCCGCCGAGCGTGAACGCGGCTTTCGCCTTCCGGCCGATCGCCCACGCCGGCGGATACAACCGCAAGGCTTCCGCCAGGATCATTTCGGCGTAGCGCAATTGGGGAACGTCAGCGAACTCCGGCGCGCGGTCCCCCAGCACCGCGTCGATTTCGTCGTGCAACCGCCGCTCCACTTCCGGATGTTGAGAGAGCAGGTACCAAGTCCATGTCAACGCATTCGCCGTAGTCTCGTGTCCCGCTAGAAAGAGCGTAAGTGCTTCATCTCGGACCTGCGCATCGGTCATCCCGGCGCCGACGTCACCCTTCTCTTCGTCTCGCGCGAACAGCAGCATCGAGAGCAGATCGCCCGTGTCCACCCCGCTCTTCCGGCGCTCGCGAATCAGCCCGTAGATGGTGGCATCCAGCCGCGCTCTGGCTTTCTCAAAGCGGCGCACATGCGGCAGCGGCAGCTTTTCCAGATATTCGGCGAACGGCATCAAGAGCAAGCGGAACATCTGGAGAACCGTGGTCATCGCCGCGCCAATTTCCGATGCTTCCGATTCCACGTCAGCGCTGAACAGCGTCTTCGCCACGATCGACAACGTCAGGTGCGGCATTTCGGTGGAAATATCCAGCGCGCGGCCAGCCTGCCAGCGTTCGCGCCACCGCACCGCACCTTCGCTCATCGCAGCCGCGTAGCCCGCCAGCCGCTCGCGATGAAACGCCGGCTGAACCAGGCGGCGCTGCCGCAAGTGCTGCTGTCCTTCACTGGTGAGCAATCCCTCGCCCAGCAGCACCTTGGCACGCTGCAGAGCGCGGCTCTTGATAAAGTTGTTTTGCTGGTTGACCAGAATTTCGCGCACATAATCGGGATGATTCACCAGATACATGTGCTGCCGCATGACCCGGAAGTAAACCAAATCGCCGTACTCGCGCGCGACTTTGCTGAGAAAACCCAGCGGACTCGAGCGGAAGGCGTACAGGTTCCCAACGATTGGGGGATTTTTCGGCCCGGGCGGACGTGCAACGGTCAACAACTCAAGTCTACTTCGTAATCAGAACCACGGCCTGCGCTTCGGCCGAGTGCCCTTCGCCCACCGGACCCAGACGCTCCGCAGTCTTGAATTTCACCGAAACCCGATCGGGATGGACCCCCAACGTCTCGGCCAACTTTTCGCGAATGGATGCGCGATGATCTTTCAACTTGGGCCGCTCCAAAATTATCGTCGCGTCCACGTTCGCTATTTGATAGCCCTTGGCAGAAACCAGCTCGCGCGCGTGCCGCAAGAACATCAGGCTGTCGCCGTCCTTCCAGCGCGGGTCCGTATCGGGAAAGTGCATCCCGATGTCACCGAGGGCGAGCGCGCCCAGCAACGCGTCCGTGATGGCGTGCGAAAGAATGTCGGCGTCCGAGTGGCCTTCCAATCCGAATTCGGAAGGAATCACCACGCCGCCCAGAATCAGTGGGCGGCCGGCTACGATGCGATGAACGTCCCAGCCCTGGCCAATCCGGAAATCACTCAAGATCCGTCACTCTCAAGATCCGTCACTCTCAGGATCCAACCTTGGCCGTCATTTCTTCCGCCAGGAACAAGCGCGCCAGATCCATGTCGGAGGGCTTAGTGATTTTCAGATTGCGATCGCTGCCCGGAACCACGCTGACTTCCACTTGATCCATACGTTCCACCAGGCTCGATTCATCGGTCCCGGCGAACCCGTCCTCGCGCGCCTTGGCGAACGCGCTCTTGAGCAGATCGAAACGGAACACTTGCGGCGTCTGCGCCAGAATCAGGCGCTCGCGCGGGATAGTCTGGCGGATCTTATTACGATGCACCTGCTTCACCGTGTCGACGGGTACGATGCCGACTATCGCGGCACCGTTTTCCTCGGCTTCGGCGAACACCTTGTCCAGCACGCTATGCTCGATGAACGGCCGCACGGCATCGTGCACGGCGACCAGTTCAGTGGCTGCGTCCAGCGTCGCCAAAGCGTGCTCCACCGATTCTTGCCGGCTGTCTCCGCCTTCCACCAGACGCACCGGCTTGCCAAACTTTTCGACAGCCAGCAACTCGCGCACCCAGTCCATGTCTTCGGGCCGCAAAGCCACCACGATCTCCGACACCGCAGGCGTAGAAGCGAACTTCCGGATGGTGTGGAGCAGGATGGGTGACCCTTCCAGCAGCATGAACTGCTTCCGGCTGGTGCCCGCCTTTTCTGGGACGGCGCGCCCCATGCGTGTTCCCAACCCAGCGGCCGGGAGAATAACGGTTACTTTCATACGGATTCCTCAGCCGCAGGCGCTCATGCCAATTGCCTAGCCGGCAGCTCCGACACCTGAACCACGCGCTTCCGTGGCTTGCGCCCCCGTGGCCGGAGAGGGTTGCTCGCGCGAACCGGCTTGTGGCCGTTCGGCGTGGCTCTGACTCTTATCGTGCACGGCGTGCATGCGGTCGTCAAAACGGCCAAAGATCATTTTACCGGCCGTGGTCTGCAGGACGCTGGTGACGGAGATGTCGATGGTTCGCGAGATCATCTTCTTGGCGTTGTCCACCACCACCATCGTGCCGTCGTCCAAATAGGCGACGCCCTGGTTGTACTCCTTGCCTTCCTTCAGAATAAAGACGCGCATGGTCTCGCCGGGGAGTACCACGGGCTTGAGCGCATTCGCCAGTTCGTTGATGTTCAGGACTTCCACGCCATGGAGCTGCGCCACTTTGTTGAGATTGAAATCGTTGGTGACGATCTTACAGATATAGACCTTGGCCAGCTCGATCAGTTTCATATCTACTTCCGGCACATTGGGGAAGTCGTCTTCGAAGATCTGCACGTTCAATTGCGTCATTTTTTGGATGCGCTGCAGAACATCCAAACCGCGACGTCCTCGATTACGCTTTAGCGAATCGGCCGAATCGGCTACCAGTTGCAGTTCGCGCAGCACGAATTGCGGGATCACCAGCGTGCCATCCAAGAATCCGGTTTCCACGATGTCGGCAATGCGGCCATCGATGATGACGCTGGTATCCAGGATCTTGAAGGACTGGCTGGACACCTGCTCGCCACCGAACAGCCCACCCAGATTCAACATGTCACCTTTGGTTGCGCCCACCATCAGGCCGACATATCCCATCCAGAGCAGTAGCAGAATCTCGATAAAGGAAATTGTCGAGGAACCGGCCGGGAAAGCGTGGCCCAGAATGAGCGCGATGATGTATGCCCCCAGGATTCCGAGCAGCGATCCGAAAACCGCGCCGATCAAACGCTTGAGAGTTGTTTTGCGAACTTGGATTTCGAACAGAACGATGGCTGCCCCGGCCAGAAATCCCACCGCCGCGCTGTAGGGAGCAGGAAAATCAAAAGGACGTAGTACCCATGCGGCTGCTGAAAGCAACACGACAAATAGGAAACGGATGATGAGCAGATTACTCACGAAACCACCCCCTGCGCGCACGGTTCCTAGACCGAAGCGGCACCCCTGTTTCTACAGGTGCCATCCAGTATAACACTGAAAATAGGGATGATGTGGGATCTGCCTGCTGGGGTTACAGGAAGGTAAGAAACAAGGGAGGGCAGGCCCGCGCGAGGTTCGGCTCGCGAGAGCCCTAGAGAGCCTTGGCCAGTTCTTCTGCGAACGCGCTGGGCGGGCCTTGTGGACCACTCTGCTGCGGACGCTTGTGCTTTTTCCCGCCCCGCTCGCGGCGCGGCGGTGGCGGACCAGCGGTGGTGCGATTCAGTTGACCCGTCGGCCCGGCGGTTCCAGGACCTTTCGATCTTGGCGGCTGCGCTTGATTCGCACGCAGCAACCGATCTTCGAGAGGTGCGCGATCAAAGCGCCGGATGATCGAGTTCATTTCTTCTGAGTTGGGGGTGTCGATGAAGGCGAATCCCTTGGACTCTTGGGTCTCTGGGTTGCGGATCACCTTGACATCGTCGTAGACGAGGTTTTCTGCGTTAAGCCAGGACTTGATGTCGTCCTTGGTAACCCAGACGGGCAAGTTTCCGAGGAATACTGTAAAGCTCATTCGAGGTCTGTCGTTAACTCCGTTTTTGGGGATTTGGCGGAACTGCTTCGCGGATGCGATCCATGCAAGCTAAACTATGGTATCACAGCGTGCAGCGCCCGGCAAACACATGGAGTGTTCTAAGCCGCTCGTGTGGAAGGAGAAGGACTTGGGTCATTACTGTGAAGCCGGCTGTGCTTCCTTTTCCCTCGGAGCTACCGGGGCTGGGGCATCCTCTATTTTTGGTTCGATAGACGCCAAAACCTCACTTCGCGGCAGCAGATAAACGATATAAATCGACCCTGCTTCCAAGGCCCGATAAGCCGCAAGATTGACCGGCATGTTCAAGTAGCGCAAGGAGAAAAAATATTTTTCGATAGGATCGCGTCCGTTGGCCCGGTTGATCTGCTCTTCGCGCGCCACCACGCGACCCTCCCTGGCTTCCACCTTGCGGTCCAGCAGATCCAAATACAGTAATAATGGGACCCGTGATGCCATGAAAACCGCTATGACCAGTGAGATGAGGATGGAACCCAGCATCATCACGCCGCCCATCGTTCCGTGAGCCTCCATCAAATCCTTCACATGGATCAGTTCTTTCAGCAGCGCCGGGAGCGCATCCGCAAACGAAAGTTGCTGGCGTCCGGCTGTGATCCAAGTCCAAATCACGAAGGGAGCCAAGGCGAAAACAGCGGTGAGAATGGCCGGTTGAACAAACTCTGGCAAGAGTTTCTTAATTTGCTGGGGGGAAAGCCGCCCCTTGCGATTGGCCTCTAGCGTTTCCGGCGAAAAATGCAGGGCTGCGGACAGATCATAGAGGACCTGTTCCTTGTTGCGGAATGTTGTGGCGTCTTCAATCACTCCAGCACGTCACTCTAGTACTACCTGGGAAATATCGACGGAGGGAGCAGGATACTTTAGCCGCATGTTGTCCAGCGCCCGAACCACGAGTTCGGCCACCAGGTAGTTCCGGAACCACTTTCTATTGGACGGAATCACGTACCAGGGCGCCTCTTTGGTACTACACCTCTGCAATGCTTCTTCGTAAGCTTCCGTGTAGTTGTCCCAATGCTGGCGCTCCTCAAAATCCGGCAGCGAAAGTTTCCAATTCCGGGAAGAATCATGAATACGCGCCTCGAACCGCTTCTTCTGTTCTTCCCTGCTGATATGCAAAAAGAATTTTAGAATGGTCACGCCATTTTCCGTGAGCATGCGCTCCAGATCGTTGATCTGCCGGTAGCGATGCCGCCAGATGGATTTCGGAACCAATTCGTGGACCCGCACAATCAGCACGTCTTCGTAGTGGGAGCGGTTGAAGATCCCGATACTGCCCCGGGGAGGGACGGCCTTGTGGATACGCCACAAATAATCCCGGGCCAGCTCCTCGGTGGAAGGCGCCTTGAACGACGTCACGTCGCAGCCCTGCGGATTTACCCCGGACATCACGTGCCGGATGGTTCCATCTTTCCCCGCCGCATCCAGCCCCTGCAATACAATCAGCAGCGAATAGCGCTTGTCGGCGTACAGCAAATGTTGCAGCTCACGTAAACGGTCCAACGTCTTCTGGTGCGCCTTGTCGTTGCGTTTTCTTCCGAACGTATTGCCGGGATCCCGGTGCTTGAGACGTAGCCTGCTACCGGGCTGCACGATGCAATGTTTCGCCAGGTTCATACCTGTAATATCGGCTCACCGGTGCAAATGACATATACTGGGGCCCCTGTTTTTTGGGAGAATTGGCATTTGATCCGGCTGTTTATTGCGTTCCTGTTGGCTGCGGCCGCGGCCCAATCCGCTAAGGCTCCAGCGGACGAATTTCGCGCGCGCCGAAGTGCGCTCCGGCAATCGCTCGAAGGCGCCGTGCTCTTGCTCAAAGGACAGTCCGAAGCCTATGACCCGATCTTCCGGTTCGAGCAGGAACCAAATTTCTACTACCTGACTGGTTGGAACGAACCCGGCGCTGTGCTCTTGTTGACCCCTTCGGACGAGATTCTCTTCCTCCCGTCCCACAACGAACGAGCGGAGCGATACTCGGGCAAGCGCACGTCGGCCGAGGACGCCGATGCCCGCGCGGTCACCGGTTTCGACAACGTCCTGCCCATCGAAAAGCTCGAATCGGAGATCGACCGGGCGCTCAGCTCCCATGCGCGAATGTACGCGCCGTGGACCGAATCCTATGCCGGCCAGTTGCGTGCGCGCTATCCTTTCCGCGACGTCGCCGATGCCACGCCGCTGATCTCCAAGCTCCGTCTCAAGAAGTCGGGAGCTGAGATCGCGGCCATTCAACACTCGACCGACGTTAGCGTGGAAGCCCATCGCGCGGCTTGGAAACGCCTGGCGCCCGGCCAATTCGAATACCACGTCGCCGCATCGCTGATCGATACCTTTCTCGATGAGGGCTGCGAGGGCCCGGCCTATTCGCCGATCGTCGGCTCCGGCTCCGACGGGGCCATCCTGCATTACATGTCGAACCAGCGGCGCATGGATCGCGGCGAATTGGTGGTCATCGACGCGGCCGCGCAATGCGATGGGTACGCCAGCGACATCACCCGCACCATTCCAGTGAGCGGCAAATTCACGCCGCGCCAGCGTGAACTCTATCAGATTGTGCTGGGCGCTCAGAAGGCAGCCATCGCCGCGGTGAAGCCCGGGGCTTTGCTGTCTGATTCCGGGCTTCCGGGCGCCGCCGGATCTCTCACCAAAATCGCCCGCGACTACATCAACACCCACGGAAAGGATTTACATGGCGAACCATTGGGCAAGTATTTTAGCCACGACATCGGGCATCAGGTGGGCTTGGAAGTACACGACCCGCGCTTCGATGGCCCGCTCGAAGCCGGGATGGTGATCACCATTGAACCCGGCGTCTACATCGCCGAGGAAAAGCTCGGCGTTCGCATTGAAGACGTCGTGCTGGTGACCGCCAACGGCGCAAAGGTCCTCAGCGAGGCGTTGCCCAAGGAGCCGGACGAGATTGAAAAAGCCGTCTCAAAATAAGCCATCCGATAAACGAACTACCGGCTACATCGCGGTGGTGGCCGTGACGCTCGCGGTAGCGATCCTGTTGGGATGGACAGCGCTCGCGGCGCAGATCGACGACGACGCCTACGACGTGATGTTCCGCCTTTACCCGACCGTGGCCGCCCCGCCGCACAGCATCATTCTTGCGATCGATGATGCCACCTTCAACTCCATGGGCGGTGTGGGCGGTTACCGCGCCATGTGGACCAAGGCTTTCGAACTGGTCAAGCACGCACATCCGAAAGCGGTTGCGCTGGACGTGGTTCTGTCAGACCCCTGGAAGGACGCGGCGGAAGACCAGCGCCTGGGCGATGCCATGCAGGGCATCCCCAACCTGGTTCTGGCTACCCACTTGGATAACGGCCGATGGGAAGATCCGCTCCCGATCTTCAGCCGGCATGCTGCCGCAGTGGGTCACGACGGCGCTGACGAGCTTTCGGCGGATGGCGTCACCCGCGAGATTCCTCTCGAAGAACGCACGGCAACCGAGCGGCACTGGTCGCTGGCCTTGGAAGCTTTTCGGTTAGCCAGAGGCGCACGGATATTGGAGTCCCCCAACGATGTGCAAATTGGCGATGAGGTAATTCCCGCCGCGCGATCGGGCAGCGTTGGCCGCCCGGTGCGCGTTTTGTATACGCGCGATCCGATTCCCAGCGTGTCCTTAAGGGACTTGGTCGACAACCCGCCATTGGCCGCACGATTCGACGGACAGGTGGTCTTCATTGGAGTCACATCCATTTCGGCTACTTATGACCGAGTGGCGACACCCTACGGCCAGGGACGCATCCCCGGCGTGGAGGTTCACGCGCAACTTTTTGAGACCTTGCAGCGCGGCAGATTCCTGACGCACACTTCGAACCTTGCGACACTTGGCTTCTGCATCTTGGTTGGTGTGCTCGCGAGCCTGATCTTTGCATTTCTATCCGGCTGGCCCGCCTATGCCGCCGCGGGCGCCTTGCTGGTGGCCGCGCCCGTCCTTCCGTTCCTCTTTTTCCGCCAGGGCGTCGTTCTCCCCTTCTTCTCTCCGTTTGCCTCAGCGTGGCTCACGGCAATCGCGGCGGCCAGCTATCAACATTTCGTGGTCAGGCGGGCGCTTCGACAGGCCGAGACGGAGACGCGCCATTACCAGCAAGCCATTCACTTCGTCACGCACGAAATGCGTACGCCGCTCACCGCCATTCAGGGATCCAGCGAGCTGATGGGCCGCTACAACCTGAACGAGGAAAAACGCAAGCAAATTGCGGAAATGATCAACCAGGAATCCAAGCGCCTGGCGCGCATGATTCAAACCTTCCTGGACGTGGAACGCCTGGCGGACGGCCAGATGGAGCTGAAGAGCGAAGCGTTCCAGGTGCGCGAGATCGTGGATGTCTGCGTCGCGCGCGCCCGCCCTCTGGCCGAGCGCAAGAATATTCGCATTGTCGTGGAAGCGTTCGATGAGACCCTGGAAGGCGACCGCGAGCTGATGGAGTATGCCATTTACAACCTGCTGACCAACGCTGTGAAATACTCGCCCCCCGATACGCAGGTCACGGTGGAGTGCCGGCTAGAAGCAGGTCAGATGCGTCTCTCCGTGCAGGATCAAGGTATTGGAATGGATGCCAAAGAGCTGCGCCAAATTTTCAAGAAGTTTTATCGCACCAAGCGAGCCGAGGCCTCGGGCGAAGCGGGCACCGGTATCGGCCTTTCCATCGTCGAGCAGATCGTCCAGCATCACGGGGGAAAAATGGAAGTGACCAGCCAGCCAGGCCAAGGCTCCTGCTTCACCATCGTGTTCGCCGCTCGCTCCCGTGCGTCACGTTCCTACGCTTATACCGAGCCGCGACCATAGGGAGCCGGTTTATTTCCGGTGCCTGCTGGTCTTGCCTGCTAGTCTTGTAGGATAAGGGCGTGACCTTGCAGAGGCTTCTTGTAGTAGAAGACGATAATTCCGTTCGAAATACCATCCAAACCTTTTTGGAATTGGAAGGGTATATCGTAGACGCCGTGTCCTCCACGCGCGAAGCCCTGGAGCGCCTGCGCGATGACGCCTACCCCATCGTGATCTCGGATATCTACGTCGACGAGCGTACCGGGCTGGACGTTCTAGAAACAGCCCGCAAGAAAAATCCCAACTGCGCTGTAATTCTGATGACCGCGCGGGGGACCATCGAAACGGTCATGAAAGCCACGCAGGGCGGCGCGTTCGACTATATCGCGAAGCCCTTCGAGCTGGATCGCATGCTGGACACAGTGAAGCGCGCCGAGGCCTCCGTGGGCCAGCATCCGGATGACAAGGATTCCGAGATGGAAGATCTGCCCGAGAGCGAAATGATTGGCAGCTCTCCCAAGATGATCGAAATTTATAAGACCATCTCGCTGGTAGCTCCAACCAATGCCACTGTGCTGCTGGAAGGCGAAACCGGTACCGGCAAGGAGATGTTCGCGCGCATGATCCACAACAACAGCCCGCGCGTGAATCAGCCGTTTGTGCCGGTGGATTGCGGATCCATCACGAAGTCGCTGCTGGAGAGCGAGCTGTTCGGAGCAGTGAAGGGAGCTTACACCGGCGCCGATCGCGATCGCATAGGCGTGTTCGAAGCCGCCAACAACGGCACCGTGTTCCTGGACGAGATCGGCGATCTGGAATTAGGTTTTCAGCTCAACTTCCTGCGATTTCTCCAGGAAAAAGAGATCCGCCCGCTGGGCTCGCCGCGCGGCAAGAAGGTGGACGTACGCGTGGTGGCGGCCACCAATCGCGATCTACAGAAGCTGGTGGAGCAGGGCAAGTTTCGCGAGGACCTGTGGTATCGCCTGAACGTCGTCCGCATCATTCTTCCGCCGCTGGTGGAACGCCGCGGCGATGTTCCTCTGCTGGCGCATTATTTTTTGAAGAAATACAACGAGCGTTATCACCAGCAAGCTCGCCTGACCGAGTCCGCATTACGGATTCTCGAAGACTATAGCTGGCCGGGAAACGTTCGCCAACTGCAGCACATGATTGAACGGCTCACCATCGTCACCCCGCAAGGCCGTATCGACGATGCGGCGGTTCGAGAAGCCATCGAACTCACCGAACCTCGCGACACTGCAAGCGACACCCTGGCCGACACAGAAGCCGATCAGGTCCGGCGCGTGCTGGCGGCCACGGGGGGAAACAAGAGCCGGGCTGCTAAAATCCTCGGGATCGAACGCAAGACGCTTTACCGGAAGCTCGAACGTATGGGGCTGTAACCAGTCCGTATCCTAACCAAATCGCTGAAAACAAGGGCACGAATACCCTGTCTTTTCGGAACGATCGAGCATATAATTGCTCAGGCTCGTCTCATAACCGGACTCATACTCTAAGACCGGACTCCCTGGAGGTTGTCTATGTTTGAAAGCCTCGACGAGCAATTGAAGTTGGACGCCCATAAAAGCACGTCCAGCACCGAGCGGATCATCCGCGTGATTTTGGGCATTGGCATTGCCCTGATCGTCTTCGGCGCTCTTTACTGGGGCGTTCACATGATGCAGGGCAACTAACACTGGTCCGCCATTGCTGAACCAGGACTCTGATTGAGTACTAGGGGTGTGTCCGCCAACCGGTGACGATCAATCGGCGGCTAACAGTTGCGGCTGCGAGCAGGAGCCGATGGACCGCATAACCGCCTTTACCCGTTGGGAATATTCTGGCAGGGAATTGTACATCTGAAGCTTGCTGTCGAGGTCTTTGTCCCTGTATCTTCTTGATTTCCCAAGCTGCGCTGCTACAAAGTGTATTCCGGCGCGTACGGAAGTGAACTTTTCCTTACAGGAAGCCCACCCAAAGACATTGTTGTTCCCGTAATACTTGCCCCCGCTCGACTCGATGATGGAAATGCTGGGCAGCAGACGCCAGTCCAGGTGATTCTGGTCGGCGGCAACCAGGAAATCCTTAGCTGAATCGCGAAGGGGGCAATCCCGATCGCCAAAAAACTTCTGTAGGCGGGATAATCGGGGGTCGTTCTGCTTCACTACCGGCGATGCGTGGTACTGCTGGACACTGACCGTAGCCGGCGCTGCCAACAGTCCCGCAACCAATAGGAAATCCTTCATGGGTATCCTCCCTGTGTGTGTTTTCCGACGAAAACCGCTTGTCTTGGAAGTCTCTGAAAACTAAGAACCTTCGATGTTTCTACGTGGTTAGTGCTGCAAAATCAACAACTTAGCAGGATTAAAGGATCCAAATGAGTTTTCAGTATAGCACGCTGGGCGGGCTGTCAAGAGAGCTACGCCCGGCGTCGGCTGTACCCATGGCCGACCGTTCCCAAGTCCACCAGCACGGCAATCAAGAGCCAGAGCAGATTGATCCCGGCGACTGGTAAGCCGCTGTTGATCAACCATGCATACACCAGCGTGGTGAACGGCAAGAATATGAAGCCTAGGATGAGAAGGAGGATGCTATGGAAGGCCCGGTCCAGATAGTGCGTGAACAGGAACAGGAGCGCTATCGCGACGCGAGGGAACGCGAGGATCAGGATCAGGAATAGGCAGGGCATCAGTTAGGGTACGTCGAATCATGGACGCCGGTAGGCCTGGCAGGTTTCGACTCTTTGTGGCGCACGCTCTCCAGCGTGCCGAGCCCACAATCGTGTGGGCTCTTGCGACACTTAAGCGCCCGGGCAGGTGCGTTTCAAGCGGGTCGCGCGGTACGTCTCATAAGGAATGCTCGCTTCTTTCCGGCGCGATTCCGAGACAAGACCGTCCCAGAAGTCCTCCCAAACGGTCCCGTGTTTTTTCAGGTCGATGAGAACGGCCACCTTTCGGCCGTTTTCGTCGATGACAAAGTGGATTCCACTCATGGCTTCATTGTCGTTCAGACGAAGGCTCACGCGCGTTACGGGAGCGACAAACCCACGACGAGTTCGGCTAGGCTCCAGGACAAACAAAATGTCGATCCCAACGCTACTAGGCCGCCGGGCCGACGATGAAGGAGCCTTGTCCACACCGGATAGACGAGGACGCAAGAGATGCCTAACATAAACGGGATGTATAAGCAGGCTGTTTGCATGGAGGAATATAGAGAAAGCGAGTATTGATCGAAGTAGCGTAGCAACTGTACGAGCCAGGTCATAGCGATTGCGGTGGCCGTTAGAAGCATGCAGCGGCGCCAGGACGTCTCATCGCGGCTCAGCTCGGCCAACGATCTCTCTCCGAACATAGGGCCATCGCTAATGCGATTGATGGCGGGTGTTACTGTGAACCGTCCGCTGAGATGGCTCAGCTGGTTTATCAATTCAAGGGATGCACCTTCCATCTCATGATCGAGGGTTTGCAGCCTGTCCTCCAAATACCGGTAGCACGACAAAGCCACGATGCCGACCAAAAGGCCAAACGCCGTGGGCCACATCGACTGTGAGAGGCCCTCGCAGATGGCCGCCATGGCCGCCCACCTTTCGCCGCTAATGCCCTGAAACGAATTCACAATCCCCAGTATGGTGCCGAACAGTCCGATCCACGGAGCAAGGCATGCAATAGTGGCAACGCCGTAAAGCCCCTGTTTCATCTCTTCGTGCACAAGGCGCGACGAACGCTCCGAAGCGCGGCCCACAGCCTGGAGAGTCGCCGAATCGAGTGGCCCCAACATGCCGCCATTCTAGATCACGTTTCTAGCGAATGGAAGCCTGACATCAAACGTAAACATTTCCGCTCGCAAAAATGCTGAGTTCCCAAGCCCCACGCCGCTACAATAGGGAAGGACGATGGTCAAGGACGGAATCTACTACGGGATCGCCTTCGGGGCTACAGCGGCCCTCATCGGCTACCTGCTCCACCCGGCCTTCGCTGCGCCTTTGTTGCTCGCCGCGCTCTTCTGCCTCTACTTCTTTCGCGACCCTGATCGCACGATCCCCGACGGCCCTGTCGCGGTGTCGCCGGCCGATGGCAAGGTGGTGGGCATCATCGGAGACGGCGCCGGCGCCGAATGCACCCGCATCAGCATCTTCCTGAACATTTTCGACGTTCACGTGAACCGCGCGCCCATTGCGGGCAAGATCGCGAACGTCGAATACACGCGGGGCCGCTTCCTGGTCGCGAGCCGCGAAGTGGCCAGTTCCCAAAACGAACGCAACACGGTGACGATCGCGGGCGACTCCACCAGCGTCCGCTTCGCCCAAATCGCCGGATTGATCGCGCGCCGCATCGTCTTCTACAAGAAGCTGGGCGACACCGTCGCCAAGGGCGAGCGCGTCGGGCTCATTAAGTTCGGGTCCCGGGTCGATATTTTCTTAGGCCCCGAATGGGAGATCAAAGTGCGGCCTGGAGAGCGCGTCTCGGGCGGCTCCAGTATCCTCGCCCAGCGCAGAGAAGCGGCAAGGAAGAGCTGATGGCGCGGCTCACTTTCAAAGAACGCTTCTTCGATCCGCGTCCGCCCTCGCGACGGCCCCGGCGTGCAGCTTATGCTCTCCCCACGTTGTTTACGGCGGGCAACATCTTTCTCGGATTCATCGCCATTGTTCGCGCCATCGAGGGAACGCTGCTCGCAGCAACTGGACAACTCGGTCCGAACACGCACTTTGAAGTAGCGGCCAAGGCCATTGGCGCAGCCGTGGTGCTGGACGGCTTGGACGGCCGCATCGCCCGCATGACGAACACGGTCAGCGCGTTCGGCCGCGAGATGGATTCGCTCGCCGACGTCATCACTTTCGGCATCGCTCCGGCCGTTCTGGCCTACACCTGGGGCGTGCAATTCGTAGTGCCCGGCGGATTCCTGATGGACCACCGCGCCGGCTATTTCCTGGCCTTCCTTTTCCTGCTGTGCGGTTCGGCGCGTCTGGCCCGTTTCAACGTTCAGACCAACCCGGTGCCCAAGAATCCCGGCCGTCCCGATCGCAAGTATTTCGTGGGCCTCCCCATACCCGCCGCGGCAGGCATGGTCGCAGCCATTGTTTACGCCAACGATAGCGTGCCCGTTGAACAGTGGACTCTATCGGCCGCGTGGCTCGCGCTCATCGCTTTGCTCTCGTTCTTGATGGTAAGCACCTGGCGATATCCAAGCTTCAAGGAGGTGCACCTGAAAGGTCCGCGGTCGCCCCTCACGGTCATCCTGTTTGGCGCGTTGATCTATTTGATCTGGAATTATTCCCAGCCGGTCCTGCTCGCACTTGCGACTGTTTACGTCAGCACGGGTATCGTGATTCGAGCCGCCGGTATCATTCGGCGCAGATTCCGCCCGCATCCTCCGCCGCCCCAGCCGGAGCATCAAACTGGCTAAAAGCATGCACGCCCATCGCACTGGCCGCCGCACTTCCATCGCAATTGTCGGTGGCGAAACCCTTTTGGGAAAAGAATTGAGCGAGCTTCTGGAAGCCCGCAAGATTGCGGCAAACATCCAGCTGGTCGCGTCGTTTGACCCGGACGCCTCAACCAAAGCGGCCAGTATTCTCGCCATAGGCAAAGAAGAGCCGCTCGTAATGATTTCGATCGAAGCCGCGGATCTCGCGTCGGCGCAAATCGTCATCCTGGCGGCTTCCAAGGAATCCGGCCAACTGGCCTACGAGAAGATCCGCGGCGCGAAACCTGCGCCGGTTGTGATCGACCTCACCGGGGCGCTCGAAGACCTGGCGGAGTCCGGCCTGCGCGCTCCGTTCGTTGAGCCCCCGGGCTTCGACGCCAAAGGTCCGGTGCAGACCATCGCGCATCCGGCGGCCATCGCCATCGCGCTCCTGTTGACGCACGTGCTAAAAGCCGGCGCCATCCGCCGCTCCGTCATCGAAATCTTCGAGCCTGTCAGCGAGCGGGGCAAGGCCGGTATTGACGAACTGCAAAAGCAGGCTGTGGCGTTGCTCACCTTCAAGCCCTTGCCGAAAGCAGTCTTCGATGCGCAGGTGAGTTTCAACATGTTGTCGGAGTATGGCTCCGAAGCGCCGCTTTCGCTCGAAGAGATCGAGCTGAAGATCGACCGGCACCTGGCCAGCCTTCTGGCGGCTTCCGGAGCGCCCATGCCCTCACTGCGTCTGATGCAAGCTCCGGTGTTCCATGGCTACAGCATCTCCGTCTGGATAGAATTTGAAGAGAACCCCGGAATGGATCGCATCTTTCAGGCTTTGGGATCGAGCAACATCGACGTCCGCACCAAAGACCACGAGCCGCCCACCAACGTGGGCGTCGCTGGACAAGGCGGCATCACGGTGGGATCCATCGCGCAGGATCGAAATCAGCCGCGCGCGTGGTGGCTTTGGATGGCGGCGGACAATCTACAAATCGCCGCGGAAAATGCTGGGGAGGTTGTACGTGAGTATTTGGAATAGACCAGGGGTCGGGTTCGTTTGTGCCTGTGTCGCGCTTAGTTCCTGCGGCTACCATGTGGCCGGCCAAGCCAGCCTGGTGCCGAAGACAGTCCACACGGTCGCCATACCGGCCTTTGCGAACGCTACGGTGCGCTACAAACTGAGCGACGTACTTCCGGAAGCCATCAGCCGCGAGCTGATTTCCCGCACGCGCTACCAGATCGTGAACGATCCTACCCAGGCCGACGCCGTCCTGCATGGCTCTGTGATTAATTACGCCGCTTATCCCACCCTGATCGATCAAGCCACTGGCAGAACCAGCGGCCTCCAAATCAATGTGAGGCTGGACGTGAGTTTGGTGGAACGGTCCACCGGCAAAGTTATTTTCGCCCGGCCCAACTTTGATGTGCACGAACGCTACGAGTTATCGGCCACCAATAACATTCAGTACTTCGACGAAAGCGGGGCCGCAGTGGAACGCTTAGGCAAAGATGTAGCGCGCGACGTGGTGACGTCTATTTTGGACAACTTTTGAGCCCCGAACAGTTTCTACAACTCGTCCAAAAATCTCCGCCCGCGCCCGTGTATTTGTTCCTCGGCCCTGAGGTTTATCAGCTCAGCGCATGCCGGCGCGCGCTGGTGGAGAAAACGCTCCCGCTGGAAGATCGCGAGAACGGCCTAAGCCGGCACGATCTGGAAGAGACCACGCTCGCGAATGTGCTGGACGATGCGAGGTCGCTGTCGCTCTTCGCGCCGAACCGCGTGGTGTGGGTTTCGGGCGCCGAGACTGCGCTGCCGCGCGGCCGTGCTTCCGGCGATGACGAAAACTCCGCGGCTGCCGAACTGGCCGCTTATCTGAAGCATCCCACTCCCGGTACGGTACTGGTATTCGAAGCCAGCCGCTACGATTTCGAGGGAGAAGATCGCGCCAAGATGGAACGCGTGCAGAAGTTCTACTCGGCCATTCCGGATGTTGTCGAACTGCGGCCCTACACGCTTGAATCCGCGCGCCGCCTGGCTCAGGATCTTGCGAAGGAAGCTGGCCTTCAAATCGGCCTCGCTGAAATAGGACTTCTCGTCGAATCGCTCGCCTCCGACGCCGGCCGTATCGCGAACGAAATCGAGAAGCTCCGGCTTTATACCGGCGGCACGCGCAAAGTGACCGACGACGACATCCTGCGCTTGGTTCCGAATGCCCAGGCATCCACGATTTTCGCTCTGGTGGGCGCGCTCGGACGCGGCGACCGCAAACGCGCGCTGGACAGCTTGGACACGCTGTTCCGCGAAGGCGAATATCTTCCGCTGGCTCTCACATTCCTCTCTACGCAATTCCGGTTGGCCCTGGCGGCGCGCGATTCCGGCCTCAAAACCTCCCAGCAAATCCAGGCGCAGTTTTCAAAGCAAGGCATCCGCATCTGGCGCGATCGCGCCGAGCAGGTTTATCAAACGGTGGGTGCATTCCCTGGCGAGAAACTCGGGCGCGCTATCGAAAAAATCTTTTGGGCCGACAAAGCGCTACGGGATACACGACCGGACGACCGTGTAGTGATGGAAGAGCTCGTGTTGAGCCTAACCGCGACCAACTGAGCCGCGACCAGACAAAGCGGTCTTTACGCGATCGCTTTGAGCCTGGCTTGCAACCGGCTCTTATATCGCGCCGCCGTATTCTTCTTGATGATGCCCCAACGTGCCGAACGGTCGATCACCGAGAAGGTGGCCGGCAACGCATCATTGGCGCCTTTGGAGTCTTTGGATGCGAGCAACCGGCGCATCGACCGGATCTGGTGACGAAGCCGCGATTTGCGGAGACGATTGACCACCGTCTTCCGCTTGGTCTGGCGCATGCGTTTCAGCGCTGAAAGTGTGTTTGCCATTCTTGTACAGATAACAGAATACCCCATCCTCAGACCCAAACTCAATGCGCGCGCACAAGGACCACTAGTACACGCAGGGCTTGACAGTTTCCGGGATATTGTATATATTGTCCATCGACTTACTGTACAAATATATGACAAGGCACATCTCCCTTCTTACCTCGATTTTGACGCTTGCCGGGCTCGCCTTCCTCGACGGCTGTTCCTCCAAAACCGAGGCTACCAGTGGGCCCGCCACCGTGCATCTGCTGAACGTCTCCTACGATCCGACGCGTGAACTGTATCAGGACTTTAACAAAGCCTTTGCCGACGATTGGAAGCAGAAGACGGGTCAGACCGTTAGCATTGAACAGTCCCACGGCGGCTCTGGAAAACAAGCTCGCTCCGTCATTGATGGCTTGCAAGCCGACGTCGTCACCCTGGGTGTTGCCTCCGATATCGACGCCATAGTCGACAAATCGCACGCCATCAACCCCGGCTGGGAGGCCAAGCTGCCCAACAACGCTACACCGTATACCTCGACTATCGTGTTCCTGGTTCGGAAAGGCAATCCCAAGGGCATTCATGACTGGCCGGACATCATCCGGACCGGCGTCAGCGTGATCACGCCCAATCCCAAGACCTCCAGCGGCGCTCGTTGGAACTATCTGGCGGCTTGGGGTTACGCCTGGAATCACTCGGGCCACGACGAAAAGAAAACCCGCACGTTTCTTACGGCGCTCTACAAAAATGTTCCTGTGCTGGACTCGGGCGCGCGCGGTTCAACCACTACTTTCGTCGAGCGCGGATTGGGCGACGTCTTGCTGTCCTGGGAGAACGAAGCTTACTTGGCGCTCAAGGAATTCGGCGCGGACAAGTTCGAGATCGTCAACCCGTCATCCAGCATTCTGGCCGAGCCTCCGGTGGCGGTGGTGGATAAATATGTCGATCAGCACGGCACGCGCGCGGTAGCGGAAGCGTACCTCAAGTACTTGTACAGCGACGCTGGCCAAGAGATCGCCGCGAAAAACTTCTATCGGCCGCGCAACGCTGCCACGCTCGAGAAGTACAAGAGCCAGTTCCCTGAAATCCAGCTCTTCACCATCACCGATGTCGCCGGTCCGTGGAAGGAAGTACAGCCCAAGCACTTCGCCGATCACGGCATTTTCGATCACTTCTATAAACCCCAAAGCTAGGCGACACGGAACCTCATGATCAGGCTGCGGCAGCACAGTGTCATTCCGGGCTTCGGCCTCACGTTGGGATATACGCTGTCCTATCTGAGCCTGATCGTCCTGATCCCGCTGTCGGCGCTGGCGGTGAAGGGCGCGGCGCAGCCCTGGGCGCAATTCAGCGAGGCCGTTTTCGATCCGCGAACGCTGGCTGCCTGGCGGCTCACCTTCGGTACGGCCTTGATTGCATCGCTGATCAACGCATTCTTCGGCCTGATTATCGCGTGGACCCTGGTGCGCTACGATTTTCCCGGCCGGCGGATTCTCGATGCGCTGATCGACGTGCCATTTGCGCTTCCCACTGCCGTTTCCGGTATCGCGCTCACCGCCATCTATTCGCAAAACGGATGGATGGGCCGCTGGCTGCAGCCGCTCGGGATTAAAGCGGCATTCTCTCCGCTCGGCATCGTCATCGCGCTCACTTTTATCGGGCTTCCGTTTATCGTCCGTACCGTGCAACCGGCCGTCGAAGACCTGGACCCAGCGGTGGAAGAAGCCGCATCCCTGCTCGGCGCCAGCCGTCTTACCGCGTTGCGCCGCGTGATTCTCCCGGCCCTGCAACCCGCGTTGATAGCCGGATTCATTACTGCCTTTGCCCGCGCGCTCGGCGAGTACGGCTCGGTGATTTTCATCTCTGGCAACATGCCGATGAAAACCGAAATCGCTTCCTTGCTGATTGTGACCAAGCTTGAGCAATTCGACTATGCGGGCGCGGCCGCCATCGGTCTGCTCATGCTGGTGAGTTCGTTTGTGTTGCTGTTTCTGGTGAACGCGGGCCAATGGTGGTGTACGCGGCATTTAAGGAGGGTGGCGTAGATGGCTGCCATTTCGCAACACCGTCACACCGAGCCAGCCTGGATGCGGACGGGCCTCATCGCCGCCTCGGTCCTGTTCGTCGGACTGCTGATTCTACTCCCTGTGATTTCGGTCTTCACCGAAGCCTTCCGTAAGGGTTTTTCCTTCTACCTCACTAGCATCTCGGACCCTCTCGCGATGTCGGCCCTTCGGCTCACCCTAATCACCGCCGCCGTTACGCTCGCGGCCAACCTCGTCTTCGGGCTCGCGGCGTCCTGGCTCATCGCGAAGTTCAGCTTCCCCGGCCGAAACCTGCTGCTCTCTTTGATCGATCTGCCGTTTGCCGTGTCGCCCGTAATCTCCGGCCTGATTTTCGTGCTGCTGTTCGGCGCACAAGGCTGGTTCGGTGACGCGCTTTCCAACCACGGCATACAAATTATCTTCGCCACTCCCGGCGTAATCCTCGCCACCATTTTTGTCACCTTCCCGTTCATCGCACGCGAAATCATCCCTCTTATGCAGGAACAAGGCGCCGATGAAGAGGAAGCCGCGGTTCTGCTCGGCGCCAGCGGTTGGCAGACGTTCCGCCGCGTGACCCTGCCCAACATCCGCTGGGCTCTGGTCTACGGCGTGGTGCTGGCGAACGCGCGCGCGATGGGAAGTTTGGCGCCGTATCGGTAGTCTCCGGACATATTCGCGGCCGCACGAATACGCTGCCGCTGCACGTCGAGATTCTCTCTACAACGAGTACAACTTCTCGGCAGCATTCGCCGTGGCCAGCTTGCTGGCACTACTCGCGCTGGTGACCCTGGTGGCCAAGGCAGCGCTCGAATGGCGCATCAGGGCCGAAGAGCGGCCCGCGGTAATGGAAATCGAACAGGTGGAGGCGTAATGGCTATCGACGCCCGGCACGTCAGCAAGTCCTTCGCCAACTATGTTGCATTGCGCAACGTCGATCTGCATGTCGAAGAAGGCGAGCTGGTCGCGCTGCTCGGGCCCTCTGGCTCCGGCAAAACCACGCTTCTGCGCATCATCGCGGGGTTAGACAGGCCCGATTCGAATCCCGCTACCTCGGTCATCGTCGACGGCCAAGACATCCTGGATCGTCGGACCAGCGAGCGGCGCGTCGGATTCGTATTCCAGCACTATGCACTTTTCAAGCACATGACCGTGTTTGAGAACATCGCCTTCGGCCTGCGCGTCCGGCCGCGCAAGCTGCGCCCTCGGGAGCCTGAGCTGCGCCAGAAGGTGAACGATCTGCTCGATCTGATACAGCTGGGCCGGTGGTCCAACCACTTTCCGTCGCAGCTTTCGGGCGGCCAAAGGCAACGGGTGGCTTTGGCGCGTGCGCTGGCCATTGAGCCGAGCGTTTTGCTGCTCGACGAGCCGTTCGGCGCTCTGGACGCCAAGGTCCGCCAGGAACTGCGCCGCTGGCTGCGAACTCTGCACGCCAAAATCCCCGTCACCAGCGTTTTGGTCACCCACGATCAGGAAGAGGCTCTGGAAGTGGCCGACCGGATCGTCATCATGAACCAGGGCCGTATCGAACAGACCGGCACTCCCGATGAAGTGTTCCACAATCCTGCGTCCGAGTTCGTGGTCACGTTCCTGGGCCACGTGAACCTGTTCCATGGACGTCACGGCGCCAACGGCCGAGCGGCCCGCGTATTTGTTCGCCCCCACGACCTCGACATCGAGCGCGCCCCCTCGAATGGCGACTCCGTCTTCGCTCGGGTGCTGCGGATCCAGTCCGCTGGACCTATCGTTCGGGTGGAGCTGACCAGCGATCAGAACGACTCGATCACGGTCGAAATGACCCACGAACGACATCGCGACCTGATGATTAAGACCGGTGACCCGGTTTTCGTAAAACCTCGTGACGTGAGGGTCTTCGTAGCTGTAACTTAGTACTTCCCATCGACTGAGTATCATAACTAACCTACTGATTCAAAGAAAGTACCAGTCACAGTAAAATAGATCTTGTCTAATACTGAAGTTACTTGATAGACTTACTTGAAATGAAACATACAACTCCGCAACGCGGTCGGATGCTCATGGCGAGCCTTTTGCTTCTCGGGACCCTCGGCACCCTTCCCGCCGCCGCTCAAGACGATGCCACAACCCAGAACGGAGCCAGTGCCTACGGCGGCGCCTACATTACAGGCCCAGCCTCGAACCCGCTGAGCTTCTTGAACGGACCAGCCTACCGGACCACTGGGCAGGGCACGCCTTATGACTTCCCGGATTTCGCCCCCATTACCGCGCTGGATAACCAGCTGCCCGCCTGGATTGGCTTCGGCTTGGAGGAACGGTTCCGTGCGGAAGGGATGGAAAATCAAAGTTTCAAGCGCAACGACGACGATAACTACCTGCTCAACCGCTGGCGCTTCCTGATGCAGATCAAGGCCACCAGCTGGCTTCGCATCGTCGGGCAAATGCAGGACGCTCGCGCCTGGTTACAGCAGCCGCCTCTGCAGCCCCCGAATACCAACCGCTTCGATCTCAAGCTGGCCTACGCCGAAGTGGGCGATCCGGAGCATCAATGGATCAGCGTGCGTGTGGGCCGCCAGTTGATCAATTACAACAACACCATCATTGCGAATTCGGAATGGCGCGATCAGGCCCGCTCCTACGACGCCGTGGTCACCAATCTGCACTATGAGCGTTATCATCTGGGGCTCTTCGCCGCCTCGGCTGTGGTTCCGATGGATGAGGGCATCAGCCATCACCAGGAAGGCAACAACATCTACGGCGCGTACGGGCAGATCGACAACGTGGTGCCGATGTCCAGTCTGGAGCCGTTCGTGCTCTGGCGCGTTCAGCCCAGTGTTTCGGTGGAGACTGCGTCCAAAGCCACTACCGGCCACGAGAATGAGCAAGCCTACGGAGTTCGCTTTAAGGGACTCGCGTTTGGCAACTTCGACTACTCTTTTGAAGGCATACGCGAGGGAGGAACGGATGGCAGCAACGACATCCGAGCCTGGGGCACCACCGATGGACTTGCTTACCGGTTTTCTGAGATGTACTGGAAGCCGCGCATCTTCACCCAATATGACTACGCCTCTGGCGACAAGAACGCTCACGATCAAGTGCACGGCACCTTCGACACCATGTACCCCACCGCGCACGACCGTTTCGGTATCAGCGATCAGTTCGGCTGGCAGAACATCCGGGCCGTTCGTGGCGGCATTACTATTGAGCCCCATCGCCGCTGGACCGTAACCGGCCAATGGCTGGATTTCTGGCTGGCCAGCGCGACGGACTCGCTCTACAATACTTCCGGCGGCTCCATCGTTCGCAATCTCACCGGGTCAGCCGGCACCCACATCGGCCAGGAAGCCGACGCATACACCTGGTATGAGCTGAATCGCCACGTGAACGTAGGCGTCGGGTTCGCGCATATTTTCCCCGGACAGTACCTCACCCTGATGGAGAAGGGGCCAAACTTCAGCTACCCCTACTTCGCGCTCAACTTCAAGGACGCCGGCAAGACGCACTGAGGGTTTGGTGCGCCCTAGCGCACCAAACGGGATTGGTGATTAGGGATTGGTTGTCTGGCACGGACGGCCCTATCATGGGCTGGTGGATAAAGAAGCGGCGCGCGAAGTCGGGCGTAGAATTCGCAGGGTGCTCATGGAGCAACGGGACCCCATCGGCGTTGGCGATAGGCCCGATGCTGCTGATGAATACGCTCTTAGTGAACTGGCCCAGTACTTTCCAAAGTAGCCAACCCCCAGCCACCAACCCCCTTCGGCGCGCTTCGGCACGCCAAACCGCTCCCAACCCTAAAGCTTTCCCCCTAGTCGCCGATAGCAAATCAAGGTGCCGCTCACCGAAATATCGCCCGAACTGGCCGACGCAGCCGATGTACTCAGCGACCAGCTCCGCGTCCACTTGCACCGCCTGGCCGTGCTGCTCTTGCCGCACGCCGAAACCCTGGACCGGCGCTTCCTCGCCAAGCTGAAGCGAGATAAATTCGAACCGCGGCCATTTGAGCCCAAGATTCGCGTCGCGCTGGCATCCATCACGCCGGGTGCAGCCGCCCGCATTCTGGCCAGTGGGCAGCCACCTTTGAAGTTCATTGAACAGGTGGAGTACAACGGCCGCCGCTTGGCCAAGCTCAATCTCCCGCCCAGCAGCATCGTCGAAGCATTGCAAGAGTATGACCGCCTGCTCACCCCCATGCTGCGCAAGCTGCTCCCCAAGGAATACGCTAATTTCCAATGGGTGCGCGAGCAACTCCATTTCTGCGTGATCCTGACGCTGAACAACGCGTACTACCAGGTGCGGGAGGCCGAAACACAGGCTTTCTATGAGCTGTTCCGTATCGAGTTGGAATCGCGCAATCTGGATGAACTGCTGCGCCGCTTCCTGGATGCATTGGTGCACGTGTGCCATGCCGACGCAGGCCACTTGTACTTGCTGAACGATAAGCGTACCGCCTGGGTATTGCGCGCGCAGGCTCAGACGCGGGGCCAGAACAAGCCCACCTTGACCGAAGTCCCGAATGGCCCAGCCAAGATGCGAACATTCGCTCACTCTCGCCAGATCGAAGTGAAGGACGATGCAGCTGGCGCTTTACTGCTGGAGCCCGCCTGGAAGGGCCGTTTCCAAACGGTCTGGTCCATCCCGCTCGCCACCGGTGGCCGCACCGCGGGCGTCATGCAGTTCGGTTTTTCGAAATCTTACGAGTGGCTGCCGCGCGAACAGGAATTGCTGGCCGCCGCGGCGGAGCGCTGCCTGATGGCCGCCGAGAAAGCCCGTCTGATGGAAAACCTGGCGGCGCGCGAGGAGCAAGTCCGGCAACTCGCCGAACACATGCTGCACGTGGAAGAGATCGAGCGACGCAGGATCAGCCGCGAGCTGCATGACGAAGCCGGCCAGTCTCTGCTCTGTATCCGTTTGCAAATCGAACTGCTGGAGCAGGCCATTCCCGCCGAGCACGCCGAGTGGATTAGTAAACTGCGCGAAGCGCGGGACCTTACCGAGCGCACTATTCTCGAAATGCGGCGTCTGATCGCCGCCCTCAGCCCGGCCGTGCTCGAGCAACTCGGCCTGGGAGCCGCCCTCCGGCAACTGGTGAACCGCTTCCGGCGTCTGCATCCCATCCGTGTAAAGTTGCTGCTGGCGCGGCTGGGAAGACTGCCGCAACATACTGAAATTATTGTCTATAGGTTAGTGCAAGAGTGCTGCAACAATATCGCGAAGCACTCGGGCGCGCGCAGCGTAAACATTTCTGTTAGTTCGGCCGATGGATGGGTGAGACTGACCGTTGAGGACAACGGTGTCGGGTTTAGAGTCGAGGAAGCGCTGGCTCGGAAAGACGCGTTTGGGCTTTCTGGCATGAGGGAGCGCGTAGCCCTACTTGGTGGCAGGTTTGAGATTCGTAGTTATCCCAAGAATGGATCCGGCAACGGAACCAGCAATGGGGCCAGTATTGGAGCCGGCATTGGTGCCAGTATTGGAACCCGAGTGGGAAAGAGATTGGTCGATCGAAAGAGAACGGGACGGGGCACCAAGATTTTGATCCGTCTTCCGGTAGCCAAGCAGCCGCCGGAATCCAGTTCGATTGAGCCGCTCGCCGCCAAACCGATGGGAGCCAAGCTGTTGGGAGTACGATCCGCGCGGAGAGTCAGAGCGATCGGAGCGTAGGCCCGGCGGCCTGAAGCAAAGCTGGAAAAAGCTCCGCACGTGGAAGCTCAAGCTTAGGAAAGGGATTCGAGACAGTACCGGGGTAAACGTTATGGCCAAGACTCGTATCATGTTGGCGGATGATCACACGCTCTTTCGCCAGGGCATCAGGACCCTGATTTCCGCGGAAGCCGATATGGAAGTGGTTGGCGAGGCTTCCAACGGCGGCGATGCCGTCGAGAAAGCCGCCGAACTCCGTCCAGACGTCGTTCTCATGGACATCGGCATGCCTGGTCTCAGCAGCTTTGAAGCTACCCGGCAGATCAAGAAGAATCGCCCCGAAACCAAAGTCCTCTTCCTCACCATGTACGACGACGAAGATTACTTAGTGGAAGGCATGGAAGTGGGCGCCAGCGGCTACGTCCTCAAGGACAGCCCTTCGGCCCAGTTAGTGGCCGCTGTCCGCGACATCTGCCGTGGTGGCAGTTATCTGAGTCCCCGCATGCTGTCCCAGTTGGTGGACGATTTCAGGTCCCGCATCAAGTCCGCGAACCGGCTGCCACGCTTTGCCACGCTCACTACGCGCGAGCGCGAAGTTCTCAAAATGCTGGCGGAAGGCAACTCGGTGAAAGAGATCGCCTGCGATCTGAACCTGAGCGTGAAAACCGTGGAAGCCCACAAGTTCAATCTGATGCGCAAGCTGGACATCCACAACAAAGCTCAGCTCGTGCAGTACGCCATTCAAAAGAAGATTATCAAGATCCCGAACTTGGCATAACCAACTCTTGAGCGCGTTACCATGAAGTCGGTGTGAACCGGCCCATTCTGACGGTACCCGTCCAAAAAGTCGAAGGCGATTCCTCCGCGCCGTTCCAAGACCTGTTGGCCGTCGAAGAGCCGCTCGAAATCCGCCTGGGCACTAAGTCCATCTCGATTACGATGCGAACCCCCGGCAACGATTTCGAATTGGCCGCCGGCTTTCTATTCTCAGAGGGCATCCTGCACGACGCCACACAGATTCGCGAGATCCATTGGCCGCACCAGCCCAACGGCAACCCGCGCCAGATCGGCAATTCCGTCACAGTGGAATTGAACGCTGGCGTGGAAGTAGATCTCGACCGGTTGGAACGCCACTTCTACACCACCTCCAGCTGCGGCGTCTGCGGCAAAGCTTCCATCGAAGCCATTCAGACACAGATGCAAATGCAGGGCTGTCCCGTACTCCCGCGTAGCTCACCCGTTGTAGAATCGAGCGTCATTCATCTTTTGCCCGACGCCCTGCGGCGCGCCCAGCCCGTCTTCGAGCGGACGGGAGGTCTTCACGCAGCGGCGCTGTTCTCACCCGATGGAACGCTCCAGCTTTTGCGCGAAGACGTCGGCCGGCACAACGCGGTGGACAAACTGATTGGCGCCGAAATGCTCGCCGGTCATACGCCGCTCTCGAACCATCTGCTATTCGTGAGTAGCCGCGCCAGCTTCGAGCTGGTGCAGAAAGCAATTATGGCCGGCATCCCGATCCTGGCTGCCGTCGGCGCGCCTTCCAGCCTGGCGGTGGAAACCGCGCAGCGCTTCAACTTGACCCTGCTCGGCTTCGTCCGCGACAGCCGTTTTAACATCTATTCAGGAGCACAGAGAATCCAATGAAACTCCGCGTCTTATGAAACTCCGCATCCATGGAAACTCGCTGCGGCTTCGGCTGAACCAATCTGAAGTGGCCCAGTTCAGCAAGACCGGCTTTGTGGAAGACAGCATCCAGTTCGCGCCGGGCGCCAGCTTCGCGTATGCGCTCGAATCTTTGTCCAGCCTCAGCGCGCTGCAAGCTCTCTATGCGAACGGCTTCCTTCGCATCCAGGTGCCGGGCCCCGACGCTACCGATTGGGTGAGGTCCGACCGCGTGGGTATCTCAGGCGACCAATCCCTGGAATCGGGCAAACGCTTGTCCATTTTGATTGAAAAAGATTTCCAGTGTCTGCACGGTGACGAGTCGCGGGATCCTGACGCTTATCCCAACCCGCTCGAGACCGTTTCCGAACCGTGACGTCTTAACCCAAATTTACATAGGTAGGCGGTCGCCCGCTTTCCCTGTTACACCACCGTACGTACGGGTCCGTATACGGCGGTTCGGCGGGTTAAGCTATCGGCCGCCAGTCAATCTCGGAATCCCGAGCGAGT
>JBEKRO010000061.1:0-38796 GCA_049518655.1 Bryobacteraceae bacterium | reverse complement strand
TCCGAGTGGGGGCTTCGGAGGCGAGACAGGGACAACCTGTGCACTCAGGTTTCCAAGCATGGTGATCAACGCGATTCGCACAATAAAGGCGCGCTCAAACACGATTCAATCCTAGCGCGTGGGAGGGAGCCACTCCAACGGTTTGCGGAGACCCAGGGGCACAGACTTCGGGGAGCCGGCCGCCGACCGTATCACACGACAGTTCGCGCATCTTCTGGCTCGGCGGCCCATGTTGCACAGTAAGGCGATTGTGGACGGCTGGTCGCCCACCCAGAAACTATCCACTTTGTCGCGGTCCTTTGTATCGAACCCATTGAACTGGCATCTGTCTCATTTATTTGGCAACGAGAAGACCACGTACGCATTGGGCGGCGGGGCGCTTGGGGTGTCTCGCCTGCCTCCCAGGTTCAGACCATCTCCAGCCGCCACACAAAACGCTATATACTCGCGCCCGCCAACCTCATAGACTGCGGGAACACCATCCGAACCAGTCGGCAACTCGTACTCCCAGAGAACCTTGCCTGTGTCCTCGTCGTAGGCCCGAACCTTGTGATCTGACGCTGTGGCGGCGAAGATCAGGCCACCCGCCGTCACCACGGGTCCTCCGCGAGGAGCCCTGGCGCCAGTGCCGTTATGACCCTCTTTCTCCAGCGCCAGGACTCCACCGTTGGGAACTTGCCATCGGATCGTGCCGGAGTTGAGATCGTAGGCGGTGAGATTTGACCAAGGCGGGCCCATCGCAGAAAGCCCGCCGCTCTGTGTCATGAAGTTGACCGGTGAGGCATATCGAATGAAGCCATCCGCCGACGGCGCGGGAGGGGTCACCGGTACAGGAGCAGGGCGTGCCGCGGGCTCCGGGCCTGTCGATTGCCCCCCTGGCCGGCGGCCCTGCCCTGGCAGAACCAACTTGTCGAGCGTGGGATGCTCTTTCGTGATGACGTACAAGAATCCCTTCGTGGGATTCACGGCGACCATGCCCCAGTTGGCGCCGCCATTGTGACCCGGCGTTGAAATTGAGCCGCGCAAGCTCGGCGGCGTGAACAATCCTTCGTTGCGCGAATTACGCAACAGTTCGCGAATCGCCGCCTGCTCCGCTTCCGTTGCAAAAGGATTGATGTCCTTTTCGGTGAACGACTGGCGGGCGAATGCCGGAGGCTTGGTGGGGTAAGGTTGGGTGGGCGAACTCCATTCACCGGCAACGTCGGATTGCGGCACCGGACGCTCCTCAATGGGCCACAAAGGCTCACCCGTCACCCGATCGAAGACAAACAGGAAACCGAACTTCGTAGCCTGGGCCACCACGTCCACATTCTTTCCATTGTGTTTGACGGTGAGCAGTTTCGGTGCGACCGGAAGATCGTAATCCCATAGATCATGGTGAACCAACTGAAAGTGCCACAGCCGCTTGCCGGTTCGCGCGTCCAGCGCGAGGAGCGAATTCCCAAACAGGTCGTCGCCCTTGCGATTCGCTCCATAAAAATCGAATCGAGCGGTGCCCAGCGGGAAGTAAGCGATGCCGCGCTTCTCATCGACGGTCATCTCATTCCAGTTGTGAACGCCGCCCACCGTTTTCCAGGCATCCGGAGGCCACGTGTCGTATCCAAACTCACCGGGACGTGGGACTACATGAAACGTCCACACCAGCTTACCGGTGAGGACATCGTAGGCGTGAATATCAGCGGGTGTCGAATCGTAAGTGGCGTTGCCGGCAGGCAGAGGCGTGATGATCAGGTTTTCGAAGATGCGGCCGGGATTGCTGGTTTGAAGAGCACGGCCGGGATCGCGGTCGAGTCCGATTCGCAGATCCGTGCGACCGTTGTCGCCGAAACTGTTGATGGTCTGGCCCGTGCGGGCGTCGATGGCCGTGAGGAATCCGGCGTTGATAAAGAAAAGCCGCCGGTCCGACCTGTCTTTGTTTTCCCAGTAGTTCATCCCCCGGGTGCCGACAGCGCCCATGTTGGGATGAATCCACAACTGCTTCCCAGTAGCGGCATCGAGCGCCACAACGGAATTACTTTGCGCCAACACGTACATGACCCCGTCGACCACAACAGGATCGAAGGTATACGTTCCTGGTCCAGTTTCGTACGTCCAGACAACCTCGAGCTGTTTAACGTTCGATTTGTTGATCTGCTTGAGGGATGAGTACTGCGAAGAATCCGCACCACCCAGGTATTGGCTCCAGGTAGCGAAAGACCGTTCGGCTGCTGATGCCAGCGTTCCGTACACCCAGAGAAATATGAGGAGCTTGAAACTCGGCGCTGATTTGAGCATCATCGGTGTACCCTCCAACGGGTTAGTTTACAACGAGAGGGTCATCTGCAAAGCAAAGCGACCGAGGAGTCTCATTTGGAGGGAGTTGACGTTATGATTCGATCGGTATCAGTCAAGCGGCACTCAGTCCGTCCCGCAGATGTACGAGGTAGGTCATTCGGACTGCAGCGCCGGGCAAGCAACGTAACAGAAACCAAGCTCATTCGCGTCAAGGGTTGTAGATCGGAAGTCAACACGGCGGGGCAACTAGGTTCGCCAAGTGCTGGCTTATGTGCTAAACGGCTCGCGTGAGCGGACTTTAATGGACTTCTTGCGAGACTCCGGCGCGGAAAATGCGTTTACAGGCTATAAGGATGAACCATTCAACTTCCGAAGGATACGTTGTAAGAGTCGGAGTTTTGAAAAGGACCGCTCAATGACACGAACCATAATCGGATTTTCAGCTCTTGCCATTGCATTTCTTGTTGCTGCTCCCGCCGCTTTCGGCGATGTGCCCGGACGGCATCCGGCATACCTGCATGCCCGCACCGACCTGCGCCGCGCCGAACGCTTGATGGACTGGCCCGAGTTCCGCAACGTCAGACACGATCTGGATGAGTCGGCACGCCATGTCCGGGAGGCGATCCATGAAATTGACATGGCAGCCCGCTGGGACCGTAAGGATCTCGAAGACAACCCGGCGGTTGACACCTACCCGGATCGGGCCGGCCGCTTCCGAGCCATCGCCGGATTTCTGTTTAGCGCCAAACGCGATATCGAACGGGAGGAAGACAACCCCGCCGCCAGAGCGTGGCGCAACCGCGCCATTCAACGGATTGACGAAGCGATTGCTGCCGTGCATCGCGCCGCCCGTGAGGAGTGGCGCGACGAGTGGCTCCGCTAGTCGGCTGACCGCGGAATTGGCATTGCCAATTACACGCAAAAACTCGCGCTCCGCCCGGCGAGACAGCAATGACTTCAGCATCGCTGATCCATGAAGCGGAACCAGCGGAACTACTCCCTTATATCAATAACTTACATCGGAATCAACGAGGAACCATCGTGGAACCGAACGGAACTCCCTCATGTTGGTTGGTCGGCTCCGCTGCGGTTTCGGTCTGACATGGTTCTCGAACGAAAGAGGGATAGCGGACACGGCAAACGAATTCCCGCCCCAAACCTCGACGAAAGGGGGCCGTTAGTGCTGCAATAAAAAAGAATCCGATCCCCAGGCTCCTTATGGTACGTTCATGTCAAACGCGGTGCATCGCGTTAACTCTCTTCACAGTCCTTTTCATCTCGCTCGGCTACGCCCAGAATCCGCCAGCTTTGAAACCGGGACTGTATGCGATCTTCAACACGAGCGAGGGCAACATCACAGCCCGGTTGTACGAAAAATACACCCCGCGCACGGTCGCAAATTTTGTCGCTTTGGCGCAGGGGACCAAACCCTGGCGCGACCCCAAGACGGGGGCGATGGTCCGGCGTCCGCTCTATGACAACATCACTTTTCATCGGGTGGTTCCTGGAGAAGCGATTCAGTCCGGAGATCCCACCGCTACCAGCACTCACAATTGCGGGGTGACCGTCAGTGACGAATTCCTGCCTGGGCTGCGTTTCTCTGGGCCAGGGCGCTTGGCTATGGCGAACACTGGTAATCCCGATAGTGGCGGATGCCAGTTCTTCATCACGGCTCAGCCGATTCCGAGCTGGGATGAAAAGTACACCATCTTCGGAGAAGTAGTCGCGGGACTGGATGTCGTTTCGAAGATTAGCCGAATGCCGGTCCACGGTGAGAAACCTTTGGACCCAGTGAAGCTGATTCACGTTTCCATTGAGCGGATCGACACGGTGAAGTAAAGAAGTTCTGTCAGGAAGTTCCACTCCAAGCTGTTGTAAGGATCGAGTACTTCCGTTAGTTCGTTCATTTACCACCGCACAACCGCAGGCTGCCAGTCCGGGGCGTCCCACGAAAGCTGACCCGCGATTCGCGTGCGAATTTGTCATTCTGTCACGCGTGGCGCCGCTTGGCGCAAGCCAGGCAGCGTGGACCTGAAATCTAACCGTACCCTGTGTGCGACGGTTGCTTCCCGGTTTCACTCTCCCTCTCCTAACTCACACCCTACACTTAGATTTCAGCCTGAGCGCGGCACGGCCCGGAGCAATCGGACGAAATCGCCGATTGGCAAGGATCGGCAACCGAGAAGGGCATCGTTTCCGGAAAGCTGAAGAGAATCCCCTGCAAGTACCCATCGCGATTTGGCAGTTTCGCGCCCGTATAATCGATCCATGCAGCGGAGCACGCACAAGATTCTGACCACGCACGTAGGCAGTCTGCCAGCACCCGAAGGACTGACGGGAGAAGCGGCCGTGCGGCAACTCGTCGAGCGGCAGCGCCAGACCGGCCTGGACATCATCAACGAAGGTGAGTACACCAAAGGCGGCGACTGGCTGTCCTTCACCGATGATCGCTTCGGCGGATTCACGGCAGGCGAGCGCAAGGGACCGCCTATCGTTACGCTCGGCGAGGATCGTAAGGAGTTTGAGGATTTCTACAAGTGGGCCTCCGAGCGCGGCACATTGTTCTTCGAGCCTGGCGATCAGATCAAAAAGGTGCGGAGCCATTGGATTTGTACCGGCCCCATCACTTACACCGGCCAGGCGGTTCTGCAACGCGAGATTGATCTACTCAAGACAGCCGCGGGCTCCGAAGGCGATCTGTTCCTTACAAGCACGGCTCCGGCGAGTCTGGAAGTCTATCGCTCCAACGAGTACTACTCGAAAGAAGAAGATTTCGTCTTCGCCCTCGCGGAGGCCCTACGTGAGGAGTACAACACCATCGTCGAGTCGGGCATTATCCTGCAAGTCGACGACGCCTGGCTGCCCGCGTTGTGGGACCGCATTGGAATCGGCATGGGCCTGGAGGCCTTCCAACGCCGGTGCAGGGTGCGCGTTGAGGCGCTGAACTATGCGTTGCGCAGCATCCCCGAGGATCGGGTCCGCTATCACTTCTGTTGGGGAAGCTGGCACGGTCCGCATGCCCACGATCTGGAATTGAAGCACCTGGTGGATATTCTGCTCTCAGTGAAGGCGCAGGCATACTTGATTGAAGGAGCCAACGCGCGGCACGAGCACGAATACGCCGTGTGGGAAACGGCTCGGCTACCCGGAGGAAAGATCCTAATTCCCGGGGTGATAACGCATTCGACGGACGTTGTGGAGCACCCAGCGCTCGTATCGCAGCGCATTCAAAGATTCGCCGCGTTACTCGGCAAAGAGAATGTGATTGCCGGAGCGGATTGCGGCTTCGGAGGCCGAACGCATCCGCAGATCGCCTGGGCGAAGCTACGCTCGTTGGTGGAGGGCGCGAAATTGGCCACCGCGGCGTTGTGGTAGCGCTTCCGCTAATTGTCCAAGCCTTGGAAACTATTTCGGACTCGTTGCGACAATGGCGACTCATGCCCCGAACAGCACCCCATCCTCGCGAAACACAACCAGCCTTCCCGCGATTGTTTTGAGAGGTCTGGCCTAATCTCGAATTACAACTTGTGTTTCCCGCGATATTTTGAGTAGGTCCACAGAATCAGCGCGCAATAGGCGGACCCGGTGGGGTACCCCCTCGACAATACAAAGTCCCTTTTGCGTGGTTACTGCGGAGCGATTACTTGCGCTTCTTCGCAGCGCGTTCGCCTTCGAGCCGGTCCGCGGTACGCTTTCGCGGCGGCGACCCGCTCCATCGTCCATTTCATCCTCTTCCTGCTCTGTCTCTATTTTGGCTTCGTCAGGAAGCCAAAGGCTTGAAACGCGCCGGTCCGTTCCAGAATGGGTGAGTTTCAGGACTATCTAATGCGCCGCTAAGCGCGCTTCGTGATGACGACGTGCATTGCGCTTAGCGTTGCGACGTGTTCGTTGCCATGGCTAGCTGGCGGAGGGGGGCTGCCTACCTGCGCCGGCAGGCTGTAATTGCTGGATTTCACGGAAGGCTTTGAGGGATTTCACGCAGATCGCGGCCCAAACCGCGAGAGATTTAGAAGGAGATTCGCGAAATGAAACGTTAGTTAGTGTTCTTGTCGCTGGAGCTCTATGCGCAACAGGCGCATTCGCAGAGGCAGCAGGAGGCGACAATACAATCGCGACTCTACATGCGCCGTTCCGGCCGTTGAACAAGAGGCCCAGCGGGGCGCGGCAAGCCACGGCGGAGCCCAAGGTGAACGTAGGGACGCCAAAACTTCCGTTCCGGCATTACCAGAAGCAACCGATGGCGACGCCGTCGAACAAGCCGAGCGGCATTGAAGCCACCAAACGGTAGTGAGCTTGTGCAGGGCCGGCCGGTGAAGCCGGCCCTTTGTGTGTCTAGCGGTGAACGGCTTGAAATCGAAATGAGTAGCCAATCCCGATGAAATGATCGTTCGCGGCGGACGAGAGGCCGATTCCGTAATGGATATCAAGCTGCTGCAAGGGCGTGAGCTTATAAGCAGCGCCGAAATGCAGCAGGTGTCGCGGCCCACCGCGCTGAGGAAAGTCGCCAGCGTACTCGATGAACGCATCCGCTGGTTTCGTAAGTTGCCGATCCACGCGAAAGGTGGATTCTCCGGTAAGAGTTCGCGTATCCACTTGAGTTGTTGGCCAATATATTGCGAACTGTCCCGCGGCGCTCCAATTGGTAGAAAGCTTTCGCGACCAAGGCAGTTGAAGCCCGGGATCATATCCATGGCTCGACACCGCCGCTGCACCGGTAGGGACGCTCATAAAGACGATTAGCGACGCGTCGAATCCACCCGGCGTTGGGCCGAGCTGTTGTTTGATCCCGATTGTGAGGTCGCCGAAACCCGAGCCGATGCCCGCTGCAGAAGCGAGATCGTGATAGTAATCCGGGGCGGAGAGGCGCAGCTCGATGTTAGTGGCTACGCCAAAGCGAGTCGAAGTCTCGGGACCGTCGAGGCTGCGTTGTCCTTGTTCGCTCGTAATCAGGAAACCATTCTCAACTTGAAAACTGCCCTTGGGAACCACGACGCTGGATTCGGCAACCGCAGGCCGATCGGTGGAGATGGGCTGATCACTGGACGGCGCGCTTTGGTCCGGCTGACTTTGGCCGCGAAGAAGAACGGCTCCCGTCAGAATAACAATCATCCACGCGCTATAGCTCAATGCTGTAGCGCCTCTGCGATGGGTCCTAGCGCCAGGGCGGGCAGGAAGCTGAGCGCCCCCACCAGCAGGATCGTGCCAAGAACCAAGGCTCCGAACAGAGCGGAGTCGCCGGGTAGCGTTCCCGAAGTAGTGGGCCACCGGCGCTGAGCTGCGAATCGCCCCGCCAGTGCCAGCGCTAAAGCGGCCAAGCCAAATCGCCCGGCCAGCATAGCGACGGCAGTGGTCAAATTGTAAAACACGCTGCTGGCGTTAAGCCCGGCCATATTCTGTCCATTGTTGGCCATCGAGGACGCATAAGCAAAGAGGATTTCGGTAAAGCCGTGCGTTCCAGTGTTGGTAACCAATCCAGCCCGACCGGCATTCGTAGCGATCGCCAATCCGGTCAGCACCAGAACCACTGCCGGCGTCAGCAGAGCGTAGAGAATCGTCAACCTCGTCTCCGCCGCGGTGATCTTCTTCCCGAGGTATTCTGGTGTACGCCCGATCATCAGCCCTCCCAGGAAAACCGCAACCAGCGCGATCATGATCATGCTGTATAAGCCGGTTCCCAAACCTCCGAAGATCACCTCGCCCAGCAGCATGTTGACCAGAGGCACCAGGACGCCCACCGGCTGGTAGGAATCGTGCATCGAGTTGTACGAGCCGGTGGCTCCGTTCGATGTGACCACAGCAGCCAGCACCGAGTCGCCGATACCGAAGCGCACCTCCTTGCCTTCCATGTTTCCGCCCGCCACATGCAGGTCCGCCAATTGCGGCGGGTTCGCCGCCTCGGCATAATCGCACAGGACCAGGCCGCCAGCGAACAGCACGACCATCACCGCCAGTAATATCGAGCCGGCGCGCGGTCTGCCGATCATGCGGCCGAACGTGATGGTGAGCGATGCGGGAAGCACAGCGATGGCCAGCATCGCGAGGAAATTGACTAACGGCGTCGGATTCTCGTAAGGGTGAGCGCCGTTGGCGTTGAAGAAGCCACCACCGTTGGTTCCCAGGTTCTTGATGAACTCGAGCGCTGCAACAGGTCCTTGCGCGATGGTCTGGAGTCCGCCTTCTAACGTGCGGGCTTCCGTGTACGCGGCCAGGTTGAGCGGCACGCCCTGCCAAACTAAGACGAGGCTACCTGCCAAGGCCACAGGCAAAAGGACCCAAAGCAGTGCTCGAACCAGATCTACCCAGAAGTTGCCTATGGTAGCCGCGCGTTCGCGCGAGAAGCCTCGGATGAAGGCGATGCCGATGGCCAAGCCGGCCGCGCCCGCAAGGAAATTTTGAGAGACCAGACCAACCACTTGGGTCAAGTAGCGCAGAGTATTTTCGCCCCCGTAAGCCTGCCAGGTTGTAGTCGTCGAGAAACTGATTGCCGTGTTGATCGCCAGGTCCAACGTCATGGGCGTAGTCAGGTAGCGATCGGCCGGGCCGCCGGGCAGCCACCGTTGGATTAGCAAAAGTACGAACAGCCCTGCTGTGCTTACGGCGCTGAAGAGCAAGAAACACAGAGTGTACACACCGGCGGTCATCTCCTGGCCCTGGGTCCGAAACAGCCGGTGCAGAAGCGATTCGATGGGGCGAAGCGCAGGATCGAGCATGGTGGGCCTTCGCTGGAACACGCAAGCCAGATAGATACCCACGGGCCAGGCTAGCCCGACGACGAGTGCGAGAAAGACGATGTATTCCAGCCAGCGCATAGGTTCTCAGCGACGAATGAGTGGGAAGGCCTGGTCGAGTGCGAGATTTAATTCGAGCACTGAGACACGAGGGCTACCCAGGAAGCCCAGTTGTGGCCCCTCGGTGTGACTGGCCACCAGGCGGCGAACCGCGCCTTCGTCGAGACCACGCGTTCGCGCGACGCGCGCAATCTGCAACTCCGCATTTGTGGGGCTGATGTGCGGATCGAGCCCGCTGCCCGAGCGTGTCGCCGCGTCGATGGGAACGATCGCGTCCGGCGGCAGTCCATTGCTTTTTCGGTAAGCCTCCGCCGACTGCCGTACACCTTCGATGAGCTTGCGATTGGAGAGTCCGAAATTCGTTCCGCCGGATGAAGTGCCATCATAGCCATTCCCGGCGGCCGAGGGCCGTGAATGAAAATACTCAGGCCGAATGAAGTCCTGGCCGATCAGACGCGAGCCGATGACAACGCCCTTGCCAGTTACCAGACTGCCAGCAGCTTGGGTCGGATAGAGCCACCGCCCGAAAGCAAACAGCACCAAGGGGAAGATGCATCCGGTGAGCAACGTGAGCAAAATCACGCTGACGAACGCGGTTCGAAGATGATCACGGAGTGTCACAACAATCGATCCTTATAGTCGTCGCGCGGGCTCATTCGGACGATCCGAAGTCCGGCACGCGTATCACTACCCACACCGTTCCCCGGCCGTCGCAGTGATGGCAACGTCCTCCCGTGGGTGTCTTTCCGCTGCCCTCACATTCTTCGCAGCCAGTGACCAGTTTCATCATGAAGTGTTCAGGCAGATTCGCCGGCCGAAGAATTACTTCCGCATGGTGATGACTAACCAGCCACTGACGCAGCTCACGCTCGGCCTTTTTCCTGGCACTGGCACTGAGTTCCGGACATCGCTGCAACCACCAATGCGGAACGCACCGAAAGCAAACGAACTCGTCGTAATGGAATAGCCTGCCCTTATCGGAGCGCCGGTAAAAAACGCCACACCAACTACAAGGCTGCAGGCCCAGCAGTCCGAGGGCGTCGTTTACTTGCTTCAGGCTGCGTTCGACGCTAGCCAGCTTCTCATCGAGGCTCTTGTCAGGGTTGTCGGACAACGAAGTCCTCCTGGTGCAATCATACGCCGCGCAACTTTACATGACGAGCACAATCTCCACGTCCCCGCGCCTGCGAAGCAGCTTTACGCTGACGTCGTGCTCATGGCGAACCACAGCTAGATCCGCGCTAGCGTTCGCAACCTGGAGGTTGAGAATCGTGGCTTCATTCAAGAATGGCGGAAGCCAAGGACGAACAAACGACATCTAGGAAGCGATCCCGCCAATCGTTAGACTCAAGAACTCTCCACGTTGTATACCAGCAGGCGGCGCAGTGGCTCGATCCGATTCGGATTAATGACTTCTTCACGAATTGTTTAGGAGTTCTTCATCCGTTTCGGCGTAGTCTTGGACTGGCAGTGCCCACGTTGCGTACTGCACCTATGCAAAACGACCACGTCTTGTCGTTCGTAAGCCATCCAAACCGCCTCAGCAGCGCCAGCGAGACGGTAAAGCAATACGGCAACAAGTCTCGCAAAGGTGCCGTTCCTTCCGGATCACCGCCCCTAAACGTCTCGTCAAGCTTGCAGGAGGTTCTATGTTTGTTCGCATTCTGCTGTTCATCTTAACCTCAGCCCTTTTGTGGGGGCAAAGCGCGACAACTTCGCCGAACGCTGCCGATCTTGCGAAGCAAATGGCCGACATGAGCGCGGTGATCCAGAGGTTACAGCAACGAGTAGACGAATTAGAAGCAAGGTTGGGCTCGACAGCCGCGGCCGAACGCGCCGGAAAACCGGAAATCGCGCGGGCGAATCAACCTGCACTGCCCGCTTCCGGGCAGGTTGCCCCTGCGGTGCCGGCCATAAGCAACTTTCTGAGGGGAACCTCGATCAATACTCTGGTCGACACGTATTATGGTTACAACTTCGACGACCCGATCGGGCGCGTAAATCGTCTCCGGGCCTATGACGTCCTCAGCAATTCGTTTAGTCTCAATCAGGCCACGGTCCTCTTTGAAAATGCACCGGATATAGATAGTGGCAAGCGTTGGGGGGCGCGCCTGGATCTGCAGTTCGGGCAGGCCACCGAAACGCTGCAAGGAAACGCTGCCAACGAACTGCGGCCAGAGGTTTATCGCAACATTTTCCAGGCGTATGGAATTTACGTTGTTCCGCTGGGCAGCGGATTGACGATCGATTTCGGTAAATGGGCCAGCTCCTTGGGAATCGAAGGCAACTTCACGCAAGATCAGATGAACTATTCGCGTTCCTACTGGTTCAATTTCCTGCCGTTTTACCACATGGGTGCACGTCTGAACTATCAACTCACCAAGGCACTGGCGCTGAATTACTGGGTCACCAACGGAACCCAGCAGACCGAGCCCTTCAACAACTTCAAGGACCAACTCATCGGCGTGGCTCTGCAGCCGAATCAGAACTTTTCCTGGACTGTGAACTACTACCTCGGCCAGGAACATCCCGATGTGATGTTCCTTCCTAACTCCACCAATCCTGACTTGCCCAACTTGCAGGGCGAATCATTTCTTCCGATCCAGCCATCGCCCAAGGGAAAGCTGCATATCATCGATACTTACGGCACATGGCAGGCCAGTAAGAACCTGACGCTTGCGCTGGAAGCCGACTACGTCATCGAACGACTCTACACAAATTCCTATCCTTCCGTCACTTGGGGCGGAGCCGGTTACGCACGTTATCAGATCTCCCCGCGAGTCGCGATCGCGGGCCGGGCGGAATACCTCGACGATCAGGGCGGGCTTTTCAGTGGCACGACGCAAGCATTGAAAGACACCACCCTTACTCTGGAACACCAATTAGCCGATGATTTCTTGCTGCGCGAGGAATGGCGCCGCGACTTCTCCAACCAGCCGTATTTCTATACGGATTTGCTGGGAGCGTTGAAGCGCGAACAAAACACCGCCACGCTCGGAGTCGTTTGGTGGTTCGGCCCGAAAAAGTCGCCGTGGTAATCGGTGCCGTTCCGCAGTTGATGTTTGCTCAGGTGATTATGTCGCCTCTTAAAAAAAGCGCCAACGCACAATTCCGATGACGATTCGCGGGATCTTAGTCTGCCGGATCGCTGCATGTCCACCGCAGGGCAGTTTCCTGAGCGGCGGCGCGGCCCCCGGGTTTATTCGTTGCGCTGATTCTTAATTGCGCATAACGCAGTATTCACATGACGACCACAATCTCCACGTCCCCGCTCCTGCGAAGTACCTTGACACTTACGTCGTGCTCATGGCGAACCACGGCAAGATCTACGGTGGCGTCCGTAACCTGGAGGTTGAGAATCGTCGCCTCATTTAAGAATGGCGGGAGCCAGGGACAAACAAAGGAGATCTTGGGCGCAATCCCGTCGATCGTTAAACCGAGACTAGCTTGGAACAGCAGGAAAACCGACGCGGCGGACCAGGCCTGTGGAGCGCAAGCCACGGGGTACAAGATTGGCCCCTCGCCTGGGTCGCGCGGAAATCCACAAAACAATTCAGGAACGCGATGCAGGTCCAGATACATGGCGGTATCGAACAAACCCGTGAAAAGCCGCGATGCTTCTTCCGCCTTTCCGTAGCGCGCCAGCCCGCACGCGATCAGCGCATTGTCGTGCGGCCAAACGCCACCGGTGTGATAGCCCATCGGATTGTATCGCGGCTGGGAAGCAGCCACCGTGCGGATGCCCCACCCAGAAAACGACGCCGGGTCCACAAGGGTTTGCGCGAGGCGCGCGGCTCGCTCCACAGGGACAATGCCGGAAAAAAGGCATTGTCCCGCATTCGACGTCCGCACCCGGCAGGGACGTTTGTCACCATCCAAAGCCAAAGCGTAAGTGCCCAAGTCATCGCACCAAAAGGCGCTGTCGAAACGAGCGTGCAGCGTCTCGGCGCGGGCGAAGAAATCCGCTGACCGCTCGGTGTAGCCGAGTGCGGTGGCCAGAGCGGCTCCCGCCCGCCGCGCGGCGTAAGCATAGCCCTGCACTTCACATAGGGCGATAGGCCCACGAGCGAGCGAACCGTCGGCGTGGAAGATCGCATCGTCGGAATCCTTCCAGCCCTGATGTACCAACCCATCGTGGGACTGGCGGCTGTACTCGATGAACCCATCTCCGTCGCGATCGCCGTAGCGCTGCATCCAAAGAAGAGCCGATTCGATGTTCGGCCAGATTTCCTCAATGAGCTTGCGGTCTCCAGTGCGTTCGTAATACGCATTCGCCAAATGAACAAAAAGTGGCGTGGCATCCACACTGCCGTAGTAACGGGCGAATGGCATCTCTTTGAGCGCCGCCATCTCTCCGTTGCGCGTCTCGTGTAGAATCTTGCCAGGCTCGGCGTCCTGCTCTGGAATGACCTCTTTCGCTTGCGTCGCGGACAGATAGGCCAGGACGCCGCGGGCCAAACTCGGTTCCATCCACAAGCACTCCAACGCCGTGATCAGGCCATCGCGTCCGAAAGGAGTGTTGAACCATGGCACGCCAGCGTAAGGGTAGGGTCCGGTGGGCAGCGACGTGGTCAGCATGTGCAGGTCAGAGGCAGCCCGTTTGACCCAAGCACTAAATTGTCCGTTGGATGCTTCTATCCGGCAGCCCTGCGCCTTCTGCACTTTGAACGTGGCTCTGGCGGCGGATCTGGCCTGGTCGAAGTGCAATAAGTGACGTAGCTCTTCACGCAAACCAGGTTCCCGCTCACATCCGATGGCCAGGTAGAATACGGCTGCCTGCCTGGGCAGCAACGCGACATTCAGTTGTGCGCGCGTTGCATCGAGCAGCGCTGGCTGGGGCGTAAATTGTAGCAGCGTGCGGCGCACGACACCGTCCAGACCGCGATAGCCTAGAGTGACCCGGCTGTCGCTTACCTCAGGCTCTAGGTCCTCTCCTCGCGCCTTTCTTTTGAGGCCTCGAACCTCGAAGATGTCGGCGAAGTCAGCTGCGAATTGCATCGCAATTCCGACATCAGCGGGCTGCATTCCATGGTTCTCGATCCGAAGTTGCTGGTAGCAGACGCCGTGCCACAGAAACCTCTTCAACCCGAGATGCAGCGACCCCAGCGGAAGATACACCCAGTCATTTCCCCAGCGATCGGGCCGGCAGAGATCGGGATTCGTGAGAGCAACCGTGAGTTGGTCGTTGTCATCCCGGATCGTGGAGCTCAAGAAGGACGGTCTCGCGCCTTCCAACTTCAGCACGAAGCGAGAGAGAAACCGCGTCCCATCGTGGTAGAGGCCCTCCTCTTTGTTCTCGCCCGGCCGAATATCGCCATACTGATCGAAAACCGCGAAGGTGTCGCCGTGCTTCAGGACGCGAATGGGCTCGGCGGTCAGACTCGAGTCGGCAAGGATGTGGTGGGCGTCTTCAGGACGGCTATGAGCCGGATGTTTTACGAGATGGAGAGAGTCGGCCATACGGTCGTGTTCATGTCGCTTGGATCGGTGTCCCCGGAATCCGCACGCGGCGAAATGAGGTACTGGCGGACAGGCTTGTGGATCAATCGCGAGTACACCTTTAGATAATTGCGCGCCATCCGCGTCGCGTCGAAGCGTTCCTCGAAGACCTGCCGGCACGCGTGGCGGCTCAAGCCAGCAATATCAGCCACTGCTTTGACCGCTTCGTCGATCGTGTTCACCACAAACCCCGTGCCGCCGTGCGCGAGAATTTCCGGGACCGAGCCATTGTTCCAAGCGATAACCGGGGTGCCGCAAGCCAGCGACTCGATCATGACGAGGCCGAAGGGCTCCGGCCAATCAATGGGGAACAGCAACGCATAAGCATCGCCCATCAATTCATCTTTGTCCAGGCCCCCGACCTCACCCATGAATTCGACAAATGATTTGCACTCGCGCAGCAGAGGCTCGATCGAATGCTGGTAATAGGCGCGATCCTCGTCGTAGATTTTGGCGGCTACCTTGAGCTGCCGCCCGGTTCGGCGCGCAATCTCGATAGCCCGGTCGAGGCGCTTGTCCGGCGAGATCCTCCCCACGAACAGAAGGTAATCTCCGCGGCCTTTCCGGAACGCGTGAAGGTCGCGAGGCAGGCCGTGATAGACCGTCGCCTGCCAATTGGCGGCTGGCAATGGGCGCCGCTGGCTGTTGGAAATCGATACCAGTGGCGCTTCCCGGTACTCGCCGAATAGTGGTTGAAGATCGTGAGGATTCACCAGGCCGTGCAAGGTGGTGACGCCCGGAGTCGCATGGCGGCGCAGAAGTGGAAAGTGCAGGTAGTCGCAGTGAAAGTGGATTACGTCAAACTTATGCGCCTCGCGAAAGACCAACTCCATCAATCTGACGTGATGCGGCAGCGTCTCGCGGCAATTCGGATCGCGCCACAGCGCCTGATCGCAAGCCGGGACCAGCCTTGCTCTGGTTTCCGAGTCGCCACTGGCGAACAGCGTGACGTCATGGCCCAACCGCACCAGCTCTTCCGTCAAATAAGAAACGACGCGCTCCGTCCCTCCATATAGCTTCGGCGGCACGCTTTCATAGAGCGGCGCGACCTGTGCAATTCGCATGGTAAAGACCTCTCCTTTTACTTCTTCTGATTCGAAACTCGCGTTTTAGGCAAGCCATTGCGGCGCTTTTCGAAATACGCGATCTCGACCAGCGTGGGCCATAGCTGAATGGACGCCTTGATGACTCCAACCACGTCGTCGACAATCCGCAGCAGGTTTTGCTGGAAGAAGTCTGGCTCGAAACCGTAGAACGCCTTTTCCAGGCTGGCGGCAAACATGCGCAACGCTTGCGCCCGGTCCTGGGTCCGCGTTGTCTCAGCGGCGTTCAGCGCACGCTGATAAAGCGCCGCTATCTTATCCAGGATTTCGCGCGCATCTTCGCCCGTCACTTCGCCTTCGTAATCGAAGCCGATGGTGAGCGCATCCAAGTGGCTGACGGTGGATTTGATTTTGCGCTTCAGGAGGTTGCTCACCTCCTCGTTGAAGATCTCCGCGGCTGGCGGATTCCGCATGTAGTTGCTCTTCAGGTGATGCTGCGCGGCATCCACGTGAGCGGCTACTACGCCGCATTGTTGCACCCACAAGCGGTAAATGTAATCTTCGAATCGCAACCGTGTGGGGAAGAATGGTGGAAGTCCGAACGTATTGTCGTAGCCCGCAACGCCGCAGTCCATGCGCCAGTTCACCCGCGTCACCGCGGGCCGGAAGTTAACCAAGACATAGAGGTCGTTCAGCGTGTCCAGGCTAGTCTGCTCTTCATCCTCCAAGAACATCTCCAAGAAGTCCGTCGCGTCGATGTCGTTGGTGCCGGAGCGGAAAGTTTGGGCCATCTTCACCAGAGAGCTGTCCGGTACCGCGCCTCGCTGTAGCATCAGAGAGTGCTCGCGCGTCAGCCCTTTACTGGCATTGGTCTCCAGGTCCATCGCGGTATCCACAAGCAGCTCGCCTTGTTCGTAATTGTCGGGGACTTCGCTAACTCGCTTACCAAGTACATCCAGGAAAGCCGCGGTTATGTCGAACGATTTGCGCGTGTAGCCATTCTCACCGGCTTTGTGAAGGCGTCCCCGGCACACCTCGTCGTCACCCAGCGATTCCGGGCTATGCTCGACCAGACAGTATGGCCGCATGTCGTCGTCTGAGCTAAGCATCAGCCCGCCCAGCGTATACATCAGCGTGTAGTTGCGATTCCCGCCGTAGCTGGGGCGGAAAAGGCTCTTGACGAGCGACTCAAGCCGCTTGTCGCGCAACCTGCTGTTCAAATACGCGAGAAATTGTTCTTTCTCGCGCGGACCGACGTAACACAGATCGTGATGCGTTTTGGTTTTCTCCAGGAGCGGGAAGTACTTCTCCTGGTTAGTCGGCGTGGAGTCGTCGAAAACGGTGATTTGGGGCGAGTGCCCGTTACGCCAGAAATGCTCGTCATACTGCTCAACCGTCTCGCCAACATCGCGCAAACGGTGTGTTGGGATTACGAATGATAAATCGTCTTCGTCTTGCATAAGGGCGGCGCGCAACTGGGAGCACCGCTACTTCGAGCATACGGGTAAGGACCTGAAGGAGTCCTTGAAAAGCTATGAAGAAGTCATTAAGGGCGAGGCGGAAAACTTTCGGGTTTGTGCAACACCAGTCTGTCGCTCTCGGAATCGTAAGTGAAGATGTCCCCGTACCGGCCCCAATTCAAAGCTGTCTCGATTTGCCGGCGGACATCTTCGTCTGAGAAGTGTTCTTCCAAAATGTCGCGAAACAACTCCAGCGGCATAGTATGGTCAGATTTGGTCGCCAGCGCGCTGTTCATCTGCTGAAGCAACGTGACATGGGCCAGGGCGGCCTCGCGGAAGAGCTCCTTGCGCGTCGAAATATCCGCCTCGGCAAACGTCTTTCCGCTGGGAGTGAGCTCAACATCACCGCGCTCCGATTTTACGAACAAGAGCAGCGCCGCAGCCTCGACGATGGGCAGCAGATCGTCCACATCCATGAGGAGTTCTTCCGCAACGCGATACAGATCCTCCTTGCCACGGCGATCATTCAGCAATTCCACCAAACCTGCGATGGAACCCGGACGGGCGTGAGGCAGCATCCGGTATGGCTTTTTCGTCTCTCGATCCGCGGCGGAAGGTGGTTCGGCCGCGAGTTGGGGTTGCATCATGAGCTTGTAAATGTAATCCACGTAGAGAAGAAACTCGGTGGAGCTTCGTTCTCGCGGCTGCGCCAAGGGTACTCGAAAATCCGCTCGGACTTTTGCGGGATCGCGCCCCAGAACGATGATGCGGTCCGCCAATAGCACGGCTTCCTCGATGTTGTGAGTCACCAGGAAAATGCTCTTCGTAGGAATCTTCTTGCCGAGCCAAAGCTCAAGGAGTTCGCCACGCAAGTTCTCTGCCGTCAAAACATCGAGCGCTGAAAATGGTTCATCCATAAAGAGAACCTCCGGTTCAACTGCCAAGGCGCGCGCAAAACCAACGCGCTGTTTCATGCCTCCAGAGAGTTCTTTGGGATATGCTGCTTCGAATCCTCGCAAGCCCACCGAGTGCAGAGCGCGCATCGCCCGGAGATGCCGAGTCACGGGCTTAAGCCCGCGCGCTAGCAGCGGGGTTTCCACATTTTCGAGCACTGTCAGCCAGGGGAAAAGCGCGAAGCTCTGGAACACAATGGCTGCGTTCGGACTGGATTCGCCGAGCGGTTTGCCATGCCACAGGATTTCGCCGGCAGATGGCGCGGCAAGACCCGAAAGCATCCGTAAAAGCGTTGACTTGCCGGAACCGGATGGCCCAAGAAGAGCGACGATCACACCTGGCTCCACTGACAAGCTGATAGGCGCGATCACCTGAATCTGTCCGCCACCGGAGCGTTGGAAGCCCTTCTCAATCCCCCGCGCCTCGATGATCGGCTGGATCGGAGGAGTGACCCAACCTTCATCTTCCAGGTTTGCGACAGGGTGCTTTTCCGCGAGTTCATTTGTGATTTGCTGCCAGGCTGTTTCAGGCAACTCATCGATGAAAGTCGAGCGCTCGATCGGATTCATCTTTTCGACTACCGCAGTCATTTGATCGCTCGAAAGTGTGTGTAGCAAAACAAATGTGTGGTAGTAGGGGAAGATGGGCGCCAGCTTGGCGGCAAACTCGACGGGCAAACGGCCAAACAGGGCCGTCTGCTCATCGTAGGGCAAGCTCAGAAATGTGTCCGCGGCGAGCGTTGGGTCTAGCTGCTGCAGGATCCCAATCGCCCGATCTATGCGCCCTTGCGCCAGGATTGTTTGAAGCTCTTCGGCTCTAGGCCGCCTCATCGATGCACCGAACCCTTTACCTTAGAGAGTCGGGCCACACTCGCTGGTTACGCCGAGAATGTTGGCCGGACTCTCGATGGTCTCGCGAAATCATAACAACAGTGCGTAGGATTGCCACTGATCGGTCGTCTTCGTCTCGCATCCGCGCAGTGCTCAAACAGATTGCACCGCATCTTCGAGCATAGGTGCTAAAGCCCGAAGGAGTCCTTGAAAAGCCATGAAGAAGTTATGAGCTTGGGACGCCGGGATGCCGCTGGGGAGAGCGCACCTGATCGCGGGCAACTGCCTTACTAAAGCCGCTCAAGCCGTACTGGGAACGCCTCATGATGGCCGCGGCATCGGCTTCCAGCATCAAACCTAGGTCGACGTCGTGCAAGGGAGCGGTTTCCTTGACGTTGCCGCCTGGGTCCACAGCGACGGATGTGGGCCTGTCCTGCTCATCTCCGCCCAAGAAACTTGCCCAAAGCAAGACCTGGCCAGTCGGATTGAATTTCGCGATGTAAACATTCTGGTTGTCTGGGAAACCAACCGCCTTCGTAGGCTGAAACGCATTCGCGGTTCCGGGTAGCGTTTGGGATGAAGTGACACCCGCCACGATGACGTTGCCAGAGGTGTCCAGTGCCACCGCCGCCGCCACCGCCGCATTGGTGTCGCCTGTGCCGCCGAAATAAGTGCCATAGATGGGTACCAGATTCCCACCATACAAAATTGACGATGTGAGCCCAACCACGATCGAGAATAGAGGAATCACCCGGCGCAGAATTCTCCCCGGTGCTCCGATCGGAAGAGTCTTGACCACGGGACTCAGCATAATATCGGGACGAATTCGCTCCATATAGTCCTTGAGACTAGTCCATTTTCGACTCGTAAGCCACCGCCGTTACGCTATGCATGGACTTGTCCCCATTTTTGACACAACCAGTGAGCCTGTCGGAAATAGATAGAACATTTACAGTTGACAATGTTGGATTGCTGCTTAGATTGATACCAGAATGAGCAAGCGATTCCGCGAGTGTTCGTTGGACCAGCCTTTCCTGCTGCCGCCGAGCCCGCAGGATTGGTTGCCGGAAAGCCATCTGGCACGCTTTATCGCCGACGTTGTGCGTCACCTGGATTTGAGAGAGATCTATGACTGCTACGAGCGCAAAGACGGGCGGGGATTGGCTGCCTATCATCCCGAGATGCTGACGCGGCTGCTGCTATACGGCTACTCGATTGGTGAGTCTAGCTCGCGGCGTATAGAGCAGGCCACTTACGACGATCTGGCGTTTCGTTATCGGGCGGCTGATCAGCATCCCGACCACGATACGATCGCGAGCTTCCGACAGCAGCATTTGGAATGCCTGGGCCGGCTATTTCTGCAAGCGCTCCAGTTGTGCCAAAAGGCAGGACTGGTGAAGTTGGGGCATGTGGCGATCGACGGCACGAAACTAGCAGCCAACGCGAGCAAGCACAAGTCGATGAGCTACGGAAAACTGACTGAACAGGAGCAGTACTGGAAACAGGAGGTCGATGAAATGCTTCGGCGTGCGAGTGAGGTGGATGAAGAAGAAGGGCGAGGCGGGCAGCATCGAACCAATGCGCTGACTGTGGAACCGGCTGGAGCGCAGAGCCGACTGAAGCGGCTCGAACAGGCCAAGCACGAACTGGAACAAGAGGCGCTGCAGCGATTGGAAGAGGCAAAACGGGGGTGGTCCAGCCGTGGGAAACGCGGCCGCCCGCGCGAGGGAGAAGAGCCGCGGCTCCACACGAAGGAATGCTACAAGCAGAGGCAGCGGTATTACCGGGCGCTACAAAACGCGGCTTGCCCCTCACGGGCCCAGAATCTCACCGACCCTGATTCACGCCAGATGCATGACAACGGACGAGGCTGTATCGTGCAGGGCTACAATGCGCAGCTGGCGGTGGATGCGGAAACGCAGGTGATCGTGGCGGCTGAAGTGACGCAACAAGTGCTGGATCGCGGTCAGCTGTTAACGATGATGGAAAGCGCCGAGCGCAACCTCGGTCAACGGCCCGATGCGGTTACAGCGGATGCTGGCTACTGGGATACCGAAACAGTGCAAAAAGCCATCCACAGCGGCGTGCAGGTCCTCGTTCCGCCCGATGGAGCGGCACCCCTGAAGGCCGGCCAGCCGCGACAAATGACCAACAATCCGCTGGCGCAGCGCATGCGTGCCGAGCTAGCCACAGACGCTGGACGCGCGCTGTATCGCATGCGGCAGGCCATCGTCGAACCGGTGTTTGGGTACCTCAAAGCCGTCCGCGGCTTCCGGTGCTTTGCGCTACGCGGCTTGATGCGCGTCCGCGCCGAATGGCGGATCATTTGCACGACCCACAACCTGCTCAAGCTCTTCAGACATCACTGGCGTCCAGTAACCGTCTGAGAGCAGGATCGCTCACGCCAACTTTGTTGGTCACGCTTGATTGACCGGTCTGTAATCAGTTATTGAAGGCTGCAGTCCTCCTCGAAGCCTATTCGCTCACTTCCAGAACCAAACTGCCACTCGCGCCTCTTCCGGCACCCTGTTGACGGATATATCTCTCCGACAGGCTCCAGTTAAGACTCAAAATCCATTCAAAGGAGAATTGAGTCATGGGGTTGTCGAGAAGGATGTTCACCAAGGAGTTCAAGCTGGCCGCGGTGCGGCGGCTGGAACAAGGAGTTTCCATCGGCGAGGTGGCGCGGGCGTTGGAAGTGAACGCGAACGTGCTGCACCGCTGGCGGCGTGAGTTCCGGCAAGGGCCAGGCAACGTGTTTCCGGGCCACGGAAAGCAGCGTTGGTCGGAAGGGCGGATCGCTGAACTAGAGCGAAAAATCGGCCAGCAGGCGTTGGAGCCCGATTTTTTGAAGGGGTGCTTGCAGCGCATCGAGGAACAGCGGATGCTGCAGGCGTTGACTGGAAAGCCGCGGTCTACCGGAAGGCCCAAGAAGAAATGAAGGCCAACCGGGGACTGACTATCGAGCGGATGGTGAAGTTGGGCCGGGTTTCCCGGTCCGGCTTCTACCGGTTCCAGGGTGCCAAGCCGAGTCCGAATCGCGACCTGGAACTGCGTGACGCGATTCAACGGATCGCAGTGGAATGGCCCAGCTACGGGCGTCCACGCATCACCGCCGAACTGCGGCATCGGGGATGGCGGGTGAATCCGAAACGGGTCTACCGGCTGATGCGCGAGGACAATCTGCTGTGCGTGCAGCGGCGGAAATTCGTGGTCACGACGGACTCCAACCACGGGCGCAAAGTCTATCCAAACCTGGGGCGGAACATGATCCTGACCGCGACCGATCAGCTCTGGCGGGCCGATATTACATTCGCCTGCGCGATGAGTTCGTGTTCCTGGCGGTGATTCTGGACCCCTACTCACGTCGCGTGATTGGCTGGGCGCTGGATCGCACGCTGGAAGACGAGTTGCCGTTGGCCGCGCTTCGCATGGCGCTGTCTCACCGGGCCGTGCAGCCAGGCTTGGTGCATCACTCCGATCGCGGCAGCCAATACGCCAGCAACGATTACACGGATCTGTTGAAGGCGAATCGCCTCCAGGTCAGCATGTCGCGCAAAGGGAATCCTTGGGACAACGCAGCCTGTGAATCGTTCATGAAAACGCTGAAGTACGAGGAGGTCCTTCGTAACGAATACCGGGACTTGGCTCAGGCGCGTGCTTCGATCCGCGAGTTTCTGGAAAAGATCTACAACCAGAAGCGGCTGCACTCGGCGCTCGGCTACCTGCCACCGGCCGAGTTCGAACGAAACCTGCTCGCCAACAACAAGGATGCCGCTTCGCGGCAGCTTCCTTTATGAGTTTTCTGAGGCATTCGGAAATCGATCGTCCGATGGGGGTTTCTTTCTGGCCAAGTTGGGGGGCGACTACGGCTGCCGCCCCCACCCATCGTCTCGATGAGTTTCCAGCTGGCTATTCCTTGGCGGGTTGCGCTCCCGCAGAGCCCGCCTCCGCTTCACCAGCCGGGCACCAGTATGCGGTACAGTCGTTTTGCCGGTCGAGAATTTTTCAGCGAACGGCCAACAGTGTCTTAACTGTTTGTGTCAGCCCAGGGGGCAAGATCAATGCAAGTGCTTGTGCATAGGGCGCTATAATCGCAAGAACATTTGCTGTGTCGCCCCAGAATACAGAAACTAGTTCGCTAGAGGAACGAAAGTTCAGAAGTGAACGCTTGGCGCCTGCCCAGGAGCTGCGGCTCAAGCAGCGCGAAATCGCAGCACGAGAGCGTGAAGTCGCAGCGAAAGAAGCCGAACTGAACAGATCTCGCTGGTTGAACCCCACCGTCATTGCGATCTTTGCCGCAGCGGCTGGCCTAGTGGGCAACATCTTCGTGGCACGGACCAACAACAACAACAACTCGCAAATGCTCGAACGAGTCCGCTCGCAATCGAACCTCGTAATGGAAGCGATCAAGACTGGAAATACGGATTCACCCAACCGGTAGCGTGCCGCCAGTCAGCGGCCGATCGCGGAACCGTCCTAGATCCGGAATTCCGGATCTTCGCATTACCAGGGCTACTGGAATCGCGCAAGGCGCCGTTCGATCCTTCCGTTGTTCCCTCAGGCGCTTTGCTAGAGGCTCTTACCAGACGAACGGGATCAAGCCTTTGACCTGTTTCCGGTATTGGTCATACTCGGCGCCAAACTGTTCCATCAGAAAGGCTTCTTCCAGACGGGATTTGTAGGTCCATGCAATCAGGATGAGGACAAAGGCAAGCAGTTCGTGTAATTGGCCATAGACGAACGCGGTGCCAAGAGCGGCCAGCATGAACCCCGAGTAAATGGGGTGGCGCACGATAGCGTAAGGGCCGGTGCGGATGACTTGGTGATCGCGCTTCAGTTCTACCTGCGCGCTCCAATTGCCGCCCAGGTAGAATCGGCCCCAAAGTGCGAGAGCGAGTCCGGCGACTGTGAGCGCGAGACCAGTGTAGATTATGGGCTGGCTCATGGGTACGAAGCGGGTGGCGAGGACTCCCGGAATGCGCCGGTCCAATAGCAGCCACCAGGACAGGCCGATGACCCAGACGGAGAGGCGGGATTGCCAGTCGGAGCTGGAACCGATGGTTTGTTTGGTGACGATGGATCCGATGGCCCATACGATGAAAGTTGCGATCCAGAGCCAGGTGACTATTCCGAAGATGCCGGCTGTGGTTTGCATGGGGTGTTTCGTGATTATATGCGGAAGTGGGTTTGGTTGATTTCCGGCGGAGGATGTCGACCCGGCCGGCGGGGACTGGGCCGCAAGAGTGATCGAAGAACGCTGGTCGCCGATGCGCCATCACACTGCAATACCCGCTCGCGGCAAATCTGCGCCGCAGCGCGCGCTGGCTCGAACTATCGAAGTTCATGAATTTGCCGGACTGAGGCTGGAGCCGCCCGCGGCCACTCCGTCGCAGGAGCCAAGAACTGTACGAGGCAGGCTTAAAACGGCCTGACTAAACACTCCGGCTCTTTTCTTTTGTCGACGCGGCACCAAGCTTTTGACGCTTCTCCTTCTCGTTGTCGTTAGCAAGTGAATCTGTCCGCTTTTGTTAGCACATGATCTGTCCGGTTTCGTCACGCAGCCCTCGTCCCCGGTTTTGACTTTTTAGGTTTGGGAATAAGAACCGCAGTAGGCGCGGTGGGAAAGTGGGAATCTCGCGTCGTTGGCGAGATTTCCAAGGAGCGGTGGGAGCGGTGGGAGCGGTGGGAAACCTGTTTTGGTTTTCCAGCGCTTCCATGGCTCCGCCTTTTCCACGGCGCTCGGGTTTCGGTAATGGATCTCCGTTGCGGTCATAACGGCCCACCACGTGTGGCCCATACCGGACCGAAATCGTTTCGTCCAAGTGCTCATGAATGGTCACCGTGCATCCGGCCAACGAGTGCCGCCAGCGCGTCTGGTCCAGTTGCCAGATCTGGTGTTGCAGAGTGAACGTGTTGTCTTTCGCCACGCTGCGCTCGGTTTGAATCGTAAAGACCCAGTCCAGGTCCGAGCGTGTGGGGCGTCGAAAAGCGCTCCCCTTCTCGGCCGCCGCCACCGCGAACTGAGCATTGAACTTCGCCACGTAGTGTTCCCTCAGAAACTGGTTGGCTTCTTCTGGCGTGCCAATGCCGGCCAATCGCAACTCCTGCGGCAGACGTCCTTGCCAGGTCCCGAAGCTCCGCTCACTGCGGCCGCGCGCTTGCGGCGAATACGCTGGAATCATCTGAATGCCCAGCTCTTTCAGCGCCCGGCCGACCTGCGTCAAACGATACTTGTCCACCGGCTCTCCAGCCTTCGGGGTCACAAAGAAATGACTTGCCCTATCGCTATACAGGGCGCAGAACAGGCCCTGTTGCTCGATGACGGCGCGCAGGCCCGCCATTACTGTCCGCGTCGATTCTTCCTGCACCAACTGCGCGTAGTAGATCTCGCTGGTGGCGTCATCCAGAATCACAATCAGGTCGTACCAGCGGTCGTCATTGAGCCAGCGGTGCGTGCTGCCGTCAATGTGTAGCAGCATGCCCGGTAGGGGTCTCCGCTCCCGCCGCCGACGATGCGGCCCGCGACGTTTTCGCCGCTGCACCAGCCCCGCTCCTTGCAATGCTTGCTTGACCCACGTATAGCTCAGCTGGATCGAATGCTCTTCCGTCAGCTTTTCGTGGAAGTGCTGCACACTTAGGTCGAAGTACCGTTCCTGGTACAGCCGCAGCACTTCTTCGCACGTCTTCATCGGCACTCGCCGTTGGCTCCGCTTGCCTTTCCTGCGATCGGTCAAGCCATCGTAGCCGTGTTTTTCCAGTCGCTCGCGCCAGCGCCGCATCGTCCGGTCAGTTACTCCCACGATCTCGGCCGCTTCCCACCAATGCATCTTGCCCGCCATGGCTTTCAGCAATACGTCTTGCAACTTCATCATCCGCTCCACTTCCGCGGCCGAGTATCGCTGGTTGGGGTTCACCCTCCAGCTTCCTCTGCCGCCGGTCAAAGCGGACAGATCATGTGCTAATTAGACCGGACACATCATAAGCTAACGACAGACCGTTTGAAATATGACGATCACTCGACCCAAGGCATGGTACCCTTCCTTGGATCTGCCGGAAGACGTTCTATGAGCCGTGACGAAACGATGGGTGCCTCTGTTTTGATGTCCCAGGTAAATCCCGCCGATAGCAGCGGGCTCATGTCGGCAGCGAACTCCGCGTCATACAGCTTGCCCGCGATGTTTTGGTCGAACTGAGCACGGGTGCCGGTTAATCGTGCCGGCTCATATATTCAGAAAACGCCGCAACGATACGGTCAGGATGTCGAGCGTTGTGGCCTCTTGACGTTGAGCACAATGAGAGCTAAACAGCTTGTGTGAATCGCATGATGGTGCCTTACAAAAACAAGTTCTGCACAGCTCCTGCATAGGCCAATACCATCGATAATTTACTATTTAGATCAAAATACTTACTACAGTTACAGTCTCCCAAAGGCATACGACAAGGACTAAAATCACTTCCGTGCACTCATGAAGAGAGCGCAGATTTATCTTCGCTATCCTCGTCAGCCAGCGGTTCTACACTGTGGCCTGCATCCAGAACTTGAGCTGCGCTGTTTTGATATTCCCTTTGTTGTCGAAATATCTATTCAGCCACTCGTCTGCGGTTGATTGCAGGTAGGAGCTGTCGCTCTTCACGTAGGAGTCGTCACTCCGCTTGCCCTTCTTTAAGGTCCAGCGCCACGCGAAATGGTCGTAAACATCGAGCACGTGGGTAGCATAGGCCGTCGCCAGCTTCTTGTTACCCCGAATCATCACCAGGTTCTCATCGTTGTTGTAGGACGCTTGATAACCGAGATTATGGCTTCCGGTGATGACGACGCAGTCGTCGTCTGAAAACGGGTCGATGACCACAATCTTGTCGTGCGTGATAGCGAAGCCGGCCTTCAAAAGCTCCGCCACCCAGCCTTTGGGGGCGTCCGCTTTATCGAGGGCTTGGGCGGCGATGACCCGCGGGTCCTGCTTGATGGGCACCTTGGGTGGCTTCGGCTGACCCTTGACGGCCCGCGTCTTTTTCGGGGGAGAGCTGCCGCGAAGCGAGTAGTAGAACTCGCCCGCCGCGTCCGGCGACGTCACGCAGCCACGCACAAACAAGTCCTTGTTGGCACGCTGCGCCGCAGCGGCGAAGTCGGTAATGCTGGGCGTACCCGGAATGAACGCCAGAAACAGCACGGCATGTTTTGCGGCGTTGACGCGGCCAGAAAGATCATTCATGTCGACGGGCTCTTCTTCACCCGTTCTCTTTTTTGGTCGTTGCTTGGGCGTGTCCGGAGAGAAATAGCTGGTCAAAGCACTCGGCGTCGTGGCATCGTCTTTAGGCACCGTCTTGTCCAGGGTGAATCGCTTGCCCGCGCTATTGAAGGAACGCAGGGCGGGCGCTTGGAACGATTTCTTGTTCTGCTCGTGGGCCTCCTGGTCGGCCTTCAGCGCATTCCAGTAATCCAGGTAGCGCCTGGCCACGAGTGGATCTTCAATCACGAGCGCGTTGTTGGTCTGCGCGCAGAGGCCGGTCGCGGTCCAGTTGGTAGAGCCGGTAAGGACAGCTTGAGCCCGCTTGCGGCCGTCGACATAGATCAAGAGCTTGTTGTGCACGATATGCGAGCTTGGAGGCAGTCGATAGAGTGAGCCCTTCGGCGTCGAAGCGGAGATGCTCTTCCAGGCGCCCTTGTTTTCCTCAACCGGAGCTCCTTTCCTTTTATTCGGCGTCTCCGTCGCAGCCGCGTCCACCGTCTTTTCCTTTGTGACAACATCAGCCAGCACAATGTCCAGTTTGGTCCCCAGCGCCACCAGCGACTTCACCAGTTCTACGTCCGTAAGTTCGTATAGCGCCGCATAAATGTGTCCGGAGTTCTGCGCGCGCTTGAGAAAGCCGGTGACGGTGCCAGCCAGTTGCCCGGTCAGGTCCTTCCGCAGCTGGTTACCTTGGGTGCCAATCATCTTCTTGAATCGGTCAAGATTGAAATTCTCTTTCAGGGCCTTCGCCGTGTGTTGTGTCGAAATCAATCCTCGATTGAAGGTAGCCGAGAGGCTTGGTGAGCACCGCGACGTGAGTTCCACCTCGTTTGTCGTCAGCAGCGGCAGAGAACTCATCGGTTCAAGATGGCCGGGAGCGCCTTCCAGCGGAACAATTTGTAGCGGAAGATACCCTTTGCATGCGCGGCCTCTAGCGCGGCCGCAATCTGTAGAGCCACCCGCACCGCTTCCAAATCCGGCAACGGCCCGATCAGGGGTTTGCCTTCGATGTACTCCAACACCAGGTAATCCGGCCCGACATCGTAGATCTGGCAAATGTGCGGGTGATTCAGCGCCGCAATCGCGCGGGCTTCCTGCTGAAAACGGGCTCCATGCTCGCCTTTGAGCCGCTTGATGGCGACGATGCGATCCAGCCGCCTGTCGCAGGCCTTCCACACCTCGCCCATGCCTCCCTCGCCGATGGACGAGAGGATTTCGTAGGGGCCGAGTCTCGCGCCTGTTGCAAGCGTCATTTTCTCAGCCCCGCTTGCCAGTTCGAGACCACCGTCAGAGGCTTAACAATCCCAGTGTTCGCTCCCGGAGGAGCGAGCATCAAAAAACGCTGCCCGTCGGAGGAAACGTCGAAGGTCGGCGGGCCGTTCCAAACAAACAAAAGATGAGGAGCATCGATGTCCACCCGGCCTGGCGACGCGTGGATGCCCGCGGCCATTACGTTGCCAAGCGCGTCGGCCCTGTAAAACAGCTCCTTGCCGTCAGCGCGCCAGCGCGGATTGACGCCGCCGCCGGTGGATACCTGCCACTTGCCGCCGGAGGAAGGAAAGGCCTGAATGTAAACTTCCGGTTGGCCCGACTCGTCCGAGTCGTACGCGACCCATTTTCCGTCCGGCGAAAATACGCCGTTTTCTTCTTCAAAGGCGGTCTGGAGAAATGGAAGCGGGTTGCGTTGCGCACCCGCCGGGCCGTCGAGCGGCAGCGCCATTAAATCCCAACCGGTCTTGGGATTCCGCTCCTGATAGAGCAGGTATCGCCCATCGCGGCTCCAGTCCAACATCGCCTTTGCCCCTTTGGCCAGGAGTTCTTCCGAGCCTCCGCTGGCATCCTTCCGGTAGATGTTTCCAGATCCGTCCCGAATGGCACTAAACGCGATATACCTCCCGTCTGGAGACCAGACCGGAAGGTCGCTGCCGCCGCCGAAGGTCAAACGGCTCATGATATTCCGGCTGAATTCGTAAACCCAGATATCCTGATTTTTCGAAACAGTTCGCGCCACCGCCACTCGGCGACCATCCGGCGAGAGCTTGGGCCACTCGTATACATCCTCCGGCCCGAAGGCCTCGCGCTGTTTGCCATCCCGGCTCACCCAGGTCATTCGAAAAGCTTGACCGCTTCCGCTAGAGTACGCGAGTAAACCGGTATCGGAAGTCCAGAAAGCCGCTCGCCGAAGGCCGGTCCCTATGGCCGCTGACTCCACCGAATCGGCCACAGAAACGGGATTTCCTTCGATGTGCAGGCTGCCCGGGTCGAAGCGCTGGGCCACAAGGGTGTCCTGCCGCATCCACAGCAGATAGCCCGGCGATCCGGCGAAAGGCGGGGCGTATGCCGGCTTTGTGTCCGCTCCCGCGACGATCTTCAACGGCGAAGTGGCTTCACCGTTAGCTCCGCCAAGCCTCGCCGCATAGATCCCCTGAACCTCGGAATTCGGGCTCCGGATCAGGTATAAAAAACTTCGTCCATCCGGGAGAAACTGGGGAAAGAGATGGCCGTTCTCAACCCGCGCCGGGTCCAACGATGTGACGGGAGTTGCGGCTCCGCCCGTAGGCGGAACGCGCCAGAGCGCGCCGCCGTCGGAAAACAGAATCACGCCGTCGCGGCTCCACGACGCGCCCTGGTAATTGGGGCTGGCGTCGCACAAGGTTTGCGGCAGGCCTCCCTGGATATCGATCCGCTTTAACTTGTTCTCCGCCACGAAACCGATCGACTTTCCGTCCGGGGACCAAAAGACCCCGTTGCCCCCTTCCGTTCCAGGCAACTGGCGGGCTTCGAGAGAATCGATCGGCCGCAACCACAGCGAAACGCCGGAGGACTCGCTTGCGGCGCCAAACACCACGAAGCGGTCGTCGGGAGAAACCGCTCGAGAGAAGAACTGGGAAACGAACACTTGCTGAGGCGGAGGGTCGATGGTGAACCGCATCGATTGCATTACCGGCGCGGGCTTGGGCCACATCGTCCATCCGACGATTCCCAGAGTCACAAGCGCCAGGACCGCCGCAACCGTCCACGGCATCCAGCTTCGCGCCGCGCGAGACTCCGGTGGGCGGCGGCCCTCCGTGGTCTCCAGGTTTTCCAGCGCCCACTTCAGATCCGACGCTGATTGCCAGCGGCGGTCGGGGTCCTTCTCCAGACAGCGCTTGAGCAAGCGATCCAATGCCGCGGGTGCGACGTCGGCGATCGAGGGCGCGGGACGTTCCAGAATCGCCGCGATTACGCTCGCAGCGCTGGTGCCGTCGAACGCACGTTTGCCCGTGAGCATCTCATAGAGCACGCAACCGAAGCTGAAGATGTCGCTGCGCGCGTCGGCTTCCTGCCCCTGCAACTGCTCGGGCGACATGTAACTGAGAGTGCCCAGGATCTGGCCCTTCATGGTCAGAGCCCTGGTGACGGTCTCTTCAGCAACCGGCACCGGCTTGTCAATCTTCGCCAGCCCGAAATCCAATAGCTTCACTCCCGTCTTCGTCACCAGGATGTTCGCGGGTTTAAGATCGCGATGGACGATCCCCTTGGTGTGGGCGGCATCGAGCGCATCGCAGATTTGCGCGGCATATTCCAGCGCCTTGTCGAGCGGCAACGGACCTTTGAGCGGCTGGCCCTCGACATATTCAAAGACCAGATAGTTCGGCCCGACATCGTAGAGCTGGCAAATGCGCGAATGATTCAATGCGGCCACGGCGTGCGCTTCGCGTTCGAAGCGCTCGCTGAATTCGGTTTTCGAAACCTTGATGGCGACGATCCGGTCCAGGCGAGTGTCGCGTGCTTTGTAGACTTCACCCATGCCGCCGGCGCCAATCGGCGCAAGCACTTCATGAGGCCCGAGTTTATCGCCAATGGCTAGTGGCACGTAGTGTGAACGATTTTACTCCATCCCCAGGCTCGAGTCCTAAGTCTTTTGCGCCTCCGGCAGCTTCATCATCGCCGCAATCGCGGGCCAGCGCGAACTCTCGCGAAGCGGCTTGAACAAAGCGCCAGCGTTCAATACCAGCAGAACAATGTCATGCTGCTCCACGGCTTTCTCGTAATTGTCGGCCGCCGCATCGATTTCTAAAGCGAAAAGGTGATACACCGCCATCCCACCGGGTCCGGCAGTATCCAGAAGTTCTCGCGGTACCGGCTCTCCCGACAGTCTGAGAACGGATGCCAGAACTCCAGCCGCATGTGAGAGCCACGGCGCGAGGCGGTGGGCGCTTTCGGCCGCCTGACGTGCATCCTCCAGCCTTCCGAGGCATAGATAGGCGATGCTCATCCATAGATAAGCAAGCCAGCCATGCTCGTTGATGTCGAGTGCCTTGCGCGCCTCGGCGATCGCCTGTTCGTGCCGGCCGAGGTTGGAGAGAATCACTGCCAGCATGGAGCGCCAGAGGAAACTGAGCGGATCCTTCTCGATTGCGTACTCCATCTCCGTCCTTGCCTCTTCGAGACGGCCGAGCGGCGCGAGACAGAACATCGCGTACCGGGCATGAGTGTCGGCGGGGAGCGATTCAGAAGCCATCGCTCTCCGGAAATGTTCCGTGGCTTTCTTCCAATCAAAATCGTAAAGCGCGGAAACAGCGCCCAAAACAACGTTGCATTGAGGCTCCTCGGGGTCGAGATGGAAGGCCTTGCCGGCCTGCTGCTTTGCGAGCGTCATGTCTTCGGTAACCGAGCCCAACCCCCACGCGGATGACACCAGGTAGAACACCCCTAGTTCGGCGTGCGCGCGCGCATATCGCGGATCCAACTCCACCGCCTGCTCCAGGAAGACTTTCGCCGCTCGATGCGCTTCAGGTGTATTCCGCTGCAGATGATACCGGCCTTTGAGCAGCGCTTCATAAGCTGGGAGACTTGGCTTGTACGCTTTGCTAAGCCGGCCAGCGAACAGCTTTACCCGAAGCGCCCCGGCGATCGCCCCTGCGATCTCATCCTGAACCGCGAACAGATCTTCAATTCGACGGTCGTACCGTTCCGACCAGAGATGTGTACCTTCATTGGCTTCGATCAACTGGGCCGTCACCCGGATTCGATTGCCGGACCTGCGAACGCTTCCCTCCAGCACACTCCGGACGCGCAGGGCCTCGGCGATTTTCGTGATGTCCTGCTCTTTTCCACGAAACGCGAAGGACGAGGTGCGGGCGATCACTTTCAATCCCTGGACCTGCGCGAGGGCGTTGAGGATTTCTTCTGCAAGTCCGTCGCTGAAGTACTCATTCTCCTTATCCGCGCTCATGTTGACGAACGGCAGGACCGCGATTGACGGCTGTTGCTCGGTAGCGTTATGCCCGCACTGTTTGAGCGCGGCCGTAATCTCGTGGACGGATTGGTAACGATCCTCCGGCGCTTTTCGCAGACACCGCATGACTACGCGCTCCAGATCCGGAGCTGTCCGCAGCGCTGGGGCATCATCCCGTAGCACAGCGCCCAAACTGTCGAACGGCCGTTGGCCCGCGATCAGCTCATATAGCACCGCGCCGAAGCTGAACACATCCGACCGCGCATCCAGAACGTCGCCCTCGGCCTGCTCCGGCGACATATATAGAGGTGTTCCCGAAACTGCGATGGATTGTGTGGCGTCCCCATCGCGAAGCAGTTTCGCGAGGCCGAAATCGAGGAGCTTGGCTACGCCCTTGGAGGTCAGCAGAATGTTCGCAGGCTTAAGGTCGCGATGGAGAATACCAGCGGCGTGTGCTTCTTCGAGCGCTCCGGCAATCTGGAGGGCCAGTTCGGTTACTTCCTTGGCCGGCAGGGGTCCGGGGAGTGGTCTGCCTTCGACGTACTCCATTACCAAGTAATCCGGACCCACGTCGTAGATCTGGCAAATGTGGGGATGGTTCAGCGCGGCGATCGCGCGCGCCTCCTGCTGGAATCGCGCACCATGCTCGCCCTTCAATCTCTTGATGGCGATGAAGCGGTCCAGACGAGTGTCGCGGGCCTTGTAAACTTCGCCCATGCCGCCTTCGCCGATAAGAGAGAGGATTTCGTAAGGTCCAAGGCGGTCACCAACGGAAAGGGGCATAGCGGTGAAGTCAGTTTACCCGATCACGGCGCTCAGAAAGTACGTATGCCAGTTTCTGTTGTAACCGATGGCAGGATCGTTCGAGCAAAGCTTCAAGATCCACTCACGCTCCTTACGGCGAATAAGATTTCACAGCCATTGCTCGGAACTCCTCACACGCGTGAGTAAATGTCGACGCAGCCATTATTGCACTACTCAACCTTCCGCCCCCGATCACACTCCGCCTTTTTCGTAAGAACTGTCTCAATCCGTTTGGTTACCGGGCGACTTCCGAGTGGCCCACAATCCGGGCACAAACCGGAGAACCTAGGTCAAACTAATCTTATTCGAGCTCCCTGTGGAATTTCCCGCGACGATTACCGCGCTCGGATATCGGGAGCTGAATATCCGCTGGAGGTGGCGGCGGGTTGGGAGTCCGAGCTCAATATCCGCCTTTCATTGTTCAGCTGACCGACGAGGGCGAAGCGAGCGCACCGTTTAGTTGTAGGATTCAGATCCCGCTCAAATCTGGCGGACGATCTGCGTCGTGTACCAAAAGTTGGGCATCATGTTCGTGTATCCAACTGATCGCTTTGGGCAAACTGTGTAATCGCAAATCCCGCTGGTTCGCCGCCAGCCCATCAAATAAGTGCAGAGGCCTGTTTGCCTTCCAGGAGTACTTCTGCACGCGCCGAGTACGCGGCTTTCGCACGTTCTCATAGGCCAACAGACCTTCGACGACGGATTCCGCAGGCGGATTGGCGATGATGGCCGCGAGCGTGATGGCATCCTCAATGGTCTGATTAGCGCCTTGGCCCTGGTGCGGGAGCATGCCATGCGCGGCGTCTCCGATGAGAACGATCGGGCCATTGCTCCAACGGCGAAGAGGACGGACGGCGAACATTCCCCAACCTTCTCGCTGTGCTAATGCCTGACACAATTCCGTCGCTGCCGGATGCCAATCGGCAAACCTGCCAACTATATCCTCGCCGAAGACATCGTCCCGCCAGCGTTCGTCATTGGGCCAGCGTTGCGGCCCCTCCACGACCGCCAGGATATTGATAAATTCGGCGTTGTTTCCTATGCCGTAGTGAAGAATGTGGGCCCCGGGGCCCACCCAAAACTGTATGGCTCCCGGATCGGGCAATGCAGGCAGCCGCTCACGTGCCACCAGACCGCGGAAACCGGTGGTGCCTGCGAAGATCGTGTCGTCTCCACCGGTAATGTGCCTGCGGACGACGGACCGAATGCCGTCGGCTCCCACTACCAGGCTCGCCCGCTCCGTCGCCCCGTTTGAGAATTCCAGGTGGACATGGTTCGACTCCGGCCGCAAATCGGTGAGACGGTGCCCGAAACGTATACACTCCAAATCGCACGCTTTGAGCAGAATCTGTTGCAGGTCCCTCCGGTGAACTCCGTAATATGGCGCACCGAATTCTTCCCGATAAACTCCGCCGTTCCCTACTGGATGCGCCCATAGGCGGCGTGCATCGTTCCACCTCCGAAATATCAACTCGCTAGGCTCGGTCGAAACAGCCGCCAGGTCTGGCCCCAGACCGAAGCCGATCAATAATCTGGTTGCGTTGGCCGATAGAGCGACGGCCGCCCCGATTTCTGTCAACTCCGGCGCTTGCTCGAAAATGATGGAGTCTATTCGGCGAGCACGCAGCGCAATCTGGAGCGTCAGACCACCGATGCCTGCGCCTATGATGCAGATCCGATCCACGCTCTGCTGGGACGAATTCATGCGTAGCTTTCTTTGTCCTTAAGGTCTGCACTATTTTGCCACTTTATGTCGGCAGCAACCAGTGTACCGGGAATAACGGGAAGCACAGCTAATGGTAGGCCAGCCGCGAGTCCGGCGATTACAGACTCCGAGGTTTCTTCAGCGGGGCGTGGGCGGCGCTGTCAAAAAAGAACGCCGCCGGTCAAAGCGGACAGATCATGTGCTAATTAGACCGGACACATCATAAGCTAACGACAGGCCCTCGGTCAGGATCGCTCGAATGAGCAGCAGATGTGATATATTCGGTGCGCCAAGGCTATATCGGCGCTCGCTGAATTAACGCGCCAGTGGGAGCCGTGATCAACCTGTGCGCGAACCAGGGAGGTAAGCAATGAAACTTCCTATCGTCGAATTGGGATTGGCGGCAGTCATTGCCCTCGCGCTTAGGGGCGCGACACTTGCTCAAAACGTACCGGAGCAATTCGTCGTTAGCGGCAAAGCCGCCGAAAAGATTCAGGATTTCACCACGATCAACCTGGCTACCGCGGAGCGCATAGCCGATGTCTGTGAGAAGGCCGCCACCGCCCAAGGCGTGCAGATCAGCATCATGGTGCTCGATAAAGAGGGCAACCATGTGTACATGGATCGCATGGACGGTCAGGGCTACCTCAATATCACTACGGCCGATATGAAGGCACGCACCGCGCTGCTGGGACGAGAGCCCAGCAAGAATCGAATGAATCGCGTGATCGAGGATCCGACTCAGGAGTTACAGCAAATTCAACTCGGCATGTTTGCCAATTCCGGCGGGCTTCCCATTGTCGTCGACAAACAGTTGATCGGCGCCGTCGGCGTGGGCGGTTCCGCGCCACACCCGCCCGTGTGGAGCGACGAAATTTGCGCGCACAAGGCGCTGACCGAAGTGATCGGGCCATCGGTCGCTCCGCTGGGCGAAGACCTTCCGCCTCGCCAGAACCCCAATCCGAGCAACGTGCCGGTTCCACGCTTTGCCGCCGCTGCGCCGCCTAAATCGAGTTTGCCAGCGGAGTTCGTGGTGGGCGGAAAGGGTGCGAGCAACGTGTTTGACGGCAATCAGATTTCGCTCACGGCAGCGAAAAAGATCGCCCGTACCTGTCGCGACTGGGCAGCGTCAAGGGGTGGCACTATGTCGCTCTACATCCTCGACAATGCCGGCGAGTTCGTGCACATGGAGCGGATGGACGGTCAAGTCTACACGAATATGCGGACCGCGCTGTTAAAGGCGCAGACGGCGTTGAAGACGCGCCAGCCCACTTCCATCAACGCGGCTCAGCTCAAGAACAATCCGGGCGGCATCCCGCGTTCCACCGCCTTTTTTAACTTGTTCACGAACTCGGGCGGCATCCCGATCGTCGTCGACGGGCAGATGATCGGCGCCGTCGGCGTCGGCGGCGGCGCGGGGGGCGGCGATGAGAATTGCGCCATCGAAGGGCTGAAGGCGACGTTCGGCGATCACGTCACGCTGCCGGTCTATCCCACCGCGGCCGGAGCCAGTCGCTAGGGCTGGCCCCCAATATTCCCTCCTGGTAATGAAAGGTCCAGAAGCGTATGCCTAAGAAACAGCTGGGCTCCGTCAGCCGCAGAGATTTCTTCAAGAAAGGCGCGGTCGTTGGCGCCGGCGCAACCACTCTAGCCGGACAAGCCGCACAGCCCAGGCGTGGCCAGATTCAGTTTGGCAGCGTTGCGGATGTCGTTATCGTCGGGGCGGGAGCCTCAGGACTGCCTGCCGCCATCATGGCGCGCGACCAGGGCGCATCTGTGATCGTCATCGATGCCAACCACGACATCGGGGGACATGCCATGGTAAGCGGCGGACGAGTTCCTCTCGGCGGGGGGACGAGCTGGCAGAAGAAATATGGCATCACCGATTCAGCCGACCAAGTCTACTTCGACCACACCAGCGTCAAGACCCCCGAGTTCCGCTTCGGCGATCGGGACTTGATCCGAGTCTGGGCTGACGAAAACGCTCCGACCTTTGAATTTCTGCTTGAAAACGGAGTGTTATTTAACGACCGTCCACCAACCATCGTGAACGGTGGCTCGGTCCCGCGACTCTTTATCGCGATACCATATTCCGACAATCTGAACGAAACCATCAACGGAAGTCCTGGCTCTGGAATTGTGAGGCATCTGGAAGCCAGTGCTCGGGCCAAGGGCGTCACCTTTCTCCTGCGCCACAAACTGACCAACATCATCCGCGAGAGTCCCACCTCGGGACGAGTTCAGGGCATCACAGCAACCTCCGGCGGCAAAGACGTGAACATCCAGGCGCGCCGCGGCGTGGTCATCGCCACCGGCGGTCATACGGCCAACGTAGACTTCCGCAGAATGTTCGATCCACGACTTACCGAGGAATACCAAACCGCCGGTGAACCTTGGACCCGGCAAAACGCGGATGGAGAGCTTTTAGGCATGGCTCTCGGGGCGTCGCTATGGGCGACCTCGAATGTTGCCAACGAATACGGCCGGGCGATCACAAAAACGATTCACATCGGCTGCAGGTATGGATATCAGAATTTGAAATGGAATCCGAAAAGTCCCATGTTCGATCGCGCCGGCGCCACCGGCCTGTCCGTTGAGGATTTTCAGGACCTGATCCTGGTGAACCAGATTGGTCAGAGATTCTGGAACGAGGTGGACGGGTCATACAACTTCCTCAACGCCTGCCTGGGCACTAACGGAAACCTGGGAAAAGGCGCCAAGGTCAATGGGGGCGGGCCGATTTGGGCGATCTTTGACTCCGACGCTGTCCAGCGCGAAAGCTGGGACACCAAACCGCCCTATGTCGACCGAACCGGCTGGTTTTTCTCCGCCGACACGCTCGCTGAGTTGGCCGGTAAGATCGAGAACCCTTACCAGTTGCAGAAAATGCCGCCGAGCGCGCTCGAAGGCACGGTTAGGAAATACAACGCTTTCGTGGATGCCGGCCGGGACTCAGACTTCGGAAAGCCTTCGCCGAAATACAAGATCCAAACGCCGCCTTTCCACGCCGCCTGGTCCACGCCCATCCTGCACGATTGCCTGGCTGGCCTCCGGATCAACCGCAAGTGCCAAGTAGTCGATATTCATGGCCAGGTCATACCAGGACTTTATGCCGCCGGCGAATCGGCTGGTGGATTCGCTCTGCATGGCCTGCCCAGGGTCATTGTCTTCGGCCGCATCGCCGGCCGGGAAGCTGCCCTCGCTAAGGCCTGAGAAGTACTGTTGATAGGACAGTGCTCGCTATGTGACTCGGCGCCGGCGTGTGATGTCAGAACACTACTTCAACTTACGTGACGTTTTGCTCGCAGCGGGGGTGTGCCTTACTAGCCCGGTATTGGTAGCCAGACGCGGCCGCCGGCGCCCACAATAGGACTATGAGAGTCATTGCAGATCTGTGCGTCGTTCCGATCGGCGTCGGAGTCTCGGTTTCGAAGGAAGTCGCAATTTGTGAGCGTATTCTCGCGGATGCAGGGCTCAAAACGCACCTGCACGCGTACGGCACCAACATCGAGGGTGACTGGGACCGGGTCTTCGCCGCCGTGAAGCAGTGCCATGAAGCTTTACATACCGCGGGCGTGCCACGCATTTCTACCAGTATGCGATTCGGAACTCGTATCGACCGCGAACAGACGATGGAAGACAAAGTTCGTAGTGTCGAAGATAAACTGATCTCTTGACCAATGAGAAAAGCGCCAGGATTCTGCGCGGTGCAGCCCAGAGGTCAGCGACATCGAGGAGTAGTAGAAACCATCGAGAAGGCCGATGGCACCCGCCATCGACATCACCAGAGCCGAAAATCCCAGGATGTCCGTGTAGACGACTGTGGGTTGCTCGATCACGCTACCAGTGTAGGTGAGCTTAGGGACCTAGCAGCCCGTGGCAGAAACCCCTCTACCGAGGAACGACTCGCCAACCGGGTATAGCGCTGATTTCCGGAAATAGTCGCGACCCGAATTGTCCGAGCCAGTCGGAGAGCGCACGGTAGGG
>JBEKRO010000060.1:0-39685 GCA_049518655.1 Bryobacteraceae bacterium | reverse complement strand
GCCCGCCCCGCCCTCTGCCACGACGATGCGATTGAACCCGGATAGCCGGCCATCACCACCGCATCCAGCGATCCGATATCCACGCCGAGTTCCAGCGCATTGGTCGCCACCACCGCCCGTATCTCGCCATCGCGCAGCTTGCGTTCGATCTCGCGCCGCTCGCGCGGTAAATAGCCGCCCCGATAACCTCGCACCGTATCGCCCGGCAGCGGCCCGCGCTCGATGGCATCGCGCAAATATTTCACCAGGATTTCCGTCGCCAGGCGGCTGTTCGCGAACACCAGCGTCTGCTGATGCCGCTCGATAAACTCAATCGCGATGCGCCTAGTCTCTTGCAGGTAGCCGCGCCGTATGCCGAGTTGTTTGTTCACTACCGGCGGATTGTAGAACACGAAGTACTTCTCACCGCTGGGCGCGCCGTTGCGATCCACCAGCTCAAAGGGCGATTCGGTGAGCGCCTCGGCCAGTTCCTTTGGATTCGCGATGGTGGCCGAACAGCAGATGAACTGCGGCTTCGAACCGTAGAATTCGCACACGCGCCGCAGCCTTCGCAGCAGGTTCGCCAGATGGCTGCCGTACACGCCGCGATAGTAATGCAGCTCGTCGATGACGATGTAGCGCAGGTTTTCAAAACATTTCGCCCACTTGGTGTGATGCGGCAGAATGCCGCTATGCAGCATGTCGGGATTGGTCAGCACCACGTTCGCCCGCTCGCGGATGGCGCGCCGTGCGTCTTGCGGCGTGTCGCCATCATAGGTGAACGCGCGAATCTCCGATCCCATAGCGTCCACCGCGGCTTGAAATTCATGCAACTGATCTTCGGCGAGCGCCTTCGTGGGGAACAGATACAAGGCCCGGGCCCCTGGGTCCTCAATCAGGCGCTGCAAAACAGGCAGGTTATAGCAAAGCGTTTTGCCGCTCGCGGTGGGCGTCACCACCACCACATTCTGGCCCGCCACCGAGCGCTCAAACGCGTCAGCCTGATGCACGTAGAGTTTGGGGATGCCGCGCGCCACCAGCGCGTCTCTCAGCGCTGGAGCCACACTGCCGGGGATTTCCGCGTACTCGCCTTCCCGCGCGGCCTGATGCCGGATCGCGCGAATCGGCGAATCAGGAAGCGCCATCCACTGCTCGAATCGCGCCACCGAAGTCTCGATACCGCCGTTGCGCCGCGCGATACCCAAGAGGTCAGGAGATTCCGAAAGCCCGAGCGCCAGGTTCATGATATGTTCGCCTTTTCTTTGCCAGCTTACACGAAGCCGTGCTCGTTGTCGAGATCGAATTTCGTCCGCGCTATGATGGCGGCATGGGGCCCGTCCCATTTACGCAAAAGACCTATCCGCTCGGTGCCGATCAGACCGTCAACTGATCTGCACGGTTCATCGACAACGAAGATCGAGAGCTGGACAAGTTGCCCGCGCGTGTCCGTCTGCATCGCGTCGAGCGCATGCGCGATCAGCATACAGATCTAAATCAACTTCGTCTATGCATCGGATCGCCGCGCGATGCAATGCCAGACGAGATCCTGGCACCTAGTGAAGATCAATCTGGCTCAGCCTATAATTACGGCAATGGGCGGTGCCGTTTCGCGCGATAGACCAAATCAATCGACCGTTCGCCTGGACCGGCAGAACCCCTACCTGCGCATCGACGCTGTCAACGTGTTCGTGCGAGATCAGGATCGCAGCCTGGATTTCTACCTGACCCAGCTTGGATTCGATCTGGCGCTCGACACCCGGCTTCAATCCGGTCACCGTTTGGTCGCGGTTGCCCCTCCCGACGGCACCACGGTGCTACGGCTGATTTCGCCCGATCCCGATTCGGAAGACTACAAGCTCATCGGCCGGCCCACGCCCATCGTTTTCCTTACCGAAGATGTCGTCGCCCAATTCCGCGAATGGAGCAAGCGCGGAGTTCGCTTTCGCTATACGCCGCGCCTGAGGCGGGTCAAGCATAATCCTCGATCATCGGCTACGGAACAGCCACCCATCTGGGGTGGCGTGTTCACTCGCTTCGAAGATATCGATGGCAACTCGTTCTCGCTGGTCGGATTCGACGATGTCAGCCATGCGCTCGAAGAGCAACGCCGCACCATCGCCGAAAAGCTGGAATCCGAACGCCGCGCGGCCCAGGAACTGGAAATTGCACGCAGGGTCCAGGCCCGGCTTTTCCCGCAAACGCTTTCGCCGTTTGGTCCGCTCGAATACGCGGGCGTTTGCGTGCAGGCTCGCCAGGTGGGCGGCGATTACTACGATTTTCTGAATCTGGGGCAAGACCGTCTGGGCCTGGTGGTGGGCGACATCGCGGGCAAAGGAATCGCCGCGGCTCTCCTCATGGCGAACCTACAAGCGAATTTGCGCAGCCAGTGCGCCATCGCCCTGGAACACCCGCAACGATTCCTGGAGTCGGTGAACCAGCTCTTCTTCGAGAATACGATTGAGAGCGCCTACGCCACGCTCTTCTTCGCCGAATATGACAATCGCGCTTGCCGCCTGCGCTACGCCAATTGCGGCCATCTGCCCGGGTTGATCCTGCGAAGCGATCACACACTCGATCGGCTCGCTTCCACCTGTACGGTGCTTGGCCTCTTCCAGGATTGGCAGTGCGCGATCGGCGAAAGCAGCCTCTTGCCCGGCGACACACTAGTGCTCTACACCGATGGGGTCACGGAAGCCTTCAACGATCGCGGCGAGGAATTCGGAGAGCAACGCTTGGTGGACAGTTTGCGCCGCCATCGCAACCAGAGGCCGCGCGGCTTGCTGGACTCCATTCTCGACGACGTGAAGCAGTTCAGCCCGCACGAGCAGCATGACGACATCACGCTCCTGGTGGCGCGTTGCGCATTATCCTGAACCGCGCGTCAACCAGCCACTAGTCACCAGCCACCATCTGCCCGCTACAATTCATTTGTGCAACTCACGTCGGTCGACTGGCTGGTAGTCGCGCTCTACTTCCTCTTCAACCTTGCCATCGGCTTCTACTACAAGTCCCGCGCGGGCAAAAACGTCAATGAGTTTTTTCTCTCCGGACGTAACGTGCCTTGGTGGCTGGCCGGCACGTCGATGGTGGCCACGACCTTCGCCGCCGACACTCCGCTGGCCGTCACCGGCATGGTGGCGATGGGCGGAATCGCGGGCAACTGGCTGTGGTGGAACTTCATCGCCAGCGGCATGCTTACCGTCTTCTTCTACGCCCGTCTGTGGCGACGGTCCGGCGTGATGACCGATATTGAGTTTTCCGAAATCCGCTACTCCGGCAAGCCCGCCGCGTTCCTGCGCGGTTTCCGCGCGCTCTATCTCGGCATCCCGATCAACTGCATCATCCTGGGATGGGTCAACCTGGCGATGGTCAAGATCCTGGAACTGGTGCTCGGCGTAAACAAGGCGCAAGCCCTGGCCATCGTCATCGGAATGATCGCGCTCACGTCGTTCATCTCCACCCTCTCCGGCTTGTGGGGCGTGCTGGTCACCGACCTTTTTCAGTTCGTTATCAAGATGGGCATGGTTACCGTGCTCGCGGTATTCGCGGTGCGCGCCGTCGGGGGCATCGACAGTATGAAGGCCAAACTCGCCTTGGTGGATCATGCACGCGGCGCATCCCAAGGTGGTTCCGTGCTCAACTTCGTCCCCGATCTGCACTCGGCCTGGATGCCCATGATCACGTTCCTGGTCTACATCTCGATGAACTGGTGGTCCACCTGGTATCCGGGCGCGGAACCCGGAGGTGGCGGCTACATCGCGCAACGTATGTTCAGCGCGAAGGACGAGAAGAATTCGCTGCTCGCAACGCTGTGGTTCAACATTGCGCATTACGCCGTGCGCCCCTGGCCGTGGGTGTTGGTCGCGCTTGCATCGTTGATTCTCTTTCCCGGCTTGGCCGATCCCGAAACGGGCTATATCCGGGTGATGATCGCCTATCTGCCGCCTTCCTTGCGTGGGTTAATGATCGCGGCCTTCGCCGCCGCCTACATGTCCACCATCGCTACGCAATTGAACTGGGGCGCAAGCTACCTGGTTAACGATTTCTACCGCCGCTTCTTGAGGAAGAACGAAACCGACCGGCACTACGTGACGGCCTCGCAATGGGCCACAGTTTTTCTTACTATCATCTCGGCCGTGGTGACTTTTTATCTCGACTCCATCGCCGGCGCTTGGAAACTGCTGCTGGTTACTGGCGCCGGCACGGGCGGCGTCTTGTTGCTGCGCTGGTATTGGTGGCGTATCAATGCGTGGAGCGAAGTCTCGGCCATGATCTCGGGCTTCGTCGTCTCAGTTGCTATGCAAACCGCCTTTGGTCTCGACAAAGACCAGCCGCGCGATTTCGCGTGGATCATGATCGTCACTGTTTCCATCACCACCATCGTCTGGCTGGCCGTGACGTTTCTCACTCGACCAGAATCCAAAGACACCCTGGTCGCCTTCTATCGCCGCACGCATCCTTCTTCTGCTGGCTGGAAACCGATTGCGCGGCTGGCTCCCGACGTGCGTCCTTCCACCGGCGGGCTCTCGAATTTGCTGGATTGGATCTGCGGCTGCCTGCTTATCTACGGCATCTTGTTCGGCACTGGCAAATTGATCTTGAAGGACTTCGCGAGCGGTACACTCCTTCTCGCCATGGGGCTTGCCGCCGGGGCGGTTATCTATTGGGACCTCTCGCGCCGCGGCTGGAGTACAGTGGTGGAATAAGCGTGAAGTCGCTAGCCGTACTTCTGGTTCTTGCGTCGGGTTGCCTCGGCATCGCCGCCGAGAAACCGCTCGCAATCGTGCATCCTGTCTTTGCGCGCAGCGAGGACGGCCCTCCCGAAGCCACCGATGAGGATTTCGTCCCAGGCGAAACCGTGTACTTCAGTTGCCGGGTCGAAGGCTATCGCAAGGCTGACAAGCCCGACGATTACGGCAAACAAAACGTCTCTCTCAAATTCCAGATCGAAGTCCGTGACAAAAGTGGTGCGTTGCTCAAGCCTGTTCAGGAGGGCAAGACCGAAACCACCGTAACGCAGGAAGACAAGGACTGGATGCCGAAGCTCCGCGACACGATCGTGGTGCCGCCACTCGCCGATACCGGCGAATACACAGTGCTGGTGAAATTATCGGACGAACTGGCCAAAGCCGCTGTCGAAAAAACCTCCGTCTTTCATATCAAAGGCCGCGATGTCGCTCCGAGCGATACCTTGGTAGTCCGCAACTTTCGTTTCCTGCGCGGCGAAGATGACGTGAAGCCGTTGAGCGTGGCGGCCTATCGGCCGGGCGATGCGGTATGGGCGCGCTTCGACATGACGGGCTACAAGCTCGGCGAAAAGAACCAAGTGGACATCGAGTATGGCCTCACGGTTCTTCGCGAAGACGGCTCGGTGGCCTACACGGAGCCACAAGCCGCAAACCAAAAGATCGAAAGTTACTATCCACAGCGTTACCAGCCCGGTGAACTCAACCTGAATCTGGCAAAAGACCAGCCGCTTGGAAAATACACCATCGTGTTGAGCGTTCATGACAACCTCGGCCAGCAAATGTATGAAACTCGCGAGACATTTTCCGTCGAATAGCCACTTCCTGATCAATGGCCCTTTTCCGGACCCGCAGCGCGGCTGTCTTTGGAATCGAAGCGCACCTGATCGACGTGGAGGTGGATATGTACTCCGGCGGAAGCGCGCGCGATTTCATCACGGTCGGGATGCCCGACACCGCAGTGCGGGAAAGCCGCGAGCGAATCAAATCGGCGCTCTTGAATTCCGGCTTCGGGTACCCGAATAAATCGGTCACTATCAACCTGGCGCCCGCCAACGTTCGCAAGGAAGGCGCGGGCTTCGATCTTCCGATGGCTCTGGGCATACTGGGCGCGATGGGAACCGTCGGCCGTTCCGATGAGCACATGCTGGTGGGCGAACTCTCGCTCGATGGCACGTTGCGGCCGGTGCGTGGCGCCCTTTCCATCGCCGTGTGCGCGCGCCGCCAAGGCATTCCCAATCTCCTGGTACCCCTCGATAACGCCGCCGAAGCCGCAGTCACGGAAGGTGTGCAGGTGTTCGGAATGCGGCACCTGTCCGAGGTGGTGAGCTACCTCAACCAACCCGACCGGTTCCAGCCCACGTCATCCACCGCGGCCGACGTAAATTCATCCCAGGAACCGCTCTCCGATTTCCGCGATGTGCGTGGCCAAACCAGCGCCAAGCGGGCTTTGGAAGTGGCGGCCGCCGGCGGACACAACGTCCTGATGATTGGCCCGCCCGGCTCCGGCAAAACGATGCTCGCGAAAAGATTTCCCGGAATCTTGCCTCCACTGACGTTTCAAGAATCGATCGAAACCACGCAGATCCATAGCGTCGCGGGACTGCTTCCGCGCGGCGTGGGATTGCTGGGCCGCCGGCCATTTCGCGCGCCCCATCACACGGTATCGGACGCGGGGCTCATCGGAGGCGGCTCTGGAACGCCTCGCCCGGGCGAAGTCAGCCTGGCTCATAATGGCGTTCTGTTCCTGGATGAGCTGCCGGAATTCCCGCGCAATGTCCTCGAGATGCTGCGCCAGCCAATTGAAGAATCCTCCGTCACGTTAGCCCGCACGAACATGACGCTTTCCTTCCCCTCCGATTTCATTCTGATTGGCGCGATGAACCCCTGCCCATGCGGCTACTTCTCGGATCCGACGCGCGAATGCCGCTGCACCGGCGCAATCATTCAACGCTACTTGAGCAAAGTGAGCGGACCGCTGCTCGATCGTATTGACCTCCACGTGGAAGTTCCAGCGGTGGCGTACAAAGAACTGCGCGGCAACGATCACGGAGCAACGTCCGCCGAAATGCGCTCTCGTGTGGAAGCCGCTCGCACTCTGCAGCGCCGTCGCGGATTCTACAATGCCCGCATCCCCGCCCGCCTGCTCCGAAGTTTCTGCGGCCTGGACGAGGCCGGCGAGCGAACGCTCGAAATGGCCGTGCGGCGCATGGGCCTGAGCGCACGCGCCCATGACCGGATACTGAAAGCCGCCCGCACCATCGCCGATCTCGACCGGTCCGAAGGCATCTCCGCCAAGCACCTCGCCGAAGCGGTACAATATCGCAGCCTGGATCGAAGTTATTGGAGCTGACGGTAGAATGAAGTGGGGTGGCTGGAATGAACGGCAACGGACACAACGGCTTGGCTGAGGTCGAAGCCCCTAGATGGGCCCCGCTCCTCGGCGAATGGGACATTGGCCCCGACAGTCTTGTGTACAAGGGTGGAGCGGAAATATTCCAGGCCCATGGTCAAACCTTTCCCATGGGTTTGGTTGTCAGCAATCGCGCCTTGCAGCACGGGAGCTACAAGGCCGCCGTGAAGTTCGAAAATGTTGCGGAAGGTTCACACTTTGCAGGTGGCCTCGTTATCGGTTATCGATCATCAGATCGATACTACATTCAGGTTCAATTCGGTGCTGGAAGAACGGCGTACTCTGTTACTGAGTTCGTCCCGGGGTTTGGTTGGGGAGTTTTGAAAGCGACCGGACCAATCACTGCACTGCAATCAAACCGCGACTATCCGCTGGAAGCAGACATTCGGGGACAAGAAGTTCGAGTAAAAGTTGACGGCGTCTCCGTTTTAGAGGTCCTCCTATCACGCCCCCTGGAAGGGAAGCAAATAGGTCTGATCGCTGCGGGAGAGGGGAAGGTCACGTTCTCCCAGGTCGAGGTGACCAGCGATAGACCGAGGTTGTTTGTGGCGATGGAATACCGCGAGCCATTTGACACCTTTTATCAGAAGGTCATCAAGCCCCAAGCAGAGAGCGATTTCGAGGTGGTCCGTATCGACGAAAAGACGGGTCCTGGCGTTATCTTCCAGGACATGCAGCGTGAAATTGCCCAAGCTGACGTTGTGATCGCTGAGATCACCCACTCGAACCCCAATGTCTTTTACGAGTTGGGGTACGCTCACGCGCTCGGAAAACCGACCATTCTTCTAGCTCAGCGCGGCGTCGATCTGCCGTTTGATATCCGCAGCTTTCGGGTTGTCTTTTATGACGACAGCATAGGCGGTAAATCGCGGGTAGAGGAAGATTTGTCGAAGCATCTTGACGCAATTCGGCAATCTGTCGAGTGACGGCTCCTCCGGCGGAAACTACCAGCCCGAAGTTATTGGAGCTAAAAGCTAGCTAACCAACTAGTAACCGCAGGAAGCGAAACCTGTGGGTCTTAGCATCGGTCTAAAAGCCATGAGGTTACTAGAAATGAATAAAATCGCTTTCGTAAGTTGTGTTGGCCTTCTTTGCATGGGCACTTTGAGCGCGCAAGAGGTCTCTCGTTTCTCCTTCGATCTGGGCGGCGGTTTCACGCAGCCAGTCGGCAACACGGGACGACTCCTGAACGATGGATGGAACATTCAGGGCGGCGTCGGTTATAACTTCTCCAATTACATTGGGGTTATGGGCCAGCTCGACTATAATTCGCTCGGCATGAATGGAGCAGCGTTAGGCGCGAGTGGCTTTCCGGGCGGCGACATTCACGTCTTTTCGGCCACCATTGATCCAATCGTCCACCTGACTCCCAAGAGCCACTTTGACGTGTACGCCATTGGTGGCGGCGGCCTTTATCATTGGTACCAGCAATTCTCCGCGCCGACGGGTGTGGTGACTAACTCTTTCGCGGGCTCTTTCCCGCTGGTTGTTCCGTCGTTCGGCGATGCGTACTCAGTAAACAAGCCGGGGTGGAACGCCGGAATGGGCGTAGCGTTAGGCACCAAATGGCACGGCAAAGTATTCGCCGAAGCTCGTTACACGCACATCTTCTTGAACAACGGCATGCGGGCAGACTACGTGCCGGTGACATTCGGCTTCCGTTGGTAACTGATTCCGGGTTACAGGCCCGGCGAATAATATCCGTGGCGATAATAAACGCGTAAGTCGGGTATTTGCGCCTGCGGAGTTACTCGTACGTTGATGATCCGGTACTTTCCATCGCGCTCGGAATTGTTCGGCGTATAGCCGAGTAAATACTGATTGCGAAGTTGATCGCCGATCCGGGCGCTGATGGAAGGGAGATCGTCCAGGCTGGATACCGGATATTCACACCCGCCGCTCTGGTCCGCCAATTCCTGAAGCAGCTTGGGCCCGTTTTGTTCTTCGATCGAGTGCTTGGACGTGTCCAGAGGATCGAAGATACCCATGGCGTAAACCTGCAAGTCCGATTCCAACATCGCGTTCTTGATTTCACGCTCGGTGTGGCGGCTGCGATTGTCTCCGCCATCGGAAACAATGACCAAGGCTTTTCGCGTGTTGTGCGCATGCTTCATCTCTCCCATGGCCATGTGGATTGCATCCAGCAAAGAGGTGCGCCCGAACGGCTTGGCATGCGCGATTCGATCGTAGACCTCATCCGGGTCCGCAGTGAACGGGACCGTCAATTTTGGCCGGTCGCTAAACTCGACGAGGAAGAACTCGTCCTGCGGATTGGATGTTTTGAAAAACGCCGCTGCTGCTTCGGTGGCCTTCTTGATCTTATTCCGCATGCTGCCACTGATATCGAACAGCAATCCTATAGACAGCGGCGCATCGTCCCTTGAGAAATTGGTAATGGGCTGCTCCACGCCGTCTTCAAAGACCTTGAAGTCTTCCTTATGCAGATCGGTAACGGGAGTGCCCAAGACATTCGTCACTTGAGCCGGCACCAACACCAGGGCTGAGTCGACGCGAATGTCGGCCTTGGGAAAGAGGGTTTGGCCGGCGGAAACAGCTGGCCGGAAACGGGGAACAATGGAAACCGCGGTATCGACGCCGGACGCCTGGAACGCCCAACAGGGGGAGCACGCAAAAATGGCAACAGCGAGGCACGCCGCGTACTGTCTGGTGCGAGCCATTGGCAGATTGTATCCCAATCGGAGGGCGCGCGCGCAATTATCCGGCGTCTTAAGCCGGGGCATTTGTACTAGCCGGGCTATGGAACTTGCTGGATGTTCCTCTGATAACCTTATCGGTACGTGCGGCTGTTCTTACCGATTCTAATGCTGGCCTGGAGCGGAGCCGCTCAGGACTTCGCTAATATCCGGATTGACAAGGTAGCCACGGGCTATGCATTCGCGGAGGGTCCCACGTGGTCCCCGATGGGCTTCCTGATCTTTAGCGATATTCCCAACAACAAGCTGCTCCAGTTCGTGCCGGGCCAGCCGGCCAACGTTTTTCGGGACAATTCGAGCGGTGCCACGGGCAATCGATTCGACGCGCAAGGGCGGCTTTATACCTGCGAAAGTCATTCGCGGCGAGTGACGCGTACGGACAAGAAGGGGAAAGTGGAAGTTTTGGCGGAGCGCTGGCAGGACAAGCGGTTGAATGCGCCGAACGACTTGGCGATTCGCAAGGAGGGCGACGTTTACTTTACCGATCCAGCCTTCGGCAACCAGCAAGACACGCGCGAACTGGACTTCTACGGCGTCTTTCACATCTCGCGCAAAGGTGAATTGGAATTGATCGCGAAGCCCAAAGGGCGGCCGAATGGCATCGCGCTCGCGCCGGATGGACGAACCCTTTATGTCAGCAACTCCGATGAGAAGAATGTGCGCGCGTACGATTTGGACAAGAGCGGCGCGGCATCCAACGAACACATCCTGATTTCGGGAATCGACGGAGTGCCCGACGGGATTTGCGTCGACGAAAAAGGCGATCTGTACGTAGCGGCCAATCAAATTCAGGTATATTCGCCGCAAGGTAAGCCACTGGGGGAGATTCACACCGAGGAGACTCCTTCCAACTGCGCCTTTGGCGATCCGGATCTGGGATCGCTTTACATCACGGCTCGGACTTCGGTCTACCGTGCGCGATTGGACGTGAAGGGGATAGCGTATTAACGAAGCTTGTATCACCGAGGACACCCCAGAGGACAGCCGCCGCTATCCTTCGCGGCCCTTCCTCGGCGTAGGGGCCTTGATTTTCGAGGACGGCAAGATTTTGCTCGTCGAGCGCGGCAAGGAGCCGCTCAAGGGCTATTGGTCCATCCCCGGCGGCATTGTCGAAACTGGTGAGAAGCTGGAGGAGGGAATCCGTCGCGAGGTGGCGGAAGAAACGGGCCTGGAGGTCGAGCCTTATTCGATGTTCGAAATCTTCGAGCGGATTATGCCGGATACCGAAGGAAAGCCCGAGTATCACTACGTTTTGATCGATTATTTGTGCCGCCGTCTCAGCGGCGAGCCCGCCGCAGCGAGCGATGCCAGCCGCGTGGAATGGGTCGCGGAAGAGAACCTTCGCCAGTACCGCCTTACAGAAGGCACGCTGGCCGTGATCGAGAGAGCCTTTGCAAAACTTCAGCGCTGATTTACTGGAATTCGAACCGCTGCGCGAGCTGGTGGGGCGCTACGTCGGCAGTCCGCTTGGCCGGGCTGAATTGGAAAAGCTGGAGCCGCACACCGATCGCGCCGTGCTGGAAAACGCGTTGGCGGATGTGGCCGAAGCCATTGCCTATCAGGGCGCGTCGCGGCAGCCTCAAGCGGCGGCGCGAGGGTCGGCTATTCGGCTGCGGTTCAATTCGATTCCCGATGTCGCGCCGGCACTCACGATTCTGCGCATCGAAGGCGCCATGCTGGAGCCGAAGCAGATTCTAGACTTGGCGCGGCTGATCGAAGAAGCCGGCGAAGTGCGCGCCGCGCTGAATCTGGCTGGGGAAAAATACCCACGGCTGGCGGCTCAGGTGGCGGCGACCGCCGATCCTCGGCCCATACTGCGCGATGTGCGTGGCAAGATCCTTCCCGATGGCGCCGTGGCCGACGATGCAAGCGTGGCGCTGAATCGCCTGCGCCGGGACATCGAACGACAACAGAGACAAATCCAAACTTCGCTCGAGCGATTCTTGCGGGCGCATCGCGACGACGGCACGCTGCAAGAAGAGTTCATCACCTTGCGGAACGATCGCTTCGTGGTGCCGGTGGTGGCCGGCCAGCAGCGCAAGGTTTACGGAGTGATTCATGGCGCGAGTAGCAGCGGGCACACGCTGTTCGTCGAGCCGCTGGATACCATCGATCTGAATAACGAGCTGGTTCGGCTGCGCGAAGAAGAGCAGCGCGAGGTGGCGCGCATTCTACGCGAGCTGACAGAACTGCTGAGGACCAATGGTCCGCACATTCAGGCACTGGTGGCGGCGATCGGGCGGCTGGATCTGCTGTTTGCCAAAGCTGAGTTCGCCTCCGACTTCAATTGCGTCATTCCGCGCTTCAGTACTGATAAGGATCGGCGGCTCTCGCTCCAGGATGCCCGGCACCCGTTGCTTCAAGATGTGCTGCGTCGTCAGAAGAAGCCCATCCTTCCTATTTCGCTCGCGCTGGATGAAAAGCAGCGAACGCTACTGATCAGCGGGCCCAACACGGGCGGCAAAACAGTGTCGATGAAAACGGTGGGACTGCTGGCCTTGATGGCGCAAGCCGCGCTGCCCGTGCCGGCCGCCGAAGCGGAGTTCCCGTTGTTTGAGCAGGTGCTGGCGGAAATAGGCGACCAGCAATCGATTCAAGAGAGCCTCAGCAGCTTTTCGGGGCACATTGCCCGCGTGCGAGAGATGCTGGAGACCGTCACGCCGCAATCACTGGTGTTGCTGGACGAACTGGGCCGCGCGACGGATCCCGAGGAAGGCGGACCCTTAGGCGTCGCGATTCTGGAATCGTTCCGCGCGCACGGGGCGTTCACTTTCGCATCCACGCACTTGTTGGCGCTCAAGATCTACGGCGCCACCACGGAGGGTGTTGTAAACGCCTCCATGGGGTTCAACGAAAAAACACTGCAGCCTACTTATGTTCTGCAGTTGGGAGCGCCCGGGAAATCCGCTGGGCTGGATATTGCCAGCCGCTTGGGGCTTTCCGAAGATTTGATTGCGCGAGCGCGCCAGCGGATGTCGACCAGCGAACGCGACATCGCTCTGTTTCTCAATGAACTCCACCAGCGGCTTCGCAGGACCGCGATGGAAGAACAGGATTTGCGCGAGCAGCGGCAGGCTTTGGAAGCCCGAGAGCAGACGCTGGCCAAGGAGTTCGAGCAGCGTGAAAAAGCGAAGTTCAAAGAGCTGGATGAACGCTTGCGGTCCGCGCTCGCGGAGTTCGAAGCGCAAACCCAGGAGACGATCCAGAAGGTCCTGGCTGGGGCGGAGCAGCGCAAAGCAGCCGAGCAGGCCGAGCGGCGCGTGGCGAAAAGCAAACGCGAATTTGAGGAGAAAGCTCGGGTCGCTGTGTTTGGGGAGGCCACCGTGCCGCAACAGCGCTTCATCCCGATCGAAGAAGGCGCGCGAGTGCGCCTGAAGGGCATGCGGGAACCGGCGCGGGTGCGGCGCAAGCTGGCGGGGGGCTTGCTCGAAGTAGAAGCAGGCTTGATGAGGATGAAAATCACAACAGACGACGTGGAGGAGGTTTTGCCTGCGGCTCCTGAGGCCACACGATTGCCGAAAAATGTTTCGTACGACGCCGGGCCGCGATGGGATGTGACCTATCGCGAGATCAATGTCATTGGAAAACGGGCGGAAGAGGCCCGCGAGGAAGTGGACAAATTTCTGGATACCGCTTCGATGGCTTCGGTAGATCGCGTGCGCATCGTACACGGACATGGCATGGGCATTTTGAAAAAAGTAATCGGCGAATTACTGGCGACGAACCCGCATGTCGAAAAGTACTATCCAGCCACGCCGGCCGAAGGCGGAACGGGCGCCACGGTGGTGGAGCTAAAATAGGTTTATGCAGCTCGTCAGCCCGCTGACTATCGACGATTTCGAACAGCTCCCAGACGAGCTTGCGTTGAATCACGAACTGGTGGACGGGAAATTGGTGGACGTGTCCGGAAACATTGGTAATCACAATGCCCTCCGAGACCTGCTGATTCTGTTGCTTTTGTCCTATGCCCAGGAACATAAGCTCGGCAGAGTGCTCAGCGAACAGGAATATAAATTCGACAGCAATGCGCATGGTCCGGACGTCAGCTTTTTTGGTCTCGAAAAGGTACTTCTGTACGACGGCGCATTGCGCGTGCAGCGATTCGTTCCGGACCTTGCGATCGAAATCGTTTCCCGGAACGATCCATTCGCGAAGCTGATCGAGAAAGCGGACCGGTATCGCAAATGCGGCACAAAAGAAGTATGGATTCTCGACATTGATTCTCGAAGGGGCTTGGTTTTCTCCGACGGGCGCAACGCCATTCTGGCCGACGCCGATCCGTTCGAATCCAGCTTGATTCCCGGCTTTTCCATCCGCATCGGCGAACTGTTCGATCGGATATGACGCTCAGCCAGCAGCAGGAGTTTGACGCGCTGGTGGAGCACGCCAAGCTCGCTGGACAAGCCCGCGATTGGCAGGGCGCCAGGCAGGCTTGGGTGAAGGCGCTGGAACTGCTCCCCCCGGACTCCGAAGAATATCACCTCACGAAAACGCGCATCGAAAACATCGATCTGCAGCTTTCCGATAAGAACGCCTGGAAGAAGTGGCTTGCAAAGCTGGGTCCCATCGGCACGTTCTTGTTGTTGAGCTTGTCGAAATTCAAACTGTTGCTGCTGGGGCTCACCAAGATCAGTACTTTCGTCAGCATGCTGGCGTTCTTCGCGGTGTATTGGTCGCTGTTCGGCTGGCGATTCGCACTTGGTTTCGTGATGTCCATCTACATCCACGAAATGGGTCACGTGATGGCGCTGCGCAAATACAACATCGCTGCCAGCGCGCCGATGTTCATTCCATTTTTCGGCGCATTTGTGCGAATGAAACAGTATCCGGGCAACGTGGGTGAAGACGCGCGCGTGGGCCTGGCGGGTCCGATCTGGGGCTTGGGTTCGGCGATCGCGGCATGGCTCGCGGCCATTGCTACTGGGCTTCCGGTCTGGTACGCCATCGCGCACACCGCCGCCTGGCTGAACTTGTTCAATCTTCTTCCCATCTGGCAGTTAGATGGCGGTCGCGGTTTTCGCGCGCTCACTAGAAAACAGCGTGCCATTGCGGGCGCCGTGGCGATCGCCATTTGGGCCTTGACGCACCAAACGATTCTGCTGTTGATCGCACTGGGCGCGGGTTATCGGCTCTTCAGCCGCGATTACCCGGCCGAAGACGACAATATCATTCTGATGCAGTATGTAGGCCTTATCGTACTGCTATCGATGTTGATGGCGATGACCGATAGGATCACCAGCGCATCCTTTTAGTCTTTCTTCTGCAAATAATAGTGCACCGCCGGAGTCACGATGAGGGACAAGATCATCGAGGCCGCGATTCCGCCAATCACCGCGATAGCCAGCGGCTGCAGCATCTGCGATCCAGCGCCGAAAGCGAGTGCCAATGGGATCATGCCGGCCGCGGTGGCGAGAGCGGTCATCAGAATCGGACGCAGACGGCGCTCACCCGCTAGAATCATAGCTTCCTCAGGCCGGGCTCCTTCCGCGCGGAACTTCTGGTCGGCATCCAACAGCAAAATTCCATTCTTGGCAACGATGCCCACCACCATAATGAGGCCCATGAACGAAGAAATATTGAACGTGGTCCCGGTGACCAGCAGCGCCAGGAACACTCCGGAGGTGGAGAGCAAAGCCGAAGAAAGAATCGCGATGGGCGCGCCGAAGTTGCCGAACTCGAAGAGCAAAACGGTAAATACCAGCAGGATTGCCAATACCAACACCACGGCGAGATCGCGAAATGACTTCTGCTGTTCCTCGTAACCTCCGCCGTAGACGATCCGAAGGCTGGCCGGAATGTTTAGATCCGCCAGGGTTTTCTTCACCGCGGCGATACCAGCACCCAGGTTCACGCCTTCCAGGCGTCCGGTGACCGCGAGCATGCGCTGCAGATTTTCGCGGCGAATTTCTGTTTGGCCGGGCAATTCTTCCACCGTCGCGAGCGAGCCCAACGTGGCGCGGCTGCCGGTTTGGCTGGACAGCAGCGTGTTTCGGATGGCTTCTACCGACGAGCGCGTGTAATCGGGAAATCGAACGCGGATGGTGTAAGCGCGGCCGTTGACTACCACCGGCGCGGCCGCGGGCTCGCCCTGCAGGATAGCGCTGGTATCCAGCTCCACTTCGTCGGGTGAGAATCCGGAGCGGGCGGCTACCGTGGGATCGACATGAAACTCCATGGCCGGGCCGCTAACGGTGTCTTCAACCCCATTCTTAACATCCACCACGCCGTGGATCTTCTTAATCGCATCGCCAACGCGGGGGCCCCATTGCTTCAACAAGTCGGCATTCTCGGAGAACATCTTGATGACGATCGGTTCGGGTGCGCTGGTGAGATCGCCAATCATATCCTGCAAAAGCTGCACGAACTCGACGTCGAGCGTAGGCACTTGGGTTGTCACGCGCTTACGAACATCGGCGATGACATCGTCAATAGGACGGCGGGACCCACTCGGCTTCAGCTTGACGGTAAAATCGCCGGTGTTGGCTTCCGTGACCGCAGCCAGCCCCAGTTGCAGGCCAGTGCGCCGCGATGTGTTTTCCACATCCGGTGTATCCTGGAGAATTTTTTGCACCTGGTTCAAAAGGCCGTCTGTGTCGGCGAGCGAGGAGCCGGCCGGTGCGATGTAATCCAAAATGAAGCCACCCTCATCCATCTCTGGCAGCAGATCCGAACCAAGGGCGTTGTAGCAGAAATAGGAAGCCCCAACCAGCAATAGACAAAAAATGCCGGTGGCCCAGGGCCGCTCCAAAGCTACTCGCAGCACGCGGCTATAAACGCGAATAACGCGGCCCAGCAATCCACGCTGCTCGCCCGCGCCGTGAGCCGCCGCGTCCTGTCGGGGTTTCCTCAAGAAATAATGGCTCAGCGTCGGCGTCCATGTCAGGGCTAGAGCGAGCGACGTGAGCAATGCCATGCCAACGGTCACGGCCAATGCGCGGAAAAAAGTTCCGGTGACTCCGGTGATCGAAATCAGCGGGAGAAATACGACGATGGGCGTCAGTGTAGATCCGACCAGTGGCACGCGGATCTCGCGCATGGCGCTGCGAATAGCTTCGGCGCGGCTTTGGCCAGCGTCGCGGTGCATGACGATGTTTTCTACCACCACGATGGCGTCGTCGATCACCAGTCCGACGGCCGCCGCGAGGCCGCCCAGCGTCATCAGGTTAAAGCTTTGCCCCAACGCGCGCAGAGCGATGAAGGTAACGGCGATGGTCGCGGGAATCACCAGGCCGGCCACGATGGAACTGCCCCAATCGCGCAAGAAAAGCACCAAAATGATGGCGGCCAGCAGCAAGCCAATAAGGATGGCGTCGCGTACGCTTTTGATGGATTCCTTCACCAGATCCGACTGATCGTAGAACGGCACGATCATTACGCCTTTGGGCAACGTTTTGCGAATGCTGTCGATCTCGGCGTGGACCTCATCGGCCACTTGCACCGTATTGCTATCCGGCTGGCGATTGATATTCAGCAAGACGGCCGGGCTTCCGTTGGCGCGCACGATCGTGTAAACCGGCTTTACCGAAGAGTGCACGGTTCCCAGATCGCCGATACGCACGGGAATCCCGGCTGGCGTGGTTTTCACCACGATGTTGGCAATGTCGGACGCATCGTGTACCTGGCCGCTCACCAGGCTCAGCACCAACTGATGATTGGTCTCCACCAGTCCCGGCGAATCGATCATATTACTGCGCTTCACCGCATCCAGCAAGGTTGGTACCGTGATGGAAGTTTGCAGCAGCTTAGCCGGATCTGGCTCGATTTCAAATTCTGGCTCCTGGCCGCCCTGCACCACCACCGTGGACACGCCGCTCAAGCGATTCAAGCGTGGCTTCATGTCGTAGGTGGCCATTTCCCACAACCTGGTTTGCGGAATGGTCTTGGATGTAAGGCTATAGCCCAAGATCGGAAAAGCGGCGAAGGTAAGGCGATTGGAAGTGACGGCAGCGGTGGCCGGCAACGATGACTGCACGCGCGCCAGAGCGGCGTTCACCAGTTCCAATGTCTGGAACATGTCCACATTCCAGGAAAAGAACAGGTCGATCTCCACCGATCCCCGGCTGGTGATGGATTGGATACGATCCAGCCCGGGCACGCTGTTGAGGGCGTCCTCAATGGGCCGGGTGACGGTGACCAGCATTTGGTCGATGGGCGCGACGCCGTTATCGACGCCCACTACGATACGGGGGAAGTTGGTTTCTGGAAACACCGCGATGGGAATGTTGAAAGCGAGATAGATTCCCGCTCCCACCATCGTGAGAATGACGAAGATGATGGACTTGCCGAAGCGCGCGCTCCAGTGGTCCGCGCCGGCGCGTTCGGTGGCCTGAGGTTCTACTGTCGGCGGCTGGTCGATCATTTCTTCTCGTCCGGTGCGGGCTTGTCGTCTTTGTCGTCTTTCCCAGCGTCGTCTTTGTCGCCGGCGGGTGCAGCCGCGATAGTGACCTTGGCTCCGTCGTCCAATCCAACGCCGCCGCCCGTGATTACTTTTTCGCCCACGTCCAGCCCTTTCAACACCTGAACTTTGTCAGCCTCGCGCGCACCAAGATCCACCTTCTTTTCGTGCGCGACGGAATCCGAACCCACCACCATCACTTGCACGCCGCCTTCATCGGAGGGAAGCAGGGCCGTGGTAGGAATGACAATGGCATTGGGAATTGTTTCGGCCAGGATAGAGACGCGAACCGTGGCGCCGGGCTTCAGTTTCTCTCCCGGATTACCGGCTTCCACCCAAACTTCCACCGTCGTACTATTCGGATCCACGGCCGGGCTCACCACAGTGACTTTGCCGCTCACCTGATTCCCGGATTCCTTTTGGGCGATAGTGCCCGTATCTCCTACCTTCACTGAAGCGGCTTGCGAGACCGGAACGTTGGCGCGCGCGATGACGCGGGATACGTTCACTACGGTCGCGAGCGGGCTTCCAGGCGCAGCCATTTCGCCAGCGTACAACGGCCGGTCGGCGATCACGCCAGCGATGGGGCTGCGGATTTCCGAATAGGAAAGCTGTGCTAGTGCGGCGTCATAGCGAGCTTTGGCCGCCTGTGCCTGCGCTTCGGCGCCCTTGGTTTGTTCCGGCTGGCTGACTCGATCCAGCGCCTGCAAGTGCTGCGCGGCCACATCGTATTGACTGCGGGCTTGGACATAGGCCACATTGGCCTCGTCCACCAAACGGCGTGCCAGCGCGCCTTGTTCAAAGAGCTGCTTTCGGCTTTCGGAGACTTTTTGCGCGGCGTCGAGAGCTTCCTTCGACGACGCGACGTCCTGCCGCGCCTTGGTCGCATCTTCCGGGAGCTGCGCTCCGGTAGTGGTGCGCTGAGTGGCAAGCGCCTGCTCATAGAGCTGCCGGGCTTCCGCCACGGCCGCCTGCAGATCGCGATTTTCCAGGGTAGCCAGCAACTGATCCTTCGCAACGTGGTCGCCACGCCGGATTTTGAACTCCTTGATGGGCGCGCTGATCTTGGGCATCACGTTGGCTTGATCCAGCGGATAGAGAATGCCGTCGGCCGAGACCACGCGATGAATGGAATCGCGCTGCACTTCGGTTACTTGAACAGGCGCGACTGTTTCTGTTTCGGCTTCCTTGGGTTTGGAACAGGCGGCCAAGGCGGCCAATGCGATCAATGTAAGGAGCGTCCGCATAGGTCAGTGTTCAATCAGGTTCAGAAGTTTCCCGTCAGAGTTTGAAGATTGGCGATTGCGATGCGATAACGTGAGAGTCCGTCGTCCACGGCATTGCGCGCGGCAGCCAGCGTGCTTTGCGCGTCCACTACCTCGAGCGCTGTCGCTTCGCCGGATTGGTAGCGCAAATTGGTGAGTCGCAGGCTCTCGGTGGAAAGCGCCAGCGAATTGCGCAACGAATCCAATTGCGATTGTGCCAGCTGCGCCTCACGATAGAACGAGTTCAGATTCGCCAGCAATTGGCGCTGAGCCAGGCTCAGCTCCACCTTGGCCTGCTGCTGGCGGAGCTGCGCTTGACGCACTTTGCTCTGCGCCGAGCCCCAGGTCCAGAGAGGGATGTTCACGCCAATGTCGAAAACCGAACCGATGTTGTTGTCATGTTCGCGGTTGTAATGGGCCAGTTGGTTGGCCTGGATACCGTAGAAGTAATCGAAGAACGGCGCGGGCAAATAGCCGGCGCGAGCGGCTGAGACGTCCGCCGCCTCCTGCTGTATCGTGGCCTGCGCGATTTCGAGGTCGGGATTCTTCGCCTGGGCCTGCTGCTGCACTTCCTCGAATGATTCCAGCGGAGGCGTTTGCTCCAGATCGTCTACTACTTTGAAGTTCTGCTGGAAGTCCGGGAACAGCAGCACGGCTACGGTGAGGCGTGCTTTCTCGATGGTAAGTTGCGCGTCGGCGACGTCGCGCTCGCGCTGTTGGGTCTGCAATTGCGCCTTGATGACGTCGGCATGCGCCGCTTCCCCGCCTTGCTCCTGCTTTTGCGTCAGGTCCTGGAACGCGCGCGCATCGGTGAGGCTCTGCTGCGCGTTGGTGAGCTTGCGTTGGGCGATCGCCAGGCCATAGTAATCCTGCACCAGGGTTGCAAAGAGGCCTCGCGCGGCCAGACCGGCTTTGGCTTGGGCGATCGCTTCAGCGGCCTGCGCGCGGCGATACTCGGCCCGGCGCGCCAACGACAGATCCTCGTGCGCTTGAGCGTAGACATAGTAGACGTGCGGCCCATCGTTGGGGACAAAGATTCCGGAAAGAGTGTGATTCGGCTGCGTATAGATGAACTCGTCTACCTGTTGGGCCTGAGGCAGCATCGCGGCCTTGGCCTGAATCCGATCTTCGCGGGCCAGTAACGCGGCAATGTTGGCGGTCTGCAGATCAGCGCCATACTGGCGCGCGCGCTGCAAGGCATCGGCGAAGGTGATGGTCAGAGGCTCTGAAGGCGTGGCCTGGCCGACGGGGGCAGGCGGCGACTGCTGCTGTGCAGACAGACTCAAGACCACAAACAGGGTGAATGCCAACGCTCGCATCTGGCCCAGCATAGCGTAATGTACCTGAAAATCGGGTGAATCCCTGTTAGGGGTTGGCTATGGGGGGTTGGGGATTGGGGCCCCAGCGTTCGAGCCACTGTTCGAGCAGCTCCCGGTTTGCGTCTATCACCATCGTTAAGGCTTCCTTGAGATTCGCACGCGCTTCTTCCAAGGTGTGGCCTGGCGTGCTCGCGTTTGGAGCCGTCATTTACAGCAAAACTTCAGGTCCCGGAGTTAGCATGAAGGCATAGCTCATGCAGGTCCTGGTTGTCGAAGACGAGCGTCGCATGGCGGAACTGCTGCGGCAGGGCCTGGAGGAAGAGGGCCACTCCGTTGTGCTGGCGGGCAACGGCCGCGATGGGCTGGCGATGGCCGAATCGCACGCCTTCGATGCCATTGTGCTGGACGTCATGCTACCGGGGCTGGACGGTTTTTCCGTCGCTAAGAAGCTGCGTGCCGCGCGGAACCAGACGCCGATCCTGATGCTGACCGCGCGCGACGCCACTCACGATATGGTCGCGGGATTGAACTTGGGCGCGGACGACTATCTGGTGAAGCCGTTTTCGTTCGAAGTGTTATTGGCGCGTTTGCGAGCGGTGTCGCGGCGCGGCGCGATTGCGCAACCACCGGTGTTGCAGGTGGCCGATCTTTCGCTCGATCCATCGGCGCGGGAGGTCGCGCGCGGAGGGCGGAAAATTGCTCTAACGCGCACTGAATACGGTCTCCTGGAACTGCTGATGAAGCGTGCCGGCCGCGTGGTGACGCGCGAGAATCTGATCGAATCGGTGTGGGGATTTGACTCGGACGTGCGCAGCAACACGCTGGACGCGTTCATCCGGCTGTTGCGCGACAAAGTGGATGTGGACGGCGAAACCAAGCTGATCCAGACGGTGCGGGGCGTGGGCTACTGCCTGCGGGCGGAGGAAGCATGATGCGGCACTGGTCCATAGGCGCGCGCCTCACGCTGTGGTATTCCCTGGTGCTGCTGGCCGGGCTCGCGCTGTTTGGCGCCGGGATCTTACTGCTGGTTAAGCACAGCCTGATGACCACCGTGAACGAAACGCTGGCCCAGCAGGCCAAGGGCGTGGCCACTGTTCTTCAAAGCGAGTATCAACCCAACAAGCCAGAAAATCTGCGGGAAGAATTGTCCGAATACGCCGAGGCGACGCCGGAAGGAAATTTGATTGAAGTACGCGATCCGCAGGGCCAGGTCGTGATTGGAAGCCGCTTGGTTACAAGTGCCAGAGGATCGCGGTGGCGATACCGCACGCTAATCACCCAGGCGACGGTACAGGGACAAACCTATCGCATTGTTGTGTCGGCGCCGTTGGGGGGAACAGTGGCCACGCTGCGCCACGTGCGCGAGTTGCTATTGTGGGCAACGCCAGGCGTGCTGATGATCGCCTCGCTGGGCGGTTATTGGATCAGCCGGAAGGCTCTCGCGCCGGTGGATGCAATCACGCGCGCGGCTCAATCGATTGGCATCGAGAATCTTTCCCAGCGTTTGGAAGTGCCGGCGGCAGGCGATGAATTGCAGCGTCTTTCCGAAACTTGGAACGGCATGTTGGAGCGCCTGGAAGCGGCGGTGAAGCGGCTGTCGCAATTCACCGCCGATGCGTCGCACGAGCTCCGCACGCCCATCGCGTTGATCCGAGCCACGGCCGAGCTGACATTGCGGCGCGAACGGTCCACCGAGACTTATCGGGAAGCGCTTCGGCACATCATGGAGGAGACGGATCGAACCACCCGGCTGATCGAGGATTTGCTGTTGCTGGCGCGGGCCGATGCGGGACTCCCGGCGTTGGCGCTGGATCGGGTGGAACTGACACCGCTGGTGCGCGATGTTTGCGAGCAGGGACAGATTCTGGCCCAGCAACGGCAACTCGATATTTCGACCGAGGCGCCGGAGCACCCGGTGTTCGTGGACGCAAACGACCCGGCATTGCGGCGGCTGTTGTTCCTGTTGGTGGACAACGCCGTGAAGTACACGCCGGCCGGCGGCCACATTACGGTATCGGTGGCGCAGGATTCGTCCGGCCCAACGGTGACGGTGCGCGATACGGGCATCGGGATTCCGGACACCGCTCTGCCGCACGTGTTCGAGCGTTTTTATCGCGTGGATGAATCGCGCAACCGGGAGGCAGGGGGCGCGGGACTGGGCCTCTCGATCGCACAATGGATCGCCGAACGGCACCACGCTCGGCTGGAGGCGGAGAGCGTGGAGGGACGGGGGTCGGCCTTCCGGGTGCGGTTTCCGCAGTCGTAAGGCCCAAACATAAGGTAAGTGCACTACTCAAGTCGAGGGGCTGAAGCGTCGAATAGTCTATTAGGTGCGTCGTTCCGCGGTACTTATCCCCTGGATTATCAGTGCTTCCTGCGCCTGGGCTCTCAGCGTCCATGACGGCCGGACAGCGTCGTCCGTCAGCGAACAATCCTGCGTGGCTCCGAAATCGGTTTCCGTGTTTCAGCCCGTGGACCGGCAAGCGTTCGTCTGGTTCGTTGCGCTGCAGGTGCGGGCCGGCGATCAATTGCGCGTGGAATGGCTGGATCCTACCGGCGCGGTTTCAACGACAGCGGATTACGGCCAGCTACCGAATGCGGGCGAGTTGTGCTTCACGGCGCAACTTCCCATCGCGGGATTCGCACCGGCGTCGCAGCCTGGTAACTGGACGGTGCGCGCGGTATCGAATGGCGCGGTCGCGTTTTCGCGCGCCTTCACCATTGCGGCCGACGCCGATAACGGAGGTCCAGTGGTGACAAGCGTGACGTGGCCTGGTTCGGGGCCGGGCGCGGAGCCGGGACAGCGAGCGCAAGAGACCAATTTCACGGTGCGAGGCAAGAATTTTCAGCCGGGCTCGATTGTACTGATCGCGCAATACAAGCCCACGGGCGGATGGTCCTATATAGCGAGCTTGCAGGCGCGCGATATGACAGCGAATCAATTGACTGTTCACTATGCCGGGCTGGCGGCGAACGAATATTGGGTCATCGTGGAGAGTCCGGATGGGCGCTTGAGCCGTCCGGCGCAGTTTCTGATCGAGACCGGCGGCTATAAGCTGCCCACTGCGGCAGGCGTGCCGTGGATCATCACGCAAGGGCCGTATGGCACGTTCTCGCATTGGGGCAACAGCCTGCACGCGTTCGACATTGCGCCGCGCGCGGGAAGCTGCGTGGTGGCGATGAAGGCCGGGATCGCATACACGCACGATCTGGGCCTGCAACAGGATCACCGGCATCATTCGTTTGGAAACTACATCACCATCGACCATGGCAACGGCGAATTCAGCCACTACGCGCATTTGGCCAGCGGCACGTTCGTGGTGAAGAACGGCGAGCACGTGGAGCAGGGACAAGCGCTCGCCACTGCCGGAAACAGCGGCTACACACTGGGCGAAGGCGGCGGCTATCACGTACACGTCAGCGTGACGCGGGCGCTGCCCATTTCGTCGTCGAGCGTTCCTTTCCAGTTTGAGGATCTACCGGATTGGAGACGGGGGAGCGGTTATCGGACCGTTGTTTCGAGCAATGCATCGCCGCTGTGCGATTGCGGTTCGCGGCGGACCATCTCAGCGGGGGCCTCAGCAGGGACGAGTTCCACTCCGGGAGAACAATTCTCGGGGACGGTTTCAGTAGCGCAATGGTGGAGTGAGGTGATTGCGGTCTCAGGGAGGTCGAAAGTGCTGGAGGTTACACTTTCGTGGGCTGGAGCGCCCGGCGATCTGGACCTGCATTTGATGAGCCCGAGCGGACGCCATTACGCAGCCTACGCCGACACCACCGGATACTCCGGCGACACCAATCCAAAGATGTTTCACGTCCCAAATCCGGAAGTTGGACTTTGGCGGATCTCGGTAGAGGGTATGCGCGGATCTGGGCCCATCAGTTTTGGAGTCCAGAGTTCGGGATCTCCTACGTCGAAGTCACGCTTGCGCGCGGCGCGATAGCTTTTCATCAAATCTTCAGACCGCTGTAGTATTATGGCGACCATGCATAAACGCGCCTGGTTGCCCGTTGTTTCGCTGCTTGTTTTAGCCGTTGCGTTCGCGCAAAGTGGTTACCATCAAATCAAGAAGATTCCGATTCCCGGCGATGGCTTCTGGGATTACTTAACCACCGATCCTGCCACGGGCCTGGTTTATGTTTCCCATGGCACGGAAGTGGACGTGGTGGACGGCAAGAAGGGCGAAGTCAAGGGCACGATCACCGGGCTCAAGCTGGTGCATGGTATCGCGCTGGCGCCTGAATTCAACCATGGCTTCATCAGCGATGGCGCGGCGAATCAGATCGTGGTTTTCGATATGAAGACGCTGGCGAAGATTGGCGAGGTTGCAGCCGGAATGAATCCAGACGGGATCATCTACGATCCAGGCTCCAAGCGTGTATTCGCTTTTAATGGCCGCAGCGCGAACGCCACTGCGGTGGACGCCGAGAAAGGAACGCTGGCCGGAACGGTAACACTGGAAGGGAAGCCTGAGTTCCCGGCGCCCGATGGCAAAGGCCACGTCTACGTCAATATTGAAGATAAAAGCGAAGTCATGGACATCGATGCCAAGGCGCTGATGGTGGTTCACAAATGGCCGCTCGCGCCGTGCGAAGAGCCGTCTGGCATGGCCATGGACACCAAGACGCGCCGTCTATTCTCCGGTTGCGACAACAAGATGATGGCCGTGATGGATGCCGATACGGGAAAGGTTGTCACTACCGTTCCCATTGGAGACGGAGTGGACGCCACGTGGTTCGATCCGGGAACGAAATACGTTCTGAACTCGTGCGGTCAGGACGGCGTCCTCACTGTAATCCATGAGGATTCACCCGACAAATACACGGTGGTTGAAAATGTGCCGACGGAAAAGGGCGCGCGCACAATGGCTCTGGATACGAAGACACACACGGTCTACCTGGCTTTGGCGCAAGTTCAAATGCTGCCGCGGCCCGCGGGGGATACCAAGGGACGGCCGCCTCGCAAGGTAGTTCCCGGCTCATTTGGACTGCTAGAATTTGGGAGGTAATGACCGGGCTTCGCTCCGTTGGCGTTTTGCTCCTCCTGGTGTCCGCCGCACACGGTCAGTCGGGTGACCAAAAGAAGGAAGTATTGCAGGCCGACGCAGCCTACCGTGATGCGATACTGCGGGGCGATGTAGCGGTCTTGGCTGCGATAATGAACGAGGACATTGTGATCGTTCATTCGGATGGCACCGCAGACGACCGGGCGAATTTCCTGGAGGCCATCTCCTCGGGACGTTTGAAGCTTCAGTCCTACGAGCGAAGCAACGTGTCGATTCGAATCCACGGATCGACAGCTCTGCTATTGTCTCAAACGCGAAAGCACTTCACTTATAAAGGAAGTCCAGCGACAGATGAGGATATGTCGCTGGTGACGTACGTGAAGGAAGGCACGCGCTGGAGAATGGTTGCCATGCAGAATACGCATCGGTCCAACTAATCTCCCGCGCCAGGCTGCTAAAATTTGGGAGGTAATGACCGGGCTCGCCGCGGATCCAGTTTGCAAAGAGCATTTAACCGGTCCGCAGCATCCCGAGCAGCCCGCGCGATTCGATGCGGCAGTGGGTGCGCTGCGCGGGCTTGAGCTGGTACCGATTCCACCGCGCCTCGCCACTCACGACGAGCTCGCGTTGTGCCATTCGCGAAAGTACATTCAGCTTGCCGAACGCGAAATCTTTGAAGGATTTCACGAGCTGAGCACCGGCGATACCGTTATCTCGCCGAAATCGTTGGACGCGGCGCTGCGTGCGACAGGTCAAGCGTTGAACGCGGTTGACGCAATCGTCGCCCAGCGAGTTTCCAACGCCTTTTCGATCGGACGGCCTCCGGGCCATCACGCAAACGCGGTGCGTGGAATGGGCTTCTGCATTTTCAACACTGTCGCGATCGCGGCTCGATATGCACAGAAGAAGCACGGCATCGGGCGCGTTCTGATCGCCGATTGGGACGTCCATCACGGCAACGGAACGCAGGATATTTTCTATGCCGACGGCTCGGTGTTCTTCTTCAGCACGCATCAATCGCCGTGGTATCCGGGGACCGGCGCACGGAGTGAGCGTGGGGAAGGCGCAGGCGCTGGCATGACGTTGAATTGTCCCTTTCCATCGGGCTCGGGACGCAAGGAGATTCTGGGAGCGTTCCAGGAACAATTGCTGGTTGTGGCGGATGAAATTAAACCCGATCTGGTGTTGATATCGGCGGGCTTCGATTCCAGGGCCGGCGATCCGCTAGGGCAGTTCTTGCTGACCGACAACGACTTCGCGGATCTGACACGCGTAATGCGCGAGATCGCCGACAAACATGCTGGCGATCGTCTCCTTTCGGTGCTTGAAGGCGGGTACAGCTTGACAGGATTGGCGGCGGCTGTTCGCTCGCATGTGGAGGCTTTGCAATGAGCGGCCAACTGCGGATCGCGCCAGCCACCGAAAACGACCTCGCGCTCATCTTGAGCTTTATTCGCAAGCTGGCGGAGTACGAGAAGCTGTCGCATATGGTGGTGGCCACCGAAGAAAACATTCGCGAGCATGTATTTGGCGCGAATCCTGTTGCGGAGGTGCTACTGGCTTACTGGGACCAGGAGCCGGTGGGATTTGCACTGTACTTTCGCAATTTCTCCACATTTCTCGGCCAGGCCGGTATTTATCTGGAAGACCTTTTCGTGGAGCCCGAGCAGCGTGGGAGAGGAATTGGCAAAGCGTTGCTGATACGCCTGGCGAAGATTGCCGTGGAGCGCGGATACGGCCGTTTGGAGTGGGCGGTGCTCGATTGGAACACGCCATCCATCGACTTTTATCGCAGCCTGGGCGCGGTTCCTCTGGACGATTGGGCGGTTTACCGGCTGACCGGCAATGCGCTCGCGCGGCTAGCGGGGAAGTAAGCAACCACTCCCTACGGTCGCGGCTCTGTAAGGATGGGGGCGGGACGAAGCTGGGCTTCTTCCAGGCGCTTGGCTTCCTGATACGTGAAGACCATCCGGTGAATCACGGTGATATTCGCAAGCACCGCGATCACCCAGAGCACAGGCGCCATGCGTTCAAAAAGCGCGCCGATGATCAGCAGCACCACGCGCTCGGGACGTTCCATGAAGCCAACCTTGCAACGGGGAATGGTATTCTCGGCGCGAGCCCGTGTGTAGCTGACCATCACCGATCCAGTCATGACAATGGCGGTCAGCACCACATAGAAATAGCGATTGATGGTCCCGTAGTAGACCAGCAATCCCATGAGCAATGCCAGATCGGAATAGCGATCGAGCACTGAATCGAAGAATCCGCCAAAACGCGTGACTTGATTAGTTTCACGCGCCACACGTCCGTCCACCATGTCGAACAATCCGGCGCCGATGATCACAAAGCCGGCCGAGCGGAACTGCCCCGCGGCGAGCAAAACGGCGGCGACAATATTGATAACGAGTCCGAGAAAAGTGAGAACGTTGGGATGAATTTTCGAGAGAGCCAGTGCGCGGACGATCAGGCGAATTACTTTGTTGCACGAGACGCCGATCGCGCGGGTATAGGTCATGCCAGACGGCCCTTATCGATTCTAGCCCGAAACAGGCTCATGTGGGGTCGTCGTGAATGGTAATCAGCTTGGTGATTTCCATCTCGCGGGTGCCTCCAGGAATCATGACCTTTACGGTGTCGCCCACTTGCTTGCCCAGCAGAGCTTTGCCAATGGGCGAAGTGGTAGAGATGCGGCCCTGCGCTACGTCGGCTTCTTCACTGGTCAGCAATTGGTAGGTGATCTCCTCATCCTTGGTGAGATCGAGAACCGTCACCCAAGAGCCGAGGCCTACGCGGTCGCGCGGGATGCGCGACATGTCCACCATGGACAGCGTGCGCAAACGCGCCCGGAGCTGGCCCAGCCGCATATTCACGATGCCTTGACGCTCTTTAGCGGCATGATACTCGGCGTTCTCGCTCAAGTCACCATGCGCGCGCGCTTTCGAGATCTCGCGCGGAAGATCGACGCGCAACTCCATATCCAGCGCGGCTATCTCGTCTTCGAGCTTCTTCTTTAGATCAATCATTCTTCTTTAGATAAAAGCGTTCTTGCAACTGCCTATATTATACGGAGGGTCGGGCAGCCGTGGCGGGGCGCGCAGGGGGCTTTTCGAACAGTTCCACAACGACATCGCCAAAGAGCCCCAATCGTTCCCGGTGCCACGCCGAAAACTGGGGTTGTATCGAGAACCAGTTACGCCAGTAGCGCACGCTGCCCGACCCTCCGTAAATGAGGAAGCGGCCTGACACGCTGATGGGCCCATCTGCCAAGCTTTCGATGTAGCGTTTGGCTTCGGGCGAGTCTTCAAATGGGAGCAGATAGGGTTTGCCGCGGAACGGATAGACCGGTAAATGGCAATAGAGGAAGCCGGGGAGTGCATAGGACGGCTGCCAGACCGGCGGGCGGGCTTCGATGAACGGACTGGGGCAGAGCACGGGCGTGCCGGGATCGTTCTTGGCCCACTGGTCGACAGTGTGCGCCGCAAGCCTCCAGTCCGAGCCGTGATGCATCGGCCAGGGCTCGCGCCACTGCCCCAACATGAGCAGGACGCCGACCGCGAAGACCAACGACAGGGGCTTCCACCAATCGGACGGGATGAAACAGGCGGCAGCGAGCGTTGCAGCCAGTGCCGCGCCGGGCAGGCCGAGATAAAGGTAGCGCGCGACGAACATGCTGCTGCCGGTAACGCGCGAGACTGCAAACAGTGCGAGGGGCTGCAACAGCCACCAGGCGGCGATAGCGACTAGGGAACTAGTGAATGAAAAAGTGGCCGGGCGCGGCCAGCGGAACAGCCGGCTCAGAACGAACCCACCCAGGCCGCAGATCAAGATGAGGCCGAATTTCAGTGAGATGCGCAGATCGCGCAGCGTGGGAAGGGCAACGATGACATGCGAGGTGGCTTGACGGAACAGACTCAACGCATCCATGAGCGCCGGAAGAAGCGCCAGGCCGAGGAGGAAAAATACAGTCAGCGTCGAAAGCCAGCCGGCCCGGCTCTCGTGACGCATGAGACGGACCACGGCATAGAGCGCGAGCACGATGTAGAACGGCCAAAACAGCAGATGAACGCGCCAGAGCAATGCAGCCGGGACGATAAACAGCGCGGCATCCCACCAATGCGGCGAATCGAGCCACCGGATCAGGAACCAGAGGCTGAAGGCGGCGAGGCAAGTGCCGAGAGCATAGGGCCGGGCGTCCGCGGCTTGATCGTTGATGCCACGCATGGACAGGCAAACGAAGACGGCGAACCACGCGGCGCCGGGATGAATTAGCCGGGCCGCCAGACGCGCGATGAAAAAGAGAGCTATCGCCATCAGCAAAACCGAGGGCAACCGGTAGGAGATTTCCGAAAATCCAAAGAGCGATTCGGCAGCCCGCGGCAGTTGGTAATAAATGGAATCGGGCACTTGCGGCGCGACGGCGAACGAGGGGTGATTCGGCCCGTGATGGACGACGAAAACAGTGGCCATTTCATCCACCCAGAAGCTGGAGGGCAACGGCATCAGCCACAGGCGCGTGATGCAAGCGACCAGAAGAAGTGCGAGGAGGAGGTTCAGTATCCAGGGACGGGTTAGTGTTTGGCCAGAGGCTCGATCCAGGAACGGCACTTCTTAACTAGCTTACAACTTGGCCGGATTTTCATCTTAGCCCCAGCGCGGGTGCTATGTTGAAAGGCTCCTATTTTCAGGCTTCTAGGTGCGTAAGTGGCCACCAAAATGTTACACTAATATCGAGGCATCAGTTACCCTCTATGGCATTCAAACCAGCTTTCGCGCAAGGCGCACAGATCGAGCATTCCAAATACGGTCTCGGTTCCGTGGCTTCCTGCACGGAAGAGTACATCGTGATCAAGTTCGACGATCACGGTGAAAAGAAATTCGTGTTATCAATCGCGCTGCCTGCTTTGAAGAAAAGCGACCGGACACCGCCCGTGGAAAAGCGCCGGGCCGCCCGCAAGAAGGCCGCTCCCGCAGCAGCGCAATAACACATAGAGTAGTAGGGATTTACAGCAAAAAGAAAAGCGGCACGAGACGCAGAATCTGCACCTCGTGCCGCTTTAGTTTGTTGTCCGCCTAAGCAGTTGGGACAGGCTTCAGCTTGTCGCGTTGCTCGCGCAGCACGGCCTTCCGGCTCAGCTTGATCTTGTTGCCTTCCAACGCCAGAACCTTCACCAGGATCTGATCGCCTTCCTTCAACTCGTCGCGCACAGCCTTGATCCGGTTTTCCGAGATCTCGCTGATGTGCAGCAACCCGTCGGTGCCGGGGAAGATTTCGACAAACGCGCCGAATTCCGCCAGCCGTACCACCTTGCCGAGATAAGTCTTACCCACTTCGGCCACGGCGCAGATATCGGTGACGCGCTGGATGGCCAGCTTAGCCGATTCGCCGTCGGCGGCGAAGATCTTGACCGATCCGTCGTCTTCCACGTCGATCTTTACGCCTGTTTCGTCCACGATGCTGCGGATCATCTTGCCGCCCGGCCCGATGAGGTCGCGAATCTTATCTGTCGGGATCTGAAGCGTGTAGATGCGCGGCGCGTACTGCGACATTTCACCGCGCGGCGTAGCGAGCACCGCCACCATTTTGTCCAAGATGAACATCCGGGCAACCTTCGCCTGGGCCATCGCCTCTTTCATGATCTTAGTGGTGACGTTGGGGACCTTGATGTCCATCTGCAGGCCGGTGATGCCTTTGCGCGATCCGGCCACTTTGAAATCCATGTCGCCGTAGTGGTCTTCGGCGCCCGCGATATCGGTCAGGATGGCGTAGTCTTTGCCTTCCAGCACCAAACCCATGGCAATGCCGGCCACTGGGTCGGCGATTGGTACACCTGCATCCATGAGCGCCAGTATCCCGCCGCACACGCTGGCCATCGAACTGGATCCATTAGATTCCAGAATGTCACTGACCACGCGAACAGTGTAAGGAAACTTCTTGTCGTCGGGCATGACCGCGGAGATGGAACGTTCAGCGAGTGCGCCGTGTCCAATTTCGCGGCGTCCGGCTCCGCGCATGAATCCAACCTCGCCGACGCTGAACGGCGGGAAGTTGTAGTGCAGCATGAAGCGCTTGGAGGTTTCGGTCAAATCGAACATCTCGATGCGCTGTTCGTCGTCCTTGGTTCCGAGCGTGACAGTGACCAAAGCCTGGGTCTCGCCTCGGGTAAATAGCGCCGAGCCGTGCGTGCGCGGCAGCACGCCTACTTCACAATCGATATTGCGGATTTCGTCGAATGCCCGGCCATCCGGACGACGTTTTGCCTTCAGCATTTCGTCGCGGAAGATGCGCTCTTTCAAGGTATCGAACAGTTCCTTGGCTTCAGCCTGCTGTTCCTCGGGAAGGGCTTCGACAACCTTTTTCTTCGCTTCGTGAACGCGGTGATAGCTCTCCAGCTTGGGGTACTTCTTGGTGTCGAGCGCGTCGGTGAGCTCTTTGCGGATCTGCGATTCGATGCTGGAATAGAGCGCTTTGTTGACAACCGGCGGCGTCACTTCCCATTTCTTCTTGCCCACCTTGGCGACTAATTCGCGGATCCCGGCGGCGATCTTTTTGCAGCAATTGTGGCCGTACTCGATGGCCTCCAGCACTTCTTCTTCAGAGGCATGCTGCGCGCCCGCTTCCACCATGACGATGCCGCCCTCGGTGCCCGCGACCACGATATTGACCTTGGATTCGCGCGTCTCATCGTAGCTGGGGTTGGCCACCAGCTTGCCGTTCACCGAACCCACTCGTACGCCGCCTAACACATGCTGGAACGGAATGTCGGAGATAGCGAGCGAAGCGCCGGCGCCAATAATGGCCAGCGTACTGGGATCGCGTTGGGGATCGGCCGACAGCACCATGGCGATGACTTGCGACTCGTTCATGAAGCCTTCGGGGAACAAAGGCCGGATCGGCCGGTCGATTAACCGGCTGGTGAGGATTTCCTTCTCCGAAGGGCGTCCCTCGCGCTTGATGAAGCCGCCGGGAAATTTGCCCGCGGCGTAAGTGTACTCACGATAATCGACGGTGAGCGGGAAGAACGCGGCGTTGGCCTTGGGCTCCTCGTTGGCGCACGCACTCACTAAGACCACGGTGTCCCCGGAGCGGACCACGACGGCGCCATTGGCCTGTTTCGCGATCTTGCCTGTCTCCAGGGTAATTTTTTGACCATCCAGGTCAATCTCTACGGTATGTAGCATCTGAAATTCCTTTTAATCCAGACGAGGCTGTCTGCTTAGTCTGTTTATAGGATTAAGGGGAGACTTTGGAGTGTTTGAAACTGCGGGAACGCCGCCCACCGGGGCGGTTTACCTGTACCCAGACACCTAACGACGGATGCCCAGGCTTTGAATCAGGTTCTTGTACCTATCCGGATTACGGCTTTTCAGGTATTTCAAAAGGCGGCGGCGCCGCGCGACCATCGACAACAATCCCCGGCGGGAATGATGATCTTTACGGTGCGTCTTGAAATGATCCTGGAGTTGCAAAATGCGCTGACTCAGGATCGCGACCTGTACTTCTGGCGAACCGGTATCCGTTTTGTGAACTCGGTATGTTGCAACTACTTGCTGCTTGGAATCCGTTGCCAGGGCCATTCTCGAATCGATACTCCTCGTCTTAACTTAATCTCTTTTTTGTCCTTCACAGGATAACACAAGCACAACTCGACCGCATCAAGCGCGGCGGATTTGTGTTACATTGAATGTCTTCGGAATTTGTGCCGGTCTGCTGTTCCCAACCTAGCATACAGGAGATAGTTTATGAACCTTCGTCCGCTCCATGACCGCGTGCTTGTCAAACGGCTGGAAGAGCAGGAAACCAAGCGCGGGGGGATCATCATTCCCGACAGCGCAAAAGAGAAGCCGCAGCACGCCGAGGTGATGGCGGTGGGCAGCGGGAAACTCCTGGAGGACGGGAATCGCGCGGCGCCGGACGTCAAAGCCGGCGACAAGATTCTGTTCGGCAAATACTCGGGCTCCGACATCCGGATCGATGGCGACGAGTATCTCATCTTGCGCGAAGATGAGATTCTGGGAGTGTTCGCCAATGAATAAGCTGCTGATCGCGGTGCTCGCGCTCGCCAGTATCGGCACGGCCAGCGCTCAGATAAAGGTCGCCGTGATCAACACCCAGAAGGCGCTGCTCGATACCGAGGAAATCAAGAAGGCTCAAGCGGACCTGGAAGCCAAGTTCAAGCCTCGCCAGGACCAGATGGTCAAGTTGCAGAAAGAGCTGGAAGACATCCAGATTCAGTTGCAAAGTGGGAAGCTGAACGAATTGGGTACCCAGGAAATCACCGCCGAAGGGCAGCGAAAGCAGCGGGATTTGCAGCGCTTGCAGCAGGATTTGCAGGAAGATGTGCAAAACGAGCGCACTGAAATCCTTCAGCGGGCGGGTACCCGGATGCAGGAAGTGGTGAAGAAACTGGCCGACGAAAAAGGTCTCGATATCGTGGTGGACAGCGCCAACACGGTTTTCTTTAAGACCTCTTTCGAGATCACCACCGAAGCTACCGCCGCGTACAATAAGGCCTACCCGGTAGCGGCTGCGAAGTAAGACTGCAAACATAAAAGCGGTAAAATAACGGTAGGATGTCGAGCTACCTGGAAGCCTACGGAGCCGCCGAGCAGCATCGCGCCCGCATTCTTGGGATGATCAAGACGTCCTCGATTGTCCTGGCCTGCGCGCTGGTTGTCGGTGCGATTCTGTACGGCGTCTTCAAGAATCACAGTGAGGAGCAGCGCGCCAAGACTTTTCTCGGATTGCTCGGCGCGCACAACTATTCAGCCGCATATGCGACGTGGGGTTGTACGGATTCGCATCCCTGCCCGGGTTATCCCTTCGCGAAGTTTCAGGAGGACTGGGGACCGAAGAGCGCACACGCCGATGAATCGGTGGCGCACATTGGGCTGTCACAATCCTGCGGTTCGGGCGTGCTGATCCGGCTGGACTATAAGGCCGCCGAGGAGCCGGTTTCGTTGTGGGTGGAACGGGACAGCGGGATCATTAGCTTCGCGCCGTGGCCGGAGTGCCCGGGAAGACACCTGCATTTCGGAGCGTGGCTCAAGTCGGTATTTCGCGGCGGCTGATTGCCTTTTCTAGCGATACCCAGCGGCCTGCAGCTCGAATAACTCCGCGTAGCGGCCGCCCAGCGCCACCAGATGCTGATGCGTGCCCTGCTCCACCAGTTCACCATCCGCCAGAACCAAAATGCGGTCGGCCATGCGAACCGTGGAGAAGCGATGGGAGATGAGCACCGCCATGCGGCCCCGAGTGAGATCGGCGAAGCGCAGGAACACTTCGTATTCGGCGCGGGCGTCTAAGCTCGCCGTGGGTTCGTCCAGGATCAGCACTTGGGCATCGCGCATGTAGGCCCGCCCGAGCGCGACTTTCTGCCATTGTCCGGCCGACAAATCGACGCCGTTTTCAAAACGCCGGCCAAGCATTTGATGATAGCCGTGCTCGAGTTGCGCGATCAGCGGGTCGGCCATGCTCTTGCGCGCGGCGCTCTCTACTCGCGCCTGATTGGCCAGTTCCTCAATGCGTCCGAAGCCGATGTTCTCGCGCACCAGCATGTCGTACCGCATGTAGTCCTGAAAGATGACGCCGATTTCGCCGCGCAAGCTGTCGACATCGTAGTCGCGCAAGTCGACACCGTCCAGCAAGATGGCTCCGCCGGTGGGCTCATACAATCGAGCGAGCAGTTTGACGAGCGTGGTTTTTCCGGCGCCGTTTTCCCCGATCAGAGCGATGCGCTCGCCAGCATCGAAGTGAAAGCTTACCCGGCGAAGAACCTGCCGCTCCGATCCCGGATAAGCGAAGGAAACATCGCGAAACTCGAAGCCGGATCGGATGGGACGGGGCGCTGGCAATGCGTTCGGGACGGAAACGATGCTGGGTTGGGTCTCGAAGAAATCGAAGAGATCTTTGATATAAAGCGCTTGTTCGGCGATATTGTTGAGGCTCGAAAACAGAGTCTCGATCAACGAACGCGACCGTGCGAAGGCGCCTGCCACGAAGGTGAGGCTACCGACGCTCATGGCGCCTGCCATGGTTCGGATCAGGATGAGAACGTAAGCCCCGTAATATCCTGCCGTCGGCAGCAGATTCAAAAGCGATCCGGTAATGGCGCGCTTAATGGCGAGCGCCTTATTTTCCTCGTAGAATTTATCGAACAAAGTGCGCGAACGATCGGCCAAGTGCTGGCCAAGGCCAAAGATTTTCACTTCCTTGGCGCTTTGGTTGCTCGCGCCCAACATGCGCAGATAATCGAGCTCGCGGCGCTCGGGCGTCCAGCGATACAGCATCGAGTAGGCCAGCATCGCAAAGCGGGTCTCGCCCAGAAACGCCGGGATGACGGCCCCCACTAACAAGATCAAGAACCAGGGCGAGAAGGATACCACGGCCGCTAACAAAGTTAGCAAGGTGACCAGTTGCTGGCCCATCCCGGCAATCACCCCCAACATGCCCAGCCGGGCGGTAGTTTGTCGGCGCGCACGCTCCAGTTTGTCGTAAAACACTGGATCTTCGAAGGAAACCAGATCCATCCGGTTGGCGTGCTCCATCAGTCGCAAACTGACGTGATTGGTGAACTTGTCGCCTAGGAGACTGTCGGTAAGGTTCACCGCGCGCGATAGGAGGTCGCTCAGGACGGCCAAGGCAATCTCATAGGCAAGATAGATCCAGATCTGGTGCGGGGCCACTGTGTGGCCCTGGAGGCGGTCCTGGAGAGCATGGACCACCTGATCGATAATCAGCTTCCCAACCCACAACTGGCCGACTGGGATCACCGACGATATCAGCCGTAAGACAACGGTTCCGGCGGTGAGTGCTGGACTGGTATCCCAGACCATCCGCAGCAAAGGCGGTACGTTCCGCAGCGCACGCAAGCGGTCACGCCATGTGGCAGGAGCGTCAGCCGACTTCGGAAGAGGCGGATGGAACGGGATCAAATCTCAGTGTAACGCCTGAAAGGTGGTTGAACGCTGAATAAGGCTTCGCGAGGCTCAGAACGGGGCCCAAAGGGCCCCATTCGACACCATCTGCCTGAATCTGAACAGGCCCCTCGCTCTCGCAAGGGCGATGTATGGGAGAATCAGGTTCGACGGAAACGCAACCGTCAAAACCTGTTTGTGATTCAGATGATAGGGCCACGGGGGTTGCGAGTCAAGTGAAAAACTGGAACTTGTGGAATTGGCTCTAACACCCTGATATGGAATAGGTTGGGGGGAGGATTCATTTTGGAAATCCTGTGGAAGATTTTAGAGAGGGCCGTGCGCACGCTAGGGCTTTGGTTTCTAAGGTGGAGAAATGTGAGGAGTTATTTGCCCTCGAGATGAAGCGTGATCAGCGATCCCTCAGCAGCTGAATAGCCAAATCTGCGGGCCAGCCGCAAGGTACCGCCCACCGCGAGCCCCGACAGTAAGCAAAAACCCAGGAGCAGTCCTGCCAGGCTGAGAATAGCCAAAACCATCCGTCCTGCGGTTTCAGGCTTTAGCTCCAGCGGCTTGTCGGGCGTACGTTGGTTTTCTGCGACGACACCTTGATAGTTAACGTTTTCAAGGAGTTTGGAGGAAGCTTCCGAATTAGCGGCAGGTCCCAGGACTACCGCGATGAGCGGACCGGTGCGCTTTACCGCCGCCCCCTGAATCTTTTGAAATTCCGGAAATTGCTGGCGCGCGAGGGACGGTGTGGCGAGCGAAAAAACAATCAAAGCCACCGACCCACTTGGAATTCGGTAGCGAGCCAGTTCAGCTTCAGTGCCAAAATCGAAAAGGGCAGCGGACGCTGGGATTTCAGGCGCGTCGGCTCCCAGATCCACCGGGCCCAAGATATAGCGCTCGGTGCGCGGAACTAAATCCTTGCCCGAAAAATACGCGCCGAGCGTCGGCAGGGAACCATGGGAGACATGAGGTAGCCCGGCGTCAGCCAAATCCGCGAGAGCCTTTGGACATTTACCCTGGCATGTCAGTAAGTAGTTCCCCATGCGAAGCGCGCTTCGGCCAGAGGGGTCAAGTGATGCCGCGAAGGCGCCGGTGGCGTCCTTGAAGCGCGCCGCGGTCACTCTAAACGCTCCGTAATCGGCATTTTCAGCGGCTTCCAGGCCATCCTCGTTCCACTGCGCGCGCGAGCTGGCGCTGACGTCGATAGGAGCTGTGGATTGGCGCTGATAATGGCCCAGATGCTCCGGCCAGATGGCCGCACACGCAGAAGACACAAAAAACGCAGCTAGAATCAGGCTCCGTGGCATTTCTTGTATTTTTTGCCGCTGCCACAGGGACAGGGATCGTTGCGGCCGGCCTTCTTATCGGAGGTGGCTTGCTTGGTCTCCGTTGGCGTCCCGCTGCCGCCAACGAACTGCAGAGCAGCCATTTCCTTGTCTTTTTTGCGCTGGATGTTGCGCGTGAAATCTTCCACGACGTTTTGGGCGGCCCGGCGCTGCTCGGAATTTGCGGCTACCAAGGCTTCCTCTTCGTCGTCTTCTTCGTACTCCTCATCCTCATCGGAGAAAGGAAGCACCGGCTTGGGCCTCGGCACGCGCACGCCGGGAAGACCGTCGGGGCCGCCGCCATTGGCAGGCTCGCCGGGAGCCGGGCCTTGGCTCACTTGCAGGAAGAAAAGATACCGGATGGTCTCGTCTTCGATACGGTCCATCATGTCCTGGAACAGATCGAAGGATTCCTTCTTGTATTCGATCAGCGGATCCTTCTGTCCATAGCCGCGCAGCCCGATGCCTTCCTTCAAGTGATCCATGGACAGCAGATGATCTTTCCATTGGCTGTCGATCACGTTCAGCATGATCATGCGCTCGGCCTCGCGCATGTTTTCCGGGCCGATCAGTTCTTCTTTTTCTTTGAAGCGGCGCTGCAGCAGTTCATTGATGTAATCTTCGATCTCCTGCTTCAGCAGCCCGTTTAGCTCTTCCAGATCGATCTTCACGCCGAAGGCGCTCAGCACATCGGACTGCAGCCCGGTGAGATCGTAGGCGCTCGCGTGCGCTTTCTCGGGGCAGCGAATATCGCTGAAGGAAGCCACGATGCCGTGGATAATCTCAGTGATCCGCTCGGTCTGATCGGTACCTTCGAGCAACTGGCGGCGCATCCCATACACCGCCTGGCGCTGCTTGTTCATGACGTCGTCGTATTCGAGCAGGTGTTTGCGGGACGCAAAATGCTGGGCTTCGACGGCTTCCTGAGCGGAGGCAATCCGCTTGCTGATCAGGCGCGACTCGATGGGTACGTCTTCCTCCATGCCGAGCCGCAGCATCAGATTCTGCATCCGCTCGCCGCCGAAAATACGCATCAGGTCGTCTTGCAGCGATAGATAAAAGCGCGAGCTACCGGGATCGCCTTGGCGGCCGGCGCGTCCTCGAAGCTGATTATCAATGCGGCGCGATTCGTGGCGTTCCGTGCCCAGCACGTGCAGGCCGCCTGCCGCAATTACTTCATCGTGCTCGCTGGACGTTTCAGCACGGAAACGGGCCATAACCTGGTCCCATTCGGCACGCTCGGGCGATCCGGCGGGGCTGGTCTGGAACAAATCGGGATCTTTGTTCTCCTTCTTCAGATATTCCTTGGTCAGGAATTCCGGATTGCCGCCCAACAAGATATCGGTGCCGCGGCCCGCCATGTTCGTGGACACGGTGACCGCGCCCTTGCGGCCGGCCTGCGCAATGATGAACGCTTCGCGCTCGTGATTCTTGGCGTTCAAGACTTCATGCTTGACGCCCATTTTCTTAAGCAAAGCGGCCAGGCGCTCGGACTTTTCCACCGAGATGGTGCCCACCAGGACCGGCTGGCCCTTTTCATGCAGCGTCTGGATTTCTTTAGCGGCGTTGCGGAATTTTTCTTCCTCCGTCCGGTACAC
>JBEKRO010000059.1:0-40182 GCA_049518655.1 Bryobacteraceae bacterium | reverse complement strand
GCGGACTGCAGGTCGCCTAGTTCGCCAGCTCTTATGCTACAGTGGATGGAGTCGCAGTCTAACCCAGGAAAATTTCATGCCGAAGCTGAAGACACATAAGGGTGCGTCCAAACGGTTCAAGAAGACCGGCACCGGCAAGGTGGTTCGCCATCATTCGTTTGCCCGCCACATCTTGACGTCTAAAACTCGCTCGCGCAAGCGCAAGCTGAAGCATAGCGTGGTGGCCGATGAGACCGACCAGGCTAAGCTAAAGAGAATGATTCCCTATTAGGCTGGGGGAACGCGCTCGACGCAAACCCAGCCGCCGTGTGGATAGGTGCTCGCACGTACCTTTAACGCCGGATAAATTCAAAGCAGGAGAAAAAACGTGCCTAGAGTAAAACGCGGGACTAAACGCAGAGCTTACCGTCACAAGACGCTCGCCCGGGCGTCCGGTTACTTCCTTACAAAAAGCAAGCTGAATCGCGCGGCGCAGGAAGCCGTCGAGAAGGCGTTACGCTATGGATTCGTCGGACGCCGCCGCAAAAAACGCGACTTCCGTTCGCTTTGGATCGTTCGCATCGGGGCGGCCTGCCGCACCGCGGACATCTCCTATAGCAAGTTCATCAATGGCTTGAAGAAGGCGGGCATCGAGCTGAATCGCAAGATTCTGGCCGATATGGCTGCCAACGATGGCGCAGCTTTCAACGCGTTGGTCGAAAAGGCCAAGGCAGCTCATAGCGGGGCATAGGTAGCCATGAACGCCGTGAAACAAGAACTGGATTCGCTCGGTCATCTGGAAGAGCGCATCACCAGGGCGGTGGAGCTAGTCACCAGTCTACGGGCGGAGAAGTCGGCGCTCGAATCGCAGTTGGCGTCGGCGATCGCCGACCGTGACTCGGTCAGGCAGGAGTTGGATGATCTGCGGAGCGAGCGCAAGCAGGTTCGGACGCGGATCGAGAAGCTGCTCGGGCAGATGGACCTGCTCAGCGGCGCTTAACCCGTCTTGCGCCACTGACTGAAAAATGACAAGCTAGAGAGCAATGCCTAACACGGAACCGGTCCGTGTCACTATCTTCAACCAAACCTATTCCTTGGTAGCTTCCGAGGAGCCGGGCCGGATCGAACATCTGGCGCAGAAGGTGGATGACTTGATGTCCTCTATCGCCGTGCGCGCCGGCAACATCGACGCCACCCGCGCGGCCGTGCTTGCATGCCTGCACTTGGCCGATGAGTTGGAGGCCCTGGAACGCCGTTTAGCGAATCTCAAGGACAACGTCGATCACAAGGCCAGAAAGTTTACCGTCTTGCTGGATGAAGCGATGAGCGGTGAGCCGGTCGCCGATTAACCACGCCTTTCCGCGAAACTAATAGATCCGCTCCTGTTTGCGCATATTGCCGAACGATCCGACATTGGCGACGGAAAATGAGAGCCGGTATTGCGTGTCGTCGCGCGTGCCGAAGTTGTACCGGCGGTATTCCACGCTGATGCCGCAACAGTCCGTGTTATAGCTCACCTCGGTGGTGGCGAAGTCCAGGATGTCCCTCTGGTAATCGTAGAACGCGCTGACCGCGGCGTTCCAGCCTTTGCGATTTTGGTTGCCGACGGCGATCAGAACGTTGATCTGATTGCTGGGAGCAGCCACCACCGGGTCGGTATTCACTGCTGTGTGTCCCAGCGAAAAGAAGTATTTCGAGAGGCGAATGTTCCCGTTGAAGCTGCTATTGCTGATGCGTCCGAGGAGCGGATCGTAGTCCATGCGCCACTCGAAACCCACCACGTGTTGAAAACGAAGTATGGAGACGATCGGAGAATAGTTTCGTGGGCCATCCAGGAAATCGAACCCATCCAGATCTTCGGTGGATTGGATTACGTTGCGCTGGCCCGGGATCACAGCGCCGCCAAAAGTAGGATCGAAATAGCGGCTCTGGGCCACTTCCCAGCTCATCACTTCGTTGACGTTTCCGTTCTTGTCCTTCACGAACAAGCGATTGGTTAGCGACAGTGTCACCTGGTTGGTGTCATTCATCAGGTCGTTCTCATCGAAGCGGATGATGTTGTTGAAATTGTCGATGCCGTCGACGAACTTGTAGTCGATGCGCGGCTCAATTACGTGCTTCACTTTGTCGCCTCCCAGCCACTTGGGCGACTGGAAGATCCGTTCCAGGGCGGGCGGGATGATATGGACGTCCAACTGGCGGGCGCTGCGCAGAAGACCCTGGTCCGTTACCACGCCGTTGACAAAGCTGTCGGTGTACTCTGTTTCGCGAATCGACCCGCTTGCCGTGAGATTGAAGCCGCCGAAGTGAAACGCGGTGGTCAGTTCCGGATAAACATCCAGCCTGCCCACGAACGTGGGCGTCTGAAATTCGGGCTGCGTGCGGTCCAGGAAGCCCGCGCTGCTGTTCATCGAAAACCAGACCGGAAGCACTCCACCCAGGATCTGCCGGTCGCGGCTCAGGAACTCGGCAACGGGCAGCTTCTTGATGACGATGGTTTGGTTGGGGATGGCGTTTTCAAATTCCTCGTCGCGGTCCGCGGCTACGTCGAACGCAAAGCTGGACCAGTGCTTGATGACAAATCCGATCGAGTGCGTTTCTGAAAAAATCGTATCGTGGAAGGACTGGCTGAAGGCTTCCCTGAACAGGAAGGAACTCAGGTAGTCCAGATGCACTCGCGCCAGCCAACCATCGCCCAAGTCGGAATGTCCATCGAAAGTGAATTCCTCGCCGCCCTGCTTCTGAATCACACCGTTCCCGATGTTGATACCGCGATCTTCCACCGCATATAAGTTGAAGCTGAAATCGGTGCCGGGCCTCACTTTGCCGCGGAGCTCCAGGGTATGGGCGGGTCCCCGCAGCGTGAAATATTGGATGCGATAGAGCGCGTCGTAGCTGCGGGCGATGGCCCAATAGTATGCTAGCCCGAACATCTCCCCATAGATGGAGCTATGTCCGATGTTGGGAGTGAGGAAACCACTCTGCCGCGGTAGTGTCTTCAGCGATTTGTAATAGGCAGGGAAGTAAAAAATCGGAAATCTTTTCACCCGAAATATAGCGTGGTAAGTGATGGCGCGATTGCCGGGAAGGATGTCGAACTTGGCGGCGGTGAGCCGCCACCACGGTTTTGGGATCTTGCAATCGGTGACGAATCCTTCGTGGATGATGTATTTTCCATCCATCCGCTCGCCCCATTTACCTTCAAAGTAGAACGGGTTGTTGGTGGTGAGCAGTCCGGGCCGCGCCACAATCTTGGTCTCCGATGTGCCGCGCACATTATAGAAGATTCCTGTTTCGGTATTTACGTTGTATTTGGCGTGATCGCAGTTGAGTTTGGTCCCATCCTCGAAATTTTCATAACGGACGTTGCCCCAGGCCTCTACATCGCCGGTATCGTAGTTGTAATCCACAGCGTCGGCGTCCAGCTTCTTGTCGAGGCTTTCCAGGTGGACGTGGCCGCGGGCGTGGCGCAAGTCGCCATCCGATTCCTGCGTTTCGGAGTCCAGCTTGTACTCTTCTGGACCCGGAGCTCCCGCCCGCAGGTTTTTCAGCCGCTGGTCGGGATTGGCTGCGTTGGGCACTTCCGGCTGGGGCGGAGGAGGGGCGGGAGCAGTCACCGGTGGAATAGGAGGCTGCTGGCCAGCCAAAGCGGAGAGCAAGAGCAGCGGAGACGCGACCAAGCAGACGGTTACCGAGGCTCTGACGCCCCAACAAAGTTCGTGACATTTTCGCCCAAATATGTTACGAAGGAAGATAACCATTTGGGTTAGGTTGCGACGGGAAGCCTTGCCCGCGGATGCTACCGAACGAGGGTTCAAGCGAAAACGTAGCATGGATGTTCGGATGTCCGCAAGAGGAACTTTTGGAACACCCTGTTGCTGTTTTGGAACAGGTGCTTTTAGAATGAGGTGTTTTGATGGAATGCCGATACTGCCAAGCCGCCAACGCTGACGACGATCATCGCTGTCGTCGCTGCGGCCGGCGTCTGCGCATGAGTCCGGTCTACACGGGGTCCTCAGCGGCCGCGCCCGTTTTGCAATATGAAGCTGCGCCGGTTTTGCAATACGAAGCCGCGCCGGTGTTGCATGAAGCGCACCGCTCTCCCGAACCCAGCGCCCCCCGCCGCCCCATCACGTATCAGCCTTCGCTCTTTACCTCGCGCGAACTGCCGCATGTGGTTCGTTTCGATACCATTGCTCCCGGTCTAGTCCAGCCTACCCAGCGTAAACCGCAGCCCTCTGCGCCGCGTCAGCGCCGCCGCAAGGTAATTCCCGGACAGCAAGCGCTCGAATTCACCCATCATTCTCCACGGTCGGCCAAGCCGGCCGACGGCGTCATTTATTGCGATGCTCCGGTTGCAATCCCGGCCCATCGCGCCATGGCAGCGGCCCTGGATGGAAGCATTATGCTGATGGCGCTCGCTGTTTTCGGCCTCGTGTTCCGTTTGGCGGGTGGCGTGTTCATATTGAATGCCAAGACGGCTCCCATGTTTATGGGCGTGGCCGTTGGGGTCGTGATCTTTTACAGATTGTTATGGTGCTTGGCCAACGGCGATACCGCCGGCCAAAGGTGGACCCGTCTGCGGCTGGTGAATTTCGACGGCCAGACGCCCACGCGCGCACAGCGCTTTTACCGGACGGCCTCGGGCTTCTTGAGCTTGATGGCTGCGGGAATCGGATTACTGTGGGGCTTGGTGGACGAAGAGACGCTCACCTGGCACGATCACATTTCCAAGACCTTCCCGACGCCTGTAAACTAGCTCAGGCTTTTTGGCACGGCTCAACGTTTCTGGCACGGCTCCAAGATGGCCGACATCGATCCTTTACTGTTCGGCATCCGCCAATCCCCTCCGAACGCGTGGATCTGATCCCGTCCGAACTCGGCAGCCGGTAGTTCGCAGGTGATCACGATAGTGCGGCCCGTGCTGTCCACCTCCACCGCGCGGTTCCAGGCGTCTGATTCCGACAAGGCGAACAGCTTTTCCAGCATTTCCACAACGTAGTCGTAGGTGTGCTCCGCGTCATCCAACAAGACGACATTGTAGACCGGGACTTGCTGATCCAGATTTTCCTGCCTCGTTCCAGGCGAGGAGACAGTGGCCATAGCTCACCTCTCATGATAGCGGCAGGCGGGGGTGTTATCATGAAGCTAGAAGGGGGCGCAACGGATTCGACGGGATTGAATCGTTGTGGGAAGGCGTGCCGGGTTCCGAGCTCCCGTTAAACGATCGGAAAACCAGAACTGCCAATCAACAGTTCGCATACGCTGCTTAATTAATTAAGTAGCCGCCCCTGGTGCTGGGCCTTGACGGCATCAAACGGGTGTCATCTTCAAGGATTGGGCCGAGAGCTTCTGCTCGGAGCAGTAGGCTGACGACAATCGGGCTAAGCCGCCGTTTTCTTGCCGGTTCTAATGCGGCGGCCGACAACTACCGAATCGGAAACGCACGTAGTTCTTTTCACGGCGGGCTTTCTCGGACGCGGGTTCGACTCCCGCCGCCTCCACCAATTCTTCCTAACGATCCGCCGCTAGTTACTTTTCTCTTGCGCCGTCGGGCAGATGGGACATTCGATGACTCATCTGTGCTAGGATCGAAGTGTGGCGAAGAGGGCCCACCGGCCGCCGCTTGGGGAAAAGACCGTAGACGAAACGATCCTGTTGAAGCGGCCCAGGCGTGGCGCTAGATTGAGGGAAGAAGTGTGGCAGAGGCAGGACGGTCAGGTTACGAAGTACAGCCTCGCTTACGTCAATCACCTAGTCTGCCAAACGGACAATGGCCGCGTGCTTGGCTACGACAACAGCCATGGTTTCCACCACCGGCACTTCATGGGGAGAGTCGAGACCATCAAGTTCAAGGATTACGAAACACTGGCTTCCCGTTTTCGTGACGAAGTTCAGGAATTGTGGAGGAAGGAAGATGAAAAAGACCGCTAAGAACCTCAACGTGAGCACTGGCACGACGGAAGACTTCTTTGAGCGATCTGTTAAGCGCGCCCGCAAGCTCGATCGCGGCGAGAAACTGGTCGCCCAAATACGGCTCACCTTTGAAAACCCCGCTGACCTGCTTCGCGTGCTCACAGCGCAACGCGTTCGAGTGATCCATGCGGTTCGCTTAAGGCCGGCGCCAGTTACGGACCTGGCGATAGTTCTCAAAAGGGACCGCACCGCCGTGAAGCGTGATGTCAAGATACTGACATCGTTCGGTCTCGTAAGGATTCACGAGGAAACGAACCCTGGCCATGGACGTCGGAAGATAGTTCAGCCCCTTGCATCGAGGTACGAGTTGGTAGCGACCATCTAACTAGAAAGGCCTCTGGCTTCTTAGATGCCCCGAATGCGGAGAGCCGCTTATTAAGCTACGCGCTGCCCTTACCGCGTATCAGAAATTCTGCGAGGCAGTAAGGCTTGTGGAAGAAGGATTGGGACAGAAACCGGCCACGCTCAGGCTACACATGGCGCTTCCCGATGCGCCGCCGAAGGAAACGTAAACTATGCGTAAGCTCCTTTGGTGAATCCGGCCCATCGACCGCCTTCTATCACTTCTGATGAAACCACGTGGATCAGCAAGCTGCGTTTTACAAATAGTGTATGGCAGCGCGACTCCCGCCGCCTCCACCAAACTTCCACCCTTTAATTAATTCGCCCCCCACCCTGTCAGCACCCGAGGGATGGTTCGCAGCAGAATCTTGATATCCAGCTCCAAAGACCAATTGTCGATGTACTGCATGTCCATTTTCATCCAGGTATCGAAGTCCAGCCGGTCGCGCCCGGCCAGCGCCCACAAGCAGGTCAATCCGGGACGCATCCGCAACCGCCGGCGCTGCCAGGTTTGATACAGCGCCACTTCTTCGGGAACCGCCGGACGCGGTCCTACCAGCGACATCTCGCCCTTCAGTACATTCCATAACTGTGGCCATTCGTCGATCGAAAACTTGCGCAGGAACCGGCCAACCGGCGTCAGCCTGGGATCGTTCGGGATTTTAAACGCGGTCGATTTCCGGTTCAGATGCATCAGCGATGCCTTCAATTCCTCGGCGTTATCGCACATAGAGCGGAATTTGTAGAAGGTGAAGCGGCGGCCGTTGAGCCCGCATCGCACCTGGCGGAAAATCGCCGGACCGGGCGACGTCACCCGGATCAGCAGCGCGATCAAAAGCATGAACGGCAACAGTAACACCAGCGCCGCCGCAGCGATCACCAGATCCGTAACGCGCTTGAGCAGTAGCCTGATTTCGTCGTGCGGCGCGGCGGAAAACGTCAGCAGAGGCTTGGTGCCCAGGCGGTCTAAATACAGCTGACTGTTCACGTGCGGAAAGAAATCCACCACCACGCGCGTCCGCACGCCCTCTTCATCGCAGCGCAGGAAGACGTCCTCCATAGCGCTGAGTTTGCTGCTATCCACGGCGAAGATAATTTCATCGATGACGTGCCGCCGCAGCAACTCCGTCAAGTGTGACAACGGATACCGCTCGTAGCTCTCTTTCAATTGAACGCGGCCCGGCTCCTCGTCCAAAAAGCCCAACAAGCGCACGCCATAGTCCCTGGACTCCTCGAGCGCTTCTCCCAAGTGACGCGCGCTGTCTCCGGAACCAACCACCATGACAAAGTGTGCCGTGCCAAATTGTTTCCGCACCGCGCCAATCACTCGCGCCGCGTTGATGCGGAACAGGCACAGCAGGATCCACGCGTAAGTGGCGAATATCGCGACGAAGAAGCGGCTCAGGTCCAGCCGCAGAAGATATTCAGCCAGCACCAGGCACGCCGCTCCCAGCACGCATTGGCGGAACGTGTCGCGTAACACCACGCTGGGGTGCGCCGAGTCCAGCTTTTCGTAAATGTTGAACCAGTAGCCGATCGCCAGCCAGCTAACCACGGAAACTCCCAGCAGCAGAATCGCGACCGGGAACTCGATACGAAAAGTAAAGTAAAGGAGCCGTTCGAAATTGAGGAATATTCGCGTCTGATATGCCGCGATAAAGGCGAGGCAAATGACGATGGAGTCGATCAGGCCAAAGATGGCCTTGACCCTTCTGTAGTGCCGGCTGAACACGCCAGAGTTAGCATAGCATGGCTTCTAAACACTTTGTTTAGAATTACATGCCTGCTGTAAGTTCATTCGCGATTTCTTGCCCGATGGCCAGCGACGCCGTGGCGCCCGGGCTGGGGGCGTTCAACACGTGCAGCGCGCGATCGCTTTTGACAAAACGAAAATCCTGCACCATCTCCCCACTCGGCGCGATGGCTTGCGCTCGAACTCCCGCGCCTCCCGGCGCCAAATCTTCCGGGCGGACTTCCGGCACCAGGGCGTTCAGAGATTTGCAGAATAACTCCTTACTAAACGATCGACGCAGTTCGTCGAAGCATACTCGCGGGTACTTCCGAAAGAAGCGCCAGAATCCTGGATAGGTCAATGTGCCGATAAAATCGCGCGCTGAAAGATCGCTCTTCTTGTATCCTTCCCGAGCGAACGCCAGTACCGCGTTCGGACCCGCTTCGATCCCTCCGTGCATCAACCGTGTGAAATGAACACCCAGGAACGGAAACCGGGGATCGGGCACCGGGTAGATCAAGTTGCGGACCAGATACTGCCGCTCGGGCTTCAGCTTGTAATATTCGCCGCGAAACGGAACGATCTGGAGCCCGGGCTTGTCCCCGGCGAGCGAGCACACTCGGTCGCACTGCAATCCTGCGCAATTCACAATGTAGTCCGATTCAAAATCGCCTGCCCCTGTTTCGGCGATCCACTTCGCGCCGATCCTCCGCAGCCGCGTAACCGCCGCTTGTGTTACCACCTTCCCGTTTACCGCCGCAAGGCACCGAACCAGGGTTCTGCAGACCGCCAGATAGTCGACAATTCCTTCTTCCGGCACGCGGATCGCTGCCACTCCCCCGACATGCGGCTCGATCTCCCGCATCTCCGAAATCCCCAGTTTTCGCAATCCGCTCAGGCCGTTCTGCTGCCCTCGTTCGAACAGATCGTTGAGCCGCGGAATTTCTTCGGTTTTTGCCGCCACCACCAGCTTTCCGCAGACCTCGTGCGGGATGTCGTGCTCCTGGCAGAACCCGATCATCTGCCGGATTCCAGTAACTGCGAGCCTGGCCTTCATGGAGCCCGGTTTGTAGTACAGGCCGCAGTGCAGCACGCCGCTGTTGTGGCCGCTCTGGTGTTGGCCTACTCCGGCTTCCTTCTCGAGCACCGTAATGGAAGCGCCCGGAAGTTTCTGGCCCAGTCGCAATGCCGTCGCCAACCCGATGATTCCTCCGCCGATGACCGTTATGCGCACTCTTATAGATATAGCAATCGACCTCGGGCGATCTGCAATCAACCTGATACACTTGTCTCTTCCCTCGTGATAGCGCAACAACCAAGCCTTAGCTCCCGCCTCCGCTACCTGGAACTCCTGATCCTGCTGGGAGCGCTGCAGGCTTTCGCGCCGCTCTCCATCGACATGTATCTTCCCGCCCTACCGGTGATCGAGAAGGTGTTTCACACCTCAACGGCATCGGTGCAGATGACGATGGTCACATTTCTGCTCGGCTATGCCCTCGGCCAGCCGCTCTACGGGCCCATCACGGATCGCTTCGGACGCAAGCCGCCGCTTTACGCCAGCTTGCTGGTTTTTATCGCAGCGTCGGCCGCCTGCGCACTGTCGCCGTCCATTCCCCTGATGTCTATCGCCAGGCTTGTCCAGGCGGTCGGCGCATGCGGAGGCGCAGTGATGTCGCGCGCCATGGTCACCGATCTTTTTCCCACCCGCGAGCTGCGCCGCATTTTTTCGATGCTGGTTCTGGTGCTCGGCGTTTCGCCCGTAATCGCGCCTCTTCTCGGCAGCTATCTGCTGGTCTGGTTCGGTTGGAACTCCGCGTTTGTAGTGCAGGCGTTGCTCGGCACCGCGTGTCTTGTGGGTATGCACTTCCGTTTGCCCGAATCGCTGGCGCACGACGCCCGGCGTCCTTTGCGCTTCGATCTTATCAAGTCCACCTACGCGCGCCTGTTCAAGGACCGCACCTTCATTGGCGCTTCGGTGGTTTGCGGCTTCAGCTCGGCTGGAACCTTCGCATACATCACCAGCGCTCCATTCGTGTTCATCGTGCTCTATAAAGTCCCAACGGAGCACTTCGGCTGGCTCTTTGGATCGGTGGCAGCCGGTATGGTGGCGGCTTCTCAGATCAACGGACGCATGTCGCATCGAATCCCGCTGTGGCGCGTGCTCCGGACCGCGAACACCGTGCAGCTCTTCGCTGGGATACTGCTGCTCGGCGCCGTGGTCAGTGGCGTTGGAGGCATGTGGAGCGTTTTCGCCTGCGTCTTCGTCTATGTTTCCGCGCAGGGTTTCGTGTTCCCCAACGGATCGGCCATCGCGATGATGCGCCACGGCGAAATTGCCGGTACCGCTTCGGCGTTGCTCGGCACCAACCAATTCCTGATAGCGGCTCTCGCCACCACATTTCTTGGTTTTATCGATAACCCCGCGCTCCCCATGGCGATCGTCATCGCAGGCTCAGCCGTCTGCTCCACGCTGCTCAACTTCCTGACGTTGGGCGCAAAGCTTGAGACCGCCCCGCAAGCAGCCTAAGCGGCAGTGCCCGGCGTCTCACAAACCCGCGACGTCAAAGAGGTCTGGCCCTACTGAATGTGGGACTCTACGTTTCAGTTTTGCCGAAACCTCAAGGGCTCCTGCGGCCATTAACTCTTCCGACGAGATTGTCGGACCGGAGCAAATCTTTTCTAGCATCGTGCCTTGGGCTGGCTCAAGATCGACGAGCCAACCCAGAACGTTGAGCACGTTTAGCAGCTCTGTCGTGTATTCCGCGAGCCAATGAGTCGGCTGTATTTTGCCTAGCGGAGAGGGAGCTCGACGGTCGCCGATGATCGGACGTTCTCGGTTGGCCTTCCGGTAGCTAAACCAATGGAGCACTACCTGCTTGCCCGAAACCTCGTAAAGCCACATACCGGGTTCAACGTTTTCGACGTATCCTCGCCCAATTAGGAGCCTTTCTTACTGGCGTCGTAGTTTATTGAGTCGGGCATTGCGTCTGGTTCTTGGGGAATCGCGCCTGCCGCTGGAATGCGTGGCCTCCTCGCGGGCGGTAGTCGAGGGGGTTGAGTAGGTCGCCCCTTCCGAGGATCTGCCATGCGCTCGCCAAATGTGTGCAACCACATGACAGTGCGACCAAGCTCCGCAGCGTCGGCGAAGGTGTCCCGCTCGCTTGTGAGAGGGATTCGCAGCCCCGGCGTCGAGAGGTCATGCTGAAAGCGCGAGGTAAATGCGGGATGGGCTGCAGTCGCTGCGATGTATGCGACGACATCGACCGCGGTCACCTTCATTCCGTATTTCTGCCCTAAGAATGTGAGCAAATTAGGCGGCAGATTGGGGATGCTGGCATCCTGATCGCCCCAAAGTGGAAACACGCGGCCGCCTCGACCATTGTAGTGATCAAGATCGGGAACGAAGCCGGTAAAGGTAAGGGCTGGTCCCAACGAAGGCGAAGTTCGCGAAAGCGCAGTTAAGTAGATCTGCGCATCCGAGCGCGATTCCCACAACTGCGGGTTGGGTTGATTGATCAGGCGGCTGTCGGGTATTATCCACTGGCGATCAAAAGAACGAAAGCCATAGCGCGTTGGCGGAAGAGAGGGACCTGTCTCTTCGGCGACAGACTTTGTTCGCCGCTCGTAGCCCGCTAAAGCATTGGGCACGATGCGCTTGCTATGCTTGTCGCCTGGCTGTCCGTTTCGAAGGTGTGGATGAAAAAGCACTTCCTTGTTATCTTTGGGCGCGTCGATAAGCGTTTGCCAACGCTTCTCCAACGACTCGACATCCGGTGCGATGATCCAAGTGCGGCCCGGCATTACGCCCGAGCTATTGTCGAGAAATAGGTCTTCTAGTCTGGGATAAGTTGCCCACGCGCCTTGCGAAGCTGGTAAGAACGGGGCCCGCCAATCGGACGAGCAGACGGCCCACGCCGTGCTTTTTATTCTCAGACTGGCGAGTGCCTTGAATTTGTCCAGGCGGTGAACACGCGGCAGAGCCTGAAAGAGGACGTTCGCCGGTTTACTTGTATCGCGCTTAGCAGTGGCGGAGCGCGAAGCCATCACAATGCAAACGGGCTGCTGCACGCCTTGAAAAATGCGAGTATTAACCTCCGGTTGATGACCCTCAGGCGAACAATCGACGATCCAGATATCGTCACACGTTCGGCGCATATAATCGCGCATCTTCTGAAAGCCCGGCCCGCTGAGAAATCCCGCCACCGTAATGAAGCATACGATGCCCGACTTGTTCCCTGGTCCATGGTCGTATACCTTCCACGTCGCCCAGCGCCAGAAGTAGATATACAGGTTACGAAGGTGCTTGCTGTGGGCTCCAACGCCCCATTCCCTGGGCGGCATCCAGTCGGCGAGCGGAGCCGGTCTGTTTGGGTTCCTGCTTCCGGCCTCAATCCACCCGCCGTCCCCCTTGGCCTTCTCTTTGTAGGGCGGGTTCCCAATAACGACGGTGATCGGTTCATCCCTCTTGATCTTGTTCGCTTCCTTCCGGGATTTCGCGATTGCTGCGACAATTTGGGGGAGGTATCCCTCGTCATCTTCCGGATTTCCAAGCGTGTTAGTTACGAACATCCGTACAGGCGTCCTTGGCGGGGATCCGGTGAGATCAACGATCTCCGCAAGGATTCGCAACTGCGCAACTGCGAACGGGCCCAGTTGCATCTCGAAGGCAATGAGCCGCCTCACTGCGGCGCTGATGGCCTCCTTCACAGCGCCCTCGCCTTCGTCCGCAGTGACGGTTTCGGCAATCCTCCGTAGCACACCAAGTAAGAATGTTCCAGTTCCAGTTGCAGGATCAGCCAGTGTCACAGATGGCGCAGCCAACCCTGCATGCAGCCCAAAACGAGGTGTCCTCAAGACCTCGTCGACCAGCCCAACCATTGCACCGACAACCTCAGGCGGTGTGTAATATGAGCCTGTCCGCTTCCTCAGGTCGTTGTCGTAGACCTCGAGAAAGTCCTCGTAAAAGTAAAGCCAAGCCTCGGGCCTATCCTTGCTTATCTTGGACCAGTTAACTGCATCAAGCACACGCTTTAGGGTTTCGAGTGAGGTCGTAAGCGTTGCTTGGTTCTCTGCGTTATCTGTCAGTAGTTTCAGTGCTGCGCCAATTAGAGAACTAGTCCGGCTAAGTTCACTAGCGACCTGCTGGAGCCCGGTGGCAAGTTCAATGCTTTTTGCGCGCGCCATCAGCATTCCGAACGTAACGGCCTGAGCGTATCCGTCGGCGAATCTTTCGTCAGTCGCATCCGGAAAAAGTATCTTCCGCCAATCTTCCGCCAGCCCAACCAGGGCTTCACTTTTTAAACCTAGCTGCTCCGTCACTTCGTCGCGTAACAATCGGCAGAGACGAGCAGTAGTATGGGCAAGATCTTTGGCATTGCGCGGAGGAACCGGCTCCCACCGCAAGAAGCTCTCGAAAAGGTTCAGGAGACCCGCTGGGGCCTGAAGTGCATTGCCCGAAGACTCAATGTCTCCGATCAAGATGGTCACGGAACCTACTAATTCGCCGTTTTGCCAAAGGCTGAATCCGTTGCCGTCCGTGTAAATCAGATTGGGAAGCGACCGCAACTTAATCCATTGCTCTCGATCATGAGGGTCCTTGAACTTCCGCGGATCGGCTCCCTTGCCAGGTGCTTTCAACTCAACAAATCCTACCAGCGCGTTGCGGACAGTCACCGCGTAGTCTGGACGCGTTTTCAAATCCTTAACAGACGACTCCCCAACTGCGACTGAGGCTTTGGGCATGTTGCAAAGTTCTGCCAACGCCGAGAGTAGCTGCTCGAACGGCGCGCGAAGCTGATCCTCGGGCTGCCCTGTGACAGCCGGGTTCGACAGCTTTTCCTTCGCTTTGGCTCCGAACGTGGCAATCGCCGAATCGAATGTGAGCTTCATTTGCGCTGGCCACATTCCGGGAAGCTCATGCGGTCCTCTGTGTCAGCGTCGGCATTTGGACTGCTGAAGTAACCGAAGACGCGAAGGGCAATTGGCGGTGAACCCAGAAGGCGCAACCTACGGAACGGTTCGACCCGGAGGCGTGTGTTCCCTGCTTTCCTATCAATCTCGTATGGTGCCACAGATCGCGCCGAGATCGCTGAGGCTCTTGGTTCGCGGGTAGAGAGCGGCTGCTGCGAGGGCGTCAAGGCGCAGAACATCTAGGCGACCGAAGGCCGGTCTTGGGCTTGTGTAGACCCTTCCGAAGTAGCTTGACCCGTCCCTTCTCGAACTGACATACTGGCTAACCATGCGCCGCTTATTTCCCCTCGTTTTCGGAACATTGTTAGCGGGAGCGTCCTTTCTCTCCGCAGCCATTTCTGACCCCGTCCGCACCGATTCCGGCTTGGTTTCGGGCGTTCCCGGTTCCACCGACGAGGTGCGCGTCTACAAGGGCATCCCCTTTGCGGCGCCGCCGGTCGGCGATTTGCGCTGGCGTGAGCCGCGTCCACCGTCTCACTGGGACGGCGTGCGGAAGGCCGATGCATTTAGCCCCGCGTGTATGCAGCAGCAGCGCTTCGCGGCCGCAGCGTCGGGGCCGGCTCCCAGCGAAGACTGCCTTTACGTGAACGTCTGGACGGCTGCGAAATCCGCCAGCGAGCGACGTCCTGTGATCGTCTGGACCTATGGCGGCGCTTTCACCGGCGGCGCGGGATCGCTTGCGATGTACGATGGCGATGCACTCGCCCGGAAGGGCGCCGTGGTGGTCACTTATAACTATCGTCTCGGAATATTTGGATTTCTCGCGCATCCCGAATTAACCAAGGAATCCGGGCATAATTCCTCCGGTAATTACGCCCTCATGGACATGGCCGCCGTGCTCCGCTGGGTGCAGAAGAACATCGCGAATTTCGGAGGCGACCCGAAGCGCGTCACCATCGACGGCGAGTCGGCCGGTTCCATGCTGGTGTCGGCAATGGTTGCATCGCCTCAGGGCAAGGGCCTGTTCCAGCGAGCCATCGGCCAAAGCGGCGGATGGATGGGAATCAGCATCGGCAAAATGACCACGCGTGCGCAGGCCGAAGAGAACGGTGAGAAGATGGCCCAGGCTTTGGGTGCGCCCACTCTGGCTGAGTTGCGCGCCAAGCCCGCCGACGAGCTGCTCAAGAATGTCCGGGGCGGCTTTGCCATCATCGTCGACGGCTGGTATGTGCCCGAAGATCTTTCCATCACCTACGAAAACCACAAACAAAATGACGTCGATCTTCTGGTGGGGTCGAATCACGATGAAGGGACCTTCTTCTCGCGTCCCGGATCTGTCAACGCCGAACAGTTCTCCGGTACAGCGAAGCGCCGCTTCTCCGATCAGGCCGACGCGTATCTGAAGCTTTATCCTGCTGGCTCCGACACCGAGGCGGCCACATCGCAGCTGGCAGCCTTCCGCGATGAGATGGGCTGGCACATGCGCGAGTGGGCGCAATTGCAGAGCGAGCGCGGGAAAGCGAAAGCGTATCTCTATTACTTCACGCATGTTCCCCCCACCGCTCCCGGCCAGCCATCGCGCGGCGCAACCCATACCGCCGACCTCGCCTACATGTTCGAAAATCAGCCACCCAATGTGATGTGGACGGACATCGACAAGAACCTTGCCGAAACCATGTCGACCTATTGGGTAAACTTCGCCGCCACCGGAAATCCGAACGGCAAAGGTTTGCCCGAATGGCCCGCCTACAACCAGAAAAAAGGCGCGAAAAACATCGTTCTCGGCGACACGGTGATGGTAGGGCAGGGAATCGATCCGGGCATGCTGGCCTTCTACGATTCCTATTACGCCAAGCTCAGATCCGGTCTTGCTCCGGGTGCTACGGGCGGCCAATGATGCGAGCCATTCTCCATCTGCTGCTTGCGACATCCCTTGCCGCCGGGCTCTCAGGGGCGATCTCCGCCGCCACCGTCGAAGGCATCAAGATCCACTCGTCCACGGCTGGAAAAGGACCGAAAACCGTCATCCTCGTGCACGGCTGGACTTGTGACGAAACCACCTGGAATTCCCAAGTGCCCGCACTGTCCAAAGAATACCGAGTGGTGACACTCGATCTTCCGGGCCACGGACAAAGCGGAGCGCCCAAGGATGGCAAGCTTTCGATGGATCTATTCGCCCGCGCCGTGGAAGCGGTGCGGAAAGACTCCAAAGCCGATCGCGTCGTGGTGGTTGGCCACAGCATGGGGACACCGGTGGTGATTGAGTACGCGCGGTTGTACCCGCAGCACACCGCCGCGATGGTATTTGTGGATGGGGGCGTCACGGTGGCCCCGGGTACTCGACTCCCGGATCCCAGCCGTATGTCCGGTCCCGACGGCCTAAAAGCGCGTGAAGCCATGATCCGCGGGATGTTCTCCGCCTCCACCACGCCGGACATGCAGCAACATATTCTTTCGATGATGTTGGCGGCGCCGGAATCCACTGCGGTAGGCGCCATGCAGGCCACCTTCGATCCGGCCAACTGGAAAGGCGACGTATTCAACGAGCCTGTGCTCGGCCTGTACGCCGACCATTCCGGTGCGGGGAATCGCGAGTACATGAAGACGCATTTCCCGAACATGGACTACCATGAGATCCCCGGAACCGGTCACTTTCTGATGATCGAAAAGCCGGCGGAATTCAACCAGCTCCTCAGCGCGTTTCTGGACCAGCAGAAGTTCTGAGTGCTGACCGCCCAACGTCGGCCTAACGCCCAAATCGGACTAAGTCCAACCGAACCCCCTGCGCCATAGGACACAGATCGCTTCGCTCTTCCGCTTTCCGTCCGCTAAGATCATGACGCGGCTCAATTTCTCCGATGGCGCATGAAGTGCTCTGAGCTACGTGAAGATCGCGAAACATCGCAACCGGAGGAAATCAAAGTGACCAAGAATGTAAAAGGATTGCTGAATGACCTTCGCCAGTCCATTAACGAAGCCATCCTGGAATCGAATGAGGTAGCCGCAGCCATGGCGGCGCTGAAAGTTACCGGCAAGTGCGCGGTGTTCTCGATTGAGGTCGGGCTGGAAGAAGCTCCTGAGCTGGCCGTCGCGCCGGTTGCACTCTCGGCTCTCACCGAGGATCTCGTGTTGAGTGACGACGATGTGAAATTCTTAGCCGCTCTTGGAATTACCGACCCTAGTTGGTGCTGTAGCGCCACTTAATCCGGTACGGCATAGTACGAAATAGGTACCCACACCAATGCAAAAGTGGTCCATTATGCCAAGAAGTGGATGGGCCGAGCATAGTTCAGAGAGCTGGCAACTGGCCGCCCCCGGCGGGGGCAAACGAGCCCATCCACGCCATGTCTGCCCATACCAATTCCAGGTCGCTCGTGGCGCTGGATCGAACTGAAATCCAGTTCCTGGAATACCGGCTCGACGTGGTCGCCTCCTGGCCGGAATCTGGACGAAAGCGAGCCGCAATGGAAGCTATCTACTACCGTTTGAAGGGCTTCCCAGGTATTCCCGAGTCCTAAAGTAGTTCCTGCATTCGGGCGATACGTACTCATGCGCATGGACCGCCGGTTTAATGAGCGCATTTCTACCGATTTGCCGGTTCGCCTCACCCAGTTGGACGACGGTGTGGAGTTGGCAGGGCGGCTTCAGGATATCTCCGATTCGGGCATTTGTTCGCTTTTTGACGAGGCGTTGGCGCCCGGCACGGTAGTGAAACTAGAGATCCTTGGCCTTACGCTCTACGGGCACATTGTCTACTCCAATCCGGAAGACGATGCGTACCGCACGGGCGTTTTCGTCGAGCCCGCGTTGCTCGATTCTTCCAACATCACCGAACTCGTGAAAAGCTACCTGATCGAAGCATCCGGCCGCTCGTAGCAGCCGATTCCCTCTTTCAGAGCCGTTCCCGCTGGGCGAGGTACGCATAATCTCACGCGTACCTTCGGTCACTATTAGAGTAGTAGACACTCTACACGGAGTGTAGTAGAGTATCTACAGCATCAGATGGCGGCCAAGCAGCCTTACAAAAACCGCATTGAGCTTTTGCAGGGAACGCTCGACATGCTGATCCTGACGACGCTGCAGTGGGGCCCGCGGCATGGTCACGGCATCGGCCAGCAGATTCGGGCTGGCTCAGGAGAACTCCTCCAGGTGGAAACCGGCTCTCTTTATCCGGCTCTGCATCGCTTGGAAAGACAGGGTTGGCTCGCTTCCGAATGGAAGCTTTCCGAAAAGAATCAGCGGGCCAAGTTCTATCGCCTCACCGCGGCTGGAAAGAAGCAATTGCTTGCCGAAGAATCGAAGTGGAAGTCTCTGGTGAGGGCGATCGCGGGTGTTCTGAAGCCCGCCCAATGAGACTGAAATGCTGTACCACCGCCTGAAGTTTCTTGCCCATCGCACGCTTCGGCGCCCGCAGGCCGCGCGCGACCTGGACGAGGAAATCCGAGCGCATCTTGCACTGGACACACAGGAGCGTGTGGATCGCGGAGAGCCTCCCGGGATGGCGGAGCAGAATGCCCGCCGGGCGCTCGGGAACGAGCTCCTGATCAAAGAGGTTACCCGCGATATGTGGGGCTGGATGGTGATGGAAAGAATCTGGCGCGATCTTCTGTATGCGTTGCGGCAAATGAAGCGCACCCCCGGCTTTGCAGCCGTCGCCATCCTCTCGTTGACGCTCGGCATCGGCGCCAACACCGCGATCTTTTCTGTCCTGAATGCGGCGCTGCTTCGATTGTTGCCCGTCCGCGAGCCCGAGGAACTGTTCGTTGTTCGCCAGCAGGCGCACACCACACTACCACAACGTTTTTCTTATCCGATGTTCCTGCGGCTTCGCGATGCCGGATCCGGCGCCCTGGGTGTCGCGGCGATGAGCCACGTGGCGCGCGCTCAAATCTCGCTCGAAACCGGAGCGCAATCCGAAGTCGCCACCTACCAGCTCGTCTCGGGCGAGTTTTTCGGCGTGCTGGGTCTTTCTCCGGCGCAGGGGCGCCTGCTCGCTTCCGGCGATAACGAAAACATCGGAGCCCATCCGGTGGCAGTGATCAGTCACCGATATTGGCACCGCCGCTTCGCGGGCCGGGCGGACGTGATCGGACGAAAGATCCGCTTGAATGGGATTTCCTTCTCCATTGTCGGGGTTGCGCCCGAAAATTTCCGGGGCGTGTGGCTGGAATCACCCGCCGATGTCTGGATTCCGATCGTGATGCAAAGCGACGTTCACTACGCGCAGAACTTCAGCAGCCACCAGGATGCCGATCCGGAAAAGCCTTGGCCGCCGCAGGAATTTGTCGAGTGGCTGGATGTCCTTGTGAGAGTGAAACCGACCTCCGCTTTCGCGGTGCGCGATGTGCTGAACAGCGCCTTCCTGCGATCTCAGGACGACATTACCGGTCATCTTGCGGCGGACGCCCGGCGCTATTTCCTGGAACGAAGTCTCACTCTCGATCCTTTCCGCCGCGGGGCTTCGAATCTACGCCAGCGGTGGACTTCCCCCCTTTTCGCGATGATGGCCATGGTCGGACTGGTTTTGCTGATCGCATGCGCCAACGCCGCCAATCTGTTACTGGCTCGCGCCGAAGGCCGCCGCCGCGAAATCGCGGTGCGATTGTCGATTGGCGCCAGCCGCGGACGCTTGATCCAGCAACTCCTCACGGAAAGCTTCCTGCTGGTGGCGGCGGCCACTGTCTTGGGTCTGCTATTGGCCCGCTGGGCGAGCGACGCCTTAGTACGCATGGCGGTGGGCTCTGTCACAGGCCCAACTCCGTTCACTACCGGTGTCGATGAACACGTTTTGATGTTCGCAATCGGGATGTCCGTCATTACCGGCGTTCTGTTTAGCCTGGCGCCCGCACTGCGCGCCACGCGGCTGGAAATCGGTGACGCAATGAAGACGTCCTCTCGAAGCGCTTTCACGGGTTCCCGGTTCAGCGCGGCCAAGCTGCTTGTGGCGGCACAGGTGGCTCTTTCGCTGCTGGTGGTGTGCGGGGCCGGATTGTTTGCGCGCAGCCTTCGCAACCTGGCTCAGCAAGACTTAGGATTCGATCGCGAACACGTTTTGACGGTCTGGATGGATCCGCGCTCCGCCGGGTATGGCGCCGCGCAATTACCCGGCTTATACCGCCGCCTGGTGGAACGCGTGCAAATCGTTCCCGGCGTGCGCTCGGCCGCTGTCTCCATGTGCGGACTGGTGGTGGAGTGCCGCGATGTCACCGGAGGCGTCAAAATCTCCGGCTACCAGCCGGCTCCCGGCGAGGACGTCAGGATTCAGTACAACTTCGCCGGCCCAGGATATTTTTCGACGGTTGGAATGCATCTGCTGAGCGGGCGCGACTTCACTTCACGCGATAGCGGCAGTCGCTTCGTGATCGTCAACCAAGCCACCGTGCGCCGGTATTTTGCGAATCGCAACCCGCTCGGCCAGCGGTTCGGTGAGAACCTGGAGTCGGAAATCATCGGCGTGGTTCAGGACGCGCGAGTGAATCGGGTCCGCGAGCCGGCAGTTCCCATGGCTTATTGCCCACTGGAAGGAAATTTGGTTTACGCGGGCAGTTTGGAAGTACGCGCCGCCGGTAATCCCAGCGCAATCGCCATAGACGTACGCAAAGCGCTCCACGATATTGCGCCCGATCTCCCCATCGAGCGCATCACACCGCTCGAGTTGCAAGTGGATCGAAGTTTGAATCTGGAGCGCATGGGCACCGTTGTTACCAGTGCTTTTGGCGTGTTGGCACTTGGCCTGGCCTGTTTCGGGCTCTACGGCGTGATGTCTTATGCGGTTTCCCGCCGGACGTCGGAGATCGGAGTGCGCATGGCTCTCGGCGCACAACCGGCGAACGTGCTGTGGGCGATCCTCAAGGAAGCTCTGGCGCTCGTCGCCTTAGGCCTCGCCATCGGAGTGCCAGCAGCGATCCTCGCCTCCCGTTCCATTGCGGCCCTCCTCTATGGCATCCAGCCGAACGATCCCGTCACGCTCTTGTCGACGATTGTCATCTTGACGAGCGTCGCCGTGTTTGCGGGCCTCTGGCCAGCGTGGCGAGCATCACGAGTGAATCCCCTGGCGGCCCTCCGGCACGAGTAAGAGGCTCTTTTTGGTCCCGGCCGAATTGCCAATGGGCCGGAATCTCGGGAAATGCAATGATGCGGAGCGCCGGACCGGTGTCTTCGTCGCGTCGAAGAAAATGGGCCCGTCGAAAAGGCCAGGCCGTTCGGCAGCGCCCCATCTTTCACCACGCATCGATGCTTCCGGCCGATCGTAGCCGATCCCCTCTGTAGCCGAGCGGTGACCAAAGGGAGCGGTACGCGATAATCTCAGGCATGGAGCCTGAGGCCGCCTACCCAGCCGCTAGGATTGTATCCCCCAAAGTCCACGCGTACTTTACGCGACAGCGGGCGGACGCTGTTGCTCCCCGCAACGGACGCCTGGCATCCTTGCCCGATACCGCGACCATCCAGGCCATCGTGGACGCCGCCTTCTGGGCCAGTCTTCGCCGTGAGGAGGGCTTCATCCCCAAAATCTCGCTGGCTTTCCTTTCGCCCGAAGAGTCGAAAACCGCTCTGCTGTTCGAGCGGCCCCTGCCACTCGATCCCGGCATCTTGACCAAGGTGGCGCCGGCGGTGGAGCGGCCTGGAATTCACTTGGGGGTTTCACACGGGCCGGGCGGGCTCTGTGTCTGGGGCGCCACCCGTGCGATCCCAAGCCTTTGCTTCGTCGTCGAGGTGGCCGCGCCCGGATTGATTGTGATCAAGCATCACAGCAGTGAGACGGCGGGCAAGTTTGTCAATGTCGCAGTGCTGGAAGGCGACCAGGTAAAGATCATCGACGAGCACGCCGCCGCCATCCCCGATTGTCCGGCGCTCCTGACCGCGTTGCTCGGCTCCGAATCGCCGGACGCCTGGGTCTCCTCGGTGAACCATTCGGTGAATGTGCTGGTACAACTCGCAATCTCAATGCGAGCGCATGGCCGCGGTGGTTTGCTCCTGGTTGTTCCAGCCGGGGCCGACGCTTGGCGCGAATCCATTGTCTCGCCGATCCCCTACGCCGTATCACCGCCGTTCTCCGGTCTGGCGGAGCTGGCGCGTGGGTCGAGCGAAGAAACCGGCCGGCTTAGTCGAACCGTGGACGCCGTCGCCGGTCTCACCGCCGTGGATGGCGCTGTTGTGCTCAACAATCAATATGACGTACTCGGGTTCGGCGCGAAGATCACTCGGCGCAAGGGCCATGCTCAAGTGGAGCAAGTAATCGTGACCGAGCCAATCGAAGGCGGTCAAGCGACTTTGGTTCACCCCGACAAGCTCGGAGGCACCCGGCATCTTTCGGCCGCTCAATTCGTCCACGATCAGCGGGATGGCCAGCAGGGCTGCGCCGCGCTGGTTGCATCGCAGGACGGGCGCTTTACGGTTTTCGAATGGTCATCCTGCGAGAACATGGTTCACGCGCATCGCATCGAGGCGCTGCTGCTCTAATCACCAGCCACGGTTTTCTTCAGATAAGCTAGAAGCACGCCGTTATGCGGCGCTTCTTGCGCGTTCAAGGAGGGCACATCGTGAAGACAGCAGCGTTGCGTATTTTCGCGATCGGTGTGGGAGTGGTGCTGCTCACCTCCGCCTACACCCGTATCCATTCCGCGTCCGTGATGACGGACGCCGCCAAAGCGTTCGTTACCTCGCTCACGCCCCAACAGCGTGCGCAGGCCACCTTCCAATTCACCGACGATGAGCGCTTCGACTGGCACTACATTCCCAAGGTACGCAAGGGCCTGGCGCTGCGCGACATGACGCCCGAGCAGAAGCAGCTCGCGCACGCGCTCCTGGCCGCCGGCCTCAGCCAGCAGGGCTACATCAAAGCCGTCAGCATCATGAGCCTGGATGAAGTGCTCAAGGTTCTGGAAGGCGGTAAAGGTCCGATGCGCGATCCCGAGGGATATTTCTTTACCGTGTTCGGCGACCCTTCGCCCACCGGCACTTGGGGCTACCGCATAGAAGGGCATCATGTCAGCCAGAACTTTACCATCGTCAATGGCAAAGTTCAGGGCGCGCCCAGCTTCTTTGGTACAAACCCCGCCGAAATCCGCGAAGGTCCTCGCAAAGGCCTGCGCGTTCTCGCGCGTGAGGAGGACCTCGGCCGCCAGCTTGTGAAATCGCTTACCGACGATCAAAAGAAGACCGCCATCGTCACCAAAGATGCACCCAAGGAAATTCTCACCGAAGCGTCGCGCAAAGCGGCATTGAATGGCCAGCCAAGCGGCTTGCAAGCCTCTAAGATGACAGCGTCGCAACGCGCGATTTTTCAAAGCCTGCTCGACGAATACTGCCAGAACATGACGGACCAGATCGATCAGACACGTGAAGATCAAATCAAGAAGGCGGGCGACAACATCTATTTTGCATGGGCCGGCGGCGAAGAGCCCGGCCAGGGGCACTACTATCGCATTCAATCGCCTAGTTTCCTAGTGGAATTCGACGACACGCAAGACCACGCCAACCATATTCACTCCGTTTGGCGCGATTTTGACGGCGATTTCGGCCTGGACCTGCTGAAAGAACACTACCAGAGCAGTCATCGCTAATTTGACACTGACCCGCCGCCTCTTCGTTGCCTCTCTCGCCAGCGCGAGCGCTTGCAGGGCGGCCGATAAGGGTCTGATTTATCCATCGGAAGCGAAGCGCTACGCCGATGAAGCCACGGAAAATTATGTCGTCCGTTTGACGGACCCTGCCCATCGGAGCTGGTTGCCCGCTTACTATAGCCGCGCCATTTCGCGCAAGAGCGATTTTCTGATTTACTCGAGCGATCGCTCGGGCGGCGTCCAGGCCTATCGGATGGATCTAAAGAACGGACAGTCGCGCGCCCTGACTGGCGCGCCCGATTTGATAACCAGTTCGTTGACACTGGCCCCCGATGAACGCGAGTTCGCATACTTGGCCGGCCGCTCCTTGTACCTAGGTCGCTTGAGTGGCGAGCACACGCGCGAAATCTATCGCTTGGAAGAAGGATTTAACTTCGGAACGGGATTCAGCCTTTCCGAAGACGGATTGGTCTCGGCGCTGGTCGAAGAAAAGCCAGGGATGTGCCGCTTGCGTCTGATTACCATGCGGACTGGCGCCGCCACCACTCTGGTGGAATCGCCCGATCCGATTGTTGATCCGCAGCCACGCCCGAAGCGCGCGGGGTTGCTCTATCGAAAACCGGATGAACTATGGGTCGTAAACTATGATGCGACGCAGAATCGCAAACTCCGGATCGCGGCCGGCCCCCTCGCGACTCCTTTGTGGTCCGCCGACGGAAGAACCATCGACTATCTCAACATCCCGTCCGACCGGAAGCTGTTGAACAACATCCGCGAGTTTACCCCCGATACAAACGAAGACCAATTTGTTTCGTCCACCAGCCAGTTTGTCGCCTTCAATCGCAATGGCGATACTAGCGTATTCGTGGGCGCGAGCGGCAGCAAGGCTTCGCCCTACCTGCTTCTGCTGGTTCGATCGGTGAAACGCGAATTGCCGTTGTGCCAGCATCGTGCCAGCGATCCTCGTCAGGTGACGTCGTTCTTTTCCCCCAACAGCCAGCGCGTCGTCTTTCAAAGCGATCGGGATGGCAAGATGGCACTTTACTCCATCGCGGTGGATCGGTTGGTGGAAGCGACCGAAACCGAAGAGCCTTAATCAACCACAAGTAGAATGATCACGCCTTGACGTTATCAATCAGGCGAACGGCTCCCAGCCAAGCGGCAGCGGCGATCCGTACTGGCCCGGCAATCTGCTTCACCGGGGTCATGCTTTCGGCATCGACAACTTCCAGGTATTCGACGCGGAACTCAGGACGCGCCTGCAAGTAACCGATGGCTAAGTCGCGAACCTCCGCGGCCGACCTACAGCCATCCCGGATATAGCTGGCTGCAAGTTGCAACGCCTTGTACAGCGTCGGCGCAACTTTGCGCTCGTCGGCCGTCAGTCTCTTGTTCCTGGAGCTCAAAGCCAGACCGTCCGGCTCCCGGACGGTAGGCACCGGAACAATTTCGACGGGCATGTTTAAGTCGGCTACCATGCGGCGAATCACGGCGACTTGCTGTGCGTCCTTTTCGCCGAAATAAGCCTTGCCGGGCGCAACGATATTCAAGAGCTTGGCCACCACCGTGGCGACGCCGCGAAAATGCCCCGGGCGGAACATCCCGCAAAGATGCTCCGAGATACCCTCCACCTCGACGAATGTGCTCGGCTCCTCCGGATACATTTCCTGTGCTGAGGGTGCGAAGACAAGGTCCGCACCCAGCCCAGCACAAAATTCCAGGTCCTTCGCTAAGTCGATCGTGTAGGCGTCATAGTCATCCGGCCGGTCGAACTGAATCGGATTGACGAAGATGCTCACCACTACGACATCGCATTCGGCGCGGGCTCGATCGAGAAGCGCGGCATGACCGGCGTGGAGAGCGCCCATGGTGGGCACCAGGCCAATGGTCCGGTCTCTTAGCCGTGGCAACAACAATCGGTTGCGCATCTCGGCAATGGAATGGAGCAGCTCGCTATTCATTCACGGCTGGCAGTGGAGGCTGGGAATCGAAAACTGTGTTCGGGATCCGGAAATTCACCGTGCTCTACTTCGGCGATGTACTGCTTTGCAGCGGCAATCATTTCGTCTCCCAGATGCGCGTACTGCTTGACGAACTTCGGCGCGATCTCGTCGTACAAACCGAAAGCGTCGTAACTCACCAGCACTTGCCCATCGCAGTGCGGCCCCGCGCCAATGCCGATGGTGGGAATTGCGAGCTTGGCCGTGACGGCTGCGGCCACCTCGGCGGGAATGCATTCCAGCACGATGGCGAACGCACCCGCTTGTTCGAGCGCGAGTGCATCTTCCACCAGCCGGTCGGCCTCGTCCTGCGTTCGCCCCGCCAGTCGATAACCACCCAACTGATGGACGGCCTGCGGCACCAATCCGATATGCGCCATCACGGGGATTCCAATCTCTACCAGGTGTCTCACGGTGTCGGCCGCGTACAGCCCGCCTTCGATCTTCACCGCCGAAACGCCGCCCTCTTGCATCAGGCGTCCGGCATTGCGGATGGCGTCGGCGCTACTCGCCTGCCATGTAAGGAACGGCATGTCGGCCACCACGAAGGCTCGCTCGGCGCCTCGCGAAACAGCGCCCGCGTGATGGACCATGGCATCCAAAGTAACGGGAATGGTGGTTTCGTGCCCGAGAATCACCATCCCCAGAGAGTCGCCCACCAGCAAGGCGTCCACTCCGGCGCGGTCCAGCAAACGCGCCATAGTGGCGTCGTAGGCGGTCAGCATCGTGATTTTTTGCCCCAGCTTCTTCTTGCGATGAAGATCGGGAATGCGAACGCGGTTGGATTGAGACATCGTCACACCATTGATGCTTCCAGAAGCTGTTCGGTCGCAGCCGCTCGCTCGGCGCACAGGCCTTTCTTCCGGGCCAGTTCCAGAGTTTCCAGGCCGGCGGCGCGATAAAGCAATGGAATTGGGCTGCGCAGGTCTTTGAGAGCCGCTAAATGGGACGAAATAGTGGCCATGTCGCCACGTTCGATAGGGCCGGTCAGCGCGGCCACGGGGCCTTGCCGAAGTGTATTTTCCAGGCTGGTTCTAGCCAGCGGGCCAAGCGCTTCCAGGGCTTCGTCTGGATCCACGCCCGCCGCGATCAGCAGTGTTTGCGCAGCCGACAAAAGCGCGGTGATATAGTTGCTCGCCATTACCGCGGCGGCATGATACAGCGGACGTCGCTCGGCGGGAATTCGCAGGATGCGCCCATTCGCAACGCGAGCGATCTGTTCGGCCCACGCCACAGCGGGGGCATCGCCGGAGATGGCGAAAGCCGCGCCATCCAGCGCTGACGCGCCAGTTTCGGGATCGGCAATGGTTTGCAGCGGATGAATCGCGCCACAGGAGACGCCCCGTTCCCCAAGCGCGCGCAATGCCTCCGGGCCGGCATTTCCGCACGTGTGAAGGACAATGCCAGAGCGGGCGTCCAGCGTGGAGGCGACTGTTTCCAGCGCGGAGTCGCTCACGGCGATCAAGATTCGCGGTGCTTTAGGCGCAAGCTCGGCGTAGCTCACTGCCTTGACGCGGGGACCGATGAATGTTGCGGCAACACGCGCGTGCTCGATACTGCGGCTCGCGACAAAAGCTACCGGCTCACCCCGCGCAGAGAGCAGCTTTCCCAGCGCTTGCGCCACACGGCCGGCGCCGGCGATGCCGATGGGAGAATCCGAAAAATCGGTAAAATACTGCAAGTTTTAGTGTAGCCGGTATGGCCCTCCCATGCCCCTCCAGTTCTCGGCGACAATAGACGATGAATAATCGGAGGGTCCCTTGACCAACAAAATTTCCCTTGGACTTACGATACTAGCCTGCTCCACGCTTTGGGCAGCGGATTTCCGGCCATTGGACGTGAAACCTGGCGAGTGGCAGACGACGATGAACGGCCAGACCACCGGTATGCCACCCATACCCGCTGAGGTGCTCGCTCGGCTAACTCCCGAACAGCGCGCGAAGATGGAAGCCATGATGGCCGCCAGAGGCGGCGCCAAAAGCACCGTTAGCAAAGGCTGCCTGAAGAAGGAGGATCTCGACAAGCCGTTCAATATGTCGGACAAAACCATGGCGTCCTGTGCGCGCTCCCTGGTCACCTCGTCGGGGAGCAAACAAGAGATCCACGTTGACTGCAACACCAATGGCACGAAAAGCACCGGAATCGTAAAGCTGGAGACGGTCGACTCCGAGAATGTCAAAGGGTCGATGCAACTGGCCGTCAATAACGGCGATCATACGATGAATATGAATTACATGTTCTCGTCCCGGTGGATTGGTCCGGCCTGCACCGAAAAGTAGGCCCGACGCCGCGCTACCCCAGCGTTCCCAGGTAATTCTCTAAATCCGGCGGCAACGGCGCGTTTACCGTGATGCGATCGCCGCAGCTCGGACTGGTGAATGTGATCTGGCGTGCGTGCAGGAAATAGCGTCCCAGCGCGCTGGCCGGAGCGCCGTATAGCTTATCGCCAACAACAGGATGCCGGATGCTCGCCAGATGTACCCGGATCTGGTGCGTACGGCCGGTGCCGATTTTCACTTCCAGCAACGTAAATCCTTCGAAGCGTCTTAGCACTTGATAGGACGTAATGGCCTGGCGACCGTGGGCCAGACGCGCGGTCATCCGAACGCGGCGGACTGGATCGCGAGCAATTGGAGTAGTCATACGGCCCTGATCGTTCTTGACGCTACCATGCACCAGCGCGACATAAATCTTTTCAACCTGGCGCGATGCGAATTGCTCGGCCAGGTGGCGATGCGCGGTGTCGCTGCGCGCAATCAGAATCACGCCACTGGTGAAGCGGTCCAATCGATGCACGATGCCGGGCCGCAGATCGCCTCCTACGCTCGAAAGCTTTCCAAAGCGATGCAGCACGGCATTGACCAGCGTGCCCGAGTGCCGGCCCGCGCCGGTGTGCACGACCATGCCGGCAGGTTTATTGATGGCGATGACGTCGGCGTCTTCATACAGGACCTCGAGAGGCAAGTCCTCGGCCGTAGCTCGCAGGGGCGGCAATTCGGCAGGTTGAACGTTGATGCGCTCGACGCCTTTTAGTAAGTAAGAGCGTTTTTCCGGTGATCCGTTCACCAGCACGTGGCCTTGTTCGATCCAATCCTGCAATCGCGATCGGCTGTATTGCGGCAGGCGCTCCCGCAGGAACTGATCCAGCCTTTTCCCTCGATCCACCGGGTTCGATTCCAGCCACAAGTCACCAGCCACCAGCCACAGTTATATTCAATAGGTGATTCGAAGTGCAAACGTTCCAGACAAACTCGTCTTTGCGCTTCTGGCCGCCGGCCTCTTACTCGCGCGCCTTTGCCATAGCGGAATCGTGTGGGTGGAGGAGGCGTATCCCACGGCGGCCGCGATCCAGATCTTAGATGGAAAGGCGCTGTATCGCGACGTCTGGTTCGACAAACCGCCGTTGTCGGCAATGATCTATTTGTTGTGGGACGCTCGCATCGGAGTGATATTACGGATCGCGGGTGCCGCGTTCGTATTCGCCTGCTGCTGGATGTTGTGGCGATTCGCGCGCGATCTCTGGGGCCCGCGCGAAGGCTTGGCGGCTGCGCTTCTGCTCGGATTCTTTCTGACGTTCGGCATCCCGGCCGCCGTGATGGCGATGGCGCCCGATCTGTTGATGGTGCTCCCGCATATCGCGGCCGTCTACTTGGCTTGGCGCGGCCGTGCATTCCTCGGCGGATTGGTGGCCGGCATCGCCCTGCTGGTGAATGCCAAGGCATTTTTCGTCCTGGCGGCGTGCCTGTTTTTCGCCTGGAACGGCGTTGGATGGCTGCTGGCAGGCTTCGCTATCCCAAACATTGTCGCGCTGATCTGGTTTGGCCGCCCGTATGTGGACCAGGTGTGGCGATGGGGCGCGCTGTATTCCGAACAGACGTTCGCCTTCGCCACCGGTTTCGTCAGGACCGCCAACTGGGCCGGTTTTCAAGCTGCCCTAGTGCTGGGAGCCGTCGTCGTGCTGTGGAAAGAAAATCGCTGGCGCTGGAAGATGACGGCTTGGCTATTGCTGTCGCTGATCGGCGTGGCAGCCGGGTGGCGATTTTTCCCGCGATACTATTTCCAACTCCTGCCGGTGATGGCGCTGCTCGCCGCGCGCGGCTACACCCTGTTGGGCCGGTGTCGCGTTTGCTTTCTCCTCTTGTTATTGATCCCGCTGGTTCGCTTTGGCCCGCGATACATTCTGCTTGCGAACGATCTTGCGCACGGAAGGCAAAGTAACTGGAGCGATCTGGCGCTCAACGAAGACAGCAAGGTTGTGTCCGATCGCATTGGGCTCCAGGGCACGCTTCTGGTATGGGGCTATCGGCCCGACATCTTCGCTTACACCCGGATGGCCGCCGGCAGCCGTTTTCTTGATTCGCAGCCCCTCACCGGTGTTCTGGCCGACCGGCATCTCGTCAGGTCACATGCCGTCGCGCCCGAGTGGGCCGCGCGTAACCGGCGCGAATTGATCGCCAGCGATCCCACCTGGATCGTCGACGGGCTAGGGCCGTTGAATCCTGCGCTTGCCATCGCCAACTACCCAGACTTGCACGATTGGCTAGCCGGCTACCGCGAAGTGGGCCGGACGCGGTTTTCGATCATCTACAAAATCAAATAGCCGGTCACTTTCCGGTCCAACACGCCACGCGTTTTTCAAGAAACGCCGAAATTCCCTCCTGTGCATCGTGCGCCAGCGCGTTCAGCGTCATCACTTCCTTAGCATATGCGTACGCTTTGGGCTGGTCGAGATCGATTTGCGCGTAGTACGCCTGCTTGCCAAGTGCCACCGTGAAGCTGCTGGCCTCGGCGATTTTGCACGCCAGTTCGCGCGTCGCTGATTCGAGTTCGGCGGCTGGAACAACTCGATTGACGAGCCCCCAATCGGCTGCAGTGGCGGCATCCACAAGCTTGCCAGTCAGCAGCATCTCCATGGCGCGCTTGCGTCCCACTGCTCGTGAGAGCGCCACCATCGGAGTGGTGCAGAACAGCCCGATCTTCACACCGGGAGTGGCGAACGCGGATTGATCGCTCGCGATGGCAAGGTCGCAGGTGGCGACCAGCTGGCAGCCCGCTGCGGTGGCCACGCCTTGCACTTGCGCGATCACTGGCTGCGGTATGGATTGAATCTTGCCCATGAGTTGCGTACACACGTCGAAGATGCGGCGGTAGTCGCCCACCGTTCGCCCCACCATCTCGCTCAAGTCGTGGCCCGAGCTGAAGACTTTGCCCGCAGCCGCTAAGATGACCGCGCGGATGTTCGTCGCGGCCGCTACCTCGTCCAGGCAGGCGATTAACTCGAGCATTAGTTCGAGCGAAAGAGCATTGCGTCGCTCCGGACGATTGAGGGTTATGATTCCGAGCTGGCCCTCGGTAGAACGGATAAGGTGTTGGTAGGGCATACACAATAAAGATGTCCCTCGGCGGCGGCCGTTTCATTGCCCGGCGCGATAGTGATGCCGGTTTCAACGTGCACGATGTCAGTGTATCCCGCGCTGCGCAGAAAAGCGATGATCGCGCCCGCCTTGCTCTTCTTATCGCGCATGGTCTCGCCATGCATTTCGAGAAATAGCGCCGGATGATGGGCCTGGAGCGTCGCCCGGGCGCCTTGGAGCGCTTCCAGCTCCCAGCCTTCAATGTCGATCTTGATGAGATCGGGTGCGGGCAGGGAAGCGGCTGCAATATCGTAATCGAGGGTCGTGATTTCGACGCTCTGCGACATCGCTGCGATGCCATTCGGACGGAGAGTCCCCCCGCCAACCATATCGGGACTAAAGTGCAGCGTACCTGAGCCAAGCGCCGCACCCACCCCGAGCTTTCGGACCCGAACGTTGGTCAGACGGTTCAGGCTTATGTTCTCGATCAGTCGTGCGTGATTGCCCTCGTTCGGCTCGTAGGCGATCACCCGCGCGCCACGCGACGCGAAGAACAGTGTCAGAATGCCATGGAACGCGCCGACGTCGTAGATCACCAAGCCATCGAGCGCCAAATGGCGCCAAAACATTTCTTCCCGTGTTTGTACGCTGCGTGAGAGCCACGCCGGCATCCAGCCCAGTCCGCCCCTGCGTACCATTCCGCGAATCAATCCATGGCGGACCCGGTAGGTGAAGCGGTCAAACAAACCGCGACTGATCCACGCGGTCGCGCGATGTCGGAGTGTGTAGTGTTGGAAGGGAAGGTCGTCCGCGGCGAGCGGCGCGGCGCCGGAAAGGTCAATCCAGTTCAAGGATCTCCCGAAGTGCATCTTCAACAGCTTGAAGATGTTCCGCCGAGAGATTTTCGATATGGCGCACCAGCCGCTCCTTGGCCACGGCCCGCACCTGGTCGATCACGGCTACGGCCGGTTGCCCGGAACATTGGAGGCTCACCATCAGCGGCGGCGCGGGCTGCGGCGAACTGCTGATGGGGACGATCACTACCGTTCGACGATGCTGGTTCACCACGCTATTGCTGATAACCACGCACGGCCTGATCTCAGCCCCAACCGTCGGATCCAGATTCGCCCACCAGATCTCACCTCGCCTGGGCATCTTTCCAAGGTTCCGGCATGGCATCGCCGATTGCATCAGTGAGACGGTCGAATTCGAGCTCGATTTCTCTCACCTGGGGATCTTGGTTGGCGATCTCACAAGCTTGAATCAGGCGCTTCTCACGCTCAGCGAGCCTGTCAGCCAGGGCATCGGCAACATAGCGCGAGCGGTCGCGAGCAGGGACTCTCCTCGTAAAGCTCGAAGCCAGATCCTCGGGCAGCGAAAACGTCATCTTACGGCTTGCCATATAGCCATACTACCATACTCCTGGCACTCTGGCTAGTCGCTGTCGTTGTCTCCCACCTTCAACACCGCCAGGAAGGCCTCCTGCGGGATCTCCACCCGCCCAACGCGCTTCATCCGCTTCTTGCCCTCTTTTTGCTTCTCCAGCAGTTTGCGCTTACGCGAGATATCGCCGCCGTAGCACTTTGCCAGGACGTTCTTACCCATCGCCTTGATCGTCTCGCGCGCAATCACCTTGTTGCCGATCGCCGCCTGCAGTGCAACCTCGAACATCTGGCGCGGAATCAGCTTCCGCAACCGCTCGATCAGGAGTTTGCCGCGCTCGTAAGCAAAATCCTTGTGGACGATCATGGACAGGGCGTCCACGGGTTCGCCGGCTACCAGCACGTCCAGCTTCACCATCGGCGACACGCGATAGCCCGCCAAGTGATAATCAAGCGACGCATAGCCTCGCGATGACGATTTCAGCCGATCGTAGAAATCCAGCACGATTTCGTTCAGCGGCAGCTCGTACATCAGCAGCACGCGCCCGGTGCCGATATACTCGAACTTTTTCTGGGTGCCGCGCTTTTCTTCCAACAGCTTCAGGATCTCGCCGACATATTCCTCGCGCGTGATTACTGTCGCGTCGATAATCGGCTCTTCAATCTGCTTGATCGCTGAAGGATCCGGGAACCTGCTCGGATTGTAGACTTCGATGAGCTCGCCATTCAGCGCGGTTACCTTGTAGCGCACGCCCGGCGCGGTGGTGATCAAGTTGATTTGGAATTCGCGCTCCAGGCGCTCCTGGATGATTTCAAGATGCAACAGACCGAGAAACCCGCAGCGGAAACCAAATCCAAGCGCCACCGAGTTCTCCGGCTCGAAATTGAACGCGCTGTCGTTCAAACGCAGCTTTTCCAGCGCCTCGCGCAGCCGGCCGTGCTCGTGCGATTCCACCGGATAGAGACCGGCGAAAACCATCGGCTTGATTTCCTGGAAGCCCGGCAGAGCCTCAGTCGCGGGATTCTCAACGCTCGTCACCGTATCGCCGATCTGCGCGTCGGAAACCGTCTTGATGTTCGCGAACAGAAAGCCGGCTTCACCGGCCGAAAGCTCATCGCAAGGAACAGGCTTGGGCGATTGATAGCCCACGCCTTCCACTTCGCACAGCGCGCCCGTGGCCCACAGCTTGATCTTTTGCCCCACCCGCAGTGTGCCATCCACCACGCGAACCAGAATGATTACACCGCGATAAGGATCGAACCATGAGTCGAAGATCAACGCTCGCAGCGGCGCATCGGGCGAACCCTTGGGAGCCGGAACCAAACGCACCACCGCTTCCAGCACCTCTTTGATCCCAATGCCTTGTTTCGCGCTCACCAGGATGGCGTCCTGTGCGGGAAGCCCAATCAGTTGCTCAATCTGCTCGCGAATTCTCTCCGGTTCCGCCGACGGGAGATCTATTTTGTTGATCACCGGAATAATTTCCAGATTATGATTCAGCGCCAGATACGTGTTGGCTAGGGTCTGGGCCTCCACTCCTTGCGATGCGTCCACCACCAGCAGCGCGCCTTCGCAGGCCTGCAGGCTGCGCGAGACTTCGTAAGTGAAATCGACGTGGCCCGGCGTGTCGATCAGGTTCAGTTGATAAGTCTGGCCATCGTCGGCTTTGTAATTCAAGCGCACCGCGTGAGCTTTAATCGTGATGCCGCGCTCGCGCTCCAGATCCATGGTGTCCAGCACCTGCTCCATCATTTCGCGCTGTTGCAGCGCGCCGGTGGCTTCGAGCAAGCGGTCGGCTAGAGTCGACTTGCCGTGATCGATGTGCGCGATGATACTAAAGTTCCGGATGAAAGCGGGATCCATGCGGTAGAATGAGGCCTGAACCCCAAGTATCCCATATGTGCCCCGGATCAAAGGAAAAGTGACCGAAGGAAAACCGGTTCAGGCACATCTGAATGCCGCGGGGTTCAAATTCGCCGTCGTGTGCGCGCGATTCAACAACGTCATTACGGACCGGTTGTTGGCCGGCGCGTTGGATGCTTTGAAGAGCTCGGGCGCCAGCGACATTGAGATCGTGAAGGTTCCAGGCTCCTGGGAGCTGCCGATTGCGGCCAAGACCATCGCAGAAAGCAAGAAGCCCGATGCCATCATCGCGCTCGGCGCCGTGATTCGGGGCGACACCCCGCATTTCGATTTTGTCGCCGGGCAGGCAGCCAGTGGCCTGGCCGCGGTGCAACTCGAAACCGGTATCCCGGTGGCGTTCGGCGTCCTCACAACCAACACAATCGAGCAGGCCACTGACCGAGCCGGTGGCAAGGGCGGCAACAAGGGCTACGACGCCGCCATCACCGCCATCGAAATGGCCGAGCTGCTGCGCCGGCTGCGAAAATAGTACAAATGGCGGCCCGTCACCGATCACGCCAGCGCGCCCTGCAAGTTCTCTATCAATGGGACATGACCAAGCGCCCGGTGGATGAGGTGATTCGCGCATTTTACGACACGCTAGATGCCGATAAGACCGCCGAGGAGCCAATGGAAGAGGCCGATGAGGAAGAACCGTCGTCTCCCGGCCGCGACGAGTTCATGGAAGAGCTGGCCCGCGGCGCGTCGGAAATGGCGCCTGACATCGACCATCGCATCACGGCGAAATCCGCACACTGGAAGCTGGAGCGCATGCCCATTGTGGATCGCAACATTCTGCGCCTCGGCATCTACGAAATGAGCCGCCAGGACACGCCGGCCGCCGTTGTAATCGATGAAGCGCTGGAGCTGGCGCGACAGTTTTCGGGCGAAGAATCGGTGGCTTTCATCAACGGCGTGCTGGACGCGGTTCACAAGGAAATCAGAAACTGAAATAGAAATCCAGCAGGAACATCCAGCAAGCATGAACATCCTGATGGTGGCGTCCGAAGCCACACCTTTTGCGAAAACAGGCGGGCTGGCTGATGTTTTAGGCGCTCTTCCGCCGGCGCTCGCGGAACGCGGCGAACGCGTGGCCGTGGTGCTCCCCGCATACCGCGAAAACCGCTATCCGCGCCCCACGCGCGAAGCCTATCGCAGTCTATGGATTCCCATCGGCTCTGGCTACAGGGTGAATATCCAGCAGATCGCGATTCAGCAAACAGGTGGCCGCGGCGTCACCTACTATTTCGCCCAATGCCCCGCGCTCTTCGATCGCGATGGAATCTACGGTTCCGCGGCTGGCGACTTCCCGGATAACCATCTGCGCTTCGCCGTGCTTTCCATGGCCGCCATTGGCGTGGCGCGGCATCTTTTCCGGCCGGATATTCTCCACTTGCATGACTGGCAGGCGGCTCTAGCGCCGGTCTACCTTCGCGAACATTTTCGCGGCGACCCAACCTTCATGGGCCTGAAGACGCTGCTGACCATTCACAATCTCGGCTACCAGGGACTCTTTCCGCCTGAGACGCTGCCGCAAATCGCGCTCGACTCAAGACTGCTGAACCCCGATCAACTGGAGTTTTTCGGCCACGTCAATTTCCTCAAGGCGGGCATCGCCTGGAGCGACGCCGTCAGCACCGTCAGCCAGGGCTACGCCCGCGAGATTCAAACACCGGAATACGGATTTGGTTTGGACGGGTTTCTGCGCCAGCACGGTCCCATTACCGGCATCGTCAACGGCGTCGATTACAACGAATGGAATCCCGAACACGATCCGAATATCCCGCGTAACTATTCCGCTGGCGATCTTTCCGGGAAGCGCGACTGCAAACTGGCCCTGTTGGCTGAGTACGGCCTGCCTCAGGACAATCCGGATCGGCCGCTGCTCGCCATTATTTCGCGCTTCGCTGCCCAAAAGGGCTTCGATATTCTGGCCGATGTGGCGTCGCGGCTGCTCTTGGAAGATCTGAATCTTGTCGTCCTGGGGTCGGGAGATCTCCCCTACGAATCCATGTTCCGCGCGCTGGCCGAGACCTATCCCCAAAAGGTGGGCCTCCACGTCGGCTACGACACCGGGTTGTCGCACAGAATCGAAGCCGGCGCCGATATGTTCCTCATGCCCAGCCGCTATGAGCCCTGCGGCCTGAACCAGATTTACAGCCTCAAATACGGTACGGTCCCGGTGGTACGCGCCACGGGGGGCCTGGATGATACCATTGATGAAGGTACCGGATTCAAGTTTCGCGACTATTCTGGCGATGCACTATTAGATACTGTGCGCGTGGCTCTGAGGGCCTATCGGGACCTGGATTCATGGATTCTCAGGATGCGCCGGGGTATGGAAAAAGACTTCTCCTGGAGGGCCTCGGCTGGCGAGTATGTGGATTTGTACCGGCGGCTGGTTGCGAGGTGAATCCTTTTAGCCGGTAACTACATCAATTGTGAGGGGAGCGATAGTAAAGAATATGGCTGGTGCGAACACACTGACATTTACGGATGCGGGCTGGGACAAAGAAGTTCTGAACTCCGATGCCCCCGTTCTTGTGGACTTTTGGGCTGAGTGGTGTGGGCCGTGCCGCATGATGACGCCGACCATCGACGCCATCGCGGAGGCCTATGTCGGTCGCGTGAAAGTCGGCAAGCTGAACGTGGACGAAAACGGCGCCACCAGCATGCGCTACAACGTGCGCGGCATTCCCACCCTCCTGCTGTTCAAGGGCGGCAAGGTGGTGGAGCAGAAGGTGGGCGCGGTGGGCAAAACCGACGTCCAGAAGATGCTCGACGCCCACGTGGCCGCTCCGCAAACTGCCTAAGCGCCCTTAAACCGGCGTGGTCAGCGCCCCTTCGGACGCCGACCCCACTAAAGCTACATATTTGGCGAAGACGCCCGAGCGGGAACGCGGCTCGGGCGCTTCTCATTTACGAGGGGTCCTCGCGTGGTGGCTCATCCGGTTCTGACCACATATACCGACCAAAGCAGATAAGACAAATGACGACGGAGGCTGCCATCGCAAGCCACCCGGCATTTGTGAGCGGGGCCAGGAGGAACATGACTGCCGCGAACCCGCCAACAATCCTGCAAGATGAATCGGGTGGCTTCCTTGGCTGCCTTCATGGCGTCGCAACTCGACGTGTTGCTATTGGGCCGGCGTCGTGAGCGCTCCTTCCGACGCCGATCCCACTAAAGCTACATATTTGGCGAAGACGCCCGTCCGGTAACGCGGCTCGGGCTTTTTCCATTTAGAAAGCCGCTCGCGCACCACTTGCTCGGGCACCTCAAGGTTGATCGTGCGGTTGGCGATGTCGATATGGATGGAGTCGCCTTCCTGCACCGCTGCAATCGGCCCGCCCACCGCGGCTTCGGGCGCAACATGCCCCACGCAGAATCCGCGCGTGGCGCCGCTGAACCGGCCGTCGGTGAGAAGTGCGACGCTATCGGAAAGCCCCGCTCCAACGATGGCGCTCGTAACGCCCAGCATCTCCCGCATTCCGGGCCCTCCGCGCGGTCCTTCATAGCGAATGACGACGATATCACCCGCATGAATGTTTCCACTCGTTGCCGCCGCCATGGCTGCTTCTTCAGTCTCGAACACGCGGGCCGGGCCGCGTTGCTCGCTGCGCTCGATGCCGGTCACTTTGATCACGCAGCCATCGGGCGCAAGCGAACCGCGCAGGATCACCAGTCCGCCAGATTTCTTAATCGGATTATCAAGGCGATGGATCACCTCTTGTCCCGGCGTTTCTTTCGCTTCGGCGGCTTCTTGGGCCAGGGTCCGGCCTGTCACCGTCATCGCCGATCCGTCGGCGTATCCGCCTTGAACCAGCCGTTGCGCGATCACCGCGATGCCTCCGGCCTTATCCACGTCCACCGCCACGAACTTGCCTGCGGGTTTCAGATCAACCAACAGCGGGGTGCGCTCGCTGATGGTCTGGAAATCGTCGATGCCGAGCGGAACGCCCGCTTCGCGCGCCATGGCGAGCAAATGCAATACGGCATTTGTGGAACCGCCCGTTGTGGCCACCGATGCGATGGCATTATCGATCGCTTTGCGCGTCACGATATCGCGCGGCCGCAGATTATTCCTGACCAGGTCCAGAATCAAACGCCCGCAACGCGCCGCCACACCGTGCTTACGAGCATCCACTTGCGGTACAGCCGCCGTCCCCAGTGGAGAGAGCCCGATTAATTCCATCACCGTCGCCATCGTATTTGCGGTGAACTGCCCACCGCACGCGCCCGCACCGGGACATGCGGAGTTCTCAATGGCCAGGAATTCTTCATCCGACATCCGGCCCGCAGAATTCGCGCCCACCGCCTCGTACACGTCCTGAATTGTCAGATCGCGCCCGTTATGATGCCCCGGCAGAATCGACCCACCGTAAAGAATCAGACTCGGCGTGTTCAACCGCAACAGCGCCATGGCCGCGCCGGGGATCGTCTTGTCGCACGCTACCAGCGCCACAATCCCGTCGAACATGTGGCCGCGCGCCACCAGCTCAATCGAATCGGCGATGATGTCGCGGCTGACCAACGAAGCCTTCATCCCTTCGGTCCCCATGGTGATGCCGTCGCTGATGGCGATGGTGTTGTACTCCATGGGCGTGCCACCTGCTTGGCGGATCCCTTCGGCGACATCCACCGCCAGCTCGCGCAGCTTGAAATTGCACGGCATAGTGCCGATCCAAGTGTTCGCGATCCCAATAATCGGCTTCTTCATGTCCTCATCGGTGAGGCCAATGGCTTTCAGGAACGCGCGCGCCGGGGCGCGGTCCTTCCCTTGTGTGATGGTGTAACTGTTTAGCTTCATGGCGAATCTCTAGTGTAACTGTTCATCTGTGTTCATCTGTGTTTATCGGCGGCCAGCCCCTTCCCCTCTGCCGCGATTATGATGAAATCGTGACGGCGGCTCAAATCAAGCTTCTGGCCCGGGACTGCGGCTTTGAACTTGCCGGCATTGCGTCTGCCCATCCTTTGTCCGATGACAGCCGCCGCTATCTCCACTGGATCGAGCGCGGCATGGCAGGTGCGATGGGCTATCTCACCGACCGCCGCGCTACCGTCCGTACTGATCCCAGGCTTCTGCTCTCAAGTGCGCGCTCCATCATCTGTGTTGCCAAACTCTACAACGGACCTCAGCCCCTGTCCATCGAAGTAGAAGAAACTGATTGTGGCTGGATTTCGCGCTATGCCTGGGGTGAAGACTATCACGGCGTCATGCGCCGTGGGCTGGAGCAGTTGGCCGCGAAGCTAGGCCCCGATCAGGAGTACAAAATCTGCGTCGACACTGCGCCCTTACTGGAGCGCTCCTACGCGCGCCAAGCCGGCCTCGGTTGGATTGGCAAAAACACGTGCCTGATTAATCAGGAGATTGGCTCGTGGATTTTCCTGGGCGAGATTCTGACTTCACTCGAGATTCAGGCCGACAGTCCTCCGCCCGATCGATGCGGAACATGCACGCGCTGCATCGACGCGTGTCCCACCCAAGCCATCGCTCCCGAGGGCTACGAAATCGACGCCCGCCGCTGCATTCCCTACTTCACCATCGAGCTACACGGCGCGGCGCCGCAGGAAATGCGCGCCTCCATCGGCCAACAGATCTTCGGCTGCGATATTTGTCAGGACGTCTGTCCGTGGAATTCGCGTGCGCCAGTCGCCGAAGAACCCGCGTTTGCGCCTCGCCATTTTGCTCCGCCGCTCGACGAACTCGCCGCCATGACCGAAGAAGACTTCCGATCGCGTTTTCGCGGCAGTCCCATCCAGCGCGCCAAATATGCGGGCTTCCTACGCAACGTCGCTGTCGCGATGGGAAACAGCGGCCTGGAAAAATTCCGTGGACCGCTGGAACGCCTGGCGGCTTTTCAGAATCCTCTGGTCGCTGAACAGGCTCACTGGGCGCTCCAACAACTACAGAGCCGCGACGTTGTGTCCGACCGGGAACATAGGTAACACTTCTATCCGAGGACATAGGTAACAGTTTTCGGAGAAGGGTTTTGCGTTCCGGATTGATTATAAGGGAATCGTCGAGCCGGTGGGAATGTGG
>JBEKRO010000058.1:0-40531 GCA_049518655.1 Bryobacteraceae bacterium | reverse complement strand
CGGCGCAGCTCCCTATACACGAGCGGCACAAGCTGCTCCAGCGCGGCTGGATCACCGCCGCCCCAAGCCCTCAATAGACGCGTGATTTCAGCTGCTTGCGTGGTGGCCTCAATCCAAGAATTATATACTCCCAAAAAAAAGATCGACCGCGTTGTCCTTTTTCTCTTCCGCCATCGCTTAGCTTGGCGAAGGGAGGAGGGAAGAAATGAAGATCACGACGGTAATAGCGATGGCGATCTGCGGTTTCCTAAGCGGGGGTGCAGAGGCTCAATGGGTGGACTACCCAACACCGGGAATTCCGCGAACAGCCGGCGGCAAGCCGAATCTTACTGCTCCGGCGCCCCGAACAACGGACGGCAAACCCGATCTGTCCGGCCTTTGGGGTGTGAGCCCTGGCAAGTACACACTTAACATTGCCGCGGACCTCAAGCCCGGAGAGGTGCAGCCTTGGGCGGATGCTCTATTCAAACAGAATGCCGAGAACATGGGAAGGGATTCTCCTAACGTCCAGTGTCTGCCCGTGGGTCCTCGAATGTCTCTGTATCCCTTCTTCTTGCAGAAGGTCATACAGACTCCCAGTCTCATCGTGATCCTCGCGGAGGATCTTACCTACCGGCAAATCTTCCTGGATGGTCGCGATCTCCCCAAGAGCCCCAACCCCAGCTTCATGGGGTACTCGATCGGACATTGGGAGGGTGACACGCTGTTGGTAGAGACCATCGGGTTTAACGACCGGACGTGGCTCGACGCAACGGGCCACCCTCACAGCGAGGCCCTTCGCACTAGAGAGCGTTTCCGGCGCCGGGACTTCGGGCACTTGGAGATTGAAGAGACCCTCGACGATCCCAAAACCTTTACGAAGCTGGTGACGGTAGCGGTGCAGGCGGCGCTCGCGCCGGACACCGAAGTCATCGAATACGTCTGCGCCGAAAATGAAAAGGACCACAAACATCTGGTTGGGAAGCTCTCCGAAGATATGGCAGACGCCAAGAAACACGCTGTCAAGGTATCCCCCGAAGTGCTAGCCAAGTATGCCGGGACCTATGAAGTTCATCTGCCGGAGAACCCGGTTGGCGTATCGACAATGCACGTCACGCTCACGAACGGCTTTCTGCTCGTGGAGGGCGTACCAGTGATTCCCTTATCCGAAAAACTTTTCTCCCTGGGAGGTACCGCGTTGGAATTCATCACAAATGAGCAAGGCGCGGTCACACAGATGCTGGTGGGCGGAGACAATACGAAGGCGATCCGCATTTCAGGCGGAAACTGATAGAGTTTTATTCGGTGAAATGAGCCCTGAACGCTGGCGGCAAGTCGAAGAGTTGTACCACTCAGCCTCGGAACGGGATGCGAGTCAGCGTAGTGCGCTTCTGGATGAGGCTTGCCACGGCGACGAAGACTTACGGCGCCAGGTGGAGTCCTTGCTGGCGCAGGAGAGCTCGCCCGAAGCCTTGCTGCTGGAGCGGCCCGTGTGGGAGGTTCAAGCCGACCCCCCGGTTCCAATGGCGGCTGGAACCCAGCTTGGCGCGTATCGGATCGAGCGCGTGCTGGGCGAGGGTGGCATGGGTGTGGTGTACCAGGCGCGCGACACGCGGCTGGGTCGCGCGGTCGCACTCAAAGTCTCCAAGGAACAGTTTTCCGCGCGCTTCGAGCGTGAGGCACGCGCCGTCGCCGGGCTGAATCATCCCAACATTTGCCACCTCTACGACGTTGGACCAAACTACCTGGTGATGGAGCTGGTGGAGGGCGAGCCACCTAAAGGCCCCTTGCCGCTCGAAACGGCTCTGAACTACGCGCGCCAGATCGCCGAAGCACTCGAAGCCGCGCACGAAAAGGGCATCGTTCACCGAGACCTCAAGCCCGCCAACATCAAGATCACGTCCGAAGGTGTGGCAAAAGTGCTGGATTTCGGCCTGGCGAAACTGGACTACCCGCCCCTTCCCGAAAGTAGCAAGGAGCACTCGCCGATAGAACCGGCAACCCGGGATGGCATCATTCTGGGCACTGCGGGCTACATGTCGCCGGAGCAGGCGCGTGGCAGTCCGGTCGACAAACGCGCCGATATCTGGGCCTTCGGGGTAGTGTTGTACGAAATGCTCACCGGCCAGCGGCTGTTCCAGGGCGAAACCGCCTCCGACACTATCGCCGCAGTGCTGACGAAAGCGCCCGACTGGGACCGCGTGCCGGCGGCAACGCGAAGTCTGCTCGGTCGCTGTCTGGAGAAGGATCCGCGCAAGCGATTGCGCGATATAGGCGACGCCATGCTGTTGCTCCAGTACGCGCCCGAAATCCGTTCGGCGCGGCGGCCTTGGCTGGCTTGGAGTGTGGCCGCGCTCACAACGCTACTCGGGGCTTTCCTGGCCGTCGTGCATTTTCGCGAGACACCTCCGCAACTGCGGAGCGTTCGTTTTCAGATCGCACCACCTGAGAACTCGACCGGTCAAGAGTTCGAGTTGTCGCCGGACGGGCGCTATATCGCGTTCACTACATTGGGCGACCGCAGCGGGATTTGGATCCGAGCGCTCGATTCCCTGCAAAGTCAAACCCTGCCGGGGACCGAAGGGGCGGTCCAACCGTTTTGGTCTCCGGATAGCTCTTTCCTCGCCTTCTTCGCCCAAGGTAAGCTGAAAAAGGTTGCGGTTGCGGGAGGTCTACCCCAGACCATTTGTGACTACGCCGGCGCTTTGCCGACGGGAGGAGCCTGGAGCCGCGCTGGAACCATTCTGTTTTCAGTGTCCGCAGGCGGAGTCTACCGCGTACCTGCCGACGGAGGAGTTCCGGCGCCGATTAGCAAGCCTGCAGAAAACGCAATTCACTTAATCCAGGGAATTCTGCCTGACGGCCGGCACTTCCTGGACGCGATGTTGGGTCGAGCCGACATATCGGGTCTCTACGCCGGCTCGCTGGACGGGACGGCGCCGGTGCGCATTCTGCCTGACCTGTCCCAGACCATCTTCGTACCGCCAGCCGCTCGTGGTCGGAGTGGCTATCTCCTGTACCGGCAGGAAAACACGTTAATGGCTCAGCCTTTCGATCTGAAAGGGCTCCGAATTGCCGGCGCCAGGTTTCCGGTGGCCGAGCATCTGGGCTTCGTTTTGATGGGCTCCATGGGCTCCACCTTCAGCGGTGCGTTTTCGGCATCGGAGAACGGAGTTCTGGCATATTTGTCAGGCGAAACCCAGGAAAATCAGGAGTTGGTTTGGATGGACCGATCGGGTAAACGGTTGGGACTGGCGGGTCCGACAGGCGCGTACGGGAACTTCCGGCTGGCGCCGGACGATAAGAGAATTGTGTTCGTCCGGAGAGATAACCAGTCGCTGGGCTACTACCTCTGGGTGCTCGACACGACGCGCGGCGTGACCTCTCGATTAACGTTCGGTCCGGCGTCCGTCTTCCTCCCGATCTGGTCCCCGGACGGGCTGCGAGTTTTGTTCGCGTCCTTTCTGAGTGCTTCGCTCGATCTCTACGTCAAAGCGGCAACTGGCGCCGGGCAGGAGGAACTACTCGTGAAAATGGGCACACGAACAGGGTGGGGTACCGACTGGTCGCGAGACGGGCGCTTCATCCTCTATCAGGGTTCGGGTGCCAAGACCGGTGAGGACCTGTGGATCGCTCCGCAATTCGGCGATCGAAGGCCATATCCCTATTTGCAGTCGCAGTTCAACGAACAGGAAGGGACATTTTCTCCCGACGGCCGCTGGGTTGCGTATGTTTCCGACGAGTCGGGCCGTAACGAAATCTATGCGCAGGCATTTCCGCCTTCTGGCGCAAAGTTGCAGATTTCCACCGGCGGCGGTTCCGAACCCTACTGGCGCAAAGACGGTAAGGAATTGTTTTATGTCGCGGCGAATCGAAACCTGATGGCGGTGCCGGTCAACCTTGGTCCGATGTTGGAAGTGGGACTGCCAAAGTCTTTGATGCCGTTGCCTGGGAACAGTGACCGGCAGCTGCCCGTGAGCACTGACCGGCACAGTTACGCAGTCACCAGCGATGGCCGGCGATTTCTGGTGGTTACGCAAGCCATGGGAGGACCTGCGCCGCCCATCACCGTGTGGCTGAACTGGAACGCTGGTCTCGGAAAACAATGAGCGTATTCCTTGCCCTTGAATCGACGGCCAGGTCGCGCCTGCGTTACCGGGCATCAGGAGTTGGCGGGGCTACCATTCATCAGATCCTGCCTGACGCGCATAGCAGCGCCCATCTGACAGCTTGGATGGCCGGGCAAAAAACATGGCGAAGGCGCGCCCGTACCAGCGTGAGCGCGTTCATTGCAGCTTTCAAGGGTGCCGTTGGCTACACGCTGGGGCGCTTGTAGACGCAGTTTGCAAAACGACTTTGTCATATCGTGATTAGGGGTTCAATACATCGGGATCCAGTCTGCCGATGCGCCCGTTGGCGCCTGCCGCGAAGGGCAGGGAAAGCGCGTTCCAGTTTTTATTGCGGTCGGGAATCGCGCGCCAGTTGCGGCTATCGTCCATGGAAATGTCTGTGCCGTTCGGGCCCACGGTAATCCAAGTCTTGCTGGGCTCATCATAGGCCACCGCGCTGCGGTAGCCGTGGGGCGGGGTTTTCGAAGTTTGCCACTCTCCGTTGATCAAAGACGCTGCGGTTCCAGTAGTTCGGTCAGGCGCCTTGTAGTCACCGCCGACGGCTACGATGATCAGATCCGATCCATTGCGTCTCGAGGCCAGTGAAAATCCTCCCGATGTCTCACCTTTCGACATGCCAGGATGGCTGTAAGAAGCGACGGTAGAATGCAGATCTACTGTGATCAGCGAAGTAGTTCCTCCGCCTGTGAGCATGTAGAATTTCTGGCTCCTGGCATCCACCAGTAGGGATGTGTTGCTCGCAGCGAAAAAAGATTGCTTCTTGTCGGGCGTGGCGAGCGCCTTTGGGTCAAACTGGCGCCACGTATCGCCGGCGTCCGCACTAATGAAAACGGGAAAGTGCCCGTTGACCTGATCTCCGATCAATACCCCGAGAGCCGGGCTGGCAAATTGGATCGCATCCCAAAAGCCATCCTTGTCTGGATTCGTGAAGACAAGTTGCCAGGTCCGGCAGGCGTCCGTGGTTTTGTAGAGGCGGGAGAGATCGCCCGTTCCGGCCGACATGACGACAGCGGTGTTTTGATCGAACGCCTGAACGCCTCGGAAATCCAATTTGTCAGCTCCAGGCGGAACGGCGCAGAGTTGCCAGCTCTGTCCATTATTCGTTGTATGGAGAACGGTGCCTTGGGAGCCGCTGGCCCAAACCACGCCGCCTCCGACGTTGTGAATTCCACGCAGTCCGGCGGTGGTATGGGACTGCTGCATGGTCCATTGGGCGTGGGCGAATGTTGCTGCGGTCATCATGAGGACCGCATAACGCACGGTCACGCGCCGGCTACCATTGCCTTCCACGAGGCCTCGTCCTGACCGATGCTGATTTGATTCCCCGCACGAATCAAAGGCAGACGCAGCAGCTTCGGCTCCCGCTCGATACGCGACAAAAGCTCGGAATCGGAGAGCTTCACGTAGCTGAGGCCTGCATCGACATAACTCTTACCCTGGGCGTCCACCAAGCCGTTCAAGCCAAAACGGTCGATGAACCTCTTGATTTCGCCGGCAGCCATCGGCTTCAGTTTCAGATCGACGAAGTGAATCGGAATTCGCCGCTCCTTGAAGAATCGCTCCGCGGCGCGGACGGCAGGTGAATTCTTCACCCCGAAGATCTGGACGTTTAGCACGCGGTCCCTTACGAGTAGCGCAGGAGTGCCTTGAAGCCGTAATCCATGTGCTGTTGGATATGGCAGTGAAACAGTGTGGGTCCCGGCTGGTCGGCAGTAAAGTCCACGCTGGCCCGCCCGTACGTGGGTACCACCACCGTGTCCTTGATCACGCCCGACGTAGCTTTGCCATAAATTTCGGCGATCTCCAGTTGGTGCCGATGCACGTGCAACGGGTGCGCGTCATCAGTCCGATTATGAAACGTCAGCCGGTAGCGCGTGCCCTGCTTGAGCATGAATTCCTGTTCGTGCGGATACGATTTACCGTTGACGGTGAAGCTGTTGAATTTTCCTGCGCCGCGCGGGATCTTTTCGAATATCATGTCCAATCGCTCGGTAGGCGCCGGTTGCGATGACGATTTACCGAAAATGGTGTAATCCCAAGTGGACTTAGGCGGCGCAGTCCATTGCGGCGTGCGGTGTTGATTGGCGTATTCGATGACAATTCCGAGGCCGCCTTCGCGAACCGGGTCCTCGGGCGCGCCCAGTATCCAAACGCCGGGCTGGTTCATCTCCACAACGGCATCGATGCGTTCGCCCGGGCCCAGCATCAACACGTCCACGGCCGCCGGAGTGGGCACGGGATTTCCGTCCAGCGCGATCACGTTGAATTTGTGGCCGGGCAGCGCCAAGTGGCGATTCTCGATCGCGCTGGCGTTCAGAAAATGAAACATCACACGTTGGCCGGGATTCACGCGGATGGGCTCGCCCGCGCCCAGCGCCTTGTCGTTGATGGAAAAAATATCCGCCGCCACTTCCATTCCGGGCTGCCGCGTATCCAGCACCGCCGGCTTTTCCGGCTGCGCCCCCACTGGATCCAGATCGTCGTTGTCCATCGATTGATTGGTGAAATAAGGTTCCCAATCGCGCAACGCCAGATAGTGTTCCTGATCGTAGCGGCCGGGATTATTCGCTCCCTCGACGATGAGAAACCCGAACATTCCGGTATAACTGCCGCGATGCAGGTCGTCCATCGACATGGTGTGCGTGTGATACCAGCGGGTACCCGCCGGCGTGGGCGTGAACTGATAGCGGCGGCTTCCGTGCGGAGGCACTACCGGGGTGCCTTCTTCCTCCGATCCATCCACGTCAGAGGGGATGAGCAATCCATGAAAATGTACGAACTCCGGCACGTCCGTGTTGTTGGTGACATTCACCGTCACCGGCACGCCTTCCTTCATACGCAACAGCGGCCCCGGCGAGGCGCCGTTGTACCCCACGGTACTGATAATTCGATTGGGCGCCAATTCCACAGTGATCGGTGCGATTTCGAGCGCGAAGTCGGTCTTGGCCACGTCTTGCGGTCCGGATGGCGCCAGAAAAGATTGCGGTGGCTGGGCGCCTAGCCGGGTAGTTGCGGCGGCCAGGCCAGCCAGCTTGAGAAAGTCGCGTCGTTGCATGAGAGATACAGAACCAGACTCGACCATGGTAACCGTCCGCATCGCCTCCGGCCAACCTCCGCCGCTCAATCCCGATTCAATATCATAGTTGCTAACCACATCTTCGGCCCCCGAGGACCGCAACCCTCAAACATGGAACACCCAGTCGAGATCCTTGTCGCCGATCGCTTCCCTACATTGCGGCGAGAATTGCTCCGTCTGCTTGCGGACCTGTCCGAAGACGACTGGGAGCGTCCCACCGCGGCCCCGCTGTGGTCTGTAAAAGACGTAGCCGCACACTTGCTCGGCGGCGATGTTTGGATTCTCTCAGGAAAGCGCGACGGATTTCGTCCTCCTGACACATCCATCCAGCAATACTCCCACCTCGTCGAACTGGTGAACCGGTTGAATGCTGAGTGGGTCCTGGCGGTGCGTCGCATGAGCCCGCGCCTCCTGAGGGAGTTTCTCGCCTTTACCGGACCTGAAGTCGAAGCCTGCTTTGCGTCTCTCGACCCGATGATGATGGGCGGTCCCGTTAGTTGGGCCGGGCCGGAACCAGCGCCGGTGTGGTTCGATATCGCCCGCGAATTCACCGAACGTTGGCACCACCAGCAACAGATCCGGGACGCTTCAGGCCGGCCACCGCTTTACGATCCGTACTTTCTCTCACCGGTGCTCGACACGTTCGTGCGAGCGCTGCCCTATAGCTTTCGTCACACCACGCCGCCTCACGGAACAGTTGTGCGGTTTGAGATTTCCGGAGAGGCTGGCGGCGTATGGTTCCTCCACAAGCAGGAGCAGTCCAGCTTGAAACAAAGCTGGACACTTGTTCTTAAGTCTCACGCCGAGCCGGCGGCGGAGGTAATTCTGCCACAGGACATCGCTTGGCGGGTCTTCACCAAAGGGATAGACCGCGAGAAGGCCCTGGCTCAGGCCGTGATTCGCGGGGATGCATTGCTTGCGTCGCCCATCTTCGCAACTACCGCCATCATTGGTTGAATCCTATGCTCAAAATGATCAAACCCCGTGCACTTCGTCCCGGCGACCGGGTTGCCGCCATCTCACTTTCCCGGGGTTGGCCGAGCGTGTACCCAGGCGCCTACAACGACGGAAAGCGTCAATTGGAGGATGCCTTTGGAGTTCAGGTGGTGGAGAGTCGCCACGCGTTAGCGGACATCCCCTGGTTAGCGGCTCATCCTGAGGCTCGTGCGGCGGATTTGATGGAAGTCCTCAGGGACCCATCCATCCAGGGCATTATCTCCACCATTGGTGGCGATGACTCGATTCGAATGCTCCCGTTCCTGGATTACTCTGTAATTCGCGACAATCCAAAAATTTTTCTTGGCTATTCGGATTCAACCATCACGCACTTCGCTTTTCTGAAAGCGGGGGTGACATCATTCTATGGACCATCTATTATGGGCGGCTTCGATGAGAATGGCGGATTGCCGCCCTACATGGCTGATTCCGTACGCCAGGTCCTCTTCGGATCCGCGCCATCGGCGTCCATTTCACCCAACGGCGATGGCTGGACAATCGCATCGTGGGACTGGGGTGATGAGAGACGGAATGAGAAACGGCGGCTACTTCAACCCTGCTCGGGGTGGCGGTGGCTTCAAGGACGAGGGCAGCACCGCGGCCATTTGATCGGCGGGTGTCTGGAGGCCGTGGATTGGCTTCGCGGCACTCCAGTCTGGCCCGACCTGTCGGTGTGGCGCAACAGCATACTGTTCCTGGAGACGTCCGAGGATCAGCCATCTGCCACGGCGGTTACCTACATGCTCCGGGCGCTGGCCGCCATGGGTGTGTTGAGTGAAGCCCGAGGCATCTTGTATGGCCGGCCCTACGGCGACGAAGCAACGTTTGAAGCCTATGACGGCGCAATCTTACAGGTGCTTGCGGAGTTGGGATTAAGCTCGCTTCCGTTAGTCACTCGAATGGATTTCGGCCACACCGATCCCAAGTTTATTGTTCCTTACGGAATTGAGGCTGAAATCGACTGTGACCGGCAGCAGCTACGATTCCTTGAATCGCCCACGACTTAGTAATTGTGCGACCTTGCAGGTTGTCGCTGATCCGCTGCGGCTAGCCTGCCGGCGGCGGGCGGTTCGGAATCCTCTCACCTGTCCGGCAATGCCCGGCGGAACTGCTTCGCATGTCTGCCATGGGTGGCACTACGCGCGGCGGCGAGCCTGGACATGCGTTGGCTGGGAACGCTCTGCGCGGCCCTTCCCGAGAAGCCCGACAGGCTGATGGTCGCCATCTCGTTCACTGCCTCGTTCGTGTCAAGAGCGATGTGGACATCGCCGTTTACCAAACCGGCCGCAGGCACGGTGAAATTGACCTGATATAACCCGGCAAATCCGGGCGCCAGGCCGGCAAACGAGACCACGGCCGGTGCGAAATCCACTCCGTCGTCAAGAAATACGGAGATGCCTTCAACGGTGTTGCTCAATGGGCTGTCAGGAGCCGCTACGCCATCAGCCACCTCGGGGGTTACGTTTCCAAGACCAGTCATAAATACCTGAAGAGTCTCGCCGGGTGTGGCAGGGCTGCTGGCCGTTACCTCAGAATAATCGGCGTGCAGGATCGCTCCCGCTCCAACCCCGTTCTCGGTAGCCGTATAAATCCCCGGCGCCGAGTTGTCCACGTATACAGTCACCAAGTTCGACTTCGATCCGTTCACCACCACCTGGAACGTAGCGAAAAGGTCGCCCGAAATCTCGAAAGGAATCAGAGCGCTGATTTGGTTTTGGCTCACCAGATATACCGGAGCCGCTTGCCCATTCACGAAAACCTGCACCCCGCCGAGTGTCGTGGAAATCGGAAGCGCCTGGTCAACTTGAGTAGATACACCGAAGGTTCCATACAGGTTCACCAGTTCGCCGGGAGCGTAAGCGTTTGTGATCGGCGTGTAATTGGCCGCGTTGCTAATCCCCACTGGATTAATCCACACCGAAGACGGCGTGAACGACGGAGCATGAATGCCAATGATGAGCGAAAACTGCTCGTTCGATCCAATCAGCATCAGCGCACTTCCATTGGCGCCGGCGAGATACGTGTAAGTGCTGCCGTCGTAATAGGAGCCGTCTGCCCCGATGGTTACCTGCTTATCGAACGTGTTGTCGTAGGTCACTACGACGCCACTCGTCGCTTGCAGGACAACGTCGTCAAACCGTTGATGCTGGATGAGCGTTCCATTTCCACTGGTGTTGATGGAACCATAAAAAGCATCCAGGAAATTCAGCGAGGTGGGCAGAAGGTCTTCCATTCCCGCCGTAAAGTAGGTCCCGTTCAACAGCGAATTCGAGCTGGTCCCAGAGGGCGCGCGGAACCCGAACAGCATGTCCGATCCGGTTGCCGAGCCTCCTACGAACCAGTTGCCATCCGCCGACACATACAAAACCTTGGCGCCACTAACGATCTGGGTTTGATCGCCCGAGTCAGCCGGAAAAGTCAAGGTTCCACCTGCGGTGCCGGAGAGTGCATAAGTGGAGGCAGCAACGCTCTGCGATACCGTCTCGCCGGACTTCACATTTTGCAACGAGCCAGTCACCGTGAATGCCGCGATGTTCCCATTGCCATCGGCGTTCACAGTGAAGTAGCCCTGCCGCGCCAGTGAGGCGTCAGCATTGGGGAAGTCCAGGGTGCCCACGGTGAAAGCGCCCGAGAGACTACTGCTGGAAAACGAACTCGACGGCGCTTGGACCGCGATAAAGAGATCGAAGTACCCATCTTCGGTTGAACTTGCTATGACGACCGGTTGGCTGAACGTGCCGAAAAGAGTCGCCGGGTAAAGAGGATTGTCCAGTTGGGCGATGCCGTTCGATTGCACACCGTACGTGCCCCCGCCATTCGACGCGCACCTTCCCGCGCCGCTCGTGCTGTTCGAATCGAACAGTTGCGGATTCGAGAGAGTGTACCTCCCGGCGCCGTCGAACGCGATGGCGCCGGTCAGAGTGCAGGACTCCGTCAGGTTGCCGTTCTGGTCGTTGAAGAAATTGACATACCGGAACAGGTATTGTCCTTTGAGGCTCGCCGTCCCGCTGGTATCGAAACTCTGAGCCTTTACCAGAGCCGGCGTTACCGTCATCAAAAGGGCGCTGCTAAGAATGAAAATGGTTCGGTGCAGAGGAGTCATCGCTATTGCCCTTTGCTCCAGTTCAAGATCAGGTTGTAGGCATCCACGCTACCCAGCCCGGTGGCGAAGTTCCAACCGCTGGCGGCGGCAAAGGCCGGCGTATACGTGGGAGTGGTGGTGGAGAGGCCCCCGTTTCCGTCGAACGCGGTGGTCGGCGTGCCGCGGCCTCTTCCCACGAACCCGGCTCCGAAGCAGTTGATCTCGCCAGCGCAGTTGACCGCGATGTCGCCCGTCGTAATGCTATGGAATACCGATGAGGCCACGGAACTGGCCGCGAGTTTGTAGTAAACCGGATTGGGGTTACCTTGGGCGCTTCCCATCTTTTGGTTCACCAGTGCTTGAATCCCAGCCAATATCGGAGTAGAGAACGAAGTTCCTCCCCCACCGGCCCAGTTAAACGGCGCCTCCACGCACGGCGCGCCGCCATTCAAAGGATCGGTAAAGCAGAACACGTAGTAGTGGCCCCAGACTCCGTTGGCAGCGAAGAGCGATATGTCGGGGAGATCCCGCACGCCATCGTTCGGGATGCCAGTCACCCCCGTTTGCCACGCAGGTTTGGCGTATCCCTTGCAAGTGCCCCCCACTACCAAATTTGTCGCGGGAACACCCGTTGCGCATCCGCTGGGCCCTCCGCTGCCGGCCACCACCAGAAGGTTTCCGTATTGCTGCGCCATCTCGCTCCCGCAATAGCCGTTGGCGCCATAACCGACGGAATAGCCAAGATAGACTGCCAGGATCGAATCCGCGCACGAGTCGTTCCAGGGGATCTCCGGAATGTACGAGAGGGCAGACCCGTAGGTGGACGAGCTCTTGGTCGAATTCCAATAAGTATTCGTGGTGCCCTGGTACGTATCGGCGAAATCGGTTCCTCCAACGGCGACGTTATACGGCGTGGATGCAGCGGAAGAGACGCCGATGCCATGGGTCGCCGCGCCAAATCCCGCATCGCAGCTGGCCGCGCCTTCGTCCCCCGCCGCGACGAATACCGATATGCCTTCCGCCACCGCCTGCTGCGCGGACGAGTTATAGGCTGCATTCGCCGCCACTCCGGTCATCGCTTCGCAAAAGCCGTAGCTCAAGCTGATAATCGGGGGCGGCGCGCTGGAGTTGATTAGGTTCTGCCCTGCGATTGCGAATCCATCGGTAGTAGCCGTATCCGCGCAGCTTGCCACCACGATGGCTGCGTCCGGCGCGGCGGCGCTGGCCCATTCGGCGTCCAGTGTTGCTTCGCCGTCGGCTCCTTGCGCTCCCGGATCCGTACAATTGGAGCCTCCGCTCGGTGGCAAGGGGTTGATGGTCTTTAACGATCCCGAACTATAACTGGATAATCCGAATACTTTCCGGAAAGTGTCCCAATCCGCTGTATTGTAAAGATCGCTATCCTCCAGCACCGCAATCGTCTGACCTTTACCGGTGTATCCTGCCGCAAAAGCCGCATTCAAATCGTAAATCGTGGCCAGATCCGCTGGCACAACCAGCTGAAACTCCACCCGATAGTTGGCGCGAGGCTTCTTCATCGAGTGCGGCCGGAAATCGTGCAGCGACACAATTCCCGCCACCAGCGGCGCCAGGGCTTCCGGGATCTGCGGGTCGCTCATATTTGCGATATGATCCTTCCCGTCGACGGAGAGCTTGTGAATTTCCGTATGGAACGCCGCCAGCACTTGGCCCGCCGTCCCGGAGAAATCAATCGACATGCCGCTTGGATACACGGTGTTCACGGTGAAGCCGGAGGAGCGCAGCCAGTCGGAAACCCGCTCGATATCCGGCGTCGCGGGCCCGTACAATTGGCCGAGTTGAGCCGCCGTCAGCCACCTGTGGAAATTGGGCGAGGCGGAATCGTGCTGCTGATCGATAAAATTCCTCAACGCTTGTTCCCGCTCTGGACTGCGCTGCAATTGCAGCTGCATGTGATCCATCGCAAACGTATCCGCCACCTTCCCGCGATCGTTCTGAGTGTTCGCTTCCGGGCGTGTGTTCCCGGCTAGCGTGTGCAGGCTGCTGGAATCGATAGGTTGTGTAATGAGAATCCGGGCCTGCCGCGCGTCCGCGGCGTTCTGTGCGACCAGGGCTGAAGTTAGACTAAGTGCCACTGCGCAGCAGCACATAAAACGCACCAGGAAGGATTTAGCTCGAAAATTGCTAGACATGGGCATCCTCGCAAAATAGGGTGATTGGAATAGATTCGATTTCTGGCCAGAGAGCGCAAGACGTTGAACGATTCTACACTACCGGGTTATGGAGTAGAAATTAGCCGGCCGCCGGCCTGCCCAACACCTGCGGGTTCACTACGTGGATGGGCGCACCGGAGTAGTATGCGGTGACCTGGTCGAAAATATCGGAGAATTGAATCTCATACTCTTCCCGCGTGACGTAACCGATGTGCGGCGTGCACACGACGTTTTCGATCCCCAGCAGCGGAGAGTGCGTGTCTAAGACCGGCTCTTCCTCGTAGACGTCCACCGCGGCCATCCCCGGACGCCCGGCCTGCAAAGCGCGAACCAGCGCCCCCGGTTCAATCAGTGGCGCGCGACTGGCGTTGACGATGACCGCCGTCGGTTTCATTCGGGCCAAATCGCCTGCGGTTACCACGCCGCGCGTTGCATCCACCAGGCGCAAGTGGAGCGACAGGACATCGCATTCTCCAAAAAACGCCTCTTTGCTTTCGGCCGTCGCGTAACCGTCCGCACGCGCGCGTACCCGCGAACCTTCGCCCGACCATACCAGCACCTTCATTCCGAACGCTGCGCCGTACCCTGCGACTACGCTGCCGATGCGCCCGTAGCCGAAGATTCCCAGCGTCTTCCCGCGTAGAGTCTGGCCCACGCCAGTTTGCCATTTCCCGTCTTTCAGCGCGGCCATCTGCTGTGGGATTTGGCGCATTGCGGAAAGAATCAGCCCCCAAGTCAATTCCGCGGTTGCATAAGACGGCGTGCCCGCGTGCAGATCGGACGACACGATCACGCCGCGCCGCGTGCAAGCCTCGATATCGATGTGCGGGTATACGCTGCGCTGGCTGATTAATTTCAGTTTGGGAAGGCGATCCAGCAGCGGGGCGCGGATTTTGGTCCGCTCACGGATGAGCACCAACGCTTCGGTATCCCTCAACCGCTCGGCCAATACCTCCAGATCGTCTGTATGGTCGTTCCAGATTTCAACCTCATGGCCCTTCAGCTTTTGAAAGCAAGGGAGCCCGCGCAGCGTGTCGCGATAATCGTCCAGTATCGAAATCTTCATGGCCTGCGTCGGGCAAGAAGCGCCAGCCCTGATGGAGTTACCCGAACCACGCAATGGCCGTCTACTTCTTCTTGCGCGATCAATCCGCGATCATTAGCGTCTTCCCACACCGGGAGCCGGGGGCAGGATGTGCGCCACGCATCCATCACTTCTTCGTATGTTCGGTCGCGCACCTTCAGCCAATCGAGAAGATCGAGAATGAGGGCTTCCACGGTGTCGGCCATGTCATTTTTATTCTAAAAGAATCGCCTCGGCCAACCCGCGGTGAATTCGCGGGTTGAATGCTTCACAGCCAAATGCCAGAAACCCGTCTGGGGATCCGAGACATTAATTGGTGCGAGTCAGAAGCAGCACATCCTGGACGCCATATCGTGTTGGCTCAATAACCTGCAGGCCGGCCTGTCGAACCAACTCGCGGACGAACGCTTCGTCGTAGGCGACCGCGTTGGTCGGGAAGTCTTGGCGGTTTACGGCGGAGTGACCGCGCACAAAAGGGAATGCTATTCCATGGCGTGCACTGCCGGAGGTGACGGTCTCTGATGTGTCATAAAAGAAAAAAGTTGCGTACGCGACGCCCCCAGGGGCCAGTAACCGGGCGACTTCGTCAATATAGTGCCGTAGGTCCTGTTCGAGGACGTGAGTGCAGATCGATGTTAGAAGAATCAATTGGAACGATGCGTTTGCGTGGGGAAAGCGATAGTTCGCGGCTGCAATCGTCCCACGTGGATTGTACGAAGCGTTGTAGCAATCTGCGTGATAGAAAGTGAAACGCGGGTTCTGCGGCGAGATGCTTCGCTCGCACCAATGGATCGAGGCACGGTCCACGTCCATGCCCGTGTAGACGATCTGAAGTTCGCGAAGGGCTGCATCCGTCGCAAGCGTGTAAGCCAAGCGGCCGCAGCCACAGCCGATGTCCAAGACTTGAATACCCTGTGAGAAGAGCCCAAGCCCTTGGAGTTCACCCAAAAACCACGCGCCGACCTGGTCAAACGCCCGGGCTCCGCCCACGAATGAGCGCTGCGAGTATGGCGGCCAATGACGTCGATGCGTGAGGACCCGCACTACGAAATCAGGCGCATCCAAAAACAGTCGGTCGAGCCAGCGCCGAGCGAGAAAGTTGTGGCGGAGCCAAGGAATCTTCACAAGAAGCGAGAAAATTTCATAGTAATGCAAGTCTGAACAGCACTCAGCGTGTGGATCTCCATACAAAGGTTCCCGACATGCAACCCACTTCCGATAATCCGGCGCTATGTCGCCTAAATGCACTTGATCGGGTTTCTCGGCAACCGGTCGCGTGATTGTCTCGATGCAGACTGGGCTACCACCGAACTCGAGCAACAATTCGCCAAGTCCTAACCGGCGGTATTCGACCGGAAGCGCACCCGGCCCGGTGCATCACTTTCTGATCTCCGAAACATGTCGGATTCCTCAGCGCCCTCCTCGAAGATGTCGCGGAGGGAAATGACGCAAACCGAGCGCAGAGCGGCAGACTTCTGGTTCCCCTTCTCGTCCACTCCGCGCGCATTCCGCTTTCTGATACGCTTTAATCGAGATCCGAGGCAATCATCAATGAAGCTGTTGCGGCCCCTCCTGCTCCTCCTCGCCGTCGGCCTGTTTGCGATGCAAGGCGGATTCCAGGGGTTCGGCCGGCGATACTCCTACGACTACGGCGGACCCAGCGTGCCCTCCGAGTTTTATTGGAGCCGCCTCCAGTACAATTCCGCCGGCGGCAGCCGCGGGTTTCGCTTCTTTGGCGGCGGCTGGTCTCGCGATTATCCCAAGGCCGACAACGATTGCCTGATTGCCCTGCGCCGCTTGACCCGCATCAATTCTCCCTCGCCGCTCAACGTGGCCGATCTCGATAGCGATCATCTCTTCGACTATCCCTGGATCTACGCGGTCGATGTGAACACCTGGACCTTCACCGATCAGGAGGCCAAACGCCTGCACGATTATCTTTTGAAGGGCGGATTCCTGATGGTGGACGATTTTCACGGCACCGACGATTGGGAGCATTTCATGGCCGGCATGCGCCAAGTGTTGCCCGACCGTCCCGTCGAGGATCTCAAAGACGAAGACGAGATCTACCACGTCTTGTACGACATCAACGAAAAATTCCAGATCCCGAGCGAGGTCTACGTCAACACCGGCCGAACTTATGAGAAGGACGGCTATGTGCCCAAGTGGCGCGCCATCCGCACCGATCGCGGACGAATCATGGTGGCCATCTGCGCCAACATGCATCTCGGCGATGCCTGGGAGTGGGCCGATAGCCCTGAGTACCCCGAGAAGTTTTCCGGACTTGCCTTTCGCATCGTCCTCAATTACATTACCTACTCCATGACTCACTAAACATGCACAGCCCGCGCCTCTTCCTCCATTTCGCAAGCAGCCCACGGGCCCATGTTCGAATTCCTCTTTAAATATCCGCGTTCGGTGTACGCTCGCGGCCAATTTGCCTTTTTAGGAGCATGGCCCAAGTGGATGCTCGTGCTGCTGATCCTGGCCGCGGCCGGCGCTCTCGCGTGGTTGATCCGTTCGCGCCTGTCGCAAGCCGCGCCAGTCATGCGTGGTTGGCGGGTCTGGGTAATCTGGGGACTGCAGACGTTGCTGGCCGCGATCCTGCTGGTGCTGCTGTGGCAGCCGGCCATCACCATCGCCGAACTGAAGCCGCAACAAAACATCATCGCCGTGCTGGTGGACGACTCGCGCAGCATGGCCATATCGGAAGATGGTTCCACGCGCCAGGCCAAAGCCGTTCAGGCGCTGGAGAGCGGCGGCGCCTTGGCCGGCCTCAACCGATCCTTTCAAACGCGTCTTTACCGCGTCGACGACGTGCCCGCCCGCATCGACAATCTGAACGATCTGAAACCCAACGCGCCCTCCACGCGCATCGGCGATAGCCTCAAGCAGTTGAGCGAGGAGACTTCCGACCTTCCCATCGGCGCCGTGGTCCTGCTCAGCGACGGCGACGACAACACGGGCGGCATTAGTGCCGACGCCATCAACGCGCTACGCGCTCGCCACATTCCCGTTCACACCGTCGGTTTCGGACGCGAACGCGCCGCGCACGATGTCGAGCTGGATGATGCCGTGGTTGCTCCGCGTGCGTTGGCCGACTCCCGCATCGCCGCCAAGATCACCTTGCATCAGCGCGGATATGCCGGTGCCAAGATGAACCTCACCATACGCGATGTCAGCACGGGTGGTCAGTCAAAGATGCTGGCTTCTCGCACCATCACTCTGGGACCGGACGGCAACGTCCAGACAGAAACTTTGATGTTCGACATCGGAGGCGCCGGCGCCAGGACGCTCCAAATTGCGGCTGTTCCGCTCGCAGGCGAGGAGAATACGGCCAATAATATCTTGACCCGCGTGGTGAATGTCGGCTCCGATCCACGCCGCATCCTTTATATAGAAGGCGAACCGCGCTGGGAGTTCAAGTTTATCCGCGAGGCCGAAGAGGAAGACCGCATGGTGCAGATCGTCTCCATGGTTCGCACCAGCGAAAACAAAATCTACCGGCAAGGAATCTCCGATCCTAAAGAGCTGGCCGCGGGCTTCCCCGCTCGCGCCGAGGATCTCTTCGGCTACCAGGGACTGATCATTGGATCGGTGGAGGCGGGCTATTTCACGCCCGGCCAGCAGGAATTAATCCGAGAATTTGTAGATCGCCGAGGCGGCGGACTGCTGCTGCTGGGCGGCCAGTTCTCGCTCGCCGATGGCGGCTGGAACGCGTCCAACCTTACCGACCTGTTCCCCACTACGTTGCCAACTCAATCGGGCACTTTTCATCGCGAGGCCGATCCGCGGAACGGCGCCACTCACACCACTTCCGAACTGGCGCCCGCCGGCGTCGACAGCATTATCACTCGGTTGCTGGACGACCCCGCCGCGAATGCAGCCAAGTGGAAGAACCTGCCGTACTTGATGGACTACCAAGATCCCGGCACTCCCAAACCAGGCGCGGCTGTGCTCGCCAACATGATTACGCCCGAAGGCCGCAAGTTGCCATTGTTGATTACCGAGAACTTTGGTCGTGGCCGAACCGCGATCATGGCCAGCGGTGGCACTTGGCGTTGGCAGATGAGTTCGCCGCTCGGCGACACCGCTCACCATTTGTTCTGGCAGCAGCTTTTGCGGTGGGTGGTTTCCGATACTCCGGGCCACGTGACGGCTTCCGTCCCCGCTCAGATGCTGCTCGACAACGGCGCGGTCACGCTCACCGCCGACGTTCGCGATCAGCAGTACAACCCAGCTCCCGATGCCAAGGTGGAAGCGCATATTCTGGGTCCCAGCGGCGTCAGCGCCTTGGTTGAGATGAGCCCAGTTCCCGATAGCCCCGGACAATTCCAAGCTGCGTGGTCCGCTCCCAAAACCGGCTCATATCTAACGGAAGTGACGGCCCAACGCAACGCCACGGAATTAGGCCGCGACGTGTTGACCTTTCAGCGCATGGACGGCGTCGCGGAGAACTTCCACACCGAACAGAATCGCGACCTGCTGGAACGCCTGGCCACCCAAACCGGTGGACAATATTGGAAGCCCGCCGACCTCGGCAAACTCGCCGCCGCCATTCCCTTTTCCGAAGCCGGCGTCACCATGCGCGAAACCAAGGATCTGTGGGATTTGCCGCTGGTCTTCCTTGTGTTGCTGCTGCTGCGCTTCTCCGAGTGGTGGCTGCGCCGGAAGTGGGGAATTGTTTGAACCAGCGTAGCGACGGCCCCGCCGAACTACAGGCGGCATCAGGCAGGAGGTGCTTGGATACGGCTTCTCAGCAATTGTCGCAACTCCGTCGCCTGACTCGCTCCCAGTGCTGCGAGTGGAATGAGGTAGCCCGTCACCGGCCCGGTAATCAGGCTGATATAGCTCGGCGTCTCTTGAACTTTCCGGAATGCTGGCCAGTGGAGTTCAGAGCGGCCTAACTCGGATATCACACGAAATTGATCGTCAGATATCTGGTAGTGCACCTGACCTTGTGCGAGCGGAGTACGGAGGAAAAGGCGAACACTCTTTCTCCTAAGCATTCTTGGCATGAGCTCCCCCCAAGCAATTAGAGTCACGCCAACTGTTATCGCCGAGAATTCTACACCAGTCCACTCCGGTCTCAAGAAAACCGCCATCATGCCCGCGAGACTCACAGCGACACCCCAGGGAGGAGGCACCTCCGCCAACGGGACGTAGTCTCATCAGACGCACGCTCGATGTCTTTTTCTGTCAGATGGACGGAAAACTCGATCTCCTGTGACATTTCTCAATGGTACGTTGGATCAGACGAGGCAGGAGAACGGTCCGTGGAGGCCCTACGATTTTCCGAGTGGCGGCTGCACGAAAAGTGGGGCATCGTTTGAGCCGGCGCTTAGCACGCTTGCTTTCTCCGAAAGAACTGCGCATCACATCGCGCCCGCAACGTCGGTTTTCCTAAAGTCATCCCCCTTGAACAGCAGGGGCTCGCCGGTGATCTTAGTGAGCGCATAGGCAAAGCAGTCGCCGAAATTCAGTCCCGCCGGGTGTCGCCCTTTTCCGAAATCGTGGAAGGCTTGGCGCGCGATGTGCGCCTGCTCGACGGTGAACGGCTCGACTATGATGCCTGCCCGGCGGAAAAACATATCGCATTGGCGCGCGACATCCGGCCCGGTCTGGCGCTCGAGGACTATGGAGAGCTCCAGAAAGCTCCCGGCACTGATGAGACAACGGTCCGCGTTGTGGATGAGCCGGATGTAGGAGTCGGCTTCGGGTTCCCCGAACAGAACGGCGACCAGCGCGGAGGTGTCCAGGATCATTTTGGAAGGCCATGCTCGTCGTAAAGGAGTTCGGCATGATCCAAGTAGGGACGCTTGACGTGCGCGGCGGCGCGCTCGGCGATGGCGCGCAGTTCTTCGACGGAGGCTTTACCGCGGCGGCGCTGAAGACGCTCGTAGCGCTCGCGCAGGGATTCGGTGACGGCGCGGGTCAGGGTTTCCCCTGTCTCCTTGGCGATAGCCTGGGCGAGCCTGTGGGCTTCCGGGTCCTTCACATTGAGGCTCATAGTATTTCTTTCCTTCTGTACCATTATCTACCTTTCTTTATCATAAACCAAGGATCTGTGGGGCCTGCCGCTGGTCTTCCTAGCGTTGACGCAAGTAGCGAATGGTTTTGAACTAACGCAGTCTTTCCGACGCTACTTCTGGCGTTCGTAGTTGTAGTCGCCAGACACATGACCCTCAATAATGTGGGTTGCGATGCCATGGTCATCCCGGATGAACCGGTACGTCAGTCCGGTGCCGGAAAAGCTGGTTTCCGACTGCGGAAAAATACGCTGCTTCGGCCCTCCGTTCACGCTGATGAACAGTGCGCCGTCAGAGAAACTAACCTCCACCGTGCGCGCGCCCTGGATATAGGGCCCCTTGTAGACGCCCACATATTTCGCCATGATTTCGGGAGCGATTTTCACCGCCGATTTCTCGTCATCCGAGGGCTTGCCGACCCAGTGCTCTTGTCCGCTATCGACATTTTCATTGCAGACCGATTCGAGCAACTCCGTGTCGGCGGCCAAGTGCGCGTGAACTGGCACCGTCCAGGACTTGGAGTAAGCTCCGGGATCTTGGAACGTTACTGTTGATTCGAGGTGGCCGAAATCGGTGCGCCGGTAGCGCTCCGTCATGCGCAACGCCTCTGTATGGGGATAGCCGTCCAGAAGCCATGTCTTGTCGTTGAATCCCGAGCTTTCCACCACCAGCGTGTTTCCGTCCCAGTGGCCTACCGCGTATCCCATCCAGCTCGGGTTGGGATTGGTTTCCAAAGCGCGGCCATCCATGAAGATCTGACGGTAAGTGAGATCTTCGTTCAGCATGACAATCATCGCGGGAGTCTGGATGAACCTCTTCATGCCGCCTGCGCCGGTGCTGTAGCCCGGACCCTCGGGCAGACATCGGTAACGCGGGTTGTCCTTGGAGAAGCTCTCAGCGCGCTGCCGAACCAGCGCTTGCGCCCATGGCTGAACGTCGGCGGGCTTGAGGTTCCCGGTATTGCGGACCGCGATATTGCCGACCGCCGTATCAACGGGCAGGGCCCACAGACCCGTGAGGTCGGGCTTGCCATCGGACGTCCGGGGCGCGGGAGCTGTCAGCTTCGGTTTGCCATCGGCGGTGCGCGGGATCCCCGGCGTGGGGAAGTTGAGCCATTGAGCGCATAGTGAAACTGGAAACAGCCATAAGGCTGCTGCGATCGCGGTTCTGTTCATGAGGGTTCTCCTACTCTGCTACTGTCCTCATAGCTTCCGTCGGAATTGCTTGGGTCATAATACAGCATCAGGGAGAGCCCGTTCGCCCAACCACTCACGCAATATCGCTCGATAAATCAAACCCAACATGGACCGCGTAAATTGAATTGTGTAAATTGATCTTGAAGCTCTTTGGAATCCGGATATACTGTAAGGCCGGAGCGAACATGCAAACTGCCCAGGATTTGATTCATGCAGTCGCCGAAGCCCGGCGAAGGCTGCTTGCGACTGTTGCAAACCTCACGCCCGAACAGGCCGCCTTCAAACCGGCTCCGGCGGAGTGGTCCGTCCTCGAAAATATTGAGCACGTCGTTCTGGCTGAAATTAGCGGGGTCTCGAAGATCTGGCAGGCTGCGAATAGTTTTCGAGAAGGCGCCCCTGTGTTCACGGGCGAGCACACGAACCACGGACTATCGATCGATGAAGTCGTAGCTCGCACTTGGAAACCGAAGGAGCTCGCTCCACCAATCGCCACGCCCCATATCGGCGGACCGTTGCAATATTGGATCACTTATTCTGAATCCTGCCAAACGGTGCTCGATCGACTTGGGACGGCGCTGGATGGACTGGATCTCGAGCAGGTGATCTTTCCGCATTTCCTTTCCGGTCCCCTCGATGCGAAGCAGCGGTTGGAGTTCCTCAGGTTTCACCTCGACCGTCACCGAGCCCAGATCCTGCGGCTGTTTGAACATGAATGTTTTCCCGGCGTTTCACGGAAATCTTCGGCCAGTGCCGTTTCTCCCTAACGAGGGCAATCTGGATATCCAGCGAGCCCGGAGGACGTGCCGTTCCAGGCGCGTGATCCGACGGGAATCCGTAAACTCGTAACGCTCTCGCGTGCCATCGCCCGCGACGGTACGAAACTGGAACAGATGGGCGAATCTTGCAAAGAGGCAGCGACATGATTCAAACATCTAAGAAAGCACCTTACGTTCCACTGGCTACCGAGGCGATGGTGTTGAACAATGTCGGTTTCTTAAAGTCCTCCCCCTTGAACGGCAGCGGCGCGCTCGGCGATGGCGTGCAGTTCCCCAACAGAGGCTTTAACACGGCGGCACTGAAGACGCTCGTACCTCTCGCGCAGGGCTTCGGTGACGTCGCGGGTCATGGTTTCTCCGGTCTACTGGGCGATTGCCTGGGCCAGTCTGTGGGCTTCGGGTCCTTGATATTGAGGCTCACGGTGTTTCTTTTCCTTCTGCACTACTGCCGACTTTTCTCTATGATAAGGTTTTTCCTCAGTCTTCACGATGTTATACTAAAATATAACTCCGGGAGGACAGCCATGCACACCACCAATCTGCGCAAAGTCGGAGGCTCGGTCATGCTGGCCGTCCCGCCCGCGCTGCTCGATATCCTGCACTTGCAGTCAGGCGCCAAGGTCGGCATCGCGATTGAAAGCGGCCGTCTCGTCGTGGAGCCTCACCAGCGGCGACGATATACCTTGGACGAATTGCTCGCCCAATGCAAGCCCAAAGTTCAGCGCAAGAATGTTCGGCGCACCAAGAGAAAGAGGGAATGGCTGGATAGCAAGCCCGTGGGCGGTGAGCTCATCTGATGAAGCGCGGCGAAATCTGGCTGGTCAGTGGCCGCGTTCCAGTGCTCATCGTGTCGCCCGAGGCTTTCAACCGCATAACCAAACTCCCAGTCATTCTCCCGATCACGAGCGGCGGCAATTTCGCCCGGACTGCAGGTTTCGCCGTGCCGCTGACTGCGGCTGGAACTAAGACGACTGGAGTCGTCCGGTGCGACCAGCCTCGCACGCTCGATCTCGCTGCACGCGGTGGCAAGAAGCTCGAAAGTATTCCAGACGCTATCATGGACGAAGTACTGGCGAGGATATCGCCGATATTTGACTGACTCAAATGGGACTCTTCGCCCCCTGGTTCCTTGTCGCTCTGGCTGGCCTCACGCTGCCGCTCTACCTGCATCTGCTGAGGAAGCTCAAATCCACGGCCAAGCAGGTGCCCTCGCTCATGTTCTTCGAGGCGCGCACACAAGCTTCCACTCACCATCGCCGGCTCCGCTATTACCTGCTGCTATCGCTGCGGATGCTGTGGCTCGCGCTCCTGATTCTGGCCTTCGCCAATCCCTTTATCAATCGCAACGCGGCCGCTTTTGCCAGCAACCGCTTGGTGCTGCTCGTGGTGGACAATTCGTTCAGTATGCGTGCCGGAACACGCTTGGCCGATGCCAAAGATGCTGCCATCGGCGTGCTTTCCGGAAAGGGCGCCGCTCGTGCCCAGGTGGCGGCGTTTGGATCGCAGCTGCGGCTGATGACACAACCGATTGAAGACCAATCGGCGTTGCGTGCCGCTGTGCAAGCCATTCAGCCCGGCGATGGCCACGGTAATTTCGGCGAACTGGCGCGGGCCGTGCGTGCCATGGCCGAATCGGTCCGCACTCCCATCGAGCTTCACCTGTTCAGCGACATGCAACGCGGGCAGCTGGCCGCCACCTTCTCCGACATGGCGCTACCCTCGAACGTCAAACTCGTCACGCATCCGGTAGCCACGAAGGCGCAACCCAACTGGACGGTGGAATCGGTGGACGCCCCGGGACAAGTTTGGGGCAAGGACGCCAAGCCGGTTCGCGTACAAGCCGTGATTGCGGGCTACGGCACTCCCGCCGCGCAACGGACGGTGTCGCTGGTGGTGAACGGCAAGACCACCGCCACCAAGACCGTCGCGGTCCCCGCCAACGGACGCGCCACCGTCGAATTCCCCGCGCTCGAAGTGCCGTACGGCTTCAGCCGCTGCGAGATCAAGATCGACTCTGCCGATGCGCTTCCGGCCGACGACCTGCGACGCTTTGCCGTCGAACGTTCCGATCCGCAAAAGGCGCTGCTGATTCACAATTACGGCGACAGCCGCTCGCCGCTCTATGTGGGCGCCGCGCTCTCGTCGGCCGCGCAATCGGCCTTTACTCTCGAATCGATCAACGTCAATGAGGCTGCGGATCGCAAGCCATCCAACTACGCGTTCATTGTTCTCTCCGATCTGAATACGCTGCCTTCGTTACTCGAAAATTCGCTCACCCAGTACGTGCGCTCGGGCGGCAGTCTCCTCATTGCTGCGGGCACCTCCGCCGGCGGACGCTCGCAGATTCCGATTTTCGGCGCGCACATTATTGAGACCCGCGACTACAGCCGCGTTCCCGATCGATACATGGCGGTGGGCTCCAGCGACTCATCCTACCCCGCGGTCGCCAAAGCCGGCGGTTGGCCGGGCGTGAAGTTTTTCTACGCACTCAATGTCGACCCCGGCGCCGGCCCGGATGCCGCGCGCGTGATTGTTCGTTTAGGCGACCAGACGCCGCTGCTGCTCGAGAAACGCATCGGTGAGGGCCGCGTGGTGCTGCTCACCTCCGGGCTCGACAACCTGACCAACGATTTCCCGCTCAATCCCGCGTTCGTCCCCTTCATCGAGCAAACCGCGCGCTATCTTGCGGGCAGCGAACGCCAGGGCGGCGCGCGACCTGTCGATGCGTATCTCGAGCTGCGCAACGCGAGGGAGCAGGCGCAAGGCGTTGAAGTCACCGACCCCGAAGGCAAGCGCCCGCTCACTCTGGGCCAGGCCGCCTCCGCGCAATCGTTCCAACTCACCGAGGCCGGCTATTACCAGCTTCGCCTCGCCAATGGACGCCAGGACGAAGTCGGCGTCAACCCCGATCCCAAGGAATCGAACCTCGACGTAATCCCCGATGATGTCTTGGCTTTGTGGCGGGGCGGTAAAGGCGGTGGCGAATCTTCACAAGTTGCATCGGCGTCCAGTCCTGCAATGCCGAACACGTTATCGCGAAATCAGACTCCGCAGAGCTTCTGGTGGTACGTCATGCTGCTGGTGCTCGCCGCAGCCGTCGCCGAATCGGCCGTGGCCAGCCGCTATCTCGGAACGCAGCGCGAGGAATAATCCCTAAAACGTAAAAACCCTCCCGCGCTGCCGCAGGAGGGTGCTTTTACGGACTAATTCGTTTGAGCAGGTGAGACTAACGGGTCAACCGCGTCTCGGGGTGCTCTTGGTCGTGAGGCTTCCGGTAATCATGAAGAATGCTGGGATTCCCATCCCTCGTCTTCTGTCCTTGCTTCTGTTGGGTCTTTTGGTGTTGACCCTTCTGGTTTGGCTTGTTTTTCGTGTTCATACGTGGAACACTCCTTTCCCTTAATACATACCATACCCACGGGCCAAGCTCGAGCGACCGGCACCCGGCCTTGTTGGCTGCCCGAGCTTTACGATCACTGCGGGTAGATAATAGTCGGGAACAGGATCGGCGCAATGGGAAAAATCCTTCGCAGGCTAAGAACGAAATGTGCCGTGCTCGCAATAATCGCCGTGGGCGTCGTGCCACTAGCCGGACAGTCTTATCGCGCGCCGCGCGGGCCCGGCGGCAAGCCCGACCTGAATGGAATCTGGCAGGCACTGAACGAAGCCAACTATGATATCGAGGCCCACGTGGCGCGTCCCGCCATGGCGCTTCGACCCGGGCCCAACGGTCCGGTCCCGGCCGCTCCAGTGCTGTCGCTGGGTGCTGTCGGAGCGGTGCCGCCCGGCCTGGGCGTAGTTGAAGGCGGCGCAATCCCGTATAAGCCGGACGCGCTCGCGACGAAGAAAGCGAATCAACAGGATTGGTTGAACCGGGATCCGGAGGTCAAGTGCTATCTCCCCGGTGTGCCGCGCGCCACCTACCTGCCCTACCCGTTCCAGATTCTGCAAAGCGCCAGCGCGCTCACCTTCGTCTACGAATACGCGGGCGCCGTGCGGAACATCTTTTTCAAAAACCCCGGCCCCGCTCCAACCGACTCGTGGATGGGCCAGTCCGTCGGACACTGGGAGGGCGACACTCTGGTGATCGACGTAACCGGCATGAACGATCAAACCTGGTTCGATCGTGCCGGGGACTTCCATACCGACCAGTTGCACGTGGTGGAGCGCTACACGCGCACCAGCCCGGATGTCATCGCGTATGAAGCAACCATCGAAGATCCGAACGTCTTCACGCGCGCTTGGAAAATGAGCATGTCGCTCTACCGGCGTCAGGAAAAGAACGCGCAGCTTCTGGACTTCAAGTGCGCGGAGTTTGTCGAAGAGCTGCTGTATGGCCGGTACCGAAAGCATCCGCTGGACAAATAAGCATGGACAAATAATCGAGGAGGTGTGGAGATGCGGAATCGATTCATCTCAAGAACGAGCGTGGCGGGGATGGCGCTGGCGATGATCTCTCTGGCGGCTCTCCCCGTAGCGGCCCAGGTGACGAAGACTGCGGCAAAGTCTGCGCTGCCTCGGACCCCGGACGGCCATCCGGATTTGCAGGGTACCTACGATCTGGGCATGATGACGCCGCTCGAGCGCCTGCCCGGCGATCCGCCCTACCTGACGAAAGAAAAAGCCGAAGCTTTGGAGAAAGCCGAAATCGAGCGCAGGGCTAAAGACAACCTGCCCGAGAGTGCCGATCGCCCCGCGCCGCCGGTGGGCGGCGACACCAGCGCGCCAAAATCATTCTTTGAAATTCTGGAGCGCGCCGGGGGTGGCGCTGTCGGCGGCTACAATCGTTTCTGGCTGAAACAGGGCTCCGCATACACAGTGGTCGATGGGCAGATTCGAACTTCCATCGTCGTCGATCCGCCGGATGGCCATGTGCCGCCCTACAATGCGGCAGCGCGCAAGCGGCTCGCCACAGCCCGGGCGACGCCAACCTCGGACGCGCGCGAGAGCCAGGATCCCACCGCCGAACCGCCCGGCTCCTTCGATAATCCAGAGCAGCGGCCGCTTGGCGAGCGCTGCCTGCTCGGATTCGGTTCCACCTCCGGTCCGCCGGCGCTGCCGGACTATTTCTATAACGATCTGCATCAAATTGTGCAGACGCCGGACTCGATCATGATTCTCACCGAGATGGTGCACGATGCACGCATCGTGCGTATGAACGCACAGCATCTTCCCCAGAACCTCCGCCGCTGGATGGGCGATTCGGTGGGTCGTTGGGAGGGGGACACGCTGGTGATCGACACCACCAATTTCAACGACAAAACCCGGTTTCGTGGATCTACCGAAAACCTCCACGTAATCGAGCGCCTCACGCGCGTTGACGATAAGACGCTTCTGTATCGCTTTACCGTGGAAGACCCGGACACGTGGGACCGGCCTTGGACCGGCGAGTACACCTGGCCGGCCACCAGCAAGCCGATTTACGAATACGCCTGCCACGAAGGCAACTACGCGCTCGGCGATATATTACGCGGCGCGCGGAAGCATGAGGCTGAGGAAGCAGCGGGGAAAGGCAAGAAGTAGCGACGAGCTCCAGTGCGATATGTCCGCAGAACTTGAAGTCATCCGATTCGCAGCGTGAATTAACCCCTCATCCCAGATCCTGGCCAGCCGTTACCCCGGCCCAGCGCGAGGATGAGGCTCGTATCCTGCGCAAAACAGGCTACGATGAAAATAGGGTAAAGAGCATGGCAATTCTCGACTGGTCGCAATGCTCCGCCGTGGAAAGTGTACCGGGCAAACTGAGCGGCGCGTGGGTTCTCAAGGGCACCCGGATGCCGGTATCGGCCATTTTCGAGAACATTGAAGCGGGCGCCAACATCGACGACATCATAGAATGGTTCGATGGACTTGACCGCAAGCAGGTGAAAGCTGTCATCGAATTTGCCGCTCGCAGTCTGGATAAGCCCCCCGTGTCTGCTTCCTAATGCGGGTTTTGTTCGATCAGGCGACGCCCGTTCCCATTCGGCCTTTTTTGGAGGGCCATACGGTGGGCACCGCTGCGCATGAAGGCTGGGACCGCCTTCAAAATGGCGAGTTGCTCAACGCCGCCGAAGCCGCCGGGTTCGAAGTGCTTCTAACGACCGACAAGAACATGCGCTATCAACAGAACCTTGCGGGCCGCAAAATAGCCATCATCGTGCTGGGCAAGCAGCAATGGCCAGAAGTCCAGCCGCACGTCTACCTTGTTGTTGCGGCGGTCAACGCAGCCACACCCGGCGCCAATGTTGAGGTAGAGATACCTGAGGATAAGTAGAACCAAATGGAAAGCTTGGACAGCTGTATCGATTGGGCCAGTTGCGAGTTGGTTGAACAGATGCACGGCAAGGTGTCGGGACGCCCCGTTGTACGCGGTACCCGCATTCTTGCGGATACAATCGTTCAGGACGCCGAGCTTGGTTCTCCGCTTGAAGAAATCCAAGAGAATTATCCCGATTTGTCACTTACTGCCATCCAGCAGCTCATTTCGTTTGCTCGCTCGCACAGCGTTGAGCGCGTGCCGTGAAGGTTCTGTCGACCACAATCTGCCGCACAAGCTAAGAACCGGCCTTGGCACGCTGCCGAAGTGAGTGTTCGGCCTTGAAGATGAGGTTGCTTGCTTTAATCAAACATTCGTACCAGCTCCTCGTTTCCTCGACTGCCGCAATCGCGGATGCCCCATCCCCCTGTCCGCTCGTCGACGCCTGCAACTCTTCGAACGTTGGCTCCCAGATTTCGACAGGCTTCCCGGAAATTGCATGCCCTCTTTGCTCCTCGAGAATATCTACACTTCGAAGTGCAGCCCGAGTGGCGATCTTGTGAACGACTTTATTGCGAAGTTCCTTAAACGCCTGGCTTTGCTTCGCCAGGTCGGCCAACCCCGGAACTTTCGCTATGGCTCCTTTGACGAGTGCTTCTTGCGCTTTTTCGCCCTTTTTGCTGTCGTATTCCTCATTCTCCAACGCCATTACGGCGAAGTCGCGAATACGATCCGAAGCGATGGCGAGTAACATCATGCACGTCGAGTAGTCCTGCCAAAACTTTTCACTGTGATCTTGCGCCAAAGATTGGATCGTGCGGGCGCGCGCTAACGCCATGCCGATTGACCTTCGAGCGGAAATCATAACAGCTTCGAAGTCGTCACCGCTGCGGGTGAGCACCTCGTCGCGCAGGGTTGGTGCGTACTGCACGACCCCTCCGCCGAGCAGCGTGGAAAAATCGTGCTGAAACGGAGGGTCCGTTTGCCACATTGCGTGACCAGCGTATTCTGGATCCTCTGTGTCATGATCGATCCAGCCATGTGAGCTGACGGGGAAAACACCTTCTGCGTTTAGGATCTCCTCGATTTCGGAATCAAGGTCTTTCAGCAAGATTGCCAGTTCCTTCGGACTTCGAATCTTGCGCTCAGAGCTTCCCACGCCCTGTATCGTACTACTGTTGCTCAGAGCTTCGCCGGAAGGATGCCCACCCGACCTCGGCGATCGAAATCTTAATTCACAAGTGATGCCTGGTAACCCATTACCGGAGTTTGCGGCGTTCCGTCTGGAATTATCGGCGAGCAAGGGCGGTTCACAAAACCACATATTCGGCATAGCGCACCTGTGCTCGATCCTTGAGGAACCTTGACGCCGCGCGGTGCGCGATAGGTGTAAGGGTACTATAAATCGATGAGCCTTTCCGGCGAAGAGCGGCTGAGAAATCTTGCGCTAGCCCTTCGGTTGATGCTCCAAGAGCTCGCAGATAACGCAATTGATATCGCCATGTTCGAGCTAAAGGCGGAGACATTCGCGGAGACATTCAAGGACGTGCGAACTACAACTTGGAAAGAGTTCGAAGACAGGTACTGGATACGACGGATGGATGCAATCGGACACCCGATGTGCCGCTTCACCGGGAGCGGATGGTTGGCTGCAATAGATCTGGTCTGGGACGATGTCAAAACGCTTTTTGAAGCCAGGCTCGCAACGTTGGCTGCTGCGCTCAAAGGTGAGGTGAAGGGGCGAGACGAAGATGCCTACGTGTATCTCGACAGTCTCGCGGCAACCAGCGGCTTGCCAGAGAGCTGGATCTTTAACACGATCGAGGCAGGACTCCTTGAACACCGGTTCAACAGGAAGGGCGCGCATTGGTATGACCGGCGTTCAGGGTCTCCACTGATCCACATCCCGGTGGACTTTGGACTAGATCCGCTTTAGCCTACTCCACTAAACGACCGTTTTCCCCGGCCATGCCCTGCGCTGACACAAGCCTGTACCCGATTCCGATCCTGGGAGCTGAGATGGCCAATCACCGTCAGCTCCGAGCGATGGATCGTGAATACGTAGGCCCGGAAGCACGATGGCGCCCGCAGTCCGGCGGATTGCCAGTCCACGAGAAGATAATCTGTGGATATGACCTTCGCCGGAACCTTCGTGGTAAGTATGCCGAGTAGAACGTCGGGTCGTTCGACAAGGTAAGTGCCGCTTGCAATGACCACTGCCGGGCGGACCTTCGTTTCTACCGCGCCGGGAAGCATTCCAACAACGACATCACCGGGACTCAATGACCTTCTTCCGACTCTTCCGCTTCAAACCGTCTTATCGAAGCGGCCGTGGCTTCCCTCAGGTCTTCATCTGACCAGGAATCGGACCAATCGATTTTGGTGTTCGGACGGAGCGTGGCCAATCGCTCAACCAGGGCTGTCAGTTCGGCGGCTGCATCCGGTGGAAGGCGGCGGAAGGCTTGCAATAGCGACGTTTCTCGTGCGTTGAGCGGCAGTTCCATTGGCTCACGACCAGTATACGATGATGGCCAGTGCGCGAAAAGACAGGGCATGGCGTCGGCCACCCATCAGTGAGATATGCTTGATCTATTACGTCGCCCGCGCCGTTGGAGATTCAATGACTGCCCGCGAACAGCTTCACGCATACATTGCGCAACTGGAACAACGCCTGCGCTGGAGCACCGCGCTTCGCGGCTTTGCCATTCTCACTGGCGGCGCTTTGGTGGCTACCCTGGTGCTGGTCGCTATCGCCAACGCGCTAGCCTTTTCGCAGGGCAGCGTCACCGCCACTCGCTTCGCGTTGATCTTGATCTTAGCCATTGCCGCAGCCGCCGGATTGGCGCTGCCTTTGTACCGTTTGACCCGCCGCCGCGCCATCGGAACCGCCGAAGCCGCCTTCCCACAATTCCAGCAGCGCCTCACCACTTCACCGAACGCGACGGTCAAGATCCCTTTATCGAGCTTCTGGCAGACGATACGCTCGGCATCGCCCAATCCGCCGAGCCCACGCAGTTGGTCACCGACCGCCGCCTTTGGATCTCGCTCGCCGCGGGCGTCGGCGCATTCGTCATCTTGCTTTGGATGATCGCCGCGGGCCCCGGCTTTCTTGGCTATGGCGCGTCGCTGCTATGGACCGGTCCGCATCGCGACAAGCCCGCGCTCTACGACCTGCGCGTCGCTCCCGGCAACGCTGTCGTGCGCCGTCACGCCGACCAGATGGTTTCGGCCCTCCCTACCGGCCTGCGCTCCCCCAGCGTCAAGGTGCATGCCCGTTTTCAAAGTTCGTCGAAATGGGAAGAGATTGCAATGCTGCCCAGGGCGGCCGGCAGTTTCGCGGGCGGCTATGAATTTCTGTTTGCCGGTTTGCCCGAGAATGTCGAATATTATGTCACCGCCGGAGCGATGACTTCCAAGCATTTTAATATTCGCGTCACCGATTTGCCCGCGGTGACGAAGATTCGCGTCACCTATCATTACCCCGCCTGGACAGGCATGCCGTCTGAAATTGAGGAGCGCGGCGGCGATCTGCGCGCCGTCACCGGCACTCAGGCCGAACTCGATATTTCCACCGACCGTCCTCTTCCAGGCAGCCAGATTCAACTGGATAACGGACAACAGATTCAACTGACCGGCGGCCAGAATAACGTCTATCACGGAACCGTCAAGATGGATCGGGACGGCGTCTACCATGTCGCAGGCGTTGAGCAGGGCCAGCCCGTGCGCGTCAGCGAGGATTTTTTCATCGAGGCCCGCAAAGCCAACCCGCCTCAGATTTCGTTGGTGCGTCCCGGGCACGACTATCACGCCAGCCCCATCGAAGAGGTAACGGTCGCCGCCAAGGTTACCGACGAATATGGCCTCGCGGGCGTCGCGCTGCATTATTCGGTCAACGGCGGTCCCGAGACCACGGTGGATCTCCTCCGAAAGAAGGGCGAAAAACAAGCCGACGGCTCAACCACGCTTTCGCTCGAGAATTTCAAGCTGGTTCCGGGCGATCTGGTAAGCGTTTACGCCACCGCCAAGGACGGCAACTCCGAAGCCCACACCGATATGGTGTTCATCCAGGCCGACCCGTACGAACGCGAGTTTTCGCAATCACAGACGGCCGGCGGGGGCGGTGGTGGAGGCGGCGGTGGTGGCGATCCATCCGCGGAAATCTCGCAGCGCGAGAAGGAGATCATCTCCCAGACTTTCAAACAACAGGGCGATAAGAACTCCACACAACAGCAGGCCACCGACATCGCCAAGCTGCTATCGCAATCCCAATCCACCTTGCGCGATCAGGCCGTCTCCCTTTCCGGCCGATTGGAGGCTCGCGAGTTGACCGATGAAGTGAAGGCCATCGGCGACTTCCAAAAGGATATGCTGGCCGCGTCCCAGGCCATGGAGCCGGCCGCGCAACAATTGCAGCAGCAGAAATGGAAGGACGCTATCCCCAACGAGCAGAAAGCTCTGCAATCGCTGCTGCGTGCCGAAGCCACCTTCCGGCGAATTCAAGTTGCGTTTGGAGCACAAGGGGGCGGAGGTGGTGGGGGCGGCGCGGCGCGTGATTTAGCCCAGCTCTTCGAACTGGAGCTCGATACGCAGAAAAATCAATACGAGACCCCACAAAGCGCGGCGAGCAGCGCCGAACAAAAGGCGCGAGACATTGACGACGCGTTGAAGAAGCTCGACGAACTGGCCAAGCGCGAGGAAGATCTGGCACAGCAGCAACGCAATGGCACGCAGACGGCCGAGCAAAAATGGCAGCAGGAAATGTTGCAGCGCGAGGCGCAGCAGCTCCAGCAACAGATGGAGCAACAGCTCGCTCAGAACGGGCAGCAAGGACAGCAGGGCCAACAAGGACAGCAAGGGCAACAGAGCGGGCAGAAGGGTTCGTCATCGGGACAATCGGGCGGGCAATCCAGCTCTGGGCAAGGCCAACAAGGCGGGAAGCAGTCCGCGGACCAGGCCGCCGATAGCCGTCAACAAGCGGCCCAACAAGCGCTCGACCGCTTACGTCAAGCTAACGAAGACATGCGTCGCGCCACCTCCCAGAGTGCCGGCGCAGCTGCTTCCCGCCGCGCTGCCGACCGTTTGCGTGAAGCCACCGATCTGCTGGGCGGCTTGCAGCGACAAGACGCCGCCGGTCGCCTCAACTCGATGGCCCAGACGGCCGACCAACTAGCGGCCCGGCAAAAGCAGCAGGCCGATCAAGTGCGCGACTTGATGGCGCAACAGAATGCCGCTCGCGCCGCCAACCGTCCGCAAAAGTATCCGTCCGCTCAAGAAATCGACAAAATGGTCAACGATCGTCAACGCGTGAGCGATGATCTGACGCGCCTGACCCAACAAATGCGCGATGCGGCGCGCGAGCTTGCGCCCACCCAGCCCGAGGCTTCCACTAAGTTACGCGGCGCGCTCAGCGGCATGGACGAAAACGATCTTGGTACGCGCATGCAACGCAGCTCCGATCAGTTGCGCAGCGGCCAGTTCTCCGATGCTGCCGAAACCGCTCTCACCAGCGACTTGCAAAAACTGGGTCAACAAGTGACCGACGCGGCTCGCGCCCTGGGCAATGCGCAGCACACTTCCGAGGACGCCGCGCTGAATCGCGCCATGGACGATCTATCCCGGCTGCGTGATGAACTCGCCGGCCTCGGCGGACGTGCGGGTCAACCCAATGGACCACCCAATGGACCTGGCGGCCAGCAATTCCAAAGCGGCCAACTGAATCGCAACGGGCAATCTGGTCAATCCGGCCAACCGGGGCAACAGGCTGGGCAACAGGGAGGTCAAGCTGGCGGAGGCCAAGCGGGCGCGGTTGGCAACCGTCTCGCCGGCCCCGTAGGCAATCCGGGCGGTGGCGCTACCAACGGCGGCCGCAATGTGAATGGCGGTTACGACATGGGGAACACGCGCATCGGCGGCCGCGCCGTAACGCCGCAACAAGGTCCCAATCCCGCCGACACACAGCGTCAGATTGAACAGGGATTGAACCTTCTCAATCAGGTTCGGCCGGCTGTTCAGGATAGTCCCGAAGCCAGGCAACAGTTGCAGTCCCTGATCGATCAAATGCGCAATCTGGACCCCAGCCGTTTCCCTGGGAATCCCGGCTTAGTGGAGCAGATGCACCAGCAGCTCTTGAGCAACGTGGACGCGCTGGAGCTGCAACTGCGCCGGCAACTCGACGAAAAGCAGGGCGGCACGATTCGCAATCCCGACCCGGCCAGGGTCCCCGCGGGCTATCAGGATTCGGTCGCTGAGTACTACCGCAAACTCTCCGGCGGCGGCCACTAGATCCAGTTGTCAGCGGTTTCGTTGAGGCGCAAGCGAGTTGCCTCCCAGCGTCTTCAGGAATGGATCACCCAAAGTTGCCAGCTTGCGCTCCAAACGTTGGGTGCAATCGCAGTTCTCGCAGGCCCATGGCTCTGATCCGTTCTGGTCCCGGCACTGCCTGCGATCATGCGCATCCTGCACCTTGACCAGTTCGAAGTATTGCTCCCAGTAGGGCCGCTCCTCTTCGAGTGGAGCCGGACAAAAGCACACCTCAACCCAGCGGGCCGTGCCGTCCGGACAAAGCCGGGCTTCTTGCATGTTTCGCAGATATTCGGCGCCGGCTACGGAACCTTGGCCCAGAGTTCTCTGTTCAATCGCCTGCAGAAGGCGCTGCTCGCCGCCTGCCTTGACACGTGCGCGCACCAGGTACCGCATGCTGTTCCCATTCTATGTCCATCAAAGTTCGCGAGGTGTTGCACCACGTGCTTCGCCATTGCTCCAGCAGCAAGCCGAGTACGATGTATACTCAGTCGAGGAATTTCATGTTTCGACTCGGTCTGGCAGTTGCCGTAACAATCGCAATTTGTGCTCCAACAGGACGAGCCCAGCAGGCCCCCGCCGCGGGACCGTATAAGGTGCTCAAGACAGCTAAGGTCGGGGGCGATGGCGGTTTCGACTACGTGAATGTGGACGTCGAAAATCGCCGGTTGTACATCGCGCGCACCGGCAAAACGCCGCGCATCAATGTCTACAATCTCGACACGTTGGAGCCAGTGGGCGAAGTGATGACTACGAACGCGCACGGCGCCGTGATCGATCCGAAAACGAGCCACGGCTTCGCCACTACCAAGCCGATTACGATGTTCGACACGAAAACGCTGGCAACCATTAAGACTATTGAGGTACAGGGCAACCCGGACGGCGCTCTCTTCGATCCGTCCGATCAGCGGGCTTACATTCTTAGCCACGCTTCGCCGCACGTGACAGCGATCGACTCGAAGGACGGCTCCATCATAAAAGCGTTTGACATCGGAGGAATGCCGGAGCAGGCGGCTGCAGATGGCAAAGGCCACTTATACATCGACGTAGAGGACAAGGAAAACGTCGCGGTTGTGGACACCAAGACGCTCGAGGTGACCGCGCACTATGATGTCGCCGGAAAAGGCGGCACGTGCGCCGGCCTTGCGATGGACGCGAAGAATCGCATTCTTTTCGCGGCGTGCCGCAATCCAGCGAACATGGTGATCCTGAACGCCGACGACGGCAAAATCATCACTACGTTACCCATCGGGATGGGGACGGATGGCGCCACCTTCAATCCCAATACGATGGAGGCGTTCAGCTCGCAGGGCATCGACGGTACCCTGACCATCGTCAAGGAAAACAGCCCCACTAGCTTTGTTGTGGAGCAGACGTTGCCGACGATGAATGGGGCCAGGACCAGCGCGCTGGACACCAAGACGAACCACATCATCCTGATCACCGCTGAATTCGGTCCGCCGATTCCGCCCGCTCAGCCCGGCGGACGTCCCGGACGGGGCGCGATAGTTCCAGATTCATTTTCCATCCTGGTGGTGGGAAAGTAAGTCCTTTCCTCCAATCAGGCGAATGAATCGGGCCAGTGGCCGACCGGTAAGAATGTGTATTCTGATAGTTCCTGTGGTGTTCTCGACGCTCAGGTCTTCGCGAAACTTTGCTCAAAGACAACTATCATATGCACACACATCATCTCGCCACGATTATGGCGATCGCCTTTACGAGCGCACTCGTTGCGGCTCCGGAGCACACACCAGCTCCCCGACCGCCTTTGCCACGCACGGCCGACGGTAAGCTAAACTTCGAGGGCATTTGGCAAGCCTACAGCACGGCGGCTGCCGATCTTCAGGATCACGCAGCACGATACAACGTGCTCGCCGGCCGGTCGGTCGTCGTGGGCGGCGAAATCCCGTATCAGTCTTGGGCCGCCGCGAAGAAGGCCGAGAACTTTCAAAATCGGCAAAAGGCCGATCCCGTAGGGAAATGCTATATACCTGGCGTTCCTCGGGTCATGTATCTCGATTTCCCGTTTCAGATTTTCCAGACGGCCCAGACGATCGCCATCGCATTCGAATGGTCGCTCGACTATCGTCTGATCTATACGGACGGCAGCCCACACCCGGAGGCCGACACCACCTTCTGGATGGGCGATTCGCGTGGCCGATGGGACGGTGACACGCTGGTTGTCGATGTCGCCAACAACAACGACAAAACATGGTTCGACATGGCGGGGGACTTTCACAGCGACGCGCTCCATGTGGTGGAGCGATACCGCATGACCGACCCCGACACAATTCAGTATGAAGCCACCATCGAGGATTCCAAAGTTTTCACGAAGCCTTGGACCATTCGCCTCCCTTTGCATCGGAGAACGGATCGAGGCAGGCTTTTCGAGTACGCCTGCCAGGCCGAAGTCGAAGAGGCGAACGGTGCGTTCACGCGCGAACCGCGAACCTGGTATCCGGGCAGCGGAACGCCGCCTCCGATGACTATCACGGCTGCCATTGCGCCTGCTGCGGCCAGTCCGGTGAGTGCCGCGGCGAACATTCACCGTAAGCCTGATGGGAAGCCGGACTTCCAGGGATATTATCTGCCAGACGCCGGAGGCGCAAATTACGGACTGGAAAAACACGCCAACGTCGCACTCACTGCGGGTGGGCGTGGGGTGATTATCGATCCGCCGGACTCGAAGCTTCCGATGCAGCCGTGGGCCGTGCGGGAAAAGGCCGATCGCGACCGCGACGAACGAGGTTATGACGATCCGACGGCGCACTGCTTCCCAGCCGGTGTTCCGCGATCGATGTACGTTCCTACGTCGTTCCACATCGTTCAAACCTCCGACTACCTCGTCATTCTGCACGAGCGTGTGGCGTGGCGCATCATTTCGCTGCGCGCGCGAGCGCATCTTCCCGATTCGATCCGCCTGTGGCAGGGGGATTCGGTGGGACGATGGGAGGGCGATACGCTGGTCGTCGATACGACAAATTTCAACGGGAAAACCTGGCTGAACGAAGTGGGCGAGATTGTGAGCTACGCCGAGCATGTGGTGGAGCGATTCACGCCGGCGGGTCCCGACACCATCAATTACGAGGCCACCGTCACCGATCCTGTGGTGTACACGCGGCCCTGGACCATCGCATTACCCATCAAGCGCGAAAAAGGAATGCTCTACGAGTCCGCCTGTCACGAGGAAGATCACGACCTTCCGCATTTGAAGGCAATCAAAGACGCGGCGGCCACCAAGAAATAGATTTCTTGCACAAAGGTGTGCGCCGCTGGCAGACGTCGCTTGTATGTGATTGAAAGAATTGGTAGGCGCGGCTGGACTCGAACCCGCGACCACTTGCTTAGAAGGCACCGAAAAGCAATCTCCTTTCTCCCGTTAAGCGTCGAAGGAGCATTCAGGGCGAGTGTCTCGGCCTGTTTCGTCGTTAGAACACGCCGGTTACTTTGGGCGTGACTTGTAAATACTGTGACGGCAAGAGCTAGGACGAAGCGTTTCATCCGGTATTATGCCGCTCTTTCTGACCCCGTTCCAAGGCTTCAAGCAGGTAGTGGGCTACCTTGACTTCGGCTCTTTGGATTTTTGTGGATCTTCGCCGGAACCGAGTTCTTCAAGGTCTTTGGCGTCTTTACCGTTGGCTTCCCTTGCGGGTTTATGGTAGCCACAAATACTGGTGTAGTATTCCGAGTTTCGTTGCTTCGCATAAACAATTAGATGGCTCCCGACCTTAAGATATGACGGCCAAAAACCGATGCACGCTGACGTTTCTTCTACGGACCTTATCACGGCCGGCGCACGTACGCCTCGTTGACGTTTTGCCGGAGGAAGTCTCGGAAGTCGCGCTGATATTTGGGCAGACGAAGCTTCCCCTGGATCGTGCGTTTGTCAGTGAACTTGATCTCTGAGGAGGGATTGAAGTACGCAACGGCATTTTGCCGTGTCAGGACGAAAGGCGGGCAACCGTTCTCCAAGAGTATACCGCTCGCGATCAAGGACCCGGTGCGATGATTGCCCTCTTGATACAGTTGGGGTTGGCTTAGAACCCCCACGTAAACTTGCGCCGCAACTTTGTACGGATTCTCCGTCTCATGCTTGCGAAACCAGCGGCGGATCGGCTTAACATATCGACGGAAATTATCGAAGAACCGCTGTCGGGTAACACTGATGTGCCGACCGAACTCACGCGGATCGTATCCTTTACCAAGAAGCACGAGGTGGTTGAGTTGCAAAAGCGCCTCAAGACCCTCGTCGCTGAACAAGTCTAGGTTCTGGTCAACGAGCGCATCGAGAAACTCATACGCCGCAAGCATATTCTGCCGCACCGTGTCGGTGAAGTCATCACGGCGCAAGTTGAGTTGGGCATTGATGGCCGGGAAATGACGCTGTACCTCGCGCAACTCAGCCTCAATGCGTCCAAGGCTCAAACGGACTGGTTTCACGATCACGTGCAGCAGTAGAACACAAGCTGGCAGAGCTTTTCAACTCTCCAAGTCGCCTTACCGAGTGAGTAGGGACAGCTTATCGTGTACCGCCTGCAAGTCTTCCGGCCCCAGGCTCTCCAAGTACCGCTCGGTCGTCTTCTCGCTGGAGTGCCCCAGAATGCGAGCTAGGTAGTACAGGTTTCCCCCAGCCCGAAGATAGCTCACGGCGAAGGTGTGACGGAAAGTGTGGAAGCTGACCCGGACGCCGTTGACGCCAAGATTGCGACCAATTGCTTTCAAGGTGTGAAGAAGATTCCGTTGATCTAGCGCGGTACCCTCACTGGTCGGAAATACAAGATCAAATTTGTGTTTCGCCAGCCACCGGTACACCACTTTGCGAAGCTCGAACGAGAACGGCACCATGCGTTGCTTTTGTCCCTTTCCCCCCGACCTTTACAAGCAGGTTTTCAAAATCGATGTCCTCTCGCCGCAGACTCAATGCTTCTCGAATTCGCAAGCCCGTGTCTAGAAGCAAGGTGACGAGCGCATGGAGCCGGAACTGCGAGAACGTGCGTGGCTTCCAGCGGAGGAACAAATCCACTGTGCGCGGTTGAGCGTCGCCAGAACCTTCTGCTCCGTTTTCATCGGCGGGATACGCAGGAGGTGTTTCACATGCCCTTCATCATGGAGGCAACGCAAGTAGGCATTCACCGCACGACAGTAGGTGTTGCAGGAAATCGGTGAGACGCTATCGCGCAGGGCCAGCTCTGTTTCGAGTACTCTTCCGACGGATAGAAACGCTTGAACGCGGCGAAGCTATCTCTGTACCAGTGAACGGCAGCTGGAGTCGTTCTTCAGGTACACGCGTGCCTTGATGAATTCGTCGAATCGATGCACAGTTGGTATTCAGCCTAGCAGCCCGTGGCAGAAACCCCTCTACCGAGGAACGACTCGCCAACCGGGTATAGCGCTGATTTCCGGAAATAGTCGCGACCCGAATTGTCCGAGCCAGTCGGAGAGCGCACGGTAGG